>JAAEQW010000310.1 GCA_024231025.1 Candidatus Omnitrophota bacterium
ACCAGGTAATTGCTTTATTGAATTGAGAAGCAATAAACAGTGCAGAACGCTGATTCAAATAATGTGACGTCAAGCGATGAGTGCTACATGGCGTACCATCCGAGAGTGGCATACTATTATTTCGTGGGCCCTTCTACATGGCGTACTATTCAAGTGGCGCACAATTCGAGAGTGGCGTACTAATCGAGAGAATACGGTATGTAGCTTTTGGGTGATACAAATACAGCTTTAATCGGTATTATCTCAGTAAGAGGGGTGGGGGTGATCCTCATTCCCCAAATTTCAGATGTTTTTTATTTTTTGCAGTTGTTTTTTAGGAAGTGGTTATAAATAATATGAATTGTGTGGTAGATAGGCGGTGTCACGAAAATCTTGGAAATTTAAGAGGATTAAAACTTTTCAATTTAGTCTTCATTAGTAATAAACAGTTATGTGATAATTTCAAAAAAATGGTAATGTTGTGAGACTTTTGATGTCTTAGAGCTTTTTTGGAAGTAGTTATAAATAATAAGAACTGCGTGGTAGGTAGGCGGTTATACGAAAATCTTGGAATGGGCATTTTTAAGG
>JAAEQW010000311.1 GCA_024231025.1 Candidatus Omnitrophota bacterium
ATTCGCTTTAACATCTTCTTGTTAAGCAAAAATACTTACGACGTACGACGTGAAACGTACGACTGCAAACGCAGGTTTTACCTCGCTTTTTTCGAGAACCTCCCCTAATTCTACGTCAGCAAAATCTAATGATTAAAGAACGAATGTAAGCGCTTTCACACGCATCTTATACATGTGTAACACATTATTTCAAGAAAAGCAAGCCAATTTACCAATTTTTTTGTGAAATATTCGTTGAGAAGAGCAGATTATCCGGATAGAATGCCCCCTAAAATTTAGGGGGCAGAATTAACTTATTAGCTTACCTATTCTTCTGGTTTAAAGTTTGGATTCTTCTTTCCAGCGGGTTTCGAGATTAGGATTGTCGATCCAACCTAGTACATATTTAGTGTATTCTTCGCCGGTTACGCCGGTATCGCGCCCGGTAATGCACATTTTCTTCTCGTATTGGCCGCATACCTCAAGCGCCATTTCAACTTTTTTGCCTTCTTGGGTAAAGCCAATATGCTTCAGGAGCATTGCGCTTGCCCTGATCATCGAGCACGGATCGGCAAATTTATCGCGCCCTTCGATAACCATACGCGGCGCACTTCCGTGAATTGCCTCAAACATTGCCCATTTTTTCCCAATGTTGGCACTACCAGCAGTTCCTACGCCACCTTGAAGCTGGGCAGCCTCGTCAGTTAAAATATCGCCATATAAATTAGGTAACACAAAAACTTTAAAATCACTGCGTCGAGCGGGATCAATAAGCTTAGCAGTCATAATGTCAATGTACCACTCATCCACTTTAATTGACGGATATTCTTTAGCAATTTTAAAAGCCACTTTTGAAAAACGCCCATCAGTAGTTTTTACAACATTAGACTTGGTAACCACAGTTACGCGACCAATATTGTTTTTCTTCGCATATTCAAAAGCCATGCGAATAATCCGCTCGGCACCTTGTTCGGTTATAACTTTAAAATCGATACTTAAATCGTTGCTTACATCGACTCCACTCGAGCCAAGCACATACGCCCCTTCTGTATTCTCACGAAAAAAGCACCAATCAATATTGTCTTGGGGTATTCTTACCGGCCGAACATTAGCAAATAAATCAAGATAACGACGCATCGCAACATTTGCGCTTTCAATGTTTGGCCACTGGTCGCCTGCCTGAGGAGTCGTGGTCGGCCCCTTTAAGGTGACATGACACGCTTTTATTTCTTTCAAAACATCATCGGGGATAGCTTTTTTACACTCGGCGCGATTCTCAATTGTTAATCCCTTAATGTCACGAAAAACTACCTTGCCGCTAGCTACTTTATCTTTTAAAACGTGCTCTAAAACAGTTTGGGCGTGCTTAGAAATAATTGGTCCAATTCCATCACCCCAACAAAGACCAATAATAATTGGATTAAGAGTGGTGTAGTCGGTCCATTGGCAGTCTTTTTTCATCTCTTCAATGCGCGTAAGTTGAGCCTCAACTATACTTGCAAAATGATTCTTGGCTTTTTCAATTAATTCTTTAGACATTTGTTTTTCTCCTCACGATAGACAAATCACAATATACAATTTACAAATTACAAACAATACCAAAATTACAATATCTAATATCCAAACCGATTTTGATCATTTGATGTTTGTTTATTGTTTGTAGTTTGGAATTTGTAATTTGGAACTTTATCATATTACTCAATATTGTCCTACATGTATTGGATATGTCAACTAGCCGATTGTAGATATTCCTTTATGGATTTCGCAGCTAATTTTGCTTGCTGGATAGCACTAATAACTGTGGCTGAACCACTAACAATATCGCCGCCAGCAAAAATGTCCGATGCTGAAGTCTGACATTTCTCATCAGTAGCAATGTAGCCCCATTTGTTTAATTCTAACCCCTTAACTGTTGAAATCAGAAGCGGATTAGCTGATGTTCCTACGGCAACGATTACAGTATCGATATCCAAAACAAATTCAGAACCCTCAATCGGTACCGGTCGACGCCTGCCGGAAGAATCCGGTTCACCTAATTCATTTTTGATACAGACCACGCCTTTCACATTGCCTTGGTCATCAGATAAAACTTCCTTAGGCGCAACTAGAATCTCGAAATCAATTCCCTCTTCTTCAGCGTTTTCAATCTCTTCATTGCGCGCAGGCATCTCATCTCTTGTTCGGCGATAAACAATACTCACATGCTTCGCCCCTAAACGCAAGGCGCAACGAACACAGTCAAAAGCAACGTTGCCTCCGCCAAAAACACCAACTCTTTTACCGATGCTTATCGGTGTATCATATTCAGGAAAACGATACGCCTTCATTAGATTAACACGAGTTAAAAACTCATTGGCAGAATAAACACCATTAAGGTTCTCACCCGGTATATTTAAAAATCTCGGCAATCCCGCACCAACACCAATAAAAAACGCACGAAAACCTTCACTGCGCAGACCATCAATTGTTTTAGTGCGACCAACAATAAAATTAGGGTGATATTTAACGCCTAAACTCTGGACATACTCCATTTCTTTATCAACGATATTCTTTGGTAGGCGAAACTCAGGAATACCATAAACCAAAACTCCACCGGGTTTATGCAATGCTTCAAAAAGATGCACATCGTAGCCCTGTTTAACTAAATCAGCAGCACAGGCAATTCCTGCCGGTCCTGCGCCAACTACCGCAATTTTGAATTTCTGGTCCTCGGTCTTCGGTTTATTGTCTTTGGTCTCTGGTCTCTGGTCTATGGTCTGCTCTAGTTCCCAATCAGCAGCAAATCTTTCTAAATAACCAATCTGAATTGGATCACCCTTTTTATTTAAAATGCAGGTTAATTGACACTGCTCTTCCTGTGGGCAGACTCTGCCACATACTCCCGGCAGTGCGTTGTTTTCTTTTATTTTATCAATTGCACCTTGATAATCCTTCTCGGCTATCAAACCGATAAACGCACGAACATCAATATCAGCCGGACAACCTTTACTGCAAGGAGCAGCTTTACAACCAAGACAACGCCGCGCTTCCTTAATTGCTTCACTTTCGGTAAACCCGCAAGATACTTCCTTAAAAGTTGTCTTTCTCTCATCCAAAGATATTTTAGTAATATGTCCTTTTTCTTTCATATTGTTATTCCTTTATTTGCGCTTTCAGTTTGCATTCATGTAGCTTTCTGAGAGCTTGCGCTTCCTCTTTAAGAAAACGTTTCTGCCTTTGCATCAACTCATCAAAATCAACCAAATGACCATCAAAATCCGGACCGTCAACGCAGCAAAACTTAATTTTACCATCTTCGGTCAATCTGCATGAGCCACACATCCCGGTTCCATCAAGCATAATTGCATTTAAGCAAACAATTGTTTTTATATTATAGGGCTTGGTAACGTTTGATACGACCTTCATCATTGGTACCGGACCAACGCAATAGACTAAACCAAAATCACTATCTTTTTCTAAAATCTTAGCTAAAGGACCGCTCACAAAGCCTTTCTCTCCTAAACCCCCATCATCAGTTGTTAAAATGAGCTCATCGGAGTATTGCCCAATTTCATCTTGTAAAATCATATGGTCCTTAGTTTTCGCACCAAGGATAGTTGTAATGTGGTTGCCGCCCTCTTTAAAAGCACGCACAATCGGCAGGATCTCGGCAATCCCTACTCCTCCGCCGACAATTAGAATTTTACCGTAGTTTTCAATTGGTGTAGCATGCCCTAAAGGACCAACTACCGAATACAAGAGGTCTCCTGTTTCCAAAGACCCCAACAATTTAGTAGAGTAACCGATCTCTTGAAAAATTATTGTAAGAATTCCTTTTTTTGGATCACTATCAACAACAGTAAGCGGTACTCGCTCACCGCACGCTGATGCCATCAAAAGAATAAACTGACCCGGCTCAACCGACGAAGCAATCGTTGAAGACTCAAACCTTAATTCAACTATTCTAGCTTCTTTGGTATCCGACAAAACTTTTTTATAAACTATTTTCATGCTTTACTCCATTAGTTACATATAAATCATAAAAAAAAAGACATCCCCTAAAAAAAGGGACGCCATTGTCCATAATAAAATTACCGTCTTTAAAAAGCGTTACCGCCCTTGCTATGAAGATATACTAAACCCGCCTAAAAGTCAATTATTTTTTGTGGATTAATACTTCGGGCAAGATTCGTGAATCAAATCTTTATCTTTTCGGGTAAGCATAAATTCCATTCTGCCTTCAATTTTCTCATGTGCTCTTTCAAAAACTGTATCAATAAGCAATACATATATTTTCTCATCACTTTCTTTTGCGCTTGCGATAATGTCCCCTAAAGAACCTCTCAAAAGCATCGGTGGTGATGGCACAACGGTTGAATTAAGAAATTGGCTTAAAGCCTTAACATAAGCGCTCATAACCACGTTGCCAACTTCTTTCAAGGCAGAAAGCCCTAACTCAGTGAAGGAATTTTCACTAGCTACATTATATTGCGGATAACAAATACTAATGAAACGTCTCGCGCTCTCATTATCAAAGGTTAAGAGAAGTTTTCCTTCCAACCCCTTAAGAATATCACACTGGACACTAATCATGTCGGAATCATTAGCATTGCCCAAAAAATCCTTTGTTTCCAACGGCACCACCGTAGGAAGGCTAACCTTTATGTCTCTGCCCAATAATTCACTTAGGGCAACATTACCATATTCGGCCGCACTTGAACCGATTTGGCGCAATACATCAATCTCGAACATATCCCATTGATCTGCCATAAATTCCTTTCTTTAAGTCATTATATTACCACGAGATTGCGATTTTGGGTAGGGGTCATTTTACTCAACCGCTGTACACCGCGTAGGTGTACACCGGTTAATGCAGGTATTTGTTGATTGCTTCGGCCGCGAGGCGACCTTCAGAAATTGCCCAAACTACTAATGATTGCCCACGACGCATATCACCGCAGCAAAATATTCCTTTTTCTGACGTTTCAAAATTATCATTAGTGGCTACGTTACCACGAGAATCAAGTTGCAAACTATTGGTTAAATTATTTTTTTCCGGACCAAGAAAACCAATCGCTAAAATAACTAAATCAGCCTCAATTTGAAATTGCGTATCGTCTACCTTTTTCATTCGCATTTTGCCTTTATCACCAGAGGCAAACTCAACCTCACAACAAATAATCTTTTTAACTCTATTGCCCTGGCCAACAAACTCCTCGCTCGATACCGACCACATCCGCATAACACCTTCTTGGTGACTAGATGTTGTTTTTAACAGCATCGGGTAATTGGGCCACGGACAATCATTTCCTCTGTTTTCTGATGGCTTAGGCATTACTTCGATCTGAACCACAGAAGCCGCGCCTTGGCGGTTAGCAATACCAACACAATCCGAACCGGTATCCCCACCGCCGATAACAACCACTCTTTTACCTTTAGCATCAATCAGTTCATCATCGGAAATAGTATCTCCAGCAACAAAACGGTTACTTTGAGTTAAATAATCCATTGCAAAATGTATTCCATCTAGTTCTCTACCCGGCACCTTTAAATCGCGTGGTTTTCTCGCCCCACAAGCAAAGCAAATGGCGTCAAACTCATTGCGTAATTTCTGAATTGAATAATTTGAATCAATTTTTGTATTCGTTTTAAAAAGTATGCCTTCCTTTTTATAAATTGATACTCGTCGATCAATAATCTTTTTCTCCAATTTAAAGTCCGCAATACCGTAGCGCAATATTCCGCCAATCCGATCATCTCTTTCAAATACGGTTACACTATGCCCGCACTTATTCAATTGATCGGCACAAGATAATCCTGCTGGTCCCGAACCAACAACTGCAACTTTTTTAAAAGTGCGAACCTCTAAAACACGCGGCTTTACGATATCACTTTCAAAAGCGTACTCTATTATTCCCAGTTCGTTTTCTCTAATTGTAATTGGATCATTGCTAACCCCCAAAACACAAGCATATTCGCAAAGCCCGGGACAAACACGTCCGGTAATCTCCGGTAAATTATTACTAGCACTAAGCAATTGATAAGCCTTGCGCCATTGACCAGAAGTTAAATAATCATTCCACTCTGGAATATAATTACCCACTGGGCATGCCCAATGGCAAAAGGGCGTACCACAATCCATACAACGAGAAGATTGCGTTATTGTTTTCTCTTTGGTGCGCAAAACTGCAACATCGTTATAGTCTTTCACCCTTTCACAAATCGGACGATACTGCGATTTTGCCCTTTGAACTTTGAGAAAGGCTTTTACATCTTTGTTCATAACTTACCCTTTACCTACTGCTAAGTCACCTGTTTGCAACTCTAAAACGCGTTTGTATTCAACTGGAATAACTTTTACTATCTTTTTCAATTGACAATCGAGATCGTCAATGATTGCTTTCGCTCTCAAACTTTGCGTGTATTTAAAATGATTATATAGTAAGTAGCAAATTGAACGCTTATCCTCTTCGTTAATCGCTCCCAGCTGGGCCATATCGGTATTGCATCGCAAGTGAAAATCTCCGCCCTCATCGTAAACATAAGCAATTCCTCCACTCATTCCAGCAGCAAAATTCTTACCTGTCTCACCTAGAACTATGATTCTTCCACCAGTCATGTATTCACAACCATGATCTCCTACCCCCTCAACAACACCATACAAACCAGAATTTCGAACACAAAAACGCTCCCCAGCACCACCGTTAATATACGCTTCTCCAGCAATTGCACCATAAAATGAAGTATTGCCAATTATTATATTATCACAAGCCGCAAATCGCGCCTTTCGATCAGGATAAATAATAACCTTTCCACCGGAAATTCCCTTACCAACATAGTCGTTACTCATTCCTTCTAATTCAAAAGTAATTCCTTTCCCAAGAAATGCAGCAAAACTTTGCCCAGCAACCCCACGGAACTTGCAAGTTATTGTATCTTCAAGTAAAGCACCCTCACCGCAAGTACGACAAACCTGACCGCTCAACCTTGCACCAACCGCACGATTAGTGTTATTAATTCTAGCGTTAATTACTACTGGTCGATTGGATGTCAGGGCATCATGACATTTTTTAAAAAGTTTATCGTCAAGAATTTCTGAATTATCGACACCGCGACAATCACCGACACCTTGCGGTTTGGCCTTATAAAGAATGCGTGAATAGTCAATTCCTCTTGCTTTAGGTGGCGCAATCGATTCCTCCACCTCTAAAAAATCAGTCCTGCCAACCAACTCATCAAGCGTTTTTACACCTAGCGATGCCATGATCTCTCTAAGTTCATTGGCTACAAAGCGAAAATAATTAACAATATGCTCCACTCGACCAGAAAAACTCTTTTGTAAAATTCCATCCTGCGTAGTTATCCCAACTGAACAATTATTAAGATGGCAGTGCCTTAACATCATGCAACCAATAACAATTAACACGGCAGTGCAAAATCCATATTCATCAGCTCCAAGCATTGCAGCAATTGCAACATCACGACCGGTACGCATCTGACCATCAGTTTGCAAGCGAACTCTTAATCGTAAATTATTTAATGTAAGAGTTTGATGTGCTTCAGATAAACCAAGCTCCCAAGGAAGACCGGCATATCTTATTGAGCTCTTAGGTGAAGCACCCGTACCGCCATCGCCGGCGGAAATAAGAATCATGTCGGCATGGCCTTTTGCTACACCTGCAGCAATGGTTCCAACTCCCATTTCAGATACAAGCTTTACGCTTATCCGCGCTTTGGGATTTGCATTCTTAAGATCAAATATTAATTGCGCAAGATCCTCAATCGAATAAATATCATGATGCGGAGGCGGCGATATCAGGGTAACACCAACGGTAGTATGCCTGGTTCTTGCGATCACATCGTTAACCTTGTAGCCGGGAAGCTGCCCTCCCTCACCTGGTTTTGCGCCTTGAGCAATCTTAATTTGAATTTCATCAGCATTCACAAGATAATTTATTGTTACCCCAAATCTGCCTGAGGCAACTTGCTTTATGGCACTCCGGCGCGAATCTCCATTCGGTAGGGTTACAAACCGATTAGGATCTTCTCCGCCTTCGCCAGTATTAGACTTGCCGCCAATTCGATTCATTGCAATTGCAATCGTCTCATGAGCAAGGCTACTGATTGAGCCAAAACTCATTGCCCCAGTTACAAAGCGAGTCATTATGCTTTCGATTGGCTCAACCAAGCTAATAGGAATTGCTTTAGCTTTTTTTCCGTCAGAGGCAGATCCGCCTTCAGAGGAAATTTTAAACAAACTACGCAGAGTTGTTGGATTATCTGACTGGTCGTTTATCAGCTCAGCAAATTTTAAATATTTGCTGTAGTCGTTAGTTCTTGTTGCGTCTTGCAAAAATGCAATAGTTTGCGGATTCCAAAGATGAAACTCTCCGTCTCTCTTCCATTGGTAGAGCCCTCCACTTAAGAGAAGATTTTCACCACAACAAGCTTGACTGTGTCGTGTGAGAGTTTCATCAGCAATACCCGATAGGTCAACGCCCCCAATCCGTGACACAGTTCCTTTAAAATACTTTTCGATAAAAGCCTCATCTAGCCCTAAACTTTCGAAAATCTGGGCTCCACGATAACTCCTAAGCGTAGATATTCCCATCTTCGAAAGTATTTTTAGTATTCCATTAGTTACCGCTTTATCGTAGTTCTTAAGTGCGGTTGCCCGATCTAGAGAAATCTCTTTCTCATAAATCAAATAACCAACTGC
Organism: Candidatus Omnitrophota bacterium; assembly: GCA_024231025.1. Lineage (GTDB taxonomy): Bacteria > Omnitrophota > Gorgyraeia > Duberdicusellales > 4484-171 > JAAEQW01. The sequence goes on from JAAEQW010000311.1 coordinate 8,678, forward strand.
ATGATGGGCAAGATACGGATTTATGCAATCAACACCGTACCCAAAAAGAAGAGCAAAATGATGAACCTCTCTAGGTTCTGCGCTTTCAGCGATTATTGCAACTTGAGAACGTATATTCTTTCGCACAAGATGTTGATGAACCGCACTACAAACCAGGAGTGCCGGTAAAGCAATTGTCTCTTTACTTGCTCCGCGATCACTTAGAATAATAAAAGAGTACCCATCTTCAATTGCGCGTTCTGCCTCAAGGCATACTCTATCTAAACTTCCGGTAAAGCCTTCCTTTCCCTGGGCCGCTTCGAAAAAAGTGTAAATTGTTTTTGTTCGAAAACCATTAATACTGATATCACGAATCTTAGCAAGCTCTTCATCGCTAAGAATTGGATTTTTTATTCTGAGCTTATGACTGTGGTGATCGGTTTCGGTCAAAATATTTTCCTCCGGACCAATAAAGCTCTCTAAGCTCATAACAAGCTTTTCTCTGATTGGATCAATTGCCGGATTTGTAACTTGAGCAAACATCTGCCTAAAATAATTATAAAATAATTGCGGCTGCTTAGATAAAAAAGCATACGGCGTGTCGTTACCCATTGATCCAATCGGCTCTTTGCCGTTTTCGGCCATTGGCTTAATTATCACCTTCAAATCTTCGCGCGTATACCCAAAAGCCTTAAAGTTAAAAATGATATCTTCGGAATTTCTAGCGCTGCCACCAACACCAACAAGACTATCAAAATCAACCATACTCTTTTTATTCCAATTAGAATAAGGCCGACGATTGGAAACTCTCATTTTTATTTGAGAGCTATCTAATAAAATTCCCTCTTGAGTATCTACGAGAAACATTTCCCCCGGCTTAAGCCTTCCAGATAATTTGATATTTTGTGGTTTGATGTTCAGAACGCCAACTTCTGAAGCCATCACCATAAAATCATCATTTGTAACGATATATCTTGTTGGACGAAGGCCATTGCGATCAAGGATTGCTCCAATACGTATGCCATCAGTAAAAGCAATTGCAGCCGGTCCATCCCATGGTTCCATAAAACAAGCATGGTAACGATAAAACTCTCGTAACTCATCGCTCATTAAATTATCATGTTCCCATGCCGCAGGAACCAGCATCATCATTGCATGCTCAAGCGATCTACCGGAAAGCACTAATAACTCAAAAATATTATCAATTGCTGTGGAATCGCTTCCCCCTTCTGTAATAATCGGCTTTATTTTTTCAATATCCTTACCAAAAAGTTCACTGGAGATTAAACGTTCACGCGCGCTAACCCAGTTAATATTTCCACGCAAAGTATTAATCTCGCCGTTATGCGCAAGATAACGAAATGGTTGCGATAAATTCCAACTCGGGAAAGTATTAGTACTATAACGAGAATGCACAAGACAAAGCGCACTCTTAATGCTTTCGTCATATAATTCGGGAAAGAAATCACCAACCTGCGTTGGCATCAAAAGCCCCTTATAAGAAAATGTCCGGCTTGAAAGGCTTACAATATAAAAAACATCATTCTTTTTTAATAAATTTTCAACTTGTCTACGAATAACATAAAGTTTGCGTTCAAACGCCTGCGCGTCTAAGCTCTTATTTTTGCCAATAAAAATTTGAGCAATAAAAGGGCAACTTTCCCTTGCGGTCTTACCAACAACTGAAGGCTCTACCCCTATTTTACGCCATCCAAGAAATTGCTGTTGGTGCTGCTTAATAATTTTCAGGAATGCACGCTCGCAAGCAGTGCGATCTTTCTCATTGTTAGGAAGAAATACTAAACCCGTGCCGTAATCTCCTAAATCAGGTAAATCAATGTTATTTCCCGATGCTGTTTTTCGAAAGAAACCGTGCGGAATTTGAATTAAGATTCCTGCCCCATCGCCAGTTTTAGGATCAGCTCCAACCGCCCCACGATGGGATAAGCGCGTCAAAACTTCTAAACCCTGTTCAATAATACGATGAGACTTTCGCCCCTTAATGTCGCAGACAAACCCTACGCCACAACTGTCTTTCTCAAATTGCGGATCATAAAGGCCCTGTTTCTTTGGATAATTATTTTTATTCATATTGTTATAATAATCAATAACCAAGAGACAAGATGCAAACAAGATACAAGATACAAGATACAAATTACAAACTCCCGCTGGACGGGATCCCGCTAAATATATCAATAGAGTGCGAGAAAATTCCAATATTCAATACCCAATTATCAAACCGTCTGGTTATTTGAACTTGGTCATTGGTTATTATTTGGTTATTGCTTCTTGTGTCTTGGTTATTTTCCTCCTAAGTCTCATTAAAAAAGGCGTCCCCTTCCCGCATTGGGAAAAGGACGCCTATGTCCTCAAAACAATAAAAAAAGCCTTCCCGCTCACTTGGCAAGAAGACCTCAACGTCTCGTAACTTCCTCGTTACTTTAACATAACATACCCACTATCAATTGTCAAGGCTTTCCTCTTATTTTACAGTCCAAAATAAAAAGCCCCGAAAAAATCTTTTCGGGGCTACTTTGCCTTGTTTTCTACTAACTTAGTAGAGCGGCCTACTAATCCATCTTAGTTACGGCTTCTTGAATAAGAGGCAGAATTTGCACAACTTCATCTTTTTGCAATCTGCCTAATTTAGCAAAACGAAATTCGCCTTGCGCGTCTCTATTTTCTCTAGAGATTTGGAGCTTCTTTGTTCCTCCGTTATAAGAAAAAACACTCACTGTTAATCTTTCATTTTCATCTTCCCATGATTTAGAAAACAAACTCTCATCTAAACTACGATCGTACGGCACTATACACCTCCCTTTTTATAAGTCGTAAGTTGTAAGTAAGATACAATCCAAACTTAGAATTAATACTTAAAACTTACTTCATTCATAATTCTTAATTCTATATCATTTGCCTTTTGTAATCTCAGCAGAAAGAATGATCGCCTCAGCAATTTCCTTCATTGGAACACGCTTGTTCATACTCGTTTTACGAATAAGATTATAGGCCTCATCCTCACTTAAGCCTCGTTCTTTAACTAAAATCCCCTTTGCTCTCTCAACCTTTTTTCTAATTTCAAGTTCTTCTTGAACAATTTTAGTTTTAACCATAAGCTCAGTGTTCTCAATCGCAACTGCCGCCTGATTTGCCACAGCAGTTAAAAGATTGATGTCATTTTTTGTAAACTTATGATTCTCATTGGTGTAACAATTAACAACTCCAATGACACGTTTTTTAACCATCATTGGAACACTAAGCATTGAAACTAATTTCTCCTTCTTTGCAAGGTCCTTCTCCTTATAACGATTATCGCATGATACATCCAAAATGGAAACTGGTTTCTTTTCTTTTGCAACTAAACCAACTATTCCCTCTCCAATTTTTAGGGATCGCTCTTTTAAATAATCTTTACTCATGCTTTGGGTTGCTCTAATTGTTAATTTGCCGGCATTCTTGTCAAGCAACCATAAAGCACAAATTTTTGCACCAATAACATTTGCAGTTAGCGTAACGATTAATTTTAAAACATCCTCCAAATAAAGTTCGGACGTAATTGCATTACTAACCTTAGTTAAAGCCATAATGTATTCTTTTGGTGAATTCTTAATCATGATTTTATATCCTTGTTCAGTCGTAAGTTACAACATAGCGAAAAACTGAGAACGTAAAGCGTAAAACCATAGCGTAAAATTCAAAAATAAATGAATTCTTTATTCCAAAAATAAATTTTGAGTTTTGAATTATGGTTTTTCATTTTTAGCTTTGCGTTTTTAGTTAATTCATTAATCTTTTACAATATTAATAACAGTTCTTGGTACTTAGCCATTGGCCAAAGATCATCACAGACAACCTCTTCAGCCCTGTCAACTGCACAACGTAATTTATCCAAGGCTTTTGTGCCATTGCCCGCACAAAGTTTTGCCGCCAGCAAAACATCATCTTCTTTTTCACGGGCAATAATTGCTTTTTCCAAACCGCTAATTCCATCTTTAATATCCGCGTAAAGGCTATTGATGGCTTTTATGTCAGAAACTATCGCCGATTGCTTAATTCCAGCCGCCTTAATCCCGCTATTTGCATCTGAAAGTAAGGAAATTTGACGCAAAATCGTTGGAAGAATTAGAGTTTTCGCAATATTTGCTGCAGTCCTAAATTCAATATCCTTAGTTTTAATGTAAGTTTCAAGTTTGATATCAATTTTTGAGTGCAGCTCTCTCTTTGTTAATACATTGAAGCTCTCATAAAGCTTGGCTGCTTCTGGTTTTAAGAATAACCCCAAGGCATCTGGTGTAGTTTTGGTATTAGGTAAGCCACGCTTTTGGGCCTCTTTGTGCCATTTTTCATCATAATTATTACCCTCAAAACGCACTTTCTTGGTTTTCTTAAGCACCTCTTTAAGAACCTCGATTGCTTTCTCTTTTGGATTTGCTTTACCTTTTTTTGCCTTAATCATATTGTACAATTGATCATATCCGTAGGCTACAATCAAATTAAACACTGTTGCTGCCTCAGCGCAATTATGAGTTGAGCCGACTGCCCTAAACTCAAACTTATTACCGGTAAAGGCTAAAGGTGAAGTCCTATTACGATCAGAACTATCCTTTGCAACCTTCGGTAAATCCTGCACACCAAGATAAATTTCCGATATTGCTTTTTGAGTTATTTTGCCAAGACCAGCAATCTCGTTAAGGAGATTATTTAAATATTCGCCTAAATAAATTGATATAATTGCCGGAGGCGCTTCATTGGCTCCTAGGCGATGATCATTGCCCGCATCGGCAACGGAGGCACGCAATAAGCCACCATACTTTTCAACACCTAACAAAATTGCCCCTAAAGAAAGTAAAAAAATGGTATTTTTCTGAGGACTATTTGAAGGCTCAAAATAATTATCTCCGGTATTATCACCAATTGAAACATTAAAATGTTTTCCCGAACCATTAACCCCAGCTAAAGGCTTTTCGTGTAAAATTGCCACCATACCATGGCTATCAGCAACTTTACGCATAATATCCATCAACTGCAAATTATGGTCAATCGACAAATTAACTTCTTCATATAAAGGAGCAATTTCAAATTGGTTAGGGGAAACTTCATTATGTCTAGTCTTTGCCGGAATACCTCGACGATAAAGTTCAATATCGAGGTGCTCCATAAATTGGATTACCTTATCCTTAATTGCTCCAAAATAATGATCCTCCATTTGCTGACCCTTTGCCGGCATTGCGCCAAACAAGGTTCTACCGCAAACTGCCAAATCGGGACGACTATCTATGAGATCTTTGGAAAACAAAAAATACTCTTGCTCGGGACCGCCAAAGATTTTAATTCGATTAACCTTTTTATTTCCTAGAAGGTGTTGTAACTTTATTGCGCTGCTATTAACTGCTTTTATGGAACGAAGCAAAGGTGTTTTAATGTCTAGGACATCACCTGTCCAAGATAAAAATACCGAGGGAATAACTAATGTTTTGGTATCCCCTGCCTCAAGCAAAAATGCCGGTGAGGTTGGATCCCAAGCAGTATATCCTCGAGCTTCAAACGTGGAACGCATTCCGCCCGATGGAAAGCTTGAGGCATCCGGCTCGGATTGAATGAGCTGTTTTGCTGAAAACCTTTCGATTATTTCGCCGTCTTCGCTATAGGAAATAAACGCGTCATGCTTCTCGGCAGTGCCTCCGCGTTGCGGTTGGAACCAATGCGTAAAATGAGTTGCGCCATTCTCTGTGGCCCATTCCTTCATCGCATGAGCAACATCGCCAGCAATTGACTGATCAAGCGGATCGCCAGTTTCAATTGTAGCAAGAAGCTTTCGGTAAATTTCTTTACTTAGCTTTTGCTGCATTATCTTTTTGTTAAAGGTTAATTCGCCAAATTTTTTAATAATTTCAACCATCTCGTCCTCCTGTTAATGCAGCGAAAAACTCAAAACGTAAAGCAAAAAACCAAAATTTAAAACTCAAAATTTTCCGAAGAAGTTTTGAATTTTTAGCTATGGCTCTACGCTTTTCGCTCTCAGCTTTGCACTGTAAATATCCTAACAAAAATAACTAAAAAGGCAACCTATTTTACTTTGGCTATCCTACGCTCGCCATTAGCTCGCTCAGGATTAATTCGACTAAGACTTTTTCTGCAAAAAGCCAAGTCTCATTAAAAAAACCCAAACCACTTAAGCAATAGTATAATTTGCCTCTTTACCATTACTGCATTGTAGCCTGGGCTGCTTCGCACCTAATTAGTTACCCTACGCTCACCATTGGCCTCCTTCGACTTCCTTCGACTTCCTTCGACTTCCTTCGACTTCGCTCAGGACAAGTCGCTCAGGACAAGTCGCTCAGGACAAGTCGCTCAGGACAAGTCGCTCAGGACAGGCTGCTCAGGGTTAGTTTTCAGTCTAGGCCTAAAAATTAAAAATCCCCATTCGCTCATCGAATGGGGCACCTTTGCCTGAAAACCTCTTTGATACCTAAGAGTATCATATCTCTGAAAACTTGTCAATGTATTTGCAAACTTTTTTAGCCATTTTTTTAAGCACCCCGTTTAAAAGCTAAATTTACGATCTTCTGGATTAACTTTGCATAAGGTATATTAGCCTTTTCGGCGGATTGACCCAACTCATCGCATTTTTCAATATTAGGATTAGCGTTAGCTTCAATAATATAAACTTTTGCTTGAGGTGTTACTCTAATATCAAAACGCGCATAGCATTTCATATTTAAAACACGGTAGGCTTTTTTACAAACTTCCTGGATCTTTTCTTCCCATCCTTCCGGAAGCCGGCCAGCAAACACATTCTTTATCCCCCACTTCTCTCGATAGTCATAGTCCCACTTCGCCTTGAAGGTTGCGATCCTTGCTTCATCTTCGGGAAATTGACCGAATTTCATCTCGCGCACCGGCAAAACTTTTATTCGCTTGTTACCTAATACACTAATGTAGAATTCGCGACCATCGATGTATTCCTCAGCAATTGCGTCCATCTTCATATTCTCATGAATAAAGCGGATTCGTTCGATAAATGCATCTTCGCTATCAATAACTGACGCCTGAGATATTCCACGGCTTGCCTCTTCACGAAGAGGTTTGACAATCGCTGGCAATCTTAGCTTTTTAGGAAGCCAGACTTTATGATTGCGGTAAAAAGTATAAAAACGTGGCACTTTTATCTTATGAAAACTTAATATTTTTTTACTTAACGCTTTATCATTGCAAATCAGAAGGCTTGCTGGTGATGCGCCAGTATATGGAACACCCAGCATCTCAAGCATCCAGACAATATTTTTATCAAAACGAGATTTTCGATTGAACACCTCTGTTTGATTAAAAACAACATCCGGACGATTTTCCTTAATCTCTTCTATTAAAATACGGATATCGTTAGATATTCCCAAAAGACGAACATCATAACCATTAGCTTTCAAGGCACGATAAGAATCATTTTCCGAACACCAATCCCAATCTTTAAATTCCTCCTTAAAATCATAACCACGCGGTGCATCAAAAGGACAATCAAAGGCCAATAAAACTTTTAGCTTTTTCTTCATATCTCTCTTCTCCTGTCTTCAATCTTCAGTCGAAACTGTCCCGCTAGGGACAGGAGTCTCTGGTCTATCTCGCACTTACAACTTATCACTTACGACTTACTTGCCTCCTCCAAACCAACCCGTATGAAGATAGTTCATAACGAGCGTTGTAATATATGTTGAAACTTTAAGCATTGTTATTGCTTCCGATTCATGAGCAACTAATTTTAGCTCTTTACACCTAGCAGTTATTTTTTTTAAAAGAGTGCCAATCACATACTTTTTCTCACCGGTCCATGTCGAAACATTTTCAAGAATATCTTTTCGATATCTTCTTATAATAACCGCTGCCGCAATAGAATCAGCCTCTGCTTTTTCGCAAAAAATCTCTTTTAAATTAGCATCATGAAAATGAGGGAACTCCTCGGCAGAATCACGCTGCTTTTTCTTGTAAAAACTTTTTAAAGTTGTGCGAATTGCACTCACATGCCAATATTTTTTACCTTTTTTAACGGGCGCATCTCTACCCGCAATTTCCCTCATTAATTCATCAACGTAATTGAGCTTTCCCAAAGCTTTCCAGTCTTTATAAGCAGTAGACCAGTCAGAATCAGGCGTAAGCCAAACCGCAAAAGTCTCGGAAAAATCTTCATCCGGATGATATTGGGCATAATAATTTTCTAAGTGCCTAACAAAGCTCTTACTGTACGGACGAAAACGATAAGTCTCGGCATATTCTTCATTAAAACTGCCAAACACTTCTTTCCATTTTTTTCGACGATAAAATCGATAAGCATAATTAATTGCATGACCAGCCTCGTGACGCAATAGCTTCATGCACCACGGCTTATTGCTGCCCTCGGCTTCAAGCATCATTTTTTTTTCTAATCTTATAAGTGCCGGATCAGCAAGAAAAAATGGCACACCCACCAAAGGTTCTTTATCGGGAGTAAGCCATTCATCAGCCAAATAGCAAGGCGGACGGAAATTAATATTTTTCTGCTCAAGCTCTCTATATAATTCATCAACGCATTCCGCAAGCCAAGTACCATTTATATTCAGAGAAAGATCGCATATCTTAAGCTCTAAAAGTTGCTCATCGGTTAAGCTTGAAAGATTAATATTTTTTTTAACCATTACTTAATTTTTGTGAAAAAGGGGTCAGGTCTTTCTTTTTTCACAAATGAAACAAGAAAGACCTGACCCCTTTATTAATTAGGTGTGTTTTTCAGCTAAATCACCAATAACCGGCAGCTTAAACTGTTCGCCTTTATAGGCTTTGACCATTAAAACTATCCAAAGAATAAACAATGGAATTGCCAAAATTATTACAAGCAAATTTAAAATCGGGATAAGCGAAAGAATTATTACAGATACTGACAAAATCAAAGATTGCATTGCGTGAAAACGAACAAATTTGTTTTCTTTCTCAACTAAAACAAAAATAAGCCCTGTAATCCAACCTGCCACATAACATAACACAGCTGCTACATTTGGCTCAAGCTTTGTTGAGCTAGTGCCTAAATCTTTTTTTTCCATAAACACCTCCTATAAATGAGACTTAGACTTTTTCAACAAAGGAAGAAAAAGTCTCTAGTCGAATTTATGTCCGAGCTGCTCTGGGGAAATATCGAAGAAGTTTCACCAGTATTCAGGCAGCCGGACGAACTACTAAATACACATTATTACTCTATCATATATAGATAAAATTTCAAGAAAGCCATCGTAAAAACTGATATTGGCGCTGTTTCGAAATAAACAAAAACGTCATTGCGAGGAACAAAGTGACGAAGCAATCCCTTATTTATTAAGGGTTTTGAGATTTCTTCGCTTCGCTCGCAATGACAAAAATGCATTTTGCAGCAGCGCCAAAACCTAAGCATTAAAGCAGTTTTGCCTATTTGGTAATTATTTATTGTTTGTGTATTGGAGGTTGTGATTTGGAATTTTAAAAAAGCAAAAAATAAATATGGGGGCACCGATCTACTCTCCCACGCCCTTGCGAACGCAGTACCATTGACCCAAGAGGGCTTAACGGCCGTATTCGGAATGGGAACGGGTGTGGCCCCTCCGGTAAGAGCACCCCCATATATTATTTACTTCTTAAAAAATAGAGCAATAGAAAATCGACAATAGAAAATAGAGATACCTTCTATTGCGGTCTATTGTTCTATTGATCTATTATCAAATAAAAGAACAAATAAAAACAGTTGTAAGAATTACCTTACAACTTTAAAAAACAAGTTTGAGCATCAAGCCGATTGGCTTATTAGTAGTGCTCGACTGAACATATTACTATGCTTACATCTGCACCCTATAATAGGTGGTAGTCTCCCACCAGCCTTCATCCCGAGCAAGCTCGAGAAGGGATTTCTAGTTTTAGGGTCGACTTCGCGCTTATATGCCTTCAGCGCTTATTCGTAAGGAACATAGCTACCCAGCCTTTACTCCTGGCGGAATAACTGGTACACCAGAGGTTCCTCTGTTCCGGTCCTCTCGTACTAGGAACAGCTCCCCTTCAAAAATCCTAACACACCACAGTGGATAGAGACCGAACTGTCTCACGACGTTCTGAACCCAGCTCACGTACCCCTTTAACCGGCGAACAGCCGGACCCTTGGGACCTTCTCCAGCCCCAGGATGGGATGAGCCGACATCGAGGTGCCAAACCAGGCCGTCGATATGAACTCTCGGGCCTGATAAGCCTGTTATCCCCGGAGTACCTTTTATCCGTTGAGCGATGGCGCTCCCACGTGCAACCACCGGATCATTAGACCCTGCTTTCGCACCTGCTCAGCTTGTCAGCCTCGCAGTCAAGCATTCTTATGCTCTTACACTCATCGTCCGATTTCCAAACGGACTGAGAATACCTTTGGGCCCTTCCGTTACTCTTTAGGAAGGAACCGCCCCAGTCAAACTGCCCAACTGGCACTGTCACCGTCCGAAGACGGGTTAGAATTCTAATACAACAAGGGTGGTATTTCACTGATGGCTCCACTCTGGCTGACGCCAGTGCTTCATAGCCTCCCACCTATGCTACACAGATCGGATCAAAATACAATACCAGCATACAGTAAAGGTTCCGGGGTCTTTCCGTCTTGTCGCGGGTAACCG
>JAAEQW010000312.1 GCA_024231025.1 Candidatus Omnitrophota bacterium
CATTTATTCTACTTCAATTTTTTCTACTTCTATTTCTCGATACCTTTTAAGCCCTGTACCGGCTGGTATCAAGTGCCCTACGATTACATTCTCTTTTAATCCACTAAGCCCATCTACTTTACCGGCCGTAGCTGCATCCGCCAATACACGTGTTGTTTCCTGGAAGCTAGCCGCAGAAATAAAACTCTTTGTGCTTAAAGAAGCTTTTGTAATACCTAAAAGCAACGGTGACGCACTTGCCGGCTTGCCATTCTTTTTAACCACTCGCGCGTTTTCTTTGTAGAAATCCCACTTATCTATCGCTTCACCGGGAAGAAGATTTGTATCTCCGGAATCGGTGATTTGAACTTTTCTAAGCATTTCACGGATAATAACCTCAATATGCTTATCGTTAATCTGCACACCTTGCAAACGATAAACTTCTTGAACTTCGTTCACAAGATATTGCTGTAAAATCTTATCACCGCAAACACGCAAAATATCCTGCAAAACCGTAGGTCCTTCAGTAAGCTGCTGACCAGCAGCAACTTGATCACCCTTATAAACTACAGGATGGCTTCCACTGGGAATATCGTATTCTCTAACCATGCCAGTTGAGCTCCGCACAATAATTTTACGTTCGCCCTTTTCCTCTTTAAACTCAACAAACCCGTCAATTTCGCTTATAACCGCTGGGTTCTTCGGTCTTCTTGCTTCAAAAAGCTCCGCCACTCGAGGAAGTCCACCGGTAATATCACGTGTTTTTGCAACTAATCGAGGAGTTTTTGCAATAACATCACCTGCTTCTACTTTGCCACCTGGATCAATCATAATATGTGCACCAGCAGGTAACGGATAAATTCCTAATACTTCGTCGCTGTTGGAAAGGATAATCATCTGCGGATGGTAGTCTCCCTTAAATTCAACAACGACTCTTTCTTTCCGTCCGGTAGTAAGATTCATCTCTTCTTGAATAGTAATCTTATCAATTATATCTTCGTACTTCACTTTACCTCTAACCTCAGTTAGGATTGGCGATGAGTACGGATCCCATCTTGCAAAAATCTTACTTTTATCGACCGCTCCACCGTCTTTAACCGAAATCAATGAACCCTGCGGAACTGGATTTCTCTGCAATTCAATTCCTTTTTCATTGTTAACACTGATCATTCCATTACGATTTAAAATAACGAAATGTTTACCTTTAGAAACAACTTTTAGATTGTGGTAATTTACTACACCTTTCTCTTTCGCTTTAATAAATGCTGACTCGGCAATCCTAGAGGCAGTTCCGCCAATATGGAAAGTTCTCATTGTAAGCTGGGTGCCCGGCTCACCAATTGACTGCGCGGCAATAACTCCAACGGCTTCGCCAATCTCAACCAAATTGCCGGTTGCTAGGTTTCTTCCGTAACATTTAACACACACTCCACGGTCAGATTCACAAGTCAATACACTTCTAATCCTTATTTTTTCCAAACCTAGCCTTCCAACCTTCTCAGCTTTCTCTTCAGTAATTTCCTCGCCACTTTTTACAATAACTTCATCACTTATAACATCAACAATATTATCCAACGCAACACGACCCATAATTCTCTCTTTTAGGGAAACTACGACCTCATCGCCCTCAACAATTTCAGAAACTGTAATTCCATTAACAGTTCCGCAATCATCACCAACAACAATAACTTCTTGGGCAACATCAACCAAGCGCCGAGTTAAATAACCGGCATCAGCAGTTTTAAGAGCAGTATCCGCTAAACCCTTACGCGCACCGTGAGTCGAAATAAAAAATTCTAAAACTGAAAGACCCTCTTTAAAATTAGAGGTAATTGGAGTTTCAATAATTTCCCCGGATGGCTTTGCCATCAAACCACGCATTCCTGCAAGCTGGCGTATCTGAAGCTTCGAACCACGAGCACCGGAATCAGCCATCATAAATACCGGATTAAATTTGTCCATACTTTTAAAAACATACTCCGATACCTTATCGGTTGTTCTAGTCCAAACATCAATAATCTTATTGTGACGCTCACGCTCGGTAATAATACCTCTTCTATACTGCTCTTCTACTTTAGCAAGTTCGCCATTAGCGTCTGAAACGCAATCTTTCTTTTCATCAGGAATTTTTAAGTCATCAACTGATATACTAACGCCACCTGAAGTAGCATATTCAAAACCCAAATCTTTAATCTTATCTAAAAGATCAATTGTTGCACCATGCCCAAATGTTTTGTAGCACTCACTAACAATTGTCGAAACACCTTTTTTGCTCAGCGCCTCATTAACATAACGAAAACCATTAGGTAAAATCGTATTAAAAATGGCACGCCCCGCAGTTGTATCAATAATTTTCTTCTCATCGCCATCGGTAATTCGTAGTTTTATGCTGGCATGCAAAGACACTTCGTCATCCTGAAATGCTGTTGTTACTTCATCGTGTGAAGAAAAAATAATACCTTCACCTTTTGCTCCTTTTTTCTCCATAGTAAGATAACGACAACCAACAATCATATCCTGACTAGGTGCAATAACCGGCCGACCGTCCGCTGGAGAAAAAATATTATTAACCGAAAGCATCATCATTTTAGCCTCTGCCTGAGCTTCCAAAGATAACGGCACATGAACCGCCATTTGGTCACCATCAAAATCAGCATTAAACGGAGCACAAACCAAAGGATGAAGCTTTATTGCTTTTCCTTCAACAAGTTTCGGATAAAAAGCCTGAATACTTAAACGGTGCAATGTTGGTGCGCGATTAAGCATGATCGGATGCCCATCAATTACTTCTTCCAATATGTCCCAAACCTCAACCCGCGCTCTCTCAACCATGCGTCGAGCGCCCTTAATCGTATGCACGAAACCTTTTTCTCGAAGCTTTTTTATAATAAATGGTTCAAACAATTCGAGTGCCATTTGCTGAGGAAGTCCGCATTGATATAACTTTAAATCAGGACCAACAACAATTACGCTTCTTCCTGAATAATCAACCCGTTTACCTAAAAGGTTTTGACGAAAACGACCCTGTTTACCCTTAAGCATATCTGATAAACTTTTCAAAGGCCTATTTTGAGCACCCATAACCGGGCGACCATGACGGCCATTCTCGATAAGCGCATCGACTGCCTCCTGGAGCATTCTTTTTTCATTGCGCACAATAATATCAGGGGCACCTAAAGAAATTAACTTCTTTAAGCGATTGTTTCTATTGATTACTCGACGATATAAGTCATTTAAATCCGAAGAGGCAAATCTTCCTCCCTCTAATGGAACCAACGGCCGCAAATCCGGAGGAATAACCGGCAAGAGATCAAGGACCATCCACTCCGGCTTATTGTCAGAACGCCGTAGATCCTCTACAATTCCAATTCTTTTAAGCAGGCGCTTATTAGCAGATGCCTTTCCTTTAGCAATCTCAATACGCAAATTCTTACCTACTTTCACCAAATCGACTCTCTTTAGAAGTTCCTTTACCGCAGGTGCACCAATGCCAATTTTTAAATCACTGCCATATTCTTTTAAAGCTTTGCGATACTCATCTTCGTTAAGAAGTTGTTTCTCCTTAAACGGAGAAGAGCCCGGATCAATTACAATATGCTCTTCATAATAAACAACCTTTTCAAGCTCCTTAACGCTCATATCCAAAACCGCACCAATTCGTGAGCTAACAACTTTAAAAAACCAAATATGTGTTACCGGAGCCGCTAAGTCAATGTGCGCCATCCGTTGGCGTCGCACCGAAGAGTGTATTACTTCAACACCGCAACGATCACACCGTGTACCCTTAAATTTAACACCTTTTAATTTTCCGCAGTGACACTCCCAATCTTTAGTTGGACCAAAAATTCTTTCACAAAAAAGACCATCTTTTTCCGGCTTTAAAGTGCGATAATTTAAAGTTTCTGCCTTCTTTATTTCACCAGAAGACCAGCTTTTCATTACCCCAGGAGAAGCCAATTTTATGCTTATGCGATCAAAAAAACTTACTTCTTCAACCATTAACCACTCCTTTATTTTTTCTCTTTTTCGGCCCTGACATCCAAACCAAGACCTTGCAATTCTTTAACTAAAACATTAAAAGATTCAGGCACTGAAGGTCTGAACTTCTGTTCACCCCTTACAATCGCCTCATATATGCGCGTTCTACCATCTACGTCATCACTCTTTACGGTAAGCATCTCTTGTAAACAAAATGCAGCACCATAAGCTTCCAAGGCCCAAACTTCCATTTCACCAAACCGCTGACCACCAAATTGAGCTTTTCCGCCCAAAGGTTGCTGGGTAATTAGTGAATATGGGCCAATTGCCCGAGCATGAATCTTATCATCAACCATGTGTACAAGTTTCATAATGTACATATATCCAACGCCAACTTTCTGCTCAAAACGTTTACCAGTTTGACCATCGAAAAGCACTACCTTTCCATCATCAGAAAGACCTGATTCTTTCAAAAGGTTCTTAACCTCAGTCTCAGTTGCTCCATCGAACACTGGCGATACCGCTCTAGCACCTAATCGTCGCGCTGCCCACCCTAAGTGCATTTCCAAAAGCTGCCCAACATTCATTCGTGAGGGAACCCCTAAAGGATTAAGCAAAACGTCTACCGGAGTTCCATCTTCTAAATAAGGCATATCCTCTTCCGGTAACACTTTAGAAATTACACCCTTATTTCCGTGACGTCCAGAAAGTTTATCACCCATAGAAATCTTTCTTTTCATCGCAACAAAAACAACCACTCTTTTTAAAACTCCAGTTGGAAGTTCGTCGCCTTTGCGAATTTTTGCAATTTCTAGCTCTCGCTCCATCACCAAATCCCTGAGGCGTTCATCATAAATATCAACCATCGCCTTTGCTTCATCATTCTCTTCGCAATCACGAACAGTAATTTTGCTTTCACTTTTACCTAATATAGCTGAAAGGCGTCTACTTTTTTCGCTTTTTAAAATTTCTTCCTCTTCTTCATAGTATTTTTCAATTTCGCGTAATTTTTTAAGCTCTTCGGTTTTTTCTTTCTTCGACTTTCTTCCCCTGTCTTTACGCTGAAAAACCTCTACATTCATTATTACGCCATATACTCCTGGGGGAACGCGCAGTGATGTGTCCTTTACATCGGCTGCTTTTTCGCCAAAAATGGCACGCAAAAGTCTTTCTTCAGGAGAAAGTTCCTTTTCAGTCTTTGGCGTTACCCGTCCAACTAGAATATCATCAGGCATAATCTCAGCACCAATACGAACCACTCCAGTATCATCTAAATTCTTTAGCGTTTCTTCGCTAACATTAGGAATATCACGTGTAATCTCTTCATTTCCAAGGCGTGTTTCTCGAGCATCAATTTCAAATTTTTCAACATGGATTGAAGTAAGAATATCGTCTTTAACTAATCTTTCGCTTATAACAATCGCATCTTCAAAATTGTATCCACGCCAAGGCATGAAAGCAACAAGCAAATTTGTTCCAAGAGCCAACTCACCATGCTGAGTTGCCATACCTTCAGCAATGATCTGTCCCTTTTTGATGTCTTCACCAACATCAACCAACGGACGCTGATTAACACTAGTGTCGGCGTTGGAACGCTCAAAAGTCTTTAATTTATAAACAAAACTTCCAATCTTGATGTGCCCTGCGTCAACTTCAATAACCTTGCCCGCCTCCTTAGCGATAACAACGGTTCCGCTATCACGCACAATTTTTTCTTCGATCCCTGTACAAACCAATGGCCCCTCCGGAAAAAGAAGTGGCACAGATTGACGCTGCATGTTAGATCCCATAAGAGCCCGATTAGCATCATCATGTTCAAGAAAAGGAATCAAAGTTGCTGAAACAGAAATAATTTGCTGTGGCGAAACATCCATAAACTCAATATCTTTGGTCTTCAACTTTGGAAACTTACCTTTATATCGAGCATAAATTTCTTTATCTTTTATTTTTCCATCATCTCCAATATTTGGAGTAACTTGGGCTATCGCACTATTTTCTTCCTCATCGCTAGAAAAATATTCCGCTTTATCAGAAACAATTCCTTTCTCCACCCTACGATAAGGAGTAGTAAGAAAACCCAACGGATTAACCTTTACATAAGTGGTTAGAGAAGAAAGAAGTCCAATATTCGCTCCTTCTGGTGTTTCAATTGGACAAATTCTACCGTAATGAGTAGGATGAACGTCTCGCACTTCAAAACCAGCTCTTTCTCTGGATAATCCACCGGGACCCATCGCCGACAATCTCCTCTTATGAGTCATTTCGGCTAAAGGATTTGTTTGATCCATAAACTGTGAAAGCGGTGAACGACCAAAGAAATCCTGAATCTGCGTAGAAAACGCGCGAGAATTAATAAGATGCTGAATTGAAAAATCACTGTTGGAAGAAACTAACGAATATCTTTCAAGAAAAGTTCTCTCAACGCGTAGCAACCCAACCCGCACTTGGTGTTGCAGTAATTCGCCAATTAATTTCACTCGTCTATTAGACAAATGATCAATATCATCGGTATCTCTTTTACCAGCTTTAACTTCCAGTAAATTCTTTACAATTGAGATAATTGTTGGTAGATCTATAACTCTCTTTGTCAAAGGCAAATTCATACCAAGCTTTTTGTTAAGTAAATACCTACCAACTCTCCCTAAATCATAACGGCGCCCATCTAAAAACATTCTACGAAAAACTTCTTTAGCCGCCTCTAATGTAATCGGTTCAGTGGGTCGCATTTTTTTATAAAAATCAAGAAATGCTTCTTCGGTGCTGGTTGTTGAATCTTTCTTGATTGTGTTTACCAGTTCAGGGTAAGGTTTATCAGAAAAATGATTATAGATGCTATCGGTACTAGATAGACCCATAATCCTTAAAACCATTGTCGCAGGAAAAGTTTTCCTTCGATCAATAATGGCTGTTATGGTATCGTTAATGTCTGTTCTAAATTCAAGCCAATAACCACGATAAGGTATGATGCGTGCAAAATAAATTCGTTTACCAGTAGGATGAAGATCCTCTTCAAAAAACACTCCCGGAGAACGCTGTAGCTGATTAACAATACTTCTCTCATCGCCATTAATAATAAAGGATGCTACATCAGTCATCAATGGCACATCACCTAAATAAATTTCTTGCTCTCTGATGTCCTTCTCCGGACCAACCAATCTAACACGAACCCTTAAGGGTGCAGCATAGCTTTGGGATCTTCTTACGCACTCTTCTACGCTATAACGCGAACGCCCTATAGCATAAGAAAGAAATTCTAACCGATACTGCTTGTCAGGGCTTTCCATTGGAAAAACTTCTTCCATGACCTCCTGTAGACCGACCCTTTTTCTTTTTTCCGGTAAGACATCGGCTTGCAGAAACTCTTTAAAAGAGTGCAGCTGATGATCAAGAAGATGGGGCATCGAATGATGACTCTTCTTAACCTTCGCGAAAGATAGTTTTTTTATTTTTTTCAAATTATCCCCCTAATATATCATCAAGCACAAACTGGGTTATACCTGATTTCAAGAATTACTAATAGACCGCAAAAACTAAATTGCCGATCATTGCAATCTTTTCTCTAACCTATACAACCAAAGCACCTTACTGTATTGTTAATCGTAGGATGTCTAAGGGTTACTTCAACTCAACGCTTGCTCCAGCAGCCTCAAGTTTCTTTTTGATTTCTTCGGCTTCTTCCTTACCAACATTTTCCTTAACTGGCTTCGGAGCAGAATCAACCAACCCTTTAGCTTCTTTCAGACCAAGTTCAGTAATTACTCGAACTTCTTTAATTACTGCTATTTTGTTTGCGCCCGCACCGGTTAGAACAACTGAAAAAGAAGTTTTTTCCTCGACCTCTTCTTCTGCGCCTGCACCGCCGGCTGCTACAGCAGCAACGGGTGCGCTAGCTGAAACACCAAACTTTTCTTCACAAGCCTTTACTAATTCCGAAAGCTCTAAAACTGTCATTCCCTCCAATATGCCCATCATTTCTTCTACTTTTGACATAACGCCCTCCTAATTTGATCTTTGATTATCTAATTCCTAAAAAACTCGCGCTCTTAAGCATCCTTTAGTCTTTCTTTTTTTTAATTTCTTCCACTGTCCAAACAAACTTTAAAATAACTTGATTCATTGCGGCCATAAAACCCGTTAATGGAGAAGCAATCCCACCTAAGGCTTGCGCTAAAAGCACTTCCTTAGAAGGAAGTTTAGCTAATGCTGTCATCTCCTTAGAATCAACTTTTTTACTCTTTAAAAACCCACCTTTGATCTCTAAGCGCTCATTCTCTTTTGCAAAATCAACCAACGTCTTACACGCCCCAACAACATCCTCATCACGAACAAATATAACGCCGGTCTCTTTGCCTAAAAGAGTAGCAGTCTCATCAAAACCTAAATCGTTAAACGCCTTTTCAAACAATGAGTTCTTTGCAACAAAAACCCTTGCACCAGCTTTTCTCAAATCATTGCGCACTGCACTAAGGGAAGATGCCTTAACCTTATTGAAATTAATAAAAAAACAAGCATTCGCCCCATCGGCCTTCTCTTTTATTTCCCCAACTATCTGCTCTCTTACTACCAAACCTAAGCTTTTCATAATAACACCTTCACTGATGGCCCCATCGTGCTAGAGAGAAAAATATTCCTCATCAAATCACCTTTTGCCGATGGTGGCTTTGCGGCATTCAACGCACCAATGAAAGCATTTATGTTTTCAATTAATGCGTCTTTGGTAAACGAAAGTTTACCTAAGCCAGCATGGATACAACCGAACTTATCCATACGAAAATCTATCTTACCTCTTTTTGCTTCTTTAATTGCTAAGGTTACATTCGGAGTTACTGATCCTGTCTTCGGAGAAGGCATGAGCCCTCGAGGACCAAGCACTCTTCCCATTTTACTCACTTCTTTCATCATCGATGGGGTTGCAATACAATAATCAAATTCGAACCAACCCTCTTTTACGATCTTATCAATTATTTCGCTTGACCCTATATAATCGGCCCCTGCTTCCTTAGCTTCATTTTCTTGATCCGGTTCACAAAAAACCAATACCTTGACTTTCTTACCGATACCATTGGGAAGAACAATCGAGCCTCTTACCATCTGATCCGACTGCTTAGGGTCAACACTTAATTGACAACTAAACTCCAAAGTTTCATCAAACTTAGCAACCGGCATGCTCTTTAAAGCATCAACCGCTGTCTCGACTGAAAAACTCTTATCTTTACCCGCCAATTTTTCTGAGTCTTTATATCTCTTGCTACTTTTCATAACAACCTCATTTCGCCCCGTAAGGTGCTTACAGGATTATTCCTTAACTTTTATTCCGCAACTACGCGCGGTACCAGCAATAATCTTTGCCGCCATTTCAATATCTACAGTATTCAAATCCGGCATTTTTTCTTTCGCGATCTCTAAAACCTGCTCTTTTGTGATTTCCCCAATAATTTCCTTGCCAGCTTGTCCGCTAGCTTTGGCCAAATTAGCAGCTCTTTTAATAAGCACTGCCGCTGGCGGCGTTTTCACTATAAAATCAAATGACTTATCATCATAGACACTGATTACAACCGGAAGAATAACGCCTTCTTTCTGCTTTGTGGCTTCATTAAAAGCTTTGCAAAACTGCATAATATTAACACCATGCTGACCCAAAGCCGGACCAACTGGCGGCGCAGGATTCGCACTTCCTGCAGGAATTTGTAATTTTATCAGATTAGCTGGTTTTTTCTTTTTTCTCTTTGCCATGACTGCCTCTTTCCTTGCAATTTACAAGGGACGTGATAAATCTTGCCCCTACGCGCAATTTATTAAATTTTTTCTACCTGCCAAAATTCCAGCTCCACAGGAGTAGTTCTGCCGAAGATAGAAACGCTCACTTTTAACTTTCCTTTTTCAGGGTAAATTTCATCAACAAGACCATTGAAATTAATGAATGGTCCCTCGATAACTCGCACGCTTTCGTTTTTCTCAAAATTAACTTTTGGTGCAGGCTTAGCCTTACTTTCTTCAGCCCTGCAGAGTATCGTGTCAACCTCATCCTGAGAAACAGGTGACGGCTTACGCTTTGGTCCAATGAAAGTTGTAATGCCTGGTGTCTTTCTTACAAAAAGCCACGTATCATCATTCATTTCCATATAGATGAGAATATAGCCCGGAAAAAATTTACGTTCTAAGACACGTTTTTTGCCAAGCTTCACTTCGGTAACTTGCTCTTTAGGAATAACGACTTTTTCAATTAATTCCTGATTACCCTGAGCCTTTATACGAGCATCAAGGTTAGCTTTTGATTTTTCTTCAGCGCCACTTAACGTGTGTAGAATGTACCACTGTTTCATGCTTACTTTAATAAGAATTGCACCAGCTTAGAAAATCCTAAATCAATACTGGCTATATAGATTGTTAAAAACGTTGACATCACAACCACAAGGATTACCGCGCTAATCAACTCACGCCGAGATGACCAATGCACTTTTTTCAGCTCTTCATGAACTTCTTTAAAAAATTTCGGGATTTTTTTTAATTTTTTAATCATTTTCTTTCCTATATATGGTTTTAATAACCAGGCGAGGTAGGAATCGAACCTACAACCCTCGGTTTTGGAGACCGATGCTCTGCCAATTGAGCCACTCGCCTACCAAGTCATAAGTGATAAGTCATAAGCAGTAAAGCAAGCTACAACTTACGACTAAACAAATTACGATCTAAACCTTCGCTTCTTTGTGAACTATATATTTACGGCAAAAGCGACAAAATTTATTAACTTCCATTTTTTCAGGATGCTTTCTTTTATTCTTCGTAGAAAAATAATTTTTCCTTTTACACTCGCCACACCGTAATGCAATTAATTCTCTCATAATAGGTTAGATAAAGTATAGTAGAAAGAGGTTACAGATCCCCCTCCCCACTCATTGTGAGTATTTTGTTTTCCCCTTAATTATTTACATTGTCCGCAACCAGAAACAAATGGCTTCTGCGATAATTAATTAGCCTGGAACGGGAATTGAACCCATGACCTCATCGTTACCAACGATGTGCTCTACCAACTGAGCTATCCAGGCACCTGATAATGCACACCGTTCTATCAACTAAACTATTCAGACGATCATCGTTCAAACACGCATACCGGAAACAGACTGTATAATGATACTATAAAGCCTTTCTTTGTCAAGAAAAAAAATGATTTTTTTTTGAAAAAAATCGCTGCCCAGAAAGGGACTAACTTCTCATAGATGTTCAGGTAGGCCTGAGCCCTACAATGGTTTTAAATTCTTCCTCGTTGACTATGGGAATATTCAATTTTTTAGCCTTCGCGTGCTTCGATCCTGGATTTTTACCCACGACTAAGTAATCAACATTTTTACTAATACTCGTTGTACATTTACCGGCTTTCGCCTCAACCGCTGCTTTTGCATTAGAACGAGAAAAATCAATAAGCTCACCAGTAAAAACAAATACTTTTCCTTTTAAATCGTTGTCGATAATTGTTTTCTCTGCGGCAACAAGTTTTAATCCCAATTTAGAAAAAAGTTGAATCATTTTTTTTATTTTTGTGGATGAAAAAAATTCCACTATTGAAGCAGCCATAACTGGGCCGATCTCATCAATGACCTCGAGCTCATTTTTATTCAACCCAAAAAACTTATCAATACTTTTAAATCGATTAGCAAGCAACATGGCAGCTCTCTCACCAACATGTTTTATCCCTAAACCATAGAGAACCTTCGACAACGGCTGTTCTTTACTTTTCTTAATTGCCCTAACTAAATTGTCTGCTCGTTTTTCCTTAAAAAGAGGCAGCTTTAAAAAATCTGCCTTTTCCAATTTATAAATATCAACAATTTGACCGACCATGCCAATATCCACCAAAGCATCAACTACGCTTTTGCCCATTCCTTCAATGTCCATTGCCCCACGAGAAGCAAAATGCCATAATGAACGTTTTATTTGAGCTGGACAATCAGGATTAGGACAATAAATGTAAACCCCATAAAAACTCTTATCCTTGCCAAGACAAGTATTATCACTTTTTTCTTTTACGCTTAAAGTCTTACAAATCGGACACCTCCGAGGAGCCACAAATTTTACTTCTTTACCGGTGCGCTTTGACGTTATCACTTTAACTATCTTAGGAATAACATCGCCCGAACGCTGCAGTAATATTGTATCCCCAATGCGCACATCGAGACGATTAACCTCATCAAAGTTGTGCAACGTAGCCCGAGATATCATAACCCCCGCACATTCCACCGGCGTAAGATTCGCAACCGGAGTAAGAATGCCGGTTCTGCCTACTTGAATCGATACGCTTACCACTTTCGTGGTGGTTTGATGAGCAGGAAATTTATAAGCTACTGCCCAGCGAGGCGATTTCGATGTAGCCCCCAATTCTTTCTGTTGATTAAAATCATTTACCTTAACTACCACTCCATCAACTTCATAATCTAAATTATCACGCCGCGTTTGCCAATAAAGACAATACTCTATTACCTCTTGTATGTTTCTACACACCTTATTCGCCGGATTAACACGCAAGCCCCATGTTTTTATCTTATTCAGAAAATCATTTTGCTTGGCGAAACCGCCGCCCTGCATCCATCCAAAAGAATGCATAAAACAATTTAAATTTCTTTCAGGTAAAGACGAACTATCTAAAAGTTTTAAGGATCCGCTTGTAGCATTTCTTGGATTTGCGAACGGAGGGTCTCCACGCTTACTTCTTTGTCGGTTAAGATTGTTGAAATCAGTTTTCTGCATATATATTTCTCCACGAACCTCAAAAAATTTCGATAGACTATCGCCACGAAGTTTTAAAGGAATTGATTTAATCGCACGAATGTTTGCAGTTACATCTTCACCAATTTGACCATCACCTCTGGTAGCACCCAAAATGAGTGCTCCGTCTTGATAAGTTAGCGAACAACTAACGCCATCAATCTTAAGTTCAACCATATACTCAAACGCCACATCACGCTTTATAGCCCGCTTTATTCTGCTTTCCCACTCTTTTAGCTCATCTATCGAATAAGTGTTATCTAGTGAGAGCATCTTCTCGCGATGGCTCACGGTAGAAAACCCTTCCAAAACTCCACCGGAAACTCTCTGCGTAGGAGAGTCATTAGTGATAAATTCCGGATGCTTCTCTTCTAAAGATTGAAGATTTTTGAAAAGTTCGTCATATTCTTTATCAGAAATTTCCGGATCACTAATAACATAATAGCGCCAATCGTGATGCCGAATCGATTCCCGCAGTTTTTGTATTTGTTTTTCTACACTATTCATAATTAAAACAAAATCCGAAAATCATCAAGATCACTTAATAAATCCTGCTCATTAACAGAGCAATCAACTATACCTCTACCAAAAACATCTTTTAGATCCTGCAAAAAAACCGCTAACTTCTTTTGCTCTCCTTTGGCGATAGCCTCAACTCTTCCATCGGGCAAATTTTTTACCCAACCCTTTATGCGATAACGATTAGCCAAATCACGTGTAGTAAAACGAAAACCAACCCCCTGAACGGCACCGGCAAAAAATATATGATAACACTTATCCATCATCAAACTTTTCCTCGGTTTGCATTCGTTGCCCACAAGCAAAGGAATAAGCATCCATTTCCTTCTTGCCATCCGGCTGCAACCGTTGCACCCGCAGGACCTTATCACCAGTTGCAATATCTATACCATCTTTACTAATCTTTACTATTGTTGCCGGTTGGCAATTAGGCGATTGATCAACCAATGCAGTTCGCATAATTTTTATTGTCTTTCCTTTATAGTATGTATAAGCAGATGGCCAACCCAAGGTAGCTCTAACGAGATTTCTTATCTCCAGCGCACTCCGGCCCCAATTGATCTTACCATCTTTTTTCTCTAGTTTAGCGGCAAAAGAAATATTACCTTTTTGAGGTATCAGCTTCGCAGTTCCATCATTCACCGCAGAAATCGATTCATCAAGAAGCAAAGCACCTTCCCTAGCTAATTTAAGCGTCATAGAGGCTACATCATCTGTATCGGTGATTAAAACTTCTTTTTGACTAATAATATCTCCGCTATCTGTGCCTGTTTCTATCTTAAAAATGCTAACCCCAGTTACTTTATCTCCATTGCAGATAGCATAACTTATCGGTGCTGCACCGCGATAACAAGGCAAGAGTGATGGATGCACCCCTAAGGATATCTTCTTAGAAAGCGAAAACACAACAGATGGTAAAATTTTTCCATAATCAGCAATAATAATAAAATCGGCATTTTCATCCTTTATTCTGCCAACTACATTATCATCTTTTAAACTATGCGGCTTAATGCATGTTATATTATTTTTTTCAGCAAAATTAGAAATCTCTGTGGCAGTAATTTTCAAGCCACGACCTTTGGGGCGATTAGGCTGGGTCACAATTAAAGATGGGGTTAAACCTCTTAAATGTAGCGTTTCTAAAACTACACGCGAAAATATATCACTGCCAAAATATATAAATTTCACTCGATTCAACCTCCAATTATCTTATAATAACAGCAATCTTCATGCCCGAAGCTTTAATCGTTTGAAGTTGCTGCTCAATGACATCACGCAAGCCGCTATCCTTTTTCGATCGCACAACAAGTGCGTAGCGGTAATAATCTCTTAATTTAAACGGGTACTCTTTAAGTGGGCCATAAACATTTAAGCCATTTTTCTCCAGCTTATTATATAACTGCTGTGCCCTTTTTAAAAGCAGCATTTCATTTTTAAAACGTAGAACAATCTTTACGACCAATCCAAATGGCGGCAAAGATAATTCCTCACGCAAGAGTAATTCTTTATCATAAAATTCACTCCAATCATTTGAAATAGTATCAAACAGATAATGTTCCTTGTTACGGGTAAAAATATATATCTTGTCATTAAAAAACAAAGAAAGTTTTTTAAAATATACGCCGGCATTAAAAGTTGCATCGTAATTAAGTTGAGAAAGAAAAGAATCTCCATCCAAAACAAAACCAAGATCAAACTTCTCCTTTTTATAGAGGGTGCTCAATATTTTAGATGTAGAAAGAACAAACTGGGTATTTTCCGTTCGCTGGTCCCATGATGCTATATTGACATCGGTGAAGGTACGCCTCAACATTCCTTCGAGACGCTGAATACCAAGCCCAGAAGACTTTACATATCCGCGGTTGCACTGATTGCATATTTTAGGCAAGCTATGCTTACGCCCGCAAAAAGAACAAATACCAAGCTCCTGACCAGCCAAAAGTCGCAAAAAAGTCGAACAGCGATCGCATTTGAATATATGTCCACACGAAGAACACAAAATCACTCTTCCAAGACCAGAGCGCTGCCAAAAAATAACCACACGTTTCTTAGCAGTAATGGCCTTAGTTAATAAGGCTATCAGCAACGGACTAATTAGCTTTGTTTTTTTATATTGGCCAACACCAACAACTTCGATGTTGCTGGCAGACTCGCTTATACCCTTTAGTTTTACCTTTCCATCCTTTATTTTCTTGTAAGTCAAAAGCGATGGAAAATCAGCGCTCAAGATCAAATCAATTTTTTTTATTTTTGATAACAAAAATGCAACATCCAGCAAATTATAAAATGGCTTTTCTTCTTGAGAATAGGACGAATTGTTTTCATCTTCAACAACAAGCAAAGATAAGTCGCTAGGGTAATAAAAAACAGAGACCCTTGTTCCTAAGATAATTGTGTTTTTCCGGCTATCTTTCCAACTTGAAAACATTTGCTTTTCACTTTGCCGACTATAAATGGTTTTCACTCTGCCGGGAAAATCACGCTCAATTAGTGCTTGCGCCTGCTTAAGATAGGTAACCTGGGGAAAACAGATAAGCACTGAACCCTCGCAAAGCTTATCGCTGACAATACTTTTCCAAGCATTATACCTTTCAGCAAAGTTGTCTTGCTTAACAAAAATTTGGCAACCGCCACTTTTTTTCTCTAATTTTGAAGACAAGTCCAAATCCAAATTATGTGGCTTTTTCAAATACGTTGGAAGAAACATAAATAATAATTCACCCAAACTGTAAGGGTAATGTTTCTTTAACACCATGGCAAAATTTAAATGATCGTCATCTAAAATCGGTACATTGTCAAGAATCTTTAGAATTGGCTTTAGCCTGAATTTTCCTGCGTTATCAGCTAAATTAACAACTACCCCTACTCTTTTACGTCGATTAAAATCAACTAAAACCCGCATTCCGCGTTTTACATTAAACCCGGGCGGAATAAGATAGTCAAATTGCAGATCTTTTGCAATTGGAAAAACAATTTTAAGTATTTTCATTAATTAATTCGTCTATTTTGCACTTAAGTTTCGGACGTATATCGCATAAATTCAGAGGATAATGTTTTGCTAAATCACTGCCTTTTTCTACGAAATATTCTATCGCTTCGATCAACTCTAAAGCGCTTTTGGTGCGCTTTCCGACACCACAATTTATAGCAATTTCCATATTACCTTCTTCTTGCCCGGGAATAAAATGCGTAAATACAAATGTTTTTTTCTTGCAGACTCCTTCAAAAACAGTGGTCCCGCCAGGCTTTGTAATAATGACAGAGCTTAAGTGTGTTAACTCCCAGATATCCTCATAAAAAGAAAACATCCTAACCGATGGATTATCCAACTTCTCTAAATATGTTTTTAACCTCTTATTGCGCCCATAAATAACAAAAAAATTATATTTGTTAGACAGCTTACTAAGTACTTTCTTAATAAACGGAAAATTGCCGCTAATTGAGGAGACAAATAAAACACAGGGCCTTTGATCAACTGAAAATTTATTGCGCAAGTCACTAGAGATAAGTTCTTTAAAAAATCCCTCCCTAACAGATGTGTAGCCAGAAATAATTTTGTTCTCGCTAACTCCTTGATTGATTAAATCATTCTTTGTTTCAGTGAAAGAAGCAAAATAACAATCAACACAAGGATGCACCCATAACGGATACACCTTGGTATCAGTTAAAATAACTATTAGTTTAAAGTTTAACTCACTTTTAAGCGATGCTAATAAAGGCGCAATAAAAAAATGAGTCGTAACAATCACTTTGGGTTTAGATTCTCTTATATACTTGAAAATAGAGAAAAATATTAAACTGTTAAGCTTGTTTACGACACGCCCGATCACCTGACTGCGTCCAGATGCAAGAATAAGGTTCCACAACCATATCATATGCTGCGTAAGAAAAAGATACCCGGTAAAAAATATTTTCTTAAGCACTCCGGGGCAAAACTCTAAAAGATCCTTACATGGCGCCTGTAAAGAATCTTTGAGGCATTCAGCAGCCCGCTTGTGACCTTCGCCAAAACTAGCATGGATAAGTAGAGTTTTCATTTTCAGCCGCGGTGCTCACATAAATAGTAAGCTGCTAAGAGGAGATTATCAAAAACATAATCTGGTTCAAACTCCCAATTTTCTCGATTAGAGATTTTCTCTTTACCGGAAAGAACTAAAACTGATTTTGCTCCAAATGCGCGCGCTGCCTTCATGTCCGTAAATGTATCCCCTACAAAAAAAGAAATTTTTGGATCTAAGTTAAACTCCGATACAATATTATGAAGAAGTCCGGGTTTTGGTTTTCGGCAAGTGCAATTATCATCGTTAATATGCGTACAATAACGTACTGCATCAACGAAAGCATTGTTTTTCTTTAAACCTTTTATCATGCAACCGGTAATACCATCTAAGTCTTTTTGAGAATAAAGCCCTTTGGACACTCCTGCCTGGTTAGATACAACGTAAATCTTAAAACCATTTTCATTAAGCTTACGAATTCCCTGAATACTACCTGGTAAAAACTCGAACTCTTTTTTACTGGTTACATACCGAGTATCACCTGGATACTTATTAATTACTCCGTCACGGTCAAGAAAGATTATTTTCATATTTTTTATCGTAACATTGATTAGGCTATTTGCAAGGGTAATCACAGAATAACAAAAACGTCCCTTATGACGTTTCGTTATTCTCTAGCCCAAAGCCTTCAATATCTTAGCTCTATCAACGACAATGTACTCACCAGGACCTAAAACACCTAACAGGAGCTTTCCTATTCTTACCCTCTTAAGGGATTTTACACCAAAATTAAGACCCCTGAATAACCGTCTTAGGTGCCGCTTCTTACCCTCAGCAACAACAACCGAACACTTACTTTCATATTCAGTTTGTTTAATGATTTTTATTCGCTTAACTCTTAATAGGTCACCTTCGTTAGTGACACCCGCAATTGCCTTTGCGCAATCATTGGTAGTAAATCTACCTCTTACTGTTAGAACGTACTCCTTTTCTGTAACAAATTTCGGATGAGTCAACTCAAAACAAAGATCACCATCATTTGTGAGAATAAGAAGACCGGTAGAGTTTTTGTCTAGCCTGCCAACGGGATACAAACTTTTAAATTTATTCTCAAGAAAATCAATTACTGTTTTATCAGCAAATTTGTCTTTTCTGGTTGTGGTTACCCCCTTTGGCTTATTAAAAATAATGTAAATTTTATCTTTACGATCAACCACCTTACCATTGACTAAAACTTTGTCACTTTCAGCAACTCTAAAAAACGGCTCTTTCACCACTTTGCCGTTTACACTAACTTTTCCTTGCTGGATTAAAAGATCCGCACCTCGTCGAGAAGCAAATCCACTTTTAGCTATGAATAAACTAAGTCGCATATGTTACCCCTTCACTAACCTTTTCAATGCAAACAGGAATTATTTCACCCAAAGGATAAGTCCCGTTTTTCTGAACCCTCAAATAGTTTTGAGTATAGCCACACACGTAACCGTCTTTTTGCTCTTCAACAACCATATTCAGTGTTTTTGCAATAAATCGTTTTCTGTATTCTAATGAGAATTCTTTTGATAACTCATTTAAAACGCCGTAGCGTTCTTTATTTTTTGCGTAATCGGTCATTTTTAAATCTGAAAATGGGGTTTTCTCTCTTGGAGAAAATGTAAAAATGTGCATCCGCATGGGCTTTACCTGCTTTAGGAAGTCCACTGTATTAGAAAATGTTGCCTCATCCTCTGCGGGAAAACCAACCATAATATCGCAACTAATCGCGATATCAGGAGAAATCTTTCTAGCCTTATTTATTACGTCTAGGTACAGCTCTGTTGTTTCTTTTTTGTTCATTGCTTTAAGAATTTTATTGTCACAACTTTGAAATGGAAGATGAAGATGTGGGCAAAGCTTTGGATTATTTAAGAAACTAAGTAACCGGTCATTTATTAATATTGGCTCCAAAGAACTTAGTCGCAAGCGTCCGACGTTTAATTCTAAAGTGCTATCTAGAAGATCAACCAACGAAGAACCAAAATCACGACCATAAAGCCCCAGGTTAACCCCGCATAAAACTATCTCCCGATGTAAACTAGAAAGCCTCTTAACCTCTCTAAGGACATCATCAAGCTTGCGGCTACGTGATCGACCTCGTATATGAGGTATTTTACAAAACGAACAAAAATGATCACAACCATCCTGCACCTTAACAAACGCTCGCTGATTAGAAAAACTATTGACTTTGAGCGACCAAATACTTTTTTGGTCAGATTGACGATTTAGCACTATATCCACTAATGAATATTTGTCGTCCTGACTAATTAGATAGTCAAAACCAAGGCCTTCTAAAGATGACTGATTAATCTGGACTAAACATCCGCAGATTGCTATCTTTGCGCTTGAATTCTCTTTCCTGATTTTTGATACCAATTCTTTTGATTTACTATCCGCACGAGCAGTGACACTGCAGCTATTAATTACGTATAGATCTGCAATGCCATCAGTAATAGTGCATCCGGCATCAGTAAATTGCTCAATTAAAGCTTGGCTTTCGTATTGGTTTACCTTACAGCCGAGAGTATAGAATTTGATCCTCCTACACCCTTCGGGCTTCGAAGGACAGGCTTTAATTGGCTTGTTTGAATTTTGTTCTGATTCTTTTGACATATTGTTTCCGTTGTTTAGCAAGTCCTTACGGTTCTAGTAAATTGTTGTGATATTATAACAAAATAAACCTATTTGGAAAGAAATTATCTGGCGGCAGGGAAAGATATTAAGGGTTCCCTTCCCTTTTTAGGAGGATGAGGCAAGCGCATCCCGTAAAAACACTTCACGTTAACGGGACAGGCGCCGGAAGCAACGGATACGCCTCTGGCGTAGCAGTCTGACGACTGCGCTTGCCGAGGGAGGAATTTTGTCTCTCCTCTGTTATAATTACGATTTTCACTGAAAATAACAAACAAATATTATCTATTTCTTAATAGGCGCCAGTATAATCTCTGCACACATCATCCTGAACCTCAACTACAAACAAACTTACAAAACAAGCAAACACAAAACATAAAATTCCCAAAAATACAACCTTTCTCATCATGCTCTCCTTAATGCTCTTTTACATCAAATATGCCGTCATCAATATAATCATTTAAAGAAACAATTTCTATCTGCCAATCTTGAGTTAAATGTGCTGTATCCTGAATAAAACCTTTTCTTTTTCCCCGTAACGGAAAATGCAACCCTTCAACCTCCTGCACCGATTTAATAACAGTTTCTGTCGCTAAATCTTCTTTTCGTCCACTCCCAAACACTCCACGCCAATACTCACGTTCCATAACTATGAGATTAAATTTAGTATCAATTAAAAACTCTATTCTTACTATTGGTGGCCAATTGTCCTCTTGTGTTTCATTATAGTTAGCAGTTACCAAATAAAGGCTGGAATTATGTTCAGTATATAAGTCTTTCAACTCTTCAGGGATATTCTCTATTCTTTTAATCCCGCTCAGACGTAATTTTCTAGATTCGATATAACCTTCGATGTCTAATTTACGTAGACTCATAAGATAATCAACAGCTCCAGGTTGCATATCATAGGGATCATCCACCTTGTTAGTTCTGCCGTCAACCATATATAGTTTATTTTCGGTAAAAATACTTATAGCGCGCCTAGTAATGGTCTTTAAATAAAAAGGGCTTTTATAATAGGCCTCTTCAAGCGTTTCGCTCGTGCTCCCGGAAACTTTCTTATAATGTATTGTTTGAATCCTACCCATGTCATCATTGCAGGTCTTCACTAGTCCGTTTAATGTTTTATCGCTATCTGAAAGCTGATAAAGGGACGATCGTGATAAGTCATAATTTTCTAGCCTCTTAACTGCCTTATTTTTATATTTTAGTTTCTCGTCTTGTGAGATTCCGTCATATAATAGGATTAATTCTGTATCTTCGCCGCTAATAAGCTGCTTCATCATCTCCTTCTGAGATTCACCTCTCTCTAGGACTCTCACTCCAAGCTCAGCAGCATCATAGTGACCAATAGTTTTTCTCAAAAATTCTAAATATTGCTGATCCTGAGCAATCTCCGAAGATAATTCAAAAGTTTTTTCTAAATGATACATTATCCGCAAACATAACTCCTCGGAAAAATACTTCTGCTGTCCAATCTCATTATAACAATCAACTAAGCGATAATGTATTTTTGATAAGTCATTATTCAAAGTTTGGCGGCCGATTATTTCAGGGTTAGCTAGCATGATATTGATTGCATCTGAAAAATATTTGGTAGCATCAAGGTAACGTTTCTTGTTGTAACAATATTCACCCAACCAATAATTAATCTCTGGGTGATTTGGATATTGAGTGTATTTCTCCTGGAGAATCGCTAAGCCCTGTTCAATGTTATCAATCCTCCAATAGTCCAATACAACAGCAATCGCCTCTTCTATTTCTCTCATTTCTCTTTGGCTGAAACTGGCTTGTTTCATTGTGCTACTGCTAGAAACCGATCTTTGGGAAATATCTGTATAATGCCCTATGTCCTGTTCTGTACTTCCTTCTACATAATCAATGTCATCCAAATAATATGTCAAAAGCACGCCATGGATATTAGCCTTTATAAAATCTACATTTCTTTCAATAATTTCTCCCTCTACCTTTTTCCCATCCTTTAGATGAATAGTGGCGCAGAAACAAACACTGACAGAAGAACTTGTAATAAATAAAATCAAAATAAGTATTTTCAAAAACATAATTACTCCCTGAATTTTCGGCTTACGGTTTAACCAAGATTATAGAGAATCTTCCATACCTGCAATCTCGACCCTCTTAACTTCGGCATTAAAATCACACCTTAATTTTTTTACTTGAGGGTGTTCTAGGGAATATTTGGTTAAAGGTCTCAACAAGACATCCTGTATTGCCCGATTTAAAAACCGCCCTCCATACTCTACACTAAACCCCTGAGTGATTATATAATTATAAATATCTTCAGAAATTATAATCTCTTTCCCTTTTTCTTTAAGTCTACCTATTACTTGGTCTATCTTTTGTTTAGCGATTTTTTTAATTACCTCCTCGGAAAGAAAATTAAAATAAAGTATATCGTCTAAACGATTAAGGAACTCGGGAGCAAAAAATTTCTTGATTTCCGGCTCGATCTGTACTTTTATATAAGATTGTATCTTGTCAGGATCAATGTTTTTGATATCACTTTCCTTAAGATTCTTTACACCTAAATTAGATGTCATAATTATTGTTGCAAAGCTAAATGAAACAGTTTCCCCCTTGGCATCTGTTAATCTTCCATCATCGAACATCTGCAAAAACAACCTTAAAACATCGGGGTGTGATTTTTCTACCTCATCAAACAAAATAACAGAATAAGGGTTTGCCTTAACAACATTTGTCAATACACCGCCCTCTTCGCTACCTTGATAACCAGGTGGAGAACCAATCAATTTTGATGCATTATGCTTTTCCATAAATTCAGACATATCAAACCTAAGCAACTGACTTTCGCTGCCCAGTAATGACTCAGCCAAAGCCTTAGCTAGTTCTGTCTTTCCTGTACCGGTAGAACCAACTATTAAGAAAACACCATCGGGTCGTTGTGGCTTAATATCCATCTCGTACTTGGTAAGCTGAATAACATCGACTATCCTTCTAATTGCTTCATCCTGACCGTGCACTTTTTTCTTTAGTTTATCTTCTAAATCTAAAAATATCTTTTCCTGAGAAAAAAGAATCTGATTTACCGGAATCCTCATAACATCAGATACAATCTGAGCTATCACATTAGCATCAACATTTTTTCCATCTACCTCAGATAACGAAACCCTACTTGCAGCCCTGTCTAAAAGAGATAATGCCTTACCCGGCAAACACCTATCTTTAATATACTTTGACGAGATATCAATAGCCGCTTCTACCGCGTCATTGTCAATTGGAACCTGGTGATATTCACTATATTTTCCTGCTGCATTTTGTAAAATTTTATGAACCGTAGCTATATTTGGCTCATCTATTCGTATAACTTCAAAACCTCTAGCTAAAGATGTATCTTTTTCAACTTGTTTTTGATAATCACTTATAGTAGTTGTCCCAATACAACATAGTTGACCTCGCAATAAAGCTGGCTTAAAAAGATTGGCTGCGCTTGATACACCTTCACCACCTGCCCCAATCATCTGATGTATATCAGAAAGAAAAAGTATTATATTCTCATCATCCTTACATTCTTCTAATATTTTCTGAATCCGTTCTTCAAACTGTCCTCGTAATGTAGTTCCAGCGATTAATCCTCCTAAATTAATTTCGATAATCTTCTTACTCTTTAAACGTTCGGATGCTTTACCCTTCACTATCCTATCCGCTAAACCATCCACGATGGCAGTTTTACCAACCCCTGGCTGACCTATTAAAATTACATTATTTTGCCCTTGCCTCAAAAGAACTTCTTCAACCGCGGTAATCTCCTTCTCTCTTCCTACAATTTCAGTAAACTTACCATCCTCGGCTAACAAATTTAGGTTACTGCCGTATTTATCTAAAGTTTTTTCCCTAAAATTAGAAAAAGACTTATATGGTTTCGCTTGTTCACACTTCTGAGCTTCTCGAATAGCTTCTTTCTCAAAGAAGCTCATCGAACTGTCAATTTTTCTATTTTCCATTATGGCGTCAACATGCTTAATGATACGTGCAAACTCAACAAGACATTCCTGCTTTATGCCAAAAGTATCCTCAAATAATTTCAACACACCGTTATACTTATCTCGATACTTAAATATCGCTCTTAAAATATGCTCCTCACACACCACTACAGAATCGCTATCTTTGGCTTCTTTTTCTACATGTTTGAAAAAGATCTCCTCTTTCTTCCAATTTTCTTCTGTAGGCTCATCTTCCTTTGTGTCGTAAATATAACCATGTAGTAAGTTTTTCACGGCGGGTGTACATAAAGAAAAACGCCTAGATAACATAATATAGAAAAGATGTTTTAAATCAGCAAAAGCCAAAAAAGTTAGTTCATAGTTAACTGGTGGATCAACGTGACTAAAAGCTGGTGATAACTTCCTAGCTTTATTAACAATCGTCTCCGCTCCTTTATTAAACTGCATCTCTGTACCCTTAACGAAGAATTTCATTCTACCTCACTTTCAAGATATCTTTTCATAAATGGAAAAACACGCATTTTAATCCTTTAGTAATTCTTGAGGTACAAATTCTTCGATTAATTCTTTCTGAGAAACTGCAGGAGTTGTATATGCTCCGCCTAAATCATAAAGTAAGTTTTCTGCTTCATCATGCTTAAATTCTCTAGCCAAAGTAACTGCGGTGGCATTATTTTTATCTTTAAAATGTAATTTTGCTCCTTCAGAAAATAGCAATTTAATAACGTCCGTAAAACCTAGACATGCTGCTTCCATGATAGCAGTTCTCCCGTATTTATTTTGTTTGTTAATATCAACCCCCGCAAAAACAATTAACTTAATGATTTCCAAATTATTCTTATAAACAGCCCAAATCAAAGGAGTTTTATCATTATTATCTTCTATACCCAAAATAGCACTATTTTTTATCAACAATTTAACCATATCTTCATGTTCCATCATTACAGCAATCGCAATTGCTGTTCTCCCATCCTCATTCTTAGCATCAACTTTAGCTCCTCTGGAAATCAATAATTCTGCTATCTCAACATTCCCTTCAGCAGCAGCAAACATAAGTGGTGTATCATCGTATTTAAATCTTTTGTTTACATCAAACCCACCATCAACTAATTCTTCTATTTTTGAAACTTTCTTAAGCTTAATGCACTTTATAAATTCACTATCTATAGATTGAGCCAATACATTAAAGAGTATTCCAAAAGAGATTAATGATAGTATAAATAATTTTAGCATAAGTCTCCTTATTAAACCTTATGTATTATATCCTCATTACCAACCTATTTTACCTTCTTTTTTCTGCCTTGTCTAATATAGCTAATACTTCCTTGGCTAGATCCGAAGAAGGATTTATTTCTAAAGCCTTATAGATGTCATCTTTGGCTTTATTATAGTCCTTGAGATGAGAATACGCCAATGCACGATCAATTAAAGCAACGAATTTAATTTGAAATGATCCCAACTTGATAGCTTTTGTGGCATTTTGGACACTTTGCTCAAAATCATTATCCTCATAATTAACCTGTGCTTTAAATGAATACGGTTCAGAATATCTGGGTTCAATAGAAATAGCTTCATCCAAATCTTCATACGCATCAGCAATATTTCCTTGCTCTGAAAAAACCTTAGCACGATTTAAACAATACAGGGGATTTCCTGGATCATATTTTTTTGCCTGACTATATAAAATGAGAGCCTTACTATAATCTCCATTAGCAAAAGCAACAAGCCCTTGAGCATTAAACTTCTCAGCTAATATGGCATTTCGATCCCCATTTAAAACCCTCAAAAGTAAACCTTCTTTTTTACTCTTTAAAAAATAATGTTCACCTATGCCAAAGCTACGCCCACCTAATTGAACAAAATCTCCTTTTCTAATATCAAACCAGTAATAATTCCTATCATTTAATTTAATCAATCCAAATGAATGTGGGCCTAAACTGTTTTCATCCCACTCCTTGATACCTTCTCCAATTAGTTGCGCTAAAATAAATTCCAACTTTAGAGCCCGCATAAAAATCCATCCTAATTGTGTAAATCCAACACAATTTATTCTTCTAGTATCAAAAACTTCACGTAAATCGTAAACACCTATATCATAATCAAAGAGTGATAGAAGTTTATCTTGTATGGACTGTGCAATTTCTATCTCCAAATCAACAAGATATTTTTTGTTAGATTCCCCCTCTAATGCTTTCCGTAAATGTTTGAGTTTATCATATTTTTTAATCAAATTTAAAGATCTCGCCATATCTATAATCTTATCGCTAACTTCAACATCATATCCTAACTCATCAACATATTTTTTAATTGAACTAACGATATGCTCTTCCGACGAAGAAATAAAAGACTGAACTACTATATGTTTTCCATCAATGCTCTCAATATCGTCTAAATAATAAGTTAGAGGCAAACCTTCAATATCAATCTTTATACTCTCATTATTTCGCTCAACAATTTCCCCTTCTACAACCTGACCGCTTTTAAGCTTGATGGTTTCAGGATAAGCAAGATAACTTGGCAAAATTAACAACAACAAAATATAAACTATTTTTCTCATTTTCTTCTCTAATAAAATCTGACTACTCATTAAATATATATCTATTTATTAGTCACAACAATAGAATTACCACCTAGCAGCTATTCCCTCCAATCCTCAATAATCAACCTTTTCCCTACCTTTTTCACAACTACCTTTTGCTTCAACCTCCACCCCAACTCTTCAATATAATCAGTAGGTATGGTTACATAATATGTGTATCTTCCTGTTTTTGTGATTTTTCGAATTTGTTTCTTTTTGTTTGGCATCTTTACCTCCCATAGTACGTTGTATAGTACGTAGTGTTTTCATTGATACGTATTATACTACGTATTGCTAATTTCGGCAAGATTTTCCTCCAAAAGTCGCTGATTTAAGAATTCTCCGCTCTTTAATGCCTCCTGCGGATCTTCTTCGCCTTTTACCACTTAGCAGCGCATTAAGATAACTGAAGAAGCGCCTAGCGACTGGGGGTAATGAGCCAAACGGCAGTGAAGGCAAACAGTGTCACCTATCCCCGCCCAAGCGGGGCGGTACAGGTTATATTATAAGCAGTGGAAGGATATGTTTGAGCGCTCTGTATAATTCTAACCAAAGGTCAGCCGAGAGTAAAGAATTTGATCCTTCGACTTCGCTCATGACTTCCTTCGGTCGCCCTAAGTGGCTTGTTTGAATTTTGTTTTTTGTTTTCCGGCATTTTTCGAATTTACCCCCTTAGAAAAACATCGAGCGAATACCCCTCACGCACTTGGTCTTCAGCAGATATGCGGATATAGATTGCGATTTTCATCAAAATAAATCTCTCTCGGGATTTTTTTCTTTAACTAAACTAACTATTTTCTTAATCAAACTGTCAGCTGTTTCTAAACATGCTTCTGCTTCGCTATGAGTAACGTGATTTTTTGATTCATATATAAAATCGTGCCTTCTCCTTCTCAGTCTATTAAATTTGCTAACCAAGGTATCGTATTCATGGCCCAATAATAATTTCGTAACCTCAATAATCGTCTTATGCGATCTTTTTGTTGTCGGCAGATAACCTCTCGAATACATAAGTGCCCGACCAGCTCTAATCATAGCATGATAGGCAATCGCCAATGACCAAGTTAAGTCAATCTTAAGATTAGCGTCCGCTGTTTTCAAGTCTTTTAATGATCTTTGCAGCTGCTTATTGACCTGTTTAAAGTCGGGCGTTTGCTTCTTTATAAGCTTATCTCTTAGAAATTTTTCGTAATTCACCTTTATCTCCTATAAGCATTATCTTCTTCTCTTTTAGAATACCTAAAATAAATGGCTCCTCTTCCTTAATCTCTTGAGCAAACTCTTTCAATTTATAAAACTTATAATTTATCTCCCTTTGCAGTTTCTCTTCTAATTTATCTAACTTTTTGATTAGCTGACTCTCGTCTGGATTACCAATAATCATAAGATCTATATCGGAAAGGTAGTTCTCTTTACCTTTAGCGTAAGAACCATAAATAAAAGCAACCTTTATGCCCTTAAGCTCTTCTAGTTTTGCCCTCAGGCTCGCCTCCACGCCGACAGTTTTAAAAGTAATGCTCTTTAGCTCCTTATAAAGAGGGTAACTCTTATTCACCTTAAAATACCTAGCGTTTGCTTTATGTTCGCTGTTTAAAACACCTTCGCATACTAAATTATTAATGGTCCGTTGAAATACACCCGGCTTTTTGCCTAAAATCCTACCTACCTCCTGCATATAAAAAGATTTCTCAGGATTAGTAAAAAATAACCTTAGTAATTCTGCCCTATTTTTTGTCAGTGGTTTCATGAATACCCCCTCTCATATCTATTACGCATATAATTGTATGCAATTTGCATATGCCTGTCAAGATAATTCTTCCTTTCAAATGGTATACCACAAATGCATTTTTGTAGCTATGGGTAACAATTAATTATGCTGCATTAGGGTTAAAAAAAGGGTCAGCCGAGAGTATAGAATTTGACCCTCCTACGCACTGTTGGCTTCGAAGGACAGGCTTTAATCATCTTAATAAATCCTTAATTAATCCGACACAAAATATTGCCGCTGTCTCAACTCTTAGAACATTATCTGAAACATTAACAGCCGCGAAGTCATTTTTCGTAAACGCATCTTTTTCATCAATTGAAAAACCACCCTCCGGACCAACAGCAACAAAAAAGGTTTTAGCATCGCTCCTGACTGCCTTCTTCAGCACTACACCATCTAAATCAGCATAAATCTTTGCATCAGAATCAATATTAATTAAATCATCGAATTTAAAAACATTATCTAGCTTAGGAATCCAAAGACGTCCTGATTGCCGAGAAGCATCAATAATAATTGAACGCCAGCGATCAAGTTTTTTTGATGAAATTTTAGCGCTCGCTGTCCGTTGACAAATAAACGGTATAAGCCGGTTCACACCAAGCTCAGTTGCTTTTTGCAAAATAAAATCTATTTTACCTTCTCTGATCAATGGAAATCCCAAAGTAATTTCAATTAAATTCTGGTCTTCGTTTCTTAGAGAGATCTCTTTTTTTAAAGTTATTGTTGATTTAGCAACAGATTCTATTCGACACCCATACTCTTTTCCCTGTCCATCAAAAACAAGTAACTCATCGTCAACTTTAAGACGCAAAACATGCCTTATCTTATGCACTATTTTACCATCGTCAACTTTTATAGAGTTAGCAATTTTCTCCGGCTTAATGTAAATTCTTTCTTTCATTGTAATTATTCAGAGTCATTTTCGCCAAAAACAATCGCAGAAAATTTGTAAAGGTCCGCATCGCTACTCTTATAAGCGGTAGGAGGCAATCCAGCCTTCTGGCAAGTGTGTTCTAGGAATGCTTCTCTTTCCCAACCCCATTCAATGGGCACCTGAGGAAGAAGTAAGCCAGAAGAAAACCCCTTGCGGATCATCAACCCGTGCTTACCGACTTTTATTTCTTCGATGTCTTTCACTTTAGTAAAAGGGGTTAGCACTGATATTTCAATCTCAATATCCTCTAACTCCTCGAAAGTTACTCTGGGAAACCGCGAATCATTAAGTGCAGCGTCTATTGCCTGCTTTGAGATTACCTCATAAAGCGGAATGTCAGCCACAATTCGCCCAATACACCCCCGCAATTGTCCGTCTTTATTGAGAGTAACAAATGCGCCTCGCTTCTGGGTAATATTACCGGTAATTGACTCAAATTTCGGTATTTTTTTACCCCTCAAATGCGCTTGCAGTGTTGTGCGGGCGATATTAATTAAAATTTGCTTTTCGTTATCGGATAAACTATACTCGTCCATATTATCCTCCATTTTAGCACATGCTAATGCGCTAAGATAACCAACGACCTTATTTTTTTCACTGCTAACATCCCCTGAATTTGCGTATTTTAAAATTTTGATTTCTCCCCCTTTAGCATTCACATAGCGAAGAAGAGTAACAATCGGCACTAAGCCACAAGCTCTTCCTCCGGCATATGATCGCTGACGCCAAAGAGTCTGAGCATCTTGTGCACCAATTAATTCTATCGTATCTACATCGATTTTTTTTGCATCATTGTATTTATGAAAATGCGAAAGATCACTTGATGCGATGATAGCTATTTTTTTTTCTTTCGAAAGCTTCACCAGCGCAGAAACAAGCTCACCCATTTGATCGTAGGTAATGTCACCAAAAACTATTGGAACAATTTTTATCGGACCAAAAGTTTTAAACAAAAACGGAAGCTGAACCTCTAATGAGTGCTCACCAGAAAAGTATTTCTCCTCCAAAGAAACACACTCCAGCAAAGAAAGTTTTTTTGCGATATCACCATCAACAGGCAAATTTCCTAATGGAGTTTGGAAGGACCCTGATGGATAAATGCTCACTCCGCTAAATAAATATTTATGGCTGGGACCTAAGAGAACAATAACATCAAAATCTTCATTTTTAAGCGCTTTAAAACCGTACCCCGCAACTGATCCAGAAAAAATATAACCAGCATGAGGTGAAATTATACCAAGAATTTCACCGCTAACAGGCGCTTTGGGCGCCGCCTCTAAAAACGAAGAAACTGTTTGATCTAGCTCTTTCGAATCTCGCGGATAAAATGATCCTGCTACATCGGCTTTTTTCACCTTTTGACAGAGGCCTGTCGAGGAAAAAACAACAGATGCACTTAACAATAAAAATAATACTTTACGCATTGCGACACCTTCCTGCGTTAGTAAAGCTGGCGTTGGTGGACCGAAGCGGAGTCGAACCGCCGACCTCCTCGTTGCGAACGAGGCGTTCTCCCAACTGAACTACCGGCCCATAAAATTTACGAAGTAAATTTTAGAGCATTGGAGCATTCGATCATTAGAGCATTAGAAAAATGCAACAATGCGGTCAAATGTTCTAATGTTCACATTTAAAATAACCCGTAAAATTTACGAAGTAAATTTTAAAGTCCCGAAACTTCGGGACGATCTATTGCTCAATTGTTCTATTTTCACTCTACCAAATCATCTAAATAAAAAGGGACGGACACCTTTTTAAAATCTTTTCACAGAAAAGTGTCTGTCCCCTTTTAATAATTTACATCAATCGTAAGTGTATCCGTACCATCAACCCCCGTACCAGAAGTTCGACTAGCGTTTACTGGGATTCCCGCACCGTAGCCAAGAACTCCCGAACCAAACGTATTCAAATTAGATGTAGTATCACTTCGTCGCAACGTTTCTAGATTATGGACCATTCCTGCTTGGGCAGCAAAAAAAGCCCGCAACCTTTTTATCTTATGTTCAGCAATACGCGACTCCTGAGTCATAAGGGATAATGCAGCAACAACCAAGGTAGAAACCACCAACAACACACCTAAAACGGTAATTAAAACCATCGCCTTGCGCTGCATAATTAATTTGCGATTGTTTCTCTTAGGGAGATCGTGTAAGTATCGGCTTCGATCAAGACTTTTACATGCCCCTCTCTGGCTAGCCATCCCAAACTCATAAGAACCATCTCCCGCGGTTTATCTATATCCTCAACAAGACAAGCGAGTGTTATCTCGCCTCTCTTGTCCAATACGTGCCAAATCTCCCCAGCAATAATTCCGATTTCAGTAATCATTATTAAAATTGTAACACCCGCCTTATCCTTGTCCAGATAAATTTACCCCTCAGGCAATTACCCAACCCATTAATGCATTCATAAACACGTAAAATACCCTTTAAATTAAGGAATAATTGCCATATTTTCATTCTGCGTAAGTAGTAGCAATTCCTATTTTTTCTACCCCGGATTTCTTGCAAATATCCCAAATTCCAACAACTCCTCCAACGCTGGCGTCTCTATCGGCTTTTATAAAAATTGAACTATATTTGTCTTTAGCCATTACGGCTCCTACTTCCTCTAGAGTTCTAGGCTCACCTTGAAAATAAATTATATCCTCACTCGATACAACAATTGTCAAAGTCCGCGCGTTAACTTCTTCTGATGTAATTGCCTTAGGTAGTTTTATATTAATTCCCGGTATAACGATAAAACTGGATGTAAGCATAAAAAATATCAGAAGCAGGAAAACACAATCAATGAGCGGAGCAATGTCAATTTGGCACAATCCCGCCTCAACTTTAACTCGTTTTTTAAACCTCACCGGAATACCTTCGTTGAGACAGTGCCTCTAATAATTCGGTCGCGCCTCTTTCGGTGTCTAAAACAGCCATATTTACGCGATGAACAAAGTAATTATAAGCAATATATGTGGGTATTGCTACACACAGCCCCACAACTGTGGTAAGTAAAGCTTCCCATATTCCTCCTGCTAAATCTGAAGGGTTAACCAAACCAACACTCGCGGCTTTTTGCTCAATAACATAAAAACATTTAACTAACCCCACAACCGTTCCTAAAAGGCCCAAAAGAGGAGAAATGTGAGCAATTGTACCTAAAAAATTAAGATTTTTTTCCAGTTTTGGTATTTCATAAAGTGATGCATCCTCCATCGCTTCTTTTATGATCTCTTTTGGCGCATCACAGCGAAACAAACCCGCTTTTACGATGTTGGTTACGTGAAAGGGTTTCGCTTTGCAAATATTAATTGCTTCAGTAATTCGATTTTTTTTAACAGCTTCTAATATTTTTGGCATAATCGAGGATGTCACGGATCGGTTACTCGTGCTAAAAAAATAAAAAAACATGCGCTCCAGCATAATTGCCAGTGAAAAAAACGAACACGCCCCTATTGGCACCATCAGCCAACCACCTCTTGCAATCAAATCCCACATATTACCTCCTCAATAATTATCCGATTCTGTCAAAATTACAAGACACAAGCTACAAACAAATCCCCCGCCTGCCGGCGGGCAGGCAATTCCAAATGTTCAAAATATCAAACAAAATAAGACATTATTGTTTTGATCATTTGGTTTTTGGTAATTGAAAATTGTTTGTGGTTTGAAATTTGTCATTTGTAATTTCATTTTTTTATAAGATCTTGACGCTATAAATTACCAATATATTGCACATCACCTATCAAATTAACATTATTTAAAGGTTTCGTCTGCCCCTCTAATCAAACCGGAAGGAATAGTAATACCTAAAAACTTGGCAGTTTTCAAGTTTAATACATAACCCACTTTGCGCGGTGAAGCAATCGCTATTTTACCGGCGTCTTTACCGTCTAAAACCTTACCAATCAGCTCACCAGTCTGCT
The DNA here is from genome assembly GCA_024231025.1 of Candidatus Omnitrophota bacterium. Classification (GTDB taxonomy): domain Bacteria; phylum Omnitrophota; class Gorgyraeia; order Duberdicusellales; family 4484-171; genus JAAEQW01. The sequence continues at coordinate 33,078 of JAAEQW010000312.1, forward strand.
TACCAACATCCTTATAATCATAAGTATAACTTACCAGCGCTCCTGCCTTAACAAGATATGGAGTGAAACCTATCGCTGGAATTTTATTTTTCAACGTAAAATTCAAAATAAGCGGCAAAGTATCTTTCGTGCAAACTTTAGAATCAGTCATAATCCAAAGAGAATCAATTTTACCAACTAAAGTGCGCAAGGTTTTGGGTACTTGTGTAGAAACAGCTACCTCAACGGCCACTATTTCTATGCCTAATGAACTCGCAATTTTTTTAGCATCAGCAATCATCGCAGCGCTTCCAGGACTATACATAACACCTACTTTCTTTATACTCGGTGCTATCCTCTTAAATAGTTCTAATTGAGGTTTTGCAGCAATGTCTAAAGATGCACCAGTTATATTTTGACCAGAAGGGCCAAGATTGCTAATAATTTTAGATTTCACTGCACCCAAAATCATTGTAAATACTATTGGTGTGTCTGTTATAGCGTTCTTAACCTTTCTTGTCGCATTTGTACCAACAGGGCAAATAACATCATACTTCTTAGCCTTGAGTTTGTTTAAAAATTCAGGATCTTTATAATCATAAATATCAGCCGTAATTCCATAACCACTGGTGAGAAGATACTTTTTAGCGGTATCTACAGCCTCGGTAAAAGTAGGTATTTTCGCATTAGAAATAAATGCTATATTTTCAGCATAACCCCTAACACAGAAAAAACACAAAAATAAAATTAATAATTTCGTACACTTTCTCATAATATTCTTCTATAACTTAAACTTAGCCGATGAATCTCTCAAGTTCTCGGCAATCTTCTTTAAATTTTCAATTGAAGCTGATATCTCTTCAAAAGTAGCAACCTGTTCTTCAGTTGAAGCACTTGCTTCTTCTGCATTCGCAGTGGTTTCTTCAAAAGATGCAGCAATGCCTTCAACCTGGGAGGCAATATCTTTTGCCGCCTTAGTAATATCTTTAAAACTCTTTCCGGCCTCATGACTAACATTAGTCGATTCACCAACCTCTGTTGCTACTGTTTCAACAGCAGTAACCACCCGGGTCGTCTCAACCTGCACTTCACGAATTAATTGAGCAATTTCACCGGCGCTATGCGCACTACCTTCGGCAAGTTTTCTAACCTCACCGGCAACAACAGCAAAACCTCTACCAGCTTCTCCAGCACGAGCAGCTTCAATTGTCGCGTTTAGAGATAGTAAATTAGTCTGATCCGCAACTTTAGTTATGTAATTAATAATGTCACCAATTTGCATTGAGCACTTACCCAAATTATTAATTAACTCCACAGTTTGAAAAGCGCTCTCTTTGGAATGTGAAACCTTATCGATAACAATACTAATCGTTTCATCACCAGCCTGAGCAAGAGCCGATGTTCTCTGAGCAACCGAAGCTACAGCTTGAGTCGCGCTTGAAATCTTTGTAATTGAACTAGATATCTGGTTAACATTTGAAGCCATCTGAGATACTGTTTCACTAGACGCCGTAGAAAGAGAAGCCATTTCATTAGCACGAGAATGGATTTGGCCACTTGAATCTTGAATTTGTGAAATTAGGTCTTTTAGTCCCATGATCATCGTCGATAAGGCATTACCAAAAACATCATTCGTTGAGCGAGGTTTTACTTCAGCGGTTAAATTACCTTGGGCAACTAATTGAGCAATTTTTGCCATATCCCTCAGATAAGTAACCATTTCCTTAAAAGCTTCCCCTAATTCATCCTTATCGGAACGGGGGTGTATTTCAACATTCAAATCGCCCTGAGAAATTGACAAAGCATGACCAGTGGTTTCACCCAAATAACCTACCATTTGATTAAAGGCAGTAGCAAAATCACCGATTTCATCATGAGTTTTAATCTTGACTGGATCTTGCGATTCTCCACGGCAAATTCTTTGCATCTTTGTAATAATCTGCTTCAGAGGACTCAACATTCGATGCGACATAATAATAATCGCACCTATGCCAAGTAGCGCTATAAGTATAGTAACAAGAAAAATATTTCTTTTTATTTCCTGCAGTTCCCCGCCAATTCGAACTGTTGACATAGTTACCTGAATAATGCCGATATCTTCCTGTGTGAATTCGGTAGCGGATAATTCTTCTTCGGGCTCTTCTTCACCAAAACCCATCATCGCCTCAAAGCCGCCCATTTCTTCAGCTGGTGCGGTCTGGGCTATTTTACTAACAACCGGAATAGATATGATAATTGTACTTTCCCCGATGTATTGAATCATTTTACCGGCTAAGCCATTCTCTTCGACAGAGCTTTCAACTATTGATCCAGCCTTATCCTCAAGACTATGAGCCAAAATTCTGCCATCTTTGGTGATAATCGCCACTTTAGTCACATCTTTTTCGGTCATCGCCCCTTCTACAAACCCCTTAAGGCTCGAAATATCCTCAGCTAGAATGCTAAATTGACAGTTACTAGCAATCCCATGGGCAACGGTTTGGCCTCGTTCTTCTAAAGCAGCTAAAAGTAAGGTGCGTTGACGCTCAATCAAATAGTAGCTGAATACCGAGGCCATAATAATTATTAGGACCGCGGTATAGATAATTAACTTATATTGTAAACCAATTCGTATTTTCATAATTCCTCCTTATTATATGTAACTTTATAGTTTAAAGACATAAATATTCTATATAAATTAAGGATGATTGTCAATTAAACTAACAACAATGATTCAGTGATAAGAATTAAGAATTAAAGATTACGTAGGGGCACAGCACGCTGTGCCCCCTTTATTGTTTTCATTATCGTTAATCCAATTTATGGGATTATTGATAATATATTTACGGATTTTAATTGCGGATTTGGTAACGAGGTATTATTTAATGAAATTGTCCACAAGGGCACAGCACGCTGTGCCCCTACTTACAACTAAACCAACGGTCTATGGTCTTAGGTGTTTTATTTTTTCTTTGGCGATTTTCGCTTCTTTTGTACCGAGCTTAATTATTTCTCGATAAATTCTCTCTGCCTCTTTATTCTGATTTTGCTTTTCATGAATACGTGCAATACGAAAATACGATTTAACTTTAAAATCATTATCGCTAGATGTACTAATTATTTTAAGATACTGTTTTATCGCTTCCTGCTCATTACTCACTTTCTCTAGGCAACTCGCCAAAGCAAAAATTACATTCGATGAATCGTTGCCATTTTCTATTACTCGATTAAAAAGCTTTATTGCTTTGTCGTATTCTTTTTCTTGTTTATAAATATGTGCCTTATCTAATAAGGCCAGTAGAACAATCGACGCGTCAGTTGCAATTAACTCATCATAAATTTTTATTGCTGCTTGCGTTTCCCCTTCGAGCTTATTTATTTTGGCCAAATACAGCCTCGCCTTTAGAAAGAAATCCGTGTCATGTTCAGTCACTTTGCTTAAATATCTGCGAGCCTCATTTAAATTTCCTTTTCGCCAATAAAGATGGCCCAAAGAAAAAAGCGCTTCGCCTCTTAATTGAGAATTTTTAAAATTCCCTAAGGCAATCTTGTAATGCTTAACAGCTTTTTTATAATTTTCCTCCATTTCATATAAATCACCTAAATACAGTGCCACTAACCCACTATACTCAGACCGAGGAAAGCTGCGTAAAAAGCCTTTCCATGTTTTTTTTGCCTCATTAAATAACGATAAGTTAAAATAAGCATTTCCTAAGTCGATGCGAACCAACATAGCAATTTCTTTATCTTGGGCTACTCGCCCTTTAAGCATTTTTACTGTTTTTTTAAAAATATCTACCGCGCTACTGTAATCTTTTTGATTAAAGAAACATTTTCCATAAAGATAATACACACTTACCAGAAGACTATCGTCAGAAAATTTTTCCGTAAAATCTTTCAACAAAATCCCTGCTTGAGCATATTCTTCACGACTGAAATACACCATTGCCAAATAGTACTGCGTTTGGGGTATAAGTTTTGAATTAGGGAAATTTTTCTTTAGATTTTCGAAAGTGAGTGCTGCTCTATCGAATTTCTTTGTTTTAAGAAAAATATTACCAACTTGGAATTGAATATAATCAGCATAGATCGTCTTTGAGTCAGATTTTAATATCCTGTTATAAATATCCAACGCGGCCTTGTATTCTTTTGCCTCTTGATAAGCATCAGCAATCTGAATTTGCGAACTTATTTTGACTACAGAATTATCGGTGTATTCTAAGATATTTTTGAATTCCGTTATTGCCCTTTTAAATTCGCCGTTTTTAAGATAGCACCAAGCTAAACCATAATAAGCACTGTTGGTAGTCTCCGCACGTTCAGAAGTAGAAAATTCCTCGATTACATATGCATACATCGAAAGAGAATCGTTAATGCGGCCCATTTCGTATAAAACATCAGCTTTTTTTAAATAAACTGCTGCTTTAAATTCACTGTTTTTAAATTTTTTTAGAAATGATTCCAACAGGCCTAACGCTTTAACGTATTGCTTTGTTTTAAAATAATATATTGCCTCAGCCAAAAGGCGAAGCTCATTGCTCTTTATGCCGTTGATTCTTATCTTAGCTTGCTTTTTTTGCCCATTAGCTAAGAATGTAAGCATCATGTTGTGATGGATTGAATCATTACGACTGCCATCGCCTACACTCAATGCCTTGTGATACCAAGCTAAAGCTTTATCAAAGTTCTGCCCGAGGCGATTGCTTTCGGCGATATAATAATAAATCTTCCCTTTAAGCGGCCCAAAGGGATATTTTCTTATATAATCTTGCCCCAAGGCCTCCATCGCAGAATAATTGCCATTTTTAAAGTATATTGGTAACAGCTTGGTGTAAGAATTTTTGCTAATCTCCTCATCGGATGTATTTTTGATTATTTTCTCAAAAATTGTTTCTGCTTTTTTACTTTGCCCAAGCTCATAAAAGTTGCTGGCAGATAAGTAGTTGGCTAGCGATATAAATTTTGATTGAGGGTATTTCTCTAGGACTTTTTCGGAGAACTTAAGTGATTCTTCATACTCTTTCTTTTTGAAATAAACTTGTGAAAACCAACAATAAATCTCATCTAAAATAGTTTCTGATTTGCGATTACTAGCAACATCACTAAGAATGCTTAGCGCCTTGGAATAATCTTTCTTAAAATAATGGGATTTAGCAAGATACAATTTTGCTTGTGATGTTTTTTCGCTTTCTGGAAAACTTTCTATAAAGCGCTCAAACAAAGACACTCCGGCTTCATAAAAACCATCAGAAAACGCTTCAGATGCAAGAAGAAAGCTCTCATCTTCTTTATTTGAAGAAAAAACAGAACTAGCCAATAATAAAAAAAATATAAATTGTATTAGAAATTTCTTTAACATTTCTTTAGTTTGCTTTTTAAAAACTGACCGGTGTACGAAGCTTTACATCTAACGATTTCCTCCGGCGAACCGCTCACAACAAGCTTACCCCCGCACTCGCCCCCTCCGGGTCCTAAATCAACTACGTAATCTGAACATTTTATTACATCAAGATTATGCTCGATAACTAAAAGTGTATTTTTTTTGTCTACTAACCTTTGCAAAACTGAAAGAAGTTTTTTAACATCCTCAAAATGAAGCCCGGTAGTCGGCTCATCAAGAATATAAAGAGTTTTGCCGGTAGCTCTTTTCCTTAGTTGTGAAGCAAGCTTAATACGTTGCGCTTCACCACCGGATAAAGTTGTAGCAGATTGGCCCAAGGCAATATAGCCAAGTCCAACATCACATAGTGTTTGTAAAATATTTCGTATTTTAGGGAAATTTTCAAATAAATCAAAAGCGAAATCAACACTCATGCCAAGAACATCCGAAATGTTCTTTCCTTTAAATTTAACCTCCATAGTCTGCTTGTTAAACCTGGCGCCATTGCAAATCTGACAATTAACATGTACGTCCGGAAGAAAGTGCATTTCAATTTTTTTGGTTCCATCACCACAACACGATTCGCACCGGCCACCTGATACATTAAAACTAAATCGTGCCGGCTTATATCCACGCCTGCGGGATTCAGGCAGCTGACTAAATAGCTCTCTTATGTAAGTGAACATTCCAGTATAAGTTGCCGGATTGGAACGCGGAGTTCTGCCAATCGGTGATTGGTCAACGATTACAACCTTATCGATTAAATCAATACCTTTTACTGAAGTATGTTTTCCGGGTTTAATTTTCGAATCATAAATATTTCTTGCTAAAGCTTTATAAAGTATGTCCTCTACTAATGTTGACTTTCCCGAACCTGACACTCCAGTTACGCAAACAAAATTCCCCAAAGGAATAGTCACATTTATATTTTTTAAATTATGTTCTTTTGCTCCTCTAATAATTAGCGATGTTTTTTTGTTTTGCGGTCTTCTTTTGCTGGGAAGATTTATTTTTTCCTTACCAGTTAAATACTTAGACGTAAGAGTTTTAGCTTTCAAAACATCTTTTCTGTTTCCTGAATAAACTATCTCCCCACCTTTAGTACCCGCCCCGGGCCCCAGATCGATGATCCAGTCAGCAATCTTTATCATCTGTTCATCATGTTCAACAACGATAACCGTATTGCCTAAATTTTTTAAATCAACTAAAGTCTTGATTAATTTTTTATCATCTCGAGGATGAAGACCAATGGTTGGTTCATCAAGAATATAAATAACACCACTCAATGATGATCCCACTTGAGTAGCAAGCCTAATACGCTGCACTTCACCACCGGAAAGAGTAGAGCTAAACCGATCCAAAGAAAGATAATTTAAGCCTACATCGATACAAAATTTAAGACGTTTTTTAATTTCTTTTATAACGTGATGAGCAATCTTTTCTTCATGCGCACTTAAATGCAGCTTTGAGAAAAATTTGAAGGCTCGTTCAATATCCATCGTCACTACATCCCAAATGGATTTGCCACCAACGTATACTGTTAAACTCTCTTTTCTAAGCCGGGCCCCTTTACATTGAGGACACGGTAATTTTGACATATATTTAGCAATTTGCTCTCGGCGATAATCACTATCAGTTGTGCGAAACAAGCGCTCTGAATTTGGAATAACTCCTTCATATGGCCTACCCCAAACATGAATTTGATCACTCCCGTAAAGAATGTCTTTTTGGTTTTTCTTAGATAAGCGACAAAATGGAGTATCAATTGAAATATCAAGCTCCCTGGCAACTTGACGCAATAATGCCCGATAATACATAGTGTAGCCGCGCGAACCAGTTCGCCAAATTTGGATTACACCTTCTTTTAGCGAACGGTTCTTATCCGCAATAATTAAGTCAGAATCTAACTCTAATTTTGTACCCAATCCGTTACAGGCAGAACATGCCCCGTAAGGAGAATTAAAAGAAAACATCCGTGGTGTAAGCTCGCTTAAGGAAATTCCGCACTCAGAACAACTTAGGCGACTATTAAAAAGTTTTTCGCTGGAGCCGGTTTCATCACAAACCAATACTAAACCATCTGAATATTTTAAAGCAGTTTCAATTGAATCCGAAATTCGTTTCTTATATTCCCGAGAAACTTTTATCCGATCAACAACGATCTCAATATTATGCGTTTTATATTTAGCAAGCTTAATTTCTTCCTGTAAGTCATATATATTACCGTTAACTCGAACGCGGACGAACCCTTCCTTCAAAAGACGGCTAAATAGTGCTTGGTACTGACCTTTTTTACCTTTTACAATGGGTGATAAGATATAAATCTTATGATTTTTAGGCATAGTCAATACTTTATCAATGATCTCCTGGGAACTCTGTTTGTGTATTGGCTTTAAGCATTTATAGCAATGAGGGCGCCCGATACGGGCAAAAAGCAAACGCAAATAATCATAAATTTCAGTTTGAGTAGCAACAATCGAACGCGGAGACCCCCCTGCGGTGCGCTGCTCGATAGCAATTGCCGGAGATAAACCTTCAATATGCTCAACATCAGGTTTTTGGAGTTGTTGAAGAAACTGACGAGCATAGCTCGATAAACTTTCCACATAGCGGCGCTGACCCTCGGCAAAAATTGTATCAAAGGCAAGCGATGATTTGCCCGAGCCTGAAAGCCCGGTGATAACGGTGAGTTTATTTTTGGGAATTTTTACATTGATGTTCTTTAAATTATGCTCCTTGGCGCCTTGAATAACAATGTAATCATTCATTTTTAGTTTCCTATTTTCAACGAAGAAAAAATCTTTTTCAGCATATACTGTGCCGAAAGTATAGCAAGGGTGCTGGTTTTAGGATTAACTGACGACGGAACATTCGCCACTTCAACGCAAATTTTTGCCTCTTTAGCATTAATTTCTATGCGATGAGTATTTCTTTTTATTTTGGGATCAGCCTTAATGCAAACATTAACTTTACTGAAATTTGACACCAAAAGCAAGATTGCGGCAACATTTATATTTTTTGGAAAATGTTTTATCGCTTCGTTAACACTGCCATTGAATACAACTTTTTCTTTTTTCAAATTATTTAAATCTATTTTTTTATTCTTTAGATAGTCCGCGCCGATCAATCCCTTTGGCGGTTTAGATGTAATCAGCGATATATCCTTTATATTGGCAACGCTTAGCGCACCTAAGCCATCGACCCCGCAAATCGCACCAGAAGGTATGTAAATATTGATTCCACACGCATCGGCTTTCTTGATTAACGCCTTATTCTCGATTAATGCTCCAACGCTTAAAATCATGACGTCTTTTTTATATTTGATCGCCTTAGCCAAAGTGAGCTTTGCCGCCTCTTTTGATGCCACCTCAACAATTAAATCAGCGCTCTTAATAAGGTCATCAAGCCCTAGAACTTTCGGATGCGCTTTAAGTTTCTTTTTAAGAACGCATGCCTTTTCTGAATCAACATCACAAATCGCATAAATAAAAACTTTATCCTTTAGATTTTTGTCAACGAAACAAGCTACCCCTGTGCCAATTCCTCCACAGCCAACAATACCAATTTTTGTTTTTTTCATTTTGCTCTCCTGTTGTTGATCATATTATTACGTTATCAATTAGACGAGTTTTTCCAATGTAAACCGCAATCGCAACTAATACCTTAGCCTCTACCTTTTTTATTTCCTGTAAATTGATAACATCAACTATTTTTACATAATCAATTTTGGCATTTTTTTTGGAAACAATTATTCTTTTCATCTCGGCAATGATTTTTTTAGGATCGCGAATGCCTCCTTTTACTAGAATTTTGGCTTGCTTCAAACTGGAATATAAGACTGCTGCGTCAGCGCGTTCTTTTTTGTTTAGGTACTGATTGCGCGAACTCATGGCTAAGCCGTCAACCTCTCTGACTATTGGTAAAACTTTTATTTTCAGGTCAAAATTCAAATCACGCACCATTTTTTTTATAATGCATGCCTGTTGATAATCCTTCTGACCAAAATAAGCAACATCGGCGCTAACGATATTAAAGAGCTTAGCAACAATTGTGCAGACACCTCCAAAATGATCCGGACGCGAATGTCCACACAAAACAGCACTTAGACCTTTGGGGTAAATATAGGTTGAAAAATTATCCGGATAAATTTCTTTCGCCGATGGGCAAAAAATGACATCAACTTTTTCGCTCTTCAAGAGTTTTTTATCTTTTGCGAAATCTTTAGGGTATTTACTATAATCCTCACCAGGTCCAAACTGGGTAGGATTAACAAAAATGCTAACCACAACAAATCCGCACTCACGGCGACTGCGGCGCACCAAAGAAAGATGCCCTTGATGCAATGCACCCATTGTGGGTATAAAACCTACTGTTTTTTTGTTTTTACTGAGAATTTGCCTTAACTTTTGAGTAGTTTTTACAACAATCATTTAGGAGTTTGCTAATTTTTGGTTCTATTTCACGTAACGGAATCATCACAAAATCACGCTCAGCCATTCTAGGATGAGGAACTTTCAAGTTCGAATGATTGATTATTGTATCACCGTATAAAAGAATGTCCAAGTCAATTGTTCGAGGCCCATTTTTGATTAGCCGCTTACGCCCCAATCTTGCTTCAACGCTCTGCAAATAGCTTAATAAATCACCAGCAGATAAGGTTGTATTGATTTTGATAGCACCGTTTAGAAATTTGTTTTGCGGCGGTCCGCCTTGCGGTTCGCTTTCAATCAGGCGAGAGACTTTAACAATATCTATCTCTTTATTCTCTTCTAAAAACCTTAGCGCGCTAGCAATATTCTTATTGCGATCACCTAGGTTAGAGCCAACTCCAATAAAAACCTTTACGCATTCTTCCATCATCAATTAAATCATTTCTCACTTCCCACCCGAGGCGAACAAGCAAGATCTGACCCCGTTATTCTCTTTCAAGGGCTGACTCTGTTATCTTCGAAGTCCTCCAGTAAAGAAGAAACTTTCCCTAAACGCTTATCTATTTCCTTATCAATAAAATAATCTGGATCTTGACGCATTCTTTTTAACTCGATTATTCTCTTTTCTAGATTGCTGATCTTACTGTCTAAATTAGAGATTTTATTTTCATTTTTTATGTATTTCTTTATAAATGGACGTAGTTGAGATTTCGCAACGTCATAAGGAATAGATTTCCTGTGATATTTAGCAACTATCTCGGATATCTGACCTCGAAGCTTTTTTCGCTCTAAAACTTTTTGATATTTATCTGGATTTTGTTTTTTTAGTGCTTCAAGATGCTTCTTTTCAATATCCTCAGCTTGTTGTTTCATCGCTCTAAACATTTTATTGGTATCAGATGTGCCAGTTGCTTGAGGGAAACAAACTGTGCAATAGCACGAGCAAAACACTAAAATAAAAAATGCTATTTTTGCCATATCAATCTACCTTTCTTTTAGGATACCAGTTCAACGCTCTAACATTTTTAGCCTTTTCTCAATACTTGCTATACTCCTTCTTAACTCTTCATTCTCGGTCTCTAATCTTCCTATTTCCTTATCTTTTTCAACTTTTAATTCTTGAATCGCTTCAGCCAAAATTGGAGTAAGCATGCCATAATCAAGACCATAATAACTCACTTCATCATTGGGGAAATCAACTACTTCCGGAATTATTTTCTTTACGTCTTGGGCTATAAAACCAATATTTTTTCCAACACCATCGTCCAATGATTTCCACTCAAAAGCAACCCCCTCTAAGGCAAGAGTTTTCTTTAAGCTATTCTTTATTGGTGTAATATTCTTTTTTTGCCTCCTGTCGGAAGGATAAGTTATTGCCACCACGCGAATTGGTTTATCTGTCCTCAAGCCATAATTTGATCCAGCAATCCAAGTAGTTGTAGCACCACCAGCAAGATTAGTCCAATCGAACCTTCCTCCATAAGCAGTACCTATCCCAAGAATGCCTGTAAGACCATACCCAACAACACCAGTTGTAGGACCATACCCAATAACACCTTTATCGTTATTGCCAAGACCTGTAACACCGGCAGTATCACCAACGCCTGAAACGCCAGCCGCAATACCAGTTCCCATAATAGCGACATTATCAGTCGAAACAACATGGAGTTTACATCCTGGATCGGATTTATTAATACCGACATCGCCATCACCAGTTATCCTCATGCTTTCAGCACCATTAGTAGCAAACCTAAGTGGTCGATCACCATAAGACCACACCCCCGCACTAGCATTGCTAGAATAAAAGTCTACATAATCAAAACCACTACGTTGGAGTCTTATATCAGCAGTAGCACCATTTCGTACAATGTGTAATTCTTGACCAGGAGTTATTGTTCCAATACCAACATTACCGTTTCCTCTATTTATTGTTAGTGCAGCCACGCCAACAGCGCTATTGCTATGGCGCATTATGTTAAAAGAAAAATTAGTCAAACCGGTCATATTCGCTCCAGGAAATATTGCACTATTATTACTCTCATAAACAAGAGAAAAGCCATCTCTTCGATTATCATCTTCTTTAAAAAATATTCTTGAGCTTGTTCTGTCTGAGCTAGTACGATAAGTATGAAACTCCAGCCCTTCAGTATCACTAGCAGAAGCATATAAATTAAAATTAGCACCTTGAGGAACGTTACTAATAGGACCAGTGGCAGTTAGTACCGCACTATCCACACCTCTAACGTGGAGTTGCGCGCTAGGAGCCGTTAGACCAATACCAGCCCTTCCCTCTACCACTAAGTCCGCATCATTGTTTATTGTTCCGCCCCAATCATTTTGGTTCTCATCAAAATAGGTATCTCCAATAGCCATCTTTTTGGAACGCAGCTCGTTGTAAACACCATACGGTGCCGGATAATAAGTTGTAATTGTCAGAGTTTCAGCAAATAAAATAATCGGCACGCATAAAAGGACTAAACATAAAAACATTTTTTTCATAACTACCTCCTAAAATTACAATCTAAAGTCGCTTAAGAATCACACAGCAATAATCAAGATACAAGACACAATAACCAAACAATGACCAATAACCAAATTCAAATAACCAAGCGGTTTGGTAATTGAATATTGAAATTTGTTTGTATCTTGTAACTTGTATCTTGTTTCTTATATCCCTATCTTTTTCGCCACCTTATTTATACCATTAAATCAACTTATAATCAAGTTGCGTAATCGGTCAAAAACTCTTATTTCATAAGAGATTATAACAAATTAATCGCCTCTTTAAGGCACTTTACATCCACCGTAAGCGCAAAGCGAATATACCCTTCACCGTACTTACCAAATCCTAATCCCGGAGTGGCAACAATACCCTTTTTCATGAGCTCTTTCGCGAAATCTATTGAAGACTTATTACCTTTGGGTAATTTCGCCCAAACATAAAACGTGCTATCGGCGTGTATATCCTTAAATCCTTTTGCCCGTAAACCTTTTACAAAGACATCTCTTCTGTTTTTAATAGTTTTTCTCAAACGATTAACATAATCGGCCTCATTAGAAAGAGCATAAGCCGCGGCATCTTGAACCGCGCTGAATATTCCTGAATCAAGGTTAGCCTTTACTTTCGCCAGCCCTTTAATCAGCTCGCTACCTCCACATGCCCATCCAACACGAAAACCAGTCATGCAAAATGTTTTAGAATGTGAATGAAACCCAACCGCCACCTCTTTAGCGCCTTTCACCTCAAAAATACTGTGCGGCTTCTTATCAAAATAAACTTCCGAGTAGGCATTGTCATAAGCAATAATAATTCCATACTTTGCACAAAATTTAACCACCTTGCGTAAAAAACTTAGTGGCGCAATCGCAGTTGTCGGATTATTAGGATAATTTAGGTAAATAAGCTTTGCTTTATTTCTTACTTTAAGAGGAATCTTATCTAAATCAGGAAGAAAGTTGTTTTCAGCTAAAAGCGGCACTTCATATGCATTAGCACCGGCAAAAAGTGCAGCGCTTCGATACCCCGGATATCCGGGCGAAGGAATTAAAACATAATCCCCTGGATTAACAAACCCTAGCGGAAAATGCACCAATCCTTCTTTTGAACCAATAAGCGGTAGAATTTCGCTATCGACATCTAAAGAAACATTAAATCTTTTTTTAAACCAACTTTTAATTGTTTTTTTGAATTCCGGCTTACCCTGATCAAGCGCATACTTCTGATTAGCCTTAATTTTTGCTGAATCATACAGAACCTTATTCACCTGCTTCGGCGCCAATATGTCTGGATCACCAATACTTAAGTCAATAAAGTTAACTTTCTTTTTCCTTAATTCACCCTTTTTTCTGTCGATTTCTGCGAATAAATACGGCGGTAAATCTTGCAATCTCTTCGACCATTGAAACTTTCCCATAATACTCCTTTCCTAAAACCACGTTACCTTTGGGGTTTGGTAACGGGGTTAATTAATTTGAATCGAATAGAACGTTTTGCATTGAATATAATCCAGGTTGCTTGTTGATAAGCCATTTTGCCGCTGTAATTGCGCCTTTGGCAAAAATATCGCGTGTTTTTGCTGAGTGAAAAAGTTCGATTTTATCAACATCACTTTCAAAAGTAACTTTATGATCTCCGATTATCTCTCCTTCTCTAATTGCTGAAATATCAGGGGTTCTTATGCTAAAGCCCTGATCGTTTATAACTTGGGCAATCTTTTTTGCCGTTCCCGACGGAGAATCTTTTTTGTGAATATGATGAGCTTCTTCAATCGCAACGCTATATCCAGAAAGCGCAGCGGCTGCGTCTTTCAATAGTTTAAAAAGTATGTTTACCCCAACGCTCATGTTTGGCGAATAAACAATGGGTATACTTTTTGCCGCCTGCTCAATCATTGTGCCTTCATCAGTTTTAAGTCCGGTTGTACCAATAACAACCGGAACTTTGTACTTAACGAAATAATCTAAATGATCTAAAGTTGCCTGAGGTGAAGTAAACTCAATAAAACATTCGCATTTTTCTACGTCTTTAAGGTCACAAGTAATCGCTATGCCTTGTGACTTTCCTACATCAGGATGGTCAGCGCTTTCCAGACCTACAACAACATCGCAAGAAGGGTCCTCATTAGCTAAATGAAGAATTCTCATTCCCATTTTACCGCATACACCGCTTATTCCTAACTTCATTATTATCCTCCTGGTACAATATGTTTGTTAAATAATTAAGTTACAAGATACAAGTTACAAGATACCCGCCTGCCGGCGGGCAGGCAAACAAATTACAAATTTCAATATTCAATTACCAAACCGCTTGGTTATTTGAATTTGGTTATTGGTCATTGTTTGGTTATTGTGTCTTGTGTCTTGGTTATTTTTATATCGCTTCTCACTGCATATTATTATTTTTCAGTATTGCTACTCCAAATTCATTACTCGTAAATGGAAACGGTCCGATTACTTTTTCGGATGAATAATTTTTCATTATCCACTTAAAAAGATCCGTTCCATAGTCAAGACCAAAACGAGACGCCCCATGTTCAGATGTAATGCGCTGAACAATAACAACGTAGTCAGCACTAGATTTGATAAAATCTCCAATAACATCTTTTTCATCAACAATCGAAAAAAGTGCAGGCGTAAACGACACATGTCGCATGGGATTCATGCGCTTGGAAAGATAATTTATTCCTGCACCTTCTGGAACAACTACCACTGTAGCATCTCTTGGTGTATTTTTCAATAAATATACTATCGCACTTAGCGTGCGAAAATTAAGCATATCTTCCTGTACCGTAACAACATTATCGCCATCGCGCATAACCAAATTTCTACTTAAATATAAACTATGCGATACTCTCCACCAGGAAAGCGCACTCATCGCACAGATAAAAATCAGCACGAACGAAAAAAATCTTCTAGGAACATCAGGGAAATACCGCTTTAAAATAACATCAAAACCCTTAAAGAAAAATATATAATAAGCCGCCAAGGAAATCGGCACTAAGTAAAATCCATAATGATGTGCGGTAATATGGAAAATAACTCGAATTAACAAAGCTAGTGACACCAAGCACAACGCGAATAACACCATCCACTTCGGATGGTTTAGGCGAAAAATCCCGATCAGAGAAACAACTGCACCAATAATCAAAAAGATCTGCATTGGTAAAAACTGAAAGCTTCTCACCGCAATAACGCCCATTACCTGCTCAATAACAACAAAACCTATTAAAACTAACGGTAAAAGAAAATAGAATGCCTTTCGCCCACAAGAAAAAAAAGGCGTAATCCAGCAAGTAAATAATGCCAACGCTATAAATACTATATAGAAAATAAACGATTGGGCTATGTTAGCGCAACTATTTTTGAAATCCGTCAAACCCATTATTTCAGCCACAAACGAACTATTTTTTGTAGCAAGAATATGATCGATGATCGCCTCTTTAAATCCGCTAAAACTACCGGTAAAAATCATAAATACCGAATAACCCACTAAAGCAAAAATTATTGGCGCAAACAGAATAAAAACGATTTTCCACTCTTTTCTATTCTTGATAGCATATACCAACCCTGAAATTAAAAAAGCTCCCCAAACCAATAGCGGCAAAAGAATACGGCAGGAAAAAGCAAAAAACATAAAAATGGCCCACGCAAAAAGATAATTTTTTCTTTGAGTTAATAAGAACTTTAAGAAAAAATATAGCGCATAAATGGTAAATACGATAAAGGTAGTTGAGGCAAAACTATACGGTAATATAAAATTAAAGATGCCGTGGTAACAATATTGCCCGAAAGCAAAAACAAAGAGAAAATTAACTACAAGAACCGTTGAGACAACCCTATCCAGAAACAATCGTGATATCCTATAAAGAGCTACCGAAAAAGCCAACGTTAAAATAATCCCATAAAAAACAAAAACCGCCAAATGATTGCCAAGTAAACCTACAAATGCCGCCAAAAGATACGGCGGCAGAATACCATATTCATATAAGATGTCACGGTACAAAACCGAACCATTAAGTATTTTTGTTGCTATTAGTGGATCACGGAAGGTATCAACTAAAATATTACCCCATCGCGAGAAAGAAACCGAAAAAAGATAAATAAAAGACTGCAAAATTATAATCGGCGGCAATATTCTGGGACTTACTTTAACCTCTTTACTGAAAAAACTCATAAAACATCATTAACGCATTCGTCCTGATTGTAAAAAATAATTTGGCTGCCTAAATTTTCAAATCGAAACGGCACATACAAAAGAGGTTTCAATTTTTCTTTTATTTTTTCACGCAGTTCGGGTTTTGAGAAAATCAGCATAAATCCTCCACCTCCGGCACCAAGCAGTTTCCCCCCCAATGCCCCGGCACTCAACGCGGTACTATACGCCTGGTCAACATCAGAATTAGTAATTTTTTGCGTTAAGGTGCGTTTTATTTTCCAGTTTTCATCAAGAAGCTTTCCAAATTCATCAAGGCTCGTGGCGTCATCGGCTAAAGCATTAATAGCGTGTTCGGTCATTTGCATCAGGCGCTTAAGCGAGCTGGTGTTATTAGGAATATTCTCGATCTGTTCTTTCGCCAAAACAGATGCCCGGCGCGGAAAGCCAACAAAAAACAACATTAAATGCTTTTGCAGTTCAGCCAATTTATTAGCATTCATAATCAGCGGCTCCACTTCAAAACCTTGTTGTTTATTAAACGTTACCTTATTAAAACCGCCAAAAGAAGCAATTGTTTGATCTTGAGAGCCAACACTTTCGCCAATCAAATTCTGCTCAACGTGTATCGCGTCTTTTGCAAGTTGACGGCGAGTAATCATTTTGCCCCGCAAAGCATAAAGCGCTTGCAAAAGGCCAACTGAAAATGACGAACTCGAACCGAGCCCGCTCATTGCCGGTAAATCGGCATTATGCTGCACCTCTACTCCGCGATCAATTTTTAGAAATTTTAAACATTCTCGCACAGAAGGATGTTTTATTTGATCAATCGTTTCAGTTTCTTCGCGCACGCTATAACGAATTCTAAATTTATAATCAAAAAAAGGAGGTAAATAGCGGCAAGTGATATATCCGTACTTATCAATTGAAGTAGTTAGCACAACACCTCCGTGCTCATTGTACCAATCGGGATAATCGGTACCACCGCCAAAAAATGACACTCTAAAAGGGGTTCTAACAATAATCATACATCTTCTCCTGATATAGATTTATTAAAAATAACTAATAGCTAAAAACGAAAAACTTAAAACCATATCTCAAAACTTAAAATTTCTCCGAAAATTCTTGAAATCCATCAAGACCTTAACCGTTTTTAACTTTACGCTATGGTTTTACGGTTTACGCTCTCAGTTTCACGTTTTATTACTTAATTGCAAGAAACATCCGGCAAAAAAAGTAAAAACACTTTTTTACTTCTTATCTCTGTCCTCAACGTTTATTACTAATTTTGCGATACTTTTTAGGTAACTTAAAAATCTTATTCATTATATAGTAATTATAGAGAATCTGTTTAATTTTTTTGTAAAATTTATTCGGCTTACTATTTTTTATTATAAATAAGCCAAGGTTGTAAAGCGGCCCCTTAAGTTTAGAGACCAAGCAACCCAAAAGAAAAATATTATAGCGAATGTCCTTTTCTTTCTCACTAAAACAACTTAAAGTTGAACGCCTAACGCATCCGGTCATATCATCGTTATAGTTTGATTTAATGCAGCCGTGTTTAATTGAATAATCATAAAGAGCAGTACCTTTCATCGGCACTGTAGTTGAAAAGTTTGAATAAGTAACTTTGGCCTGCTTGCTCATCTTTATTGTGTTTAAGTCATCTTCTAAGGTTGACTCCGGCGCAGCAAGCATATAATTTACCCAGGTATTTATTCCATAACTCTGTATCTTTCGTAAGGTCTCTACAATATTAATCTTACGCATTCGCCTTCCTAATACTTTCTCGCGTATGCGCTCTGAAACACTGTCAACCGAAAGATGCACCGAATAACACCCAGCCTGCTTTAATAAGTTAAGAAGTTCATCGTCTACCGTATCCAAACGCAAAAAGCAATTAAATGGCAGGTTGATACGTTTTGCGTATTTTTGGCTGAATTCCACAAACCATGAATCAGCCTTCATCGTAAAAAGATCGTCGCCAAACTTAATAAAAGTTGTTCGATAATTATTTTTTACTGACTCGATCTCCCGAATAAGATTCTCAACCGGAAACCTGCGCACAATCGCCCCTTTACCTTTATAAAGATCATGGTAGTAATTATTACAGCAGTAAGAACACGTAAAAGGACAGCCCCTAGTTGCATAAAAAGTTTTCTTTGGTGTGTCTTTTAAAAAAGAATTAGATAAAACCAACTCTCGATCTGGACTAGGTAAAGTTGCCAAATCATCAATCAATGGACGCACAGAGTTAGAAGCATTTTTTGTAATTAAGTTGGCAATATCATCAAATGGTTGGTTATTAATTACTCTTTGCAAGAAATCGCTAAACGCGCCTTCTCCTTCACCAACGCAATAAGCATCAACTCCCGATTCAGAAAAAGTCCAAGGGGAAAACGTCGGATGAGGACCACCCATAATCGATATAAAACTATTGCTTTCAATCGCTTTTTTATGAGCAGCAACAATATCCGAAAACCCCTGTATATTCACCGAATAAGCAACCACATCAGGTTTAATACGGGCAGCCTCTTTTGAAAGATCAGACGAATCTAGTGAGCAGAAAAATGTCTCACAATTAACGTTCTTGGCAACCGCCGATAAATAAGAAATCGCGATATGATCGGCAAAATCAAGTTGGGCAATACAAAATAATACTTTCATTATTAAAACTTAAGAATTTTGTCTAAAAAAGTAGAGGGCAAATGAAAAAACTCTTCAATTACGATTGAGAGTTCATTAAAGCCATTTTTGATGATACTTCGGCAACTCTTTCCGCCAATACGCGCGGGCTCATCTCCGCCAATTTCTGCTATCTTTAAACCATACGTAATTGCACGAATATATGTTCGCGTTTCAACCGGACGACTTATAATCTTAATGTCAAGACGACTGTGTATATCTTTGCGAAAAGCACGATATATTCCCAAAAGATCGGTGCATTGCGCCTTAAACAGTGCCCGCACCAGCGCGCTAAACATCCAATTGCCAAAGCCGCTAATCAGAGTGTCGTCTTCACTTTTTGCCCCATCTTTATACCTTGAACAAACCACCATATCGTAGCCCTCTTTCATTTTAGCAATTAGCTGAGGGATTTTTTCCGGCAGGCAATTTCCATCGGGAGTGAAAAGTATAGTCACATCGCTAGTCACCGCCGCTAATCCTTCTTTATACCCGGCCATAACCCCTTTGCCCTTTTGAATTGTTACCTGATAACCTAAACTTTGAGCATACTCAATACTGCCATCGGTTGAAGCACCATCAATAAAAATTATTTCATCCAACCACTCTTTTTTTATCCGCGGCAAAATCACCCTTAAGGCTTCTATTTCATTAAACGATAAGATCACCAATGAAAATGTCATAACCTGCTCCGGTACCATTCAATTGTCTTGGCAATTCCATCTTTAAGCGAAGTTTTTGCTTTAAAACCTAGCTTCTCTGCTTTTGATGTATCGATCAATCTTTTTGAAATCATCGTCGGCTTATCTTTATTAAAAACAATATTTGCTTTGAAACCTTCGACTTCTACAATAATATCTAACGCCTGCCTTATTGAAACCGCCGTGGCAGTTGCAATATTTATCGGATCAAAACAGTCAATCTTCTCCATCGCGATAAGCGCACCATCAATGAAATCATCAATAAAAATAAGGTCTTTTATGTCGCTGCCATCGCCCCACACCTCAACCGGATCGTGACGTTCAATAACTTTTCGCATCAGTGCCGGCAAGACATGTGAGGTTTCCCACGCAAAATCATCAAACGGACCATAAATATTCGCCGGGCGTAAAACAACAACTTTCATTGGATTTTTAATTTTCTCAGCGTACATTCTGCACAAAACTTCACTAAACTGTTTCATCCACGCAACGCAATAATATTTTTCAAACACATCGCCGAAAACCATCTCTTCTTCTTTAACCGGATGCTCCAGCGCCGGATAAACAGTATTGCTGCTTATCCACAAAAATTTCTTAACACCCGCCTGATAAGCGCCGTCAAGCAATAGTGTGTTCATAATAATATTTGGAGTAACATGCACCAGCGGAGTTTTTGCCATTACCCCCGCACCGGAAGTATTTGCCGCACACATAAAAACATAATCAACACCAGCGGTAACTCGTGCGCAATCATCGCTTTTTGTTAGATCACAATTAACAACCTCGATCGCGGCATCGTGTATTTGCAAATCTCGATTGTGCCGAGTCACACGAACACGAGCACCACAATCAATTAAACGCTTGGTTAAATTTGTACCAACAAACCCCGCTCCACCGGCAACTAATACTTTTTTATCTTTAAACATCTCCACCATCTCTTTTTGAAAGTATTGGATTCTCTAGCGGCCAGGTAATATTAAATCTTTTATCGTTCCACGCATAGGTAAATTGACTCTCTCGATTGTAATATGTAGTTTGCTTATAGTGAAAAATCACTTTCTCTGTTAAGGCCAAATGAGCGTTGCCATATTTTGGCGGCACTAACACTTGCTGTCGATTGCTCCCAGAAAGCACAAACGACTGCCACTTACCGAAACTCTCTGATGCGCTATCGCAATTAACTACAACAAAATAAAATTCACCATAAAGGCATGATACAAGCTTATACGTTTTATCGTCGCCGTGAATCCCGCGTAATACTTTTCTTTTCGAAACTGAAATATCATCCTGAATAAACTCAACATCAATACCGTGCTCTTTATAAAGTCCTTTATTGAAAATTTCAACATAATGACCGCGATGATCAACAAAAGCATCCGGCTCGATTAATAGCACTCCATCTAACTCAGTTTTTGATATTTTAATCATCTTTAAAATAATTTTTCTTAAACTTATATTCGTCTTGATTTTTAACAAACCACTCCCAGGTTTGTTTCAATCCATCCAATAGCGACGTAGAAGGTTGATAGCCGATTAGTTTTTGAGCAAGTGAAATATCCATAACTCTTTTTGGAAAACCGCCTTTTTTTGATACATCAAACTCATAGTTAAAATCTAAAAAGCTTGCCAGCGCTTGAACCAACTCCTTTATTGAATACCCTTTTCCGCTGCCTAAATTAACAAATCCCGACTTTGTGCCATGATATAGTGCCAAAATAACGCCTTCTGCAACATCTCGACTATAGGCAAAATCACGAATCGCACTGCCATCACCCCAAACCATTACCGGATCGCACTTATTATATATCTTACTCATTAATGATGGTATAACCATTGCATTGTCTGGATCAAAATTGTCACCGGGCCCATAAACGTTGCACGGTCTAACAATTGAGAAATTATTCAAGCCATATTGAATTTGATAAGCTTTTACCTGCAATTCAGCCATACGCTTGGCCCAACCGGGAAACATGTCCATTGGAGGGCCGGTGGCTTCTTCTTCTTTAAAGACTTCGGCACTGGCATAGGCCCCAATTGAACTTGTATAAACTGTTTTTTTAACATTGCTAATTCGACAAGCTTCCAAAACGTTTGCATTCAGCATTAAAAGCGGCACAAAAAAGCTTGCGGGCTTATTTCTGGTTACATCGATTGAACCTTTGATTCCCGCTAAGTGAAAAACAAAATCAAAGTCACGAATCACTTTTTTGCAAAATGAAAAATCGGTTAAATCGCCAATAATATGTTCGACGCAATTATTTACCTTTAACTCATCTAAAGAAATAATTACAACGCATGCGCCGCTACCAACAAGGATATCAACAACTTGCCGACCGATTAGCCCGGTACCGCCGGTAACTAAAACATTTTTGCCTGAAAAACTACTTAAAATTTCTTCTTTCATTATTACTCAACAATAAAATAAGATACTCGTGAAGCATATAAGCAACGCTTCAGAGAAATATTGTTCAATCCGAAAACTTCCATTAATGCTTTCGTTTCACCGGGAGAATCATGGTCATTAAGCTCATCAAAACCAATAACACTACCTTTAACCAAGCGCGGCTTTATTGCCTCAAGGCAAGCCTTAGTTGGCTCATATAAATCAAAATCAAAATAGGCCAAAGCAACGATTGTTTCAGGATATTCTTTTAGATAATCAACAATTCCGCCAATCGCATCACCAACAACAAAATCATACTTCTTAATGTGACTTAAGGGATTGTCACCCTCTTGGCAATCCATAATTTGAGTTAAATACTCAAGATAATTATCGCTAACTCCAACGTTACCGGCTTTAATCATCTCTGAATTACCATCTTCTTTGGCAACGCCAGGAAACCCTTTAAATGTGTCGAAGCCAATAATTTTTTTATGTCGGTTATATGGCTCATAAATGGCCCGCATTGCTGCAAACAAAGACATATTTTGCCCCCAACGAGTACCGAAATCCATAACTACACCTTGCACGTCCACAGCTTGACGATACAAAAAGTCCATAAATAAAATGCGTGACAAGACCTTTGAATTAAGAAATAACCCAAGATTTGGCATTATTGCATCATCCGGTAATGGGCTTTTTTTGAAAAGTTCTACAAATTTTTGCCTTACTGTATTTTCGTGTTCACTCGCGTAATTCATTCCGCCATAAGTAACCTGCTGTGCCATTGTTCCTCCCTTATTTAAAAAAATTATTCGCTTCTTCTTTTATGCTTTCAAAGCCAAGACCGAAATTATCTCTAATAATTTCACGCCCGCCATACTTATAACAACTTTCATACCCCGCTCTTGCGTTTAAGCCCAATCTTTTTACGGAAATTTTTATATCACAATCGTTAAACAACTCACACACCGCACTGCCCATCCCTCCGGCAAGAAAATGCTCCTCAAGAGTAATTATTTTTTCAACTCCGTTAATTGCCTCAATAAACGCCTCTCGATTAATTGGTATCTGAAAAAGATCAATAACGCCATAGTCGCTAGCGGCAATTTCGCAAGCACTATGCACCATTGCCCCAGTTGCAACAATCATTTTGCGCCCTTCTTTAATTTTATTTAATCCACTTGAAAAATCAGCTCCCGCTGAATAAACATCATCATGGAAATCCTTATCTAGACGTATATAATTTGTTACGCTGGAATTAGCAGCAATACTAACCAAAGAAGCGGCCATGATGTTGTCGGTTGTATTAAGTATATTAATCCCTGGAAAACTGCGCATTATCGCAACATCTTCGATCAAATGATGAGTTGGGCCATCGCTATGATAACCTAATCCAACCCCCATACCAACAATCGTTATTGGAATTTCATTAATACAGCTATTAACCCTAATCTGCTCAAGACAGCGCAAAGTAATAAACGGTGCTATCGCATAACAAAAAACTTTCTTACCTTCTTTAGCAAGCCCTGATGCAATAAGAATTGCGTTTTGCTCGGCAATACCAACATTAACAAACTGCATAGGTAAATCACGGCGAAATTTATCAAGTGCCGGAGCGCTCATATCGGCCGAAACAATGATGACGTCTCGATCGACTCTTGCTAATTCATATACTCGATCAAAAAATACATCGCGTTGTGTTTTATTGGCCATCTTCATACCTCCTCTTTAAGTCGGCAATACATTGGGTAGCGACTTTATTGCCAGGAGCACAGCCATGCCATAGCGGATCGTAACACAAACTTTTAACCCCCTTACCCTTAACTGTATCGGCAATAATTACCGTCGGTTTAGCAGAACTATGCGAGCGAAGCGGTTCAATCGCTGCTAAAATTTCTTCAAAACAATGGCCGTTAATGCGAATGACGCCGAATCCAAATGATTTCCACTTATCTTCCATCGGCTCAAGCGCAACCAAATCTTCCGTAAAATCAGTAACACACAAGAAGTTTCGATCAACTATCGTAATAAGATTATTAAGATTATTGTGACTGGCAAACATTGCGGTTTCCCAAATTGAACCCTCATAACACTCACCATCACCTAAAATAGCAAACACATTGTGCAACTCTCTATTCATTTTGGCACTTAAAGCCATGCCCGCAGCTACACCATAGCCCTGACCCAACGAACCAACAGTAAGTTCCACCCCAGGCACACTTTTTTGCAAATGTACCGCGAGCTTACCGTCAAGCTTGGTAAAGCCCTTTAAGTCCGCCTTATCAAAAAACCCAAGATCAGCTAAAATCGTATAAAGCGCAGGACTCGCTTGCCCCTTGCTTAATACTAGCCGATCTCGATTAAAAGAGTCCGGGCATTTTGCATCAAAGCGCATAAGATCCGCATAATAAAGCGCAACTAAAATGTCAACGCACGAAAGGCAAGACGTAACATGCCCCTTACCGGCGTTAATGCACATCTCAAGCATTGCTTTACGGATTTCAAAAGACTTAGCGTAAAGACGACTGTTTTTCTTTTCTTTTCGGTTAAAAAGGCCCTTTAAATTTATTTTCATAAGTGTAAAAATCCTCTCCCGATAAATCGGTTTCATCTATTGCCAATTTTTCTTCGATAGCGCGAATAATATTAACCGCGTTAGGATAAAAACGATCCTCCAACGGACGAGCGCACGGACAAGGCGAAAAAGCAAAACCAATTCGCTTAACCGGACTTTTCAAATTATCAAAAGACTTTTCACTAATTACCGCGGCCAGCTCAGCACCAAAACCGCAATGAACCCAATCGTTATCGGCAACAATGCAATGACCCGTTTTATTTACTGAATCGATGAGTGTTTGTTCGTCTAACGGAGTTAAGGTAATTGGATCAACTACTTCAACTTCAATGCCTCGTTTTTGTAAAATTTCTGCCGCTTTTATGGCTTCAACATTCATCCATGAAGTCGCGATAACGCTAATGTCTTTGCCACAACGCAGGACCTTTGCTTTCCCTAAAGACGATTGATGATCATTAATTGGACCGCATATATCATAAAGCCAGCGATGTTCAAAAATAATAACCGGACTATCATCACGAATCGCCGCAATCAATGTATGTTTTGCATCGTTTGGCGTTGAGGGCATCGCTACCTTTAGCCCCGGAATATGGGCAAAACACGAATGCATAGATTTGCTATGCTGAAAAGCCTGCCCCCAGCCTCTGCCAATAATTGCTCGTATAACCATCGGTACTTTTAAGGTACCATTAGTCGCGTATCGATAGCTTGAAACCATGTTTGCCAACTGATTCATTGCAAGAAGCAAAAAATCAACCCGCATATGAGTGTGAATTGGACGCAATCCACACAAAGCCGCGCCCAATCCAAAGCCAGTCATCGCATCCTCCGATAAAGGCGTGCTAAAGCAGCGCTTTGGCCCAAACTTATCAAGTATTCCTTTTGTGCTACCGAAAATGTTTTTATGGTCGGCAACATCAATACCATAAGTAAAAACCGAAGGATCGCGTTCCATCTCGCTAAACAATGCCTCATTTATTGCTTCGCGATAAGTTAACTCTCTCACTATACCACTTCCTTTAGCAAAATGTCATCGCTGGGAAATGGACTTTGCTTTGACTTTTTAATTGATTCCTCCACCTGAATATCGATTTCTTTTTCGATCAGTTCTGGCGCAGTTATTTTTTTTCTTTGCAACAATATTGGATCTCGCTTCTGCCAACTTTCGAAATCTTCGCGCTTTCGATATCCGGCATCGAAATCTTCATTTACACCAACGTGCTCAAGATAGCGATAGTATTTTAAATGAAGAAAACACGGCAACTGCTTTTCATTAGAAAGCTTAATTGCCTCTAGTGTTAATTTATAAATAACTTCAGCATCGGTAGAATCACTTGATAAAACAACGCAATTAAATTGCGAAACAATATTGGTAATTTTATCATAACCGCAGCGACTAGCACTCGGAGTATGGACAGCAAAACCGTTGTCTTCGCAAACAAAAAGAATTGGTAATTTCATAAGGCAGGCAACATTTAGGCTCTCCCAGAATACCCCTTCATCAATTGCACCATCACCAAAAAACACTGCTGTTTTTTTATTACTATTAGCATACTTATTAGCAAATTCAGCACCGACCGCAACCGGAATAATACTTGCAACAATTGCCGAAGTCCCCATAACCCCTTTAGACGGCGCACAAAGATGCATTGAACCGCCCTTGCCTTGCAACAAAGCTGATCCTCTGCCATATATTTCAGCAAAAAAATCATCGCTATTGCCGGTTTTAGCCAAATAAAGAGCGTGCGAACGATAAGTGCCGAACACCTGAGCATTATCGCCTAAAGCAAGGCACACACCCGCTGAGATTGCCTCTGCCCCCATCGACATATGCATTGGCGTTTTCATAGCATCATCACCGTAGTCATCGATGATCCTCTGTTCACAACGCCGAATTAAATAAAGTTTTTTATAAAGAAGGGTGTTTACGTCCATAAACTATTTAACAATGGTTACTGCCTTCCAAGGTGATACTTCTAGTTCCTTTCGCCAAAATTGGAGCATGTCTTCGGCAGTTTTCTCGGGAGAAATCTGAGGGCTCCAGCCTGTAATGCTGGTAAATTTGTCAATGCATGGGATTTGTGAAGTAACATCACTTGGCCTTAGCAAATTAGGATCAACCTTGATCTCGCACTTTACTTTAGCATGGGCCAATAACATATCTAAAACTTCGCCAACTTTCATAGTTCTGTTGCCACCAATATTATAAACATCTCCTGCCGTACACTTATTAACCAAAAGCCAATAGGCCTTTACCGCGTCTCTAACGTCGCAAATCGTTCTTACTGAATCTAGATTGCCAACAGAAATAACCGGATCCTTTAATTTTAGCTCTGAGGCAGCAATTTGTTTGGCAAAAAATGATGCAAAAAATACATCACCCCTGCGCGGTCCGGTATGCGTAAACATTCTAGTTCTAATTGTTTTTAATTTATGAGTTAGCCAATACTGCAAAGCAATCATGTCCTCGCCCACTTTACTTACTGCATACGGTGATGCCGGACGAAATGGACAATCTTCAGTTATTGGCACGTTTTCCTTTGCTACCTGGCCGTACACTTCCGAAGATGAACACACATGAATGATCGGATCAATTCCGTTGATGCGCACAGCCTCTAAGAGGTTTGTTGTGCCGATAACATTAGTCCAAAGGGTTTGCGTCGGTGCGTTAAAACTACTTAGCACATAGCTTTGTGCGGCCAAATGAAAAATTACATCAGGTTTGATCGCATCAATTTGACGAATAAGCGAACCCAAATCACTTAAATCGGCATCAAAAAGATTAATTTTATCATATACCTGCGATAAATTTTCACGATTACTGCGCCAACGACAAAGCCCAAAAATCTCATGATCACCTAATGACAGCAAATACTCTGCCAAATGGCTCCCAACAAATCCAGTTACACCGGTTATCAGAATTTTCATAGCAGTTTATATCTCTTTAGTATTTTCTTAAAACTAGCAAGATTATTCGCGCTCATCTTATAAAGCGGCAAGCGCATGTTAAGCTCGATTAATCCCATTAGTGACATCGCGGTTTTAACCGGAATTGGATTAGTCTCCATAAACAAAGCCTTGATTAAGTCATACAAATGCAATTGCATTTTTTTAGCTTTTTCGACATCTCCATTTAAATAAGCATGAATCATTGATGCGTTTTCCTTAGGCACAATATTTGCGGAAACCGAAATCACACCACGACAACCAATTGACATTAAAGGGATCGTTACTTCATCACAACCAGAAATAAGCAAGAACTTGCTATCTACTCGGCTCATAAGTTTAGTGGCTTGATCAAGCGATCCGCTTGCCTCTTTTATACCAATTATGTTTTTACATGATTTATATGCACGCGCAACAGTTTCCGGTAAAATGTTGCTTCCCGTTCTTGATGGAACATTGTAAATAATAATTGGAATTGAAACCCGCGATGCAATCTTTTTAAAATGCTGGTAAAGCCCTTCTTGAGTGGGCTTATTGTAGTAAGGCGTAATCACCAATGCTGCATCGGCTTTTACCTTTTTTGCATGCAAAGTTAAATCCAGCGCCTCTTTTGTTGAATTAGAGCCCGCTCCGGCAATAATCGGCACTCTCCCTCTTGCCTCCTCTACTGCAATCTGAACAAGATACTTATGCTCTGAATGAGAAAGCGTCGCGCTCTCGCCGGTTGTTCCGCAAACCAATATTGCATCAGTTTTATTTTTAATCTGCCAATTAATCAAAAAACGTACCTTCTCTTCGTTAATGTCTCCATTTTTTTTCATCGGCGTAACTAGCGCAACCATACTTCCTTTTAGCATAAGATCTCTCCTTTGTATATTTGTGATGCCTTACCACCTAACCAAACACTATTTTGCTGTTTATCAAAATACACGGTAATTGTTTCACCGCTTTTATTTTTAACCCTAACTTTGAATTTAGCATCTTTGCTTGTGAAAAAACGACTTGAAATAATTGCCGAAGCAACCATCCCCGTACCACAGGCAAGAGTTTCCGCTTCGACTCCGCGTTCATAAGTGCGCAACTCGATTGAATTTGGCCCGGTAAGTTCCACAAAATTCACGTTCACTCCGGCTGGAGCAAATTTCTTATGAAAGCGAATCTCACGCCCAATCGCGTTAACATCTATACTGGCAAGGGCCTGCACTAAAACAACAGCGTGAGGAACACCAGTGTTGATAAAATTAACCTTTAGGCCACGGGAATACACCTTTAAAGGTATGTTATGCTTTTCACCAAATGGATTTGGCAATTTTACTTTAACACCGCGATCCACCTTTTCCGACTCAACAATACCGGCAATAGTGTCGAAGTGAATAATTTTTTTGTCGGTTATGTTTTTTCGTGCCCATAACACAACACATCGGGCACCATTGCCGCACATTTCAGCTTCACTACCGTCGGAATTAAAAATTCGCATCTTAAATAAAGCTTTCATTGAAGATTCGATCACCAATAGTCCATCGGCCCCAACCCCAAGATGGCGCTGGCAATATTTCTTAGCAAATTGTTTATAATTTATTCCTTTGCTTTTTCTTGCATCGAGAAGAATAAAATCATTGCCTGACGCCTGAACTTTGCAAAACGCTACTTTTTTCATATGATTTCCTTTTGAATTAAATCTTTATAGCTCTCTCTTTTTCTGATAATCCTTGCCTCTTTGCCGTTGACTAGAACCTCTGCGGCTCTTGGGCGAGAATTATAATTTGAACTCATCGCAAAGCCATACGCCCCGGCTCCCAAAACTGCTATATAATCATTTTCACCAACGTCTAACGCGCGCGCCTTACCAAGGAAATCACCACTTTCGCAAACCGGGCCAACTATATCAGACAACTTACTGCTTTTATATTTGACTTTTTTCACCGGTAGAATTGTATGATATGCTTCATATAACGACGGCCTAAGCAAGTCATTCATTGCTGCATCGACAATTACAAATCGCTTAAATGGAGTTTCTTTTATATAAGTAGTTTTGGCAATCAATGCACCGGCATTACCAACTATAAAACGTCCCGGCTCTAAAACAATTTTGAGCCCACTTTTTTTAAGCAATGGAATAACTTTTTTAGCAAAATCACTCGCGGTTTGAGGCGTTTCTTTGTTGTAAATTATTCCAAGCCCTCCACCAATATTTAAATGCTCTAAGATTATCCCTTTGCCACGCAACACATCAATAAGCTTGTTTACTCGTTTAATTGCGGCAATAAACGGTGACGATTTAGTAATTTGCGAACCAATATGAATGTGAATGCCAACAATTTTTAAATTGGGATATTTAGCGCCATTTAAGAAAATGTTGCGCACCGTTGCGATGTCCATGCCGAATTTTGTATCTTTTTTACCCGTTGTGATGTAATCGTGGGTCATAGCTTCAACATCAGGGTTAACCCGAAGGGCAACTTTAACATTTTTATGCATCGATGCGGCTATCGCGTTTATTCGAGCGAGCTCAGGAGAAGATTCAACATTAAACATAAGTATTCCGTAATTGATTGCCTCTTTTATCTCCTTAGTGGTTTTACCAACCGAAGCATAAACAATTTTCTTACCCGAGCAAACAACCTTTTGCGCACGATACAGCTCTCCACCGGAAACAATATCCAGCCCCGATCCATCCTTAACCAAAACTTTAAGGATCGCAAGGTTGGAATTCGCCTTAACGGAATAACAAATCAAGGGATTAAGCGCAGTAAAAGCTTTTTTTATTTTACGAAAATGATCCAACAGTGTGGCTTGGCTGTAAACATAAAGAGGCGTGGCAAATTTATTTGCCAAATCAGAAACCAACATTTCTTCACAGTACAAATCGTTTTTTTTGTAGTTAAAATAATGCATATTAATGTAGTTTTAATTTTGGAATCTTACTTTTTGCGGTTTTCTTAGACAAAACCGCATATTTTGGATTCATCACTTTGGTTAATATTTTTTTATTTAAATCCTTGTGGAAAGTTGAAAGAAGCTTATCAGAAATATTCTGAATTTTTACTTTTTTCTCTTCAGAGTGACGAATAAGCTTGCCTACAATATCATGGGCATCTTTAAAGGCAACACCTTTCTTCATCACAAGAAACTCGGCAATCTCGGTTGCATAAAGATGCTCGTCTTTTAAGGCGTTATCAATGTTGTCTTTTTTGAGTTTAAGTTTTTTGATAAACTTTGCCATAATCGTAAGTTCATCTTTTACGGTTTCGACCGAAGCAAAAAGAGGCTCTTTATCAAGCTGCATATCGCGATTATAAGCAAGAGGCAACCCTTTCATTGTGGTTAACACCGAAAACAGACTACCGTAGACCTTGCCGGTGCTGCCACGAACAAGCTCAAGAAAATCAGCATTCTTTTTGTGTGGCATCAGCGAAGATCCCGTACAAAACTCTTCCGGTAAATCAAGATAATCAAATTCTCTTGTTGAATACATAATCATATCTTCAGACATACGTGATAAGTGCATTTGGATAATTGCCAATATACTTAAAAATTCAATCACAAAATCCCGGCTTGAGACGTGATCCATTGGGCTTGATAACTCTCCAAAATGTTTTCTAATTACACCGGATATTGATATTGCACGACGGTAGTAGTCGGGGCTCAATGGACTCCCGGCAAGTGCGCCAGCACCAATATGAATCTTGAGTCCTTCTTCAAACTTAACTAACCGATCATAGTCACGCATCAGCATTTGCCCATAAGCCAAAATATAGTCGCTAAAATATACTACCTGGGCGCGCTGAGTGTGAGTATAACCAATAAAATATCGTTTTTCGTAATCCTGAGATTTTTTAAATATTTCTTCAAGCAAATTACTCAACAATTTAATTGTTTCAATATATTGAGTTAAAACGTACATCTTTTCATCAAAAACAACCTGATCATTGCGTGAACGCAAAGTGTGCAGCTTTAGGGCCGCTTTTCCGGCTTTTTCTTTCACTTTGTTTTGGATATCGCTATGAATATCTTCACATTCGGGGTCAAATTTAAACTTGCCCTTTTTTATTTGAGAAAGAATCTCGCGTAACGCCCCAACAAGCGCATCCTCTTCGTCCTTACTTAAAATTTCTGCTGCGGCAAGCGCCCCAACATGAATTAAAGAGTGATACACATCATATTCAGCAAGCTTATGATCGTAATTAATAGATTTTTGAAACTCAAAGAAATCTTTATCAATCTCTTTTTTAAAACGTCCACCCCACATTTTTTTATCCATAAATTATCTCCTTTGTGCGTATGGCATTGCGAATATATCAATGAACCCTTTAGCGTCATCACGATTAAACTCATCCTTAGCGCCATAAGTTGCTAGTTCTTTGCGATAGAGAGAGTTTTTAGAGCATCGTTTTGATATTAGAATATTTCCTTTATAAAGTTTCAAGGTTATTTTACCGGTCACTGGTTTTTGCGTACTATTAACAAAAGAATCAAGACTCATCTTTAATTTAGAAAACCATAGCCCCTGGTAAAGGAGTTGCGAATAGCGCAATGCGACAATCTCTTTAAAATAAATCACGTCCTTATCAAGCACTACAGATTCAAGCTCTTTGTGCGCTTTAATCAAAATCCAAGCCGCCGGAGCCTCATAAACTTCACGAGATTTTATACCGACGGTGCGATCCTCAACCAAATCACTGCGACCAATGCAGTGCTTGCCTCCGATTTTATTTAATTTTTCAATCATCGAAAGAAAATCCATTTTCTTATTATTAAGCGCAACCGGCACACCACTGGTAAATTCGATTGTTACGCTCTCTGCTTTGTTGGGTGCTTTAGCCAGGCTTTGAGTGAAAATATATGGATCTTCTTTGGGCTCGTTTTCTAAATCCTCTAAAATACCGGCCTCGATGCTAACACCCCAAATGTTCTTATCAATGCTGTAAATTTTTTCTTTAGTTGTTTTAATCGGCAGCCGTTTATTTTTTGCATATTCTATTTCCGACTCACGTGAGGTTAACTCCCACTCACGCAGTGGTGCAATAATCTTTAATTTTGGATTAAGCATTTTCACCGCAACATCGATTCGCACCTGATCATTGCCTTTGGCAGTACAGCCATGGGCAACGAAACTTGCTTTTTCTTTGCGAGCAACATCAACTAAGTGTTTGGCAATTAAAGGGCGTCCCAACGCAGTTGATAGAACATACTTGTCCTCATAAATTGCTCCTGCTTTTAATGCTGGCAGAATGTAGTCTTTGGCAAATTCTTTTTGCAAGTCTAAAACATAAATTTTTGATGCACCTGTTTTTTTTGCCCGCTTGTGTAAATCCTGTGGTGAAAATTCACTACCTAAATTCGCTGAAAAACATACAACATCGTAACCGCGCTCCTTCAACCAAGGAATACAACACGTAGTGTCTAAGCCGCCGGAATAAGCCAATATAACTTTTTTCATTTTTATTCTCCTTTATTTATGACGGGTCTGACCCCGTAGAATAAGTGAAGCGAATATCGCTTTTGCAGCATATAGGCGATTTTCTGCCTGAGTAAACACAACCGATTGCTTTCCATCTAAAACACTGTCGGTGATCTCCTCGCCGCGATGAGCAGGAAGGCAATGCATCACAATGCAATTCTTTTTGGCTGTTTTAAGAAGATTGTCATTTACCTGAAAACCGCCAAAAGCTTTTTTGCGTTTGCTTCTTTGCGCCTCGTCACCCATTGAAACCCAAACATCTGTGTATAAAACATCTGCATCTTTTGCAGCTTGTTTTGGATTATTTACGATTGTAATATTACCTTTCATTTGAGAGTTAGATGCAATATCCTTAAACACTTTAGTCGAAGGCATATACCCCTTAGGAGACGCAATATGCAAATCTCCTCCTAAAATTGCCAAAGCGTACATAAGTGAATGACAAACATTATTGCCATCGCCAATATAGGCAACTTTTATTTTTTTAATATTTTTTTTATACTCATTAATTGTTAGCACATCAGCTAAAACCTGCGACGGATGCAGAATGTCGCTTAGCCCATTTACTACCGGAACCGACGAATATTTTGCAAACTCAACAATATCGGAGTGATGAAACGTCCGCATTACAACTCCATCCAAATAACGCGACATCGTGCGTGATGCATCGCAAATACGTTCACGTTTGCCAAGGCGAACCTCATCAGGAGAGTAATAAATAACATTGGCCCCTAACTGCATCGCGCCAACGCAAAAGGCGGTTTTTGTGCGCAGAGAAGGTTTCTGAAATAAAATCCCTACCGTCTTGCCTTTTAAAACCTTCGTATACTTGAGATGATTAATCTTCATGTCGTAAGAAAGCTTAACCATTGCGTTAATTTGTTTGGCTGTAAAATCTTTTAACTCTATAAAATGATTCATTTTTTTCCAACCTCTTTAAATATTTCCTCTAAAATTTTAAGGCCGCTGTCTATCTCGGATTTATTAACGTTAAGTGCCGGCATAATCCGCAGCACATTTAGGTGTGTTGAATTAACAATCAACCCCCTAGCCAAAGCTTTTTGAAAAATTGGTGCCGACTTCACCTTTAGTTCAATTCCAACCATTAACCCCATTCCTCTGATCTCTTTAATAAATGAAAATTTGCTTTTTAACTCATAGAGTTTACGAGTTAAATAAACCCCCATCTTAATTGTGTTTTTAAGAAGTTTTTCTTCTTTTATTGTTTTAAATACTTCAAGAGACACTTTAGTCACAAAAGGCGAACCGCCAAATGTTGACGCATGCATTCCTGGTTTTATGATATCCGCTATCGCCCGATTAACAACTACTGCCGATATCGGAACTCCGGCCCCCAACCCCTTGGAAAGAATCATAATGTCGGGGGTGATATTGTAATTTTGATAAGCAAATAACTTTCCGGTTCTGCCCATTCCTGTTTGAACCTCATCAACAATGAATAGTATTTTTTTCTTAAAACAAAGATTACGCACTCTATTGATATAGGCTTTACGCGCAACGTTTATACCACCTTCACCTTGAATTAACTCCAAAAGCACGGCAACTGTTTTTTTATTAATCTTGCCCTTAAGCGCATCATAGTCATTAAGCGACACATGGCGAAAAACAGGAACGATCGGCTTAAATGGAGCATTATATTTCTGCTGACCCGTGGCCGACATTGCCGCAAAAGTGCGACCATGAAAAGAATTTTTCATTGTAATAATTTCAAAACGACTGCCTTCGCCATAAAGCCTTGAAAGTTTTATTGCGCCTTCAACACCTTCAGCACCTGAATTAGCAAAAAACACTTTTGATGGAAAACTGCTCTTAGCAATCTCTTTAGCTAAATCAGCTTGTTCTTTAAAAATTAAATTATTCGGCAGGTGAATGAGTTTCTTTGCTTGGTCGCTTATTGCTTTAATTATTCTTAAATGGCAATGACCCAAAATTGACACGCCCCAGCCGGGAAATAAGTCGAGATATTTTTTACCATCTTCATCCCAAAGAAAACTCCCCTTTCCTTTAACAAACACCGGCCCAACCCGGGTATAAGTGTTAAGTGAATATTTTTCAAATATTTTTGCTGTTTGATTTTTCATGCGATTATCTCCGTTCCAATACCCTTATCAGTAAATATTTCTAAAAGTAAGGCATGCGGCATTTTGGCATCAACAATGTGCGCTTTGCCAACACCAGTTTGCACCGATTCAATTGCTGCCCGCACCTTAGGCACCATGCCTGAATCTATAACTTCATTTGAAATTAACTCATCGGCTGTTTTTTTATCGATTGTTGAAATCAATGATTGCGGATCGTCGACATTCTTCATTACCCCCAGCACTTTAGTTAAAAGAACAAGCTTCTTAGCTTTTAATTGTGCGGCAATGTAGCAGGCAACATCGTCGGCATTAATATTGTAAAGTTGGCCATCTTTAGACTTCCCTAAAGGAACAATTACAGGAATTGACCCATTAACACTTTTAATGAGTGCTTTTTGATCAAAACCAACTACTGTGCCAACGAAACCTAAATCTTTATCGCTCTTTTTTACAACCTCTAATAAATCGCCTTTAAACGGCGTCACTTTTACGCCATGTGCGGCAATCTCTTCGCTTATTAAATCATTAAGTTTGCTAAGCTCCTCTTCAGCAACTTTTAAAGTTGTTTTGGTGGTAACACGCATTCCATCAATAAATTTAACTGGAGTGTTCTCGTTTTTTAGGCGTTCACTAATATATGGGCCGCCGCCATGAATCAAAACCGGACAAATTCCGGCAAAACGCAAAAACGCAATATCCTCTAAAATACCCTTGCGCACTCGCTCTTCACCTAAAATTGAACCACCATACTTGATAACAAAAATTTTTCCCTGAAAGTTCTTAATATAAGGCAACGCCTCAATTAAAACATCAGCTTTTTTTATTGCCGCATCAACCATTAATTATACTCCGCGTTTATTTTGACATACTCATAAGTTAAGTCGCAAGTGTATACTGTCCAGCTACTTTTTCCTTTTTTTAAATCTACAATTAAAGTTACATCTTTTTTCGCCAAAGATGATCCACTTATTCTAGCTTTACCGTCAACTGCGATGCCCGCATGCCCCAGTGCCGCAATAATTCTTCCCCAATTGGGATTTTCGCCATAAATTGCGGTCTTTACCAAATTAGAATTAGCAATTGCCTCTGCTCCTTTTTTTGCCTGCTCGTTATTTTTGGCACCAATCAGTTTGATCTCAACAAGCTTGGTTGCGCCTTCGCCATCGCGAACAATCTTTTTTGCCAAATCCAAGCAAACCTTATCCATTTCTTTAGCAAAGATTTTTAGTTGAGCAGCAGATAAAGTAACTTTTGCGCTTGATAAAACTAAAACCGTGTCGTTTGTGCTCATGCAGCCGTCAACGCTAATTGAATTAAAGCTCCGTGCAACTGACGAAGTAACCATTTTTTTTAATACACTTTTAGGTATTTTTGCATCAGTTAAAATAAAAGCAAGCATTGTTGCCATATTTGGTGCAATCATGCCCGCACCCTTAGCAAAACCAAGGATTGACGCCTTACCAACAACAGCATGCGAACGTTTTTGAAAACTATCAGTCGTGCAAATACTTTGCGAAAAGTCTTTTATATTTTTGCCGAGTTTTTTGATCAATGCCGGAATTGCTTTTTTAATTTTATCCTTAGGAAGCTTCTTGCCAATAATTCCAGTTGAAGAGAACAGAATGCCACTCTCTTTAACTTTTAAATCTTTTGCCAGTGTTGTGGCAATTGATTTTGTGTCTTTTAAACCATTTTTGTGCGAAAAACAATTAGCATTACCACTGTTTACCAACACTGCCTTTATTGGCCGATTAATATTTTTTTTGCTGTACGTCACAGAATAAGCAACATTAGCGCTCTTTGTAAAAAAACCCAGCGCCTTAGCTGAATCCGGACAATGAATTAAACCTAAATCAAGTTTATTTCTTTTGATTCCGCAATTCACTGCTGAAATTAAAAATCCTTCTGGTATCTTCATTCTAAACCTAACTTTTCATTAAAACCCAACATAATATTAGCATTTTGCACTGCCTGACCCGCGGCGCCTTTAATTAAATTATCAATTGCCGCAAAAATAACAACTTTTTTGCCGCTACACTCAACTGATATATCACAAAAGTTTGTATCAAGCACATCATCTAAATGCACGAGTCGATTTTTAAGCACCCTAACAAACGCTGCCCGCCTATAGCAGTCGTTAAATACTTTTAAAAGCTTGGGCTTAGTAACTGTTCTGGTTAAATCGGCATAAATTGTTACATAAATTCCTCGTTGTGCAGGAATAACATGTGGCATAAACTGCAAATTAAGTTTTTTGCCGGCTAAACCAGAAAGTATCGCTTCTATCTCCGGAGCATGTTGATGAGTAAATGCCTTATAACCAAACAAATTCGATTTTGAGTGCGACTTCTGATATTCAATAACAGCTTTTCGACCGGCACCACTAATGCCCGATTTTGCATCAATAATTATGTTCTTAATTAGCTTTGCCTTAACCAATGGTGCCAAAGCTAAAAGCGAAGCTGTTGGGTAGCAACCCGGATTAGCAACCAGCGATGCTCTTTTTATTTGATCTTTGTAGAGCTCGGGCATTCCATAAACTGCTGATTTTAAATTACGCTTATCAGAATGAGTGACTTTATAATACGTCTTATAAACAGCCGTATTCTTAATTCGATAGTCGGCTGACAAATCGATTACCCGCTTGCCCCCTTTAAGTAATAATGGCGCAAACCCTTGCGACACAGTGTGCGGTAAAGCTAGAAATAGAATATCACACAAGCATGCCTCTTTGGCATCAAATTGCCGACAAAGTATATTTGTTTTTCCTCGAAATTGTGGAAATATTTTTGAGAATTTAACCGGCTTTTTAACACGACTTGAAACATAACAGAGCTCCATCTTAGGATGATCCAGCAAAATTGAAGCGGTCATCTCGCCTGTGTAACCCGATATACCGATAACTCCTGCTTTTGTCATAAATTCTCTCCTAAGATCGCATTTTTCCCAGCAAAATCAAGCAGATAACAAAGTTATAATAAACTAAAAACCCTTTTGCGTCAATTAAAATCATATTAAGGTATATATTATAATAAGAATTATATGGTAAGAATTAAGGATTAAGTAGGGGCACAGCGTGCTGTGCCCTCTTTATTGTTTTCATTATCGTTAAACCAATCTAAGGGATTATTGATAATATATTTACAGATTTTAATTGCGGATTTGATAACGAGGCATTATTTATTGAAATTGTCCACAAGGGCACAGCACGCTGTGCCCCTACTTAAAACTAGACCAAAGGTCTTCGGTCTAAATAAGGCTATAGATATCAACATCATCGCGGTCGGAATGGCCAAAAAAGGTAAACTCTTTTTTGGTTTTGGAAAGTTTATTGTAGGTTGCAGCAGTTACAAATACTCCCCCAGGAGGGGCAGCTTCCTCAAGATGCGCGGCAATGTCGAGAACACTGCTAAAAACATCGCTGCCGCTTTTAAAATTATCTTCAACAATTTTTCCGGTGTTTAACCCAATCCGCACCTGAAAATCTGAGTTTAATGGGTTAATTTTGCTATTAAATCTTTTTAATCCACGCAATAGATCTTTCGCGGCTAAAACGCATGGATCGGCATAATTAAACACATACACCGCCCCATCGCCGGCACGATTAAGCAATCGGCCCTGTTTACGCCACATTACATCGTCAACAAAACGCCAATACTCCGTAAAAGCCATAATTGTGCTTTCCTGAGATTCGCCGCTCTTAAGAGTCACGCTTCCCACAACGTCAACCGCTAAAGCCGTAACTTCATGAATAAATTTCTGATTAATATATTCACCAATATGCTTTTGCATTCTTAGTGAATCTTCTAATGATGGTCGCTGACTTTTTATGTATTCTTTTATTCCTTCATCCTTGCGGCTTGCAACCGGCGTCGGAGAAAAATGAGGCTTTGATGCTTTTACATTTTCGGTTGGGCTTTTAAGCTTGTTTATACCTAAGCTTGGCTTGGGCAAGGTGTCAATGATTTTGCTTGCTTCATAAAAAATAACTACTACAATCATTGCAACGGTAACTGCCAGCGAAAATGTTATAAAGTCGAATTCCATGTTTTTATAAAGAGCGACTACAAGTAGCTGGTTAAAAATAACTCCAACAATCGCCACTATGCCACCAAGGAAATCAAGCCCACGATTGTCTTTTTCAAAAATAAAACCTACTACATAGCTTAGTGCCGCCCAAACAACAATTTGCAAAAATATTAACGGACGCGATAAAATATGTGTCCCTAAGTCGGACGCGATACCGAAAAGTTGCTCAACGGGAAAATCAATTAAATTGTCGGTAACCCAGGATAAATTATAAAAAGCACTTGGTGCGGCTTCAATACCATAAAAAATAAAACGCACTTTACCAATAATAAGTCCACCAACAAATTCATGCTGGTTAATAACTCCAAACAGAACGCACCAAAAACAAGCAATACCTCCGGCAAGAGCGGCTTGTTCCTTTTTAAGCACCATTGCTGCAATTAAAATGATTAAAAACTCAAGCGGAAAAACAATATTGTTAAACGACAAAATTGCCAAACACGGTGCCCCAGCAACAATCAAAAACAACTCAGGAAAACTTGATCGATTAATTGTGTATAAACCAAGTAAACCCATAATCACCGCGCAAAGAATGCAAAGCGGATAAGATTGATACGCCAAACTAATACAGAAAGCGATCAAAGCAAGACTAATCGCTGAACGAATGCTCTTATAACCAACAAAAGTTACAAGCATCGCAATTGCTATTGCTATTGTTTTAGGAAAATAGGGGTACATCCCTAAAGAAAGGTAGGTAACAAAACCCAAACTAACAGTACGTAGAATAGATTGCTTTACGCTTGCCTGTTCACTCATACTAATTTTAGAACATCTCCCATCGAGATTGTTTCTTTAGACGCACCGCCAATCATTTCAAGGGTGACTTTCGCACGTGGGCAACTGGCAATACGCATTGGTTTACAAGAATGGTAAACTTTTACAACCTGCATGTCACGATCTAGAAAAACAATATCAATCGCAAAGCGCATGAAACACGTGTGTATTGCTGAGGCCTTATAAAAAATGAGTGCTTCTTGCGGATTCATGCCCTTTCGAAACATGAGCCCAATTAATCTTTGCACAAAATTTTGCGCTTCATGTGCCCGTTCAATGACAACTTCTCCGGTTCTTGTGTTAATGATTTTCTTCACTTTATTTTTTCAATTAGATCATCCGACATTGCCGTCGGATGAAAAGTTTTATCAATACAAACCAAAACCGTTTTTGCCGCAACAATCAATAAATCGCCCCTCTTTACTTCTTGAGTAAATTGCATTGATGCTGATCTGAGCTTAGTTATTTCGCTTGTGACTGTTAATTTGTCGCCGTAACGCCCGGGAGACTTGTATTCAATATCAACCTTCTTCACAACAAACAGAAAACCTTCTTTGGCCATTTCGATTAAATTAATTCCGCGATCTGCTAAATATTCTGTTCGAGCTTCTTCAAAATACTTCAAATAATTAGCATAGTACACCACCCCACCGCAATCGGTATCGTGATAATAAATTTTTTTATTTATCGCGTGCATCATTTGTCTCCTCAATCGCCAATTTTTGATATATGCGCTTAACTTGATCTTTGCTAAGATCATAACTGGCCTCAATCGCGCGTTTGTCTTTAAAAAATAAAACCATCGGCACTCCGGCAATATTAAACCTATCGGCCAACTGATAATCTGGATCCATCAAAATATTGGCCTTCATTTTTTCATTAAGCTGCAGCCTGGTAACCGCTCCTTTAACTGTGCTAGCGCTATCGCCAATATTCACAAAATACACTTTTACATCATCTGGAATATCATGATTTTTATTTAGCTCATTCATTTTTGAAATACAACTTGGACACCAGCTTGTCCAAATAAAAAGAACTGTCTTTGGGTTTGAAATCATTTCATAATACCCCATCGACTCCCCGCTGAGAGAGCGATACCGATCAGCAAAAACCAGCATCGAAAAGCTAACAAATATAATTAACAAAATCGCTATTTTTTTCATATTAATAAACTTATGCACCTAAATAAAAAATATCCTGCCATTACAATTAGCACTCCTCCTAAAACCCTCTTTATGATTATAAGCCACAAACCGCTTTTAGGCAATTTTCTTAAAAGCGATGTAAATGTTCCTATAATAATCAACGTTGTTCCATAGCCCAGTGAAAATAAAAATAAAGCAATCGCACCGTAAATTATATTTTGCTTTAAGGCAATCATGCTTAAAATCGCCCCTAACACCGGAAAAATACAAGGCGCAATAGCAAAGGCGCTTATCGCCCCTATCATAAACAACGATAACAGACTTCCGTCGTGTTTTTGTTCCGGCGAGAATGAAAACAATTTAATCTTTATTATATCAAAAAATGTTAACCCTAAAAGAAGCAAAATTACGCTAAGGACAGCATAAGTTATGGGATTTATAAAAATACGCCCCAAAAATATACCCATAACCGAAGCAAAAATCCCCAGTAGCGTATAGCTTAAAGCTATTCCTAAAACAAAGATCAAGCTTAGCAAAAATCCGCGTCGGCGTGACGACACCGAACTCGCCCCAACTATTCCAAGAGTTATTGGGATAAGAGGATAAATACAAGGCGAAAAGCTCGACAAAACCCCAGCCAAGTAACTTGCCCCAAGTCCTAAAATCGGTGAGGAACTAAGTGTCTTCTCCAGATTGAGGAGTAAATCCGTAAGCATCAACCTCCTTGTTTAGCCAAGTAAGATACTCTTTATTTATACCGTCAATTTTAATGGATATTATCTCGGGAACCGTATAGGGATGATTTTCTCTAACCATGCTTTGCACCCGACCAAAAAGCGAATCTTTAGTTTTAATTATTAACAAGCACTCATCAGTTTCGTCGATCTTGTCGTTCCACCAAAAGAACGATTTCACACTATTCACAACATTTACACAAGCACAAACCCGCTCCTGAACTAGCTTTTTTGCCAATTCCGACGCTTTGTCGGCTGGAATAGTAACCATCACAGCTATGGCCATAAGTCCTCCTTCTATACAGTCATAAACACCAAGTTAACGCAAAACTAAAAGCGTAGAACGTAAAGCCATAGCGTAAAATTTAAAACTACTGAAAACATAATAAATTATAATGTTTCCGAAGCAATTTTAAATTTTGAATTATGGCTTTTCGTTTTTAGTTTTACGTTTTTAACTAATCTTTTAATCCTTACCGCTTTTCATTAAAATCAAAAAACGTGCTGCTAAACGCTTGCAATTATCTTGGCAACGATCATCCACTTTGCCAACTGCAACCGGACCATAGTGGTCACCACGAGGATCACCCTGAATAATCATACCATGAATTAACATTGCCTCTAATATCGACAAAATTGTAGTTTCATTGCCGCCGGCAACGTTCGCCGCCGATGAGAATGCCGCTCCAAATTTGCCATCGAGCTTTCCATGAAAAGAAACACTTTTATCCAGCAGACTTTTGACTTCTGCGGCTAAAGTGCCGTAGTAAGTTGGTGAACCGATGATTAAACCATCATAATCCAAAAGTTGTTTTGGTTGAATATCCTCCACCGAAAATAAATCAGCGTTTCCGCCGTTATCATTAAGCTCACCAGCAATAATCTCTGCCATTTTTTTGGTAGTTCCACCGCGAGAATAATATATAACTGCTGTTTTCATATGAAACCTCCTCATGAAAGCCTATAACTTTGTCAAATCTCATAAAATGCGCCCGGCAGGACTCGTATGTAATCTCCGCTTTATGCGGAGTGCCGAAGGCTCATTACATCCGAGTGTCACCTTTGCTTTAGCAAAGCCACTATTGCCTAAATGCGCTCGATAATTAGAAATAACAAATGCGCCCGGCAGGACTCGAACCTGCAACCTCCTGGTCCGTAGCCAAACGCTCTATCCAATTGAGCCACGGGCGCATATAAAAATCAAAATGTCCGTGGCGAGATTGGATAGCTCCAATTGTTGAGCTCCTCAATATCTTATCCACCGAAATCCCGCGTAGCTATTTAAAGCGAAGCGGGGAGCCACGGGCGCATATCAATTATGACCTAAAATTCATAAATAACCAAGTTACAAGATACAAACAAATTCCAATATTCAATTACCAAACCGTTTGGTCATTAGAAAATTGATTATTGATTATTGTTTGGTTATTGCTTCTTGTATCTTAGTTATTGCCACATAATTTCCAGTTTTCGCAAACTCTGGCTAGGATTGTATCACGCTTTATAATCTATCTCAAGCGAAATTAATCCGAAAATGCCAAGTAAGCCGGAACAGCAAGGCCAAT
Source organism: Candidatus Omnitrophota bacterium (assembly GCA_024231025.1). Lineage (GTDB taxonomy): Bacteria > Omnitrophota > Gorgyraeia > Duberdicusellales > 4484-171 > JAAEQW01. The sequence continues at coordinate 76,658 of JAAEQW010000312.1, forward strand.
GACAGGAACAATATTCAACAGCCCCACCCAACCTGGTTTACCACGCGCCTCGGCAATTAACCACCACAAATAAACCATAATTGCAAGATTAACATATGGTATAAAACAAAGCAACATCCACCAGCCAGGCTTGCCAGCAATCGTGCACAAAAGGTAAATGTTAACAATCGGCACCCAGGCAAGCCATCCATTTTCGGTGTTTGTTTTTTCAGCAATCTTTTGCAAGCATATTGCATAGTAAACATACAAAGCAACCACGGCCACAAACATAAAAAGCATAAAAGGTCCCATCATCATCGCGGTATCATTTTCCATATACACCTCCAATAAAATTGTAATTATTTAGGGTGATTCCCTAAATTTTATTGGCACTGAGGGTTCCGCCCCGAAGTGCCTCATGTATTATAAATCACAATACACAATACACAAACCACAAACAAATTCCAATTCCAAAACCACCAAATCCTAAACATTCCATAACAACAAACAAAATTTAAATACGTGAATAATTTTTAACATTAGTAATTAGTGCTTGTTTATTGTTTGTAATTTGGGATTTGTAATTTGTTACCACCCCCAAAGTAGCTTTATAACTTAAAACTTACCTCTATTGTCTATTGTCGGCGCCTGCCCCGCCTACCGGCGGGGGTCTTTGGTCTATAGTCTTTGGTCTTTGGTCTATATTGTTTTTGCCGAAATCAGATTCTTTGCTAAATCCTTTTATTTTTGAATCAATTATCGCGGTTGCATTTACCGCCTTCGCCTTAACATTTTCCAACAAACCCGAGTAACGATCAAGCTGGAATTTAATGTCTTGCATCCTTTTAATCATTGCCTCTCTTTCTTCGTCACTTAAACTAAGTTCATCTTTCATCCGCTTTAAATCATCAATACTCGTTTGCATCTGTGTTGAAAGATTCTTAATCGCACTTTGATTTTCTTCAAAATTATCCTTAAAGTCACTTATTTTACCCTTGAACCCATCTTTTTCAGAATTAAATGCCGTAATCGCGGCTTTAATTTCATCTCTATAAATAAACCAACAAGTTGCCCCGCCAGCCAACAACATAATTAACATAAAAGTTAGGCATCCGGTTATACATCCTGCTTTTTTCATTTTAGCAACTCTTTAACTGCCTCAAACGCGCGGTCTACTTCAATATCTAGACACTGCTTATGGTAATCACACCCGGTGAAACGAAATTTCTTATAACAGGGCCGACATTCAACATCATTTTTTAAAATACGATAATTATCATTTGGAGGGTAAATGCCGTAAACTTTTTCATCTACCGGGCCAAAAAACGCAACCCCTCCCTTGCCAAGAGCCTGAGCGATGTGCAGCGGCCCCCCATCATTAGTTATAACCATTCGACAAAATGAAACAATCCCACAAAATTCATCTAAGCTAACCCTACCGCACAAATTAAGCGGTTTTACTTTCATCGCGTTGTAAACAATCTCACAAATTTCAGTTTCAGCGTTCGAACCAAATAAAATAACTTTAGCCCCCAGCTCGTCATGAATACGTTGACACAAATCAATAAAATTGCCCTTTGCCCAACGCTTGTAATATGCTGTGCCTTCCCAGCTATCACCGGAACCAGGGCAAACTGCAATTAAGAATTGGTCCTTATCCAAAAAATATTTTTCCAGCACGCCTTCACACCGGCTTATGGCATCATCAGGCAAAAACAAATCAAATTTATAATCGCAAGCTTCAACATCAATAAACCGTAAAAGGTCTAAAACATGATTGGCAACGTGCTTGTCGCAGTAACCATCCGGCAAATCCAATTTATGAGTTAAAAATCTTCCACGGTTCTTGTAATTAAATCCAATTCTTTTCTTTATTTTGCAATATTTAAAAAATAATCCATATTTTGAGTTAAGCGAAAGGTCAAACATCACATCAAAACGACCCCGCCTTATTTGATTGCGAAATGAGAAAAATTTACTCAATAACCCTGCCTTTGATTTTTTAGCAACATCGCGCCATTCATCCTTTTCAAAAACCAGCACATTATCTAAAAGATCATGGCTTTTCATTAGCGGGTAAACTCTGCGATTGCAAATATAAGTAATTGAAACGTTTGGAAATTTATCTTTTAAATTTCTAATCAGCGGGGTTGAAAACAGCACATCACCAATGCCAAATGGATTAAAAATTAAAACTTTCTTCATTCTGTTAGGTTTCATTTAAGATATTTTTTTTCTAGGAAGCTCAATAACAAATTTGGTACCAATCATGTGTTCCGATTCAAACACAATTTTGCCTTTGTGGTTTTCTTCAACCATTCTTTTCACAACATACATGCCAATTCCTGAACCGGATTTATAAGAAGACTTAGTAGTAAAAAACGGCGCAAACACCTTGCGCGAGTCTTCTTCTTTTATGCCAATGCCATTATCAGATATTCCAATAACCGTTAGATTGTGACTCTGCATCATTATAAAATGAATCATCGGAACAAAAGCATCCCGCTCTTCATCGCTTAAATGATGCTGCATTTTGTCAACAACTGCTTCATAGCAATTATCCAAAACATTGTAAATCGCCTCCATAATTTGAGCCTTAACCCCATAAATCATATCCGAACATTCAATTTCAACTTCTAGCGGAAAATCGCCTATCTCATGTTTAATTTGCAAAAGTTCAATTGATAAATCAATAATTTCCCGCATTGAAAACTCTCCAAAGAAAGTGTCTTTTTCTTCAACACGAGCATAATTTAAAATACCTTGAATAATGGCATTTGTTCTTTTCACATTAGTAAGCAATGATTCAGCAATTTTTGTGAGGTAATCAAATGTTTTTTGTAAATCGGGGTTTTCGTCAACAAAGTTTTGATGATTCTTTTTAAAATCAGCAATTTCAAACTGCATTTCCCCTGAAGCAATCGAAAAATGATTAAGCCTGTTTTTCATTTGGTGAGCAACGCCATCGGCCATACCACCGATTGATGCCAGTTTTTCAGCCTGAAAAAGTTTTGCCTGGGCCTCTTTTGTTTCATCAACAAACATGCAGTTTTCAATTGCTAGCGAAGCCTGATGCGACAATATTTTAAATACACCAATGTCTTCTTCGGTGTAAAATGTTTTGTCTTTCTTTTCACCAAGAACTATAAATGCCAAAAGCTTATCATTTATAAAAGACGGTATAATAAGGTGTATTGCCTTGCCTAAGGCACCATCCATTGGCGTGTTAACCTCTTCGTAAAGAAGCGGACCCTTTTTCTTTTTAAGCGTTTCAACTAAAAAATGATCGCCAGAAATCGTAAAGTCATCCGGTAAGGAACCCAGGCCTCTTGCGACTCTTAAATCATAACGATCTTCATCGTTTTCTTTCATAAACGCGGCAACAAATTCAATCCGCACTGCCGCCTTAATTACATATGATATCAGCTTAAGTAATCTATTTAAATCGTGCTCGCGCACCATGCCCTTACCAGCATTAAGAAGCGCCCGTTGATAACGTTTTTGTCGAGCTAAAAGAATGTTTTCAGCCTTGCGCTGAAGCATCCGATGAACAATCGGCCCAATCGTTGCCAATCCTGCCATAAATGAAGTAGCCCATACCCACGATTTCGTATGATACCCAATCCAAAAAGGAAAACCTAAGGTAAGTGCATACACCGCAACAAAAATACCAGTACGCGTAACCGCCAGGCGAATGTCCATAAGACGGTATTTGAGAATTGCGTAGGCGAATATGAATATGTAAATAACAACCAAGTAGTTTCCATATGGAAAAACCGGTATATTGAAAACAGGTAAAAATGTAGTAGAGCCACCTATAACACCAATAATCAGAGCGGCTATTGCATATCTGATTTGATTCTTTTTGTAACCAGCAGCAATTTTATGTTCCCTAACGAGAATTAAACCGGAATAAAACACGCATATATTGTAATACAAAGTAAATAACGGGTACAATGGACCAGGAACATCCCAAAATCTAAAGGACAATTTAGGAGCAATATCTCTAATGAATAGGTTCGTAAATATAAATGGGGTAAAAAGTAAAACAAATCCATATGCAATATATAAAATTTTCCTGTTTTTATTACGTAAATTCAGCAAATCTAAAACAAATTGTAGTATTGATACAGGGATTAATATTGAGCCGATATAAAGTAATCTTGTCCAAAAAAATGCAATACTTTTTTCAGTAGCTATTACTCTCATGTAAAGGCATATCGCCCATACTCCAACGCTTAGACACATTATAAAAAAACTCTTCGCAGTTATATCCCCTCTTTTTTTGCCATAAACAAAAAAAGCCAATAACCAACTTCCTATGGCGGTAATTAAACTAGAAATTGCAAAAGTATCATACATGACGTTTTTGATAGTATTTCCACTTTCTGCTATTAACAAAATCATCCATCGAAACTCTTAGAACGCTAACTTTTCCTTTAAGCTCGTCTATGACCATTATTTTTTTTTGATTAACCTTTTCAAAACCCCACGGAAAATAAATCCTTTCATGATCACGCCAACAAAGTAAATAAGCTAAATTGACTTTTGACCCTCTTGCATACCCTTTAATTAGATTACATAAACCGACAAACATTATATTTATTCTAAAAAG
>JAAEQW010000313.1 GCA_024231025.1 Candidatus Omnitrophota bacterium
ATATAATTCATCTAGCTGCAAGAGAAGACCTTCATCGCTGGGCTTCTCTTGCAGCTTCTGCTTGACTCTAGCCAATGCTTTTTCTAAATTTTCATTTTGAACTTTTTTGAATCTAGCACTTTGCCTAGAAAAGGCAACCAAAACCCTTTTCATAGCAAACTTTAAATGTTCCCAGCCTTCTAAAAAGGCTTCACCTCTTTTTTCCTGTAGGCCAGAATGAACCACCAGATCCCGTATATCTCTCCTAATCTGGTCGGAGTTTAAAATTGAGGTATTTAACTTCCAATATGAGGGTCCCCTTGACTCATGCCAGGGGTCCATCATAAAGGAACATGTGACGATTTTGTGGTCGCTGAACCCAACCGTATGAAAGTTAGATTGCAATAAACAGTCAATTAATATTGAATTTCCATAAATTCGGTCAATTCTAGACTGGGTTTTGTACTGCTTTGAGTAGTGAGAAAAATCAGCACCCTGCTGATTTTGCTCCCTATATATATCCCTCACACCTAACAAATTCTTAGTTAATGTGAACTGTGTTAACCCTGGTTCATGCCTCCCATTAGTAAAACCTGTCCGGTCCTTTACTGGTTCCTCTACAAAATTAAAAT
>JAAEQW010000314.1 GCA_024231025.1 Candidatus Omnitrophota bacterium
GAATCCCTGTCTCCGAGCATAGTAAAACGTTTTTCAGAGACGTTCACGGAAAACTCTCCGCGCATCCGCGCGGTCGGGGCGACTTCGCCCCTAAAATAAAGAAGTTTCCACTCATTTTTAAGCTCAAAACCCAGCTTTTGTTTGCTTAAGGTTAGGTTCGAGCCAATCTTTTTTAGAAAATCTCTCCTCGAGGAGAGATTTTCTGCTATTGCGGTAATTTTGGCTTGTTTAGCCTCCTCCACGAACGAGATTGCCCGTTCGAGCCAATGATTGCCCTTTTCTCCAAAATCCTTAATCTTCTCTTGAATCTCAATTTTTTCGTTGAGAATTTTTTGTTTTTTAGCGACATATTCGTCTCTTTCAATTACACAATCTAAATGCGCATCCAAAAGTTTTTCCATTCTCGCATTAAGAGCTAAAACCTCACTTTTAAGATTTTGGAGAAAAGTAGAGCCTGATTGGTCTGATATCGCTTTATCCTTTTTTAATTCACTTATCATGAAATCAGCCCAATCAGGCTCTAAAGAAGCTTTTTGCAAAATAGATGAAATATCAAGAGCCATTTTTTCCTCCCGAACATACTTTTCAGAACAAACCCCTTTCTTCTTCGTACACCGATAATAAATATGCCCCTTCTGTTTTTCCGAAGTAATAGAACACCCACATTCTCCGCATTTAAGCAACCCTCTAAATACATGCGGAATATCCCTTCTTTTCTGCGGTCTAGACCGATCATGCATGACCTCCTGACATTTTGCAAAAAGCTTCTTGGCAATCATTTTTTTATGGCACCCCTCGTGCAATTCCCCGTTATACTTGAATACCCCATAATAGAATGGATTCTCAAGTATTTTCTGTATAGTAGAGACAGACGGAATCTTACCGCCACGGCTAAACAAGCCAACGGAAATTGAAAATTTCCGTAAGTCCTGCAAAGAATAATTTCCAGTTCCATAGAGGACAAATATTTTCTTTACCAGCGCAAAACGTTCCACATCAGGCACAATGGTATGAGTTCGCAAATCATTCAAATATCCCAAAGAAGCCACCCCCGGCATTTCGCCTCTCCTCAATTTTTGACGTAATCCGCGCTTAACATTTTCAGACAAATTATCAACGTAATATTTAGACTGCCCAAAAGCAATATTAAGCATGAATTTGCCCTGCGGAGTAGTATCAAACCAGAAAGTAGGGAATTTCAAATTGCGAATAACACAGCTGTCTACAAGAAAAATAACCTTGCCACCATCAACACTATTACGAGCCAACCTGTCAGGATGCCAAGCAATAACCCCTGAAGCCTCACCAGACTCCAATCTATCCAGCATAGCGTTAAACACAGGACGCCCAGGACATTTCGCAGTTTGAGATTCTGAAAAACTTTCAACAATATCCAACCCCTCTTTCAAAGCAAATTCCTCCAATTCAATTTTTTGGGCTTCAAGGGACAGAACCTGCTTGTCGTCTTCATCAGTAGACTTTCGAATGTAAAGAAAATATTTGTCCATACGTTTCAAATAGTTAAAATGTTAATATTTAAAAAATACGTTAAGTGCAGAAAATTATTCTTTGCAGGACTTAAAATTACCGCAATAGCCTGCTTCTCCGAAGCAGAAAAAAAGATTGGCTGTTCCGCATCCGCGGAACTCGGCGCTCCCGCGCCGACGAACCTAACCTTAAGCAAACAAGAGCTAGGGTTTTGAGCTTAAAAATGAGTGGAAACTTCTTTATTTTAGGGGCGAAGTCGCCCCGACCGCGCGGATGCGCGGAGAGTTTTCCGTGAACGTCTCTGAAAAACGTTTTACTATGCTCTCCCTACTGAACAAAGTCCGAACTTATTTTAAGGAAAATAGAGATATAATTTAAATTTACAGCCTCCGCCTACGGCGGAGGAATAATATAAACAATAATAAGGTACCCACCCAGCCACACCCTAATCAAAACTCGCC
>JAAEQW010000315.1 GCA_024231025.1 Candidatus Omnitrophota bacterium
TATCAAAGGCCTTCACAAAATCCAGGTAAATAATATCGACAGATTTCTTATCTTTGATAGCGAAAGTCCAATCATTTGTAGATTCTAATAACTGAGTAATAGTGGACCTAAGCTTTCGAAAACCATGTTGACTAGATGTAAAAACATTATGAAAATTTAAAAATGGAAGGGTATCCCCGAGAATAACATGTTCCATTCCCTTACAACAATTGGAACCTAAAGAAACCGGATGGTAATTACCTGGATCGGACATAAGGCCTTTTTTAAAAATTGGACAAACAAGTGATTGTAGCCAATCAGAAGGGAGTATGCCGGTGTCAAAAGATCTTTGATAAATAACTGACAAAGGTTCTGCTAGAACGTCGGCACATTGATGCAATAACAAAGCTGGAATGTCGGTAGGAGTCCGAGAAGTCTTTTTAGGCAATGATTTTAAGGCTTTACAAACTTTGCCAGTAGTAAAAGAAACTTGAGACAGAGAACCATTGACTCAATTATGAAAAACAGGTTGAAAACCATCATCCTGGGTAAAAACCGAAGCAA
>JAAEQW010000316.1 GCA_024231025.1 Candidatus Omnitrophota bacterium
AAACGGTCAGTGGTTATTTTTGCACTTTACTTTAAGTGCTGGATTAAACCAATTAGTTCGATTTCCAACGCGTGGGGATAGAATCTTGGATTTAATTTTTACCACTGAATCTAACTTGGTTCAATGTTTAGACCTTGGACCTAAGTTAGAGACTTGTGATCATGAGACTATTATGGGTTCTTTACTTGTGCAGACTCCAATTGAGCATAATGTAAAATTTTGGGACTTTCTTAAGGCCGATTATGACCAACTCATGCAAGCCTTGCTTTTTGTTCCATGGGAGGAGTTGATGGCCTCTGTTACTGATGTGGAACAAGCTTGGAGTATTTTTCTCTCAGTTCTTAATCCTCTTTTGGACAGATATGTTCCCGTGCGCACTCATTCCTGGTCTGTTTCCGGCCGGCCTCATGTCATCCGTTTGTGCAAACTTGCATATCTGTGTCACAGGAGGTATAAACTAACTGGGCTTCATTCAGATTATCTAAAGTATTTAGAGGCTTCTCGACTCGCTCAATGAGCAAAAAGACAGGACAAATCTGTTCTTGAGAAAAATATTTTAGAATCTGGTAATCTCAGTCGTTTTTGGAACTTTATTCGTTCTGAACTTACTGTCAAGTCCTCAGTTTCTTTATTGCTTGATGACGATGGCGAAGTTGTGACAGATGCAGAAGTTAGAGCAAATATGTTTAACTCGTATTTTGCTACTGTTTTTGTTAAAGATAACGGACTCCAACCAAAATGGGTTTTTCCTATATCGACTGAAGAGGTCACTGATGTTGAATTTTCTCCCCAGCAAGTTTACGCTCACCTTTCCTCATTACCGTCGAAAACGTCATCTGGTCCTGACGGTTTTCCTGCTATTTTTTTGAAACGTTTGAGTTTAGTACTTGCTCAGCCTTTGGCTATAATTTATCAGTTATCCTTTGCTACCAGCAAACTCCCTTTTGATTGGCTTGGTGCAAATATTGTTCCAGTTTATAAGAAGAAGGGTAATCCGAATTTGTGCTCTTTATATAGACCTATTAGTTTGACACCCTATTTTTGCAAAAATCAAGAATCTATGATTTATGTCCCTTTATTAGAACATTTGAAACCCTACCTTCATGCTGGGCAGCATGGTTTCCTTAAAGGATGGTCGACAGTTACCCAACTGTTAGAATGTCTACGTGATTGGACCAGTGCTATCGATAGTAGTAAATTTGTTGACGTCTTGTATGTCGATATATCAAAAGCCTTCGATTCTGTCAGTCACCCGAAATTAATTGCTAAACTTGACCGATATGGAGTTCGTGGTCATCTTTTACTTTGGATAAAAGCTTTTCAAGCTGATCGGCGACAAAGGGTGGTCGTTGATAA
>JAAEQW010000317.1 GCA_024231025.1 Candidatus Omnitrophota bacterium
CTTTACGGGTCACATTTTAAAAGTTCTCAATGATTATACCTAAGCTCGCAGCAATTCTCTATGTTTTGCATTTTGTAATTTCACTAGGCAAAATACTGCCATTAAAATTAGGAGTTGAAAATGCTATTAAACTACCAACAATTGGGTCAAGGTTCAGACGTTGTATTGATCCATGGTTTGTTTGGCTCGCTTGAAAACCTCAATGTAATTGCAAAAGCCTTAGCTGAAAATTACCGGGTTACCAATATTGATTTACGTAACCACGGTAGATCTTTTCACAGTGATACAATGAATTATCACGCAATGGCTAATGATGTTAGTGAATTACTAAAACATTTAAATATAAGTAAGGCTCACATCATTGGGCATTCAATGGGTGGTAAAGTTGCCATGCAATTAGCACTTAATCATCCGTCGCTCATCGATAAACTTGTGGTGTTAGACATTTCTCCTGTTGCCAATGCCCCCCGTCATAGCGCTATTTTTTCAGGCCTCAATGAGGTGGCAGAGTCAAATGTAACTGATAGAAAAACCGCTGATGAGATTCTTGCAAAACACATTGATGAGATGGGTGTCCGTCAGTTTTTATTGAAAAGTTTTGCTAAGAATGACGAAGGCAAATACCAATGGCGCTTTAATTTAGCGGTTTTATATCAGCAGTATGAAAATATTTTAGCGCGAGTTGGTGAAAATGATTCTTGTTTATGTGATACTTTGTTCATCAAAGGTAATGATTCAGATTACATTTTAGCTGAGCATCGACCCGCAATTATGGCTTTATTTCCTAATGCTAAAGCAAAAATTATTCATGGTGCAGGTCATTGGCTACATGCGCAAAAACCACTTGCCGTTAATAAAGCAATCAGTGATTTTTTAGCACAATAATTGCGCTGATAAAATTCGCTGTTTTTGATCGTGCGCACTAAATTATTACAAATTTTTGTGCTATAGTACGCGCCGTTTAATTTAAAGGTTTATACGTTGATGGTCAGTCAGTTAATTAACGAATTTGATACCTTAGGGTTGTATTTTGGCTTAGCCGGTATTTTCTTTTTTATTGGAATGGCAATTCAAGACGTCCTTAAAAAAGGTGATGTACCACGATTTGGCCGATACATCGTTTGGTTAGTGCTATTTTTAGGCTGTTCTGGGTTTATAGCGAAAGGGCTTATTCAAGTCTTCTGGCAAGGCGCAGGTGTGGGCTAGACATGGCAAAGTCAGAAACAGATAGAACAACACCCGATTTATTTGAATACGAAAAGCGTCCAGGTAGGCCGAAAACAAATCCCCTACCTCGCGATATGCAATTAAAAGTAAATAAACGTAATCAAATAAAGCGAGATAAAGCACGTGGTTTAAAGCGTGTAGAATTTAAGGTTTCATCACAGTTATATCAAGCATTAAGCGATATGGCAGATGCGCAGAATATTAGCCGTAGCGCGTTGATTGAAACAATTTTACAAGAAAGATTGGCTATTGATAGATAGAAGGTTTTAAATCCATGTCAAGCGTAGGTATTTTTTTCGGAAGTGACACAGGCAATACTGAACACGTAGCTAAAATGATTCAAAA
>JAAEQW010000318.1 GCA_024231025.1 Candidatus Omnitrophota bacterium
AATTGATTTAGTATTGAACAAACTAATTATGGCACTGGCTTTCAGCTAACCCACGAAAATGCGGAGGCTAGCATTTCACAGGGAGTCATTGTGTCTATGCCAAGGAAAATCCAATGGGTTTAAAAAGAATAAAATTGGTTTATTTTGTAAGCATTTTACCTTTAGTAGGCCTAGTTCCTTATGCCAAGGAAAATCCAATGGGTTTAAAAAGAATAAAATTGGTTTATTTTGTAAGCATTTTACCTTTAGTAGGCCTAGTTCCTTGGATGCTTTTCCTACCATTTAGTCCCATGATGTTTGATGCCCCTGGCTCAGAGAAAAAACCATGGAATTGGTTTGCTTTTTTGTCTTGCCTTATTTATCCAGTCATTGTCGGTTTTGGATTCAAATTAGTGTCTAGGGCAACAAAGTGCGAAAATCTTGATAAGGCCACAATTGGTATGCTCGTTTCATATTTAGCTCCTATATTGGTAGCTATTTCAATTGTATTAATGAATCACTTTTGCGCTGGTAAAAGTGTATGCTGACGGCACATAACAAACCACTTAAGGCTCTCGCTTCGCTCGCTGGGACAGTAACACGTAGGCTCTGTCGCTTCGCTCCACATTTTAGCCTACGTATTACTGCCCCTTAGTGGGGTGTTAGTTCCCAAAAGGAAATTCGTGAATCAGTTCTCTTTTTTAGAAAAGCTTCGTTCAAGGTATTTAAGCACTGAAAGTGAAGAGCTTCTCTTTAACGACAAAGAGTGCACTATCGAAGGGACTGTTTATCGCCTAAATTCTTGGAAAGACTTTCATGGTAAAGACGCCATTGTGGTTTTTGAGTTAAAAAAGAAAGGTGTTCTAATAACAAACAGCTATTGTATCGGTATTAGGTTTTCCGCTAATCAAGAAACCTTACTGTTGAGCCGAGAACAATTATGGGAAATAGGAATTCCATAGAATGGTAACTAACAAACAAATTATGGCACTCGCTGTCGCTCGTTGGGACGCAAACACGTGTGCGGCTTCGCCATTATTGCACACGTGTCTGCGCCCCATATTTGGAAGTTAGTTACTCAGGGAAGTCATGCGAAAAATTCTACTATTTCTCACACTACTTTTATCGCATGGCATTGCTAACGCGTGTAGCTTTGCGCCTGGGTATGATGAGTTTTTACCTAGTCCTCTGTATAAAAAGAAAAATCATCCATTAGCGGTACCAAAGGCTAGCGTAGAATCAATTAGGCGAGGTTATGACGATGGCAATGGAGGCTCATGCTCCGATGCTGGAATCATAAAAATAAAATTTGAAAACGAAAACCCTATTAGGGCTACCGGATATAAACTAAAGATTATTTTAGGTACTTTTGAAAGTCATGTTATCCCTGACTATGAGGTAATGCCCTCACGATATAACCTAAGTGAAAACTCAATGTTCTTCGTTTGGTTGGATGGCAGTTATAACAATCAGGAAAAAATTGATTTCGTATTACAAATTATTGCTGTATCGCCGGAGGGTGACGAAAGTGAACCCTATAATCTTAAAATCCAGCAAGCGGGTGGCAAGAGTAACTAACAAAGCAATAATGAATGGGACGCATAAAAGCTTGGCTGCGCTCATTCTTCGCTTAGTATAGCCAAGCTTTTATGCGCCCCATATTGCGGCGCTGGGGGATCCCCTCATAATTTCGGCATTCCGGTTTCATGAATTCGTTCAATGTAATGCCTGATCGCCCATCGAATATCGTGTTCTTTTATTTGATAGTGCTGACTGCGTTTTCTTACCTCTCTGCCCAGACGAATGAGCGATAAAACAGGTCTATTCCTGATGGTGTTTGCCTGAAACTGTCGTGCCCAATTATGCTTTGTTGCAATAAAACCAATGAGCCTTAACACCCACTCAGCCAGCATCGCTATCAGCAATAGAATATCGAAGCGCTTGGTACAGCGAGTATTACTGTGACGCAACCCCAAACCATACTGGGGGCTTTTGATATCTCTGAAACTTTCTTCAATTTGCATGCGTTTGGCATAAAGGTGAGGTGGTTTAATTGAGTTGACCAGTCCAGTTAAGGATATAATTGAACCTTAGCTGGAGAAAGTAAATGGCCGGAAGAAAGCGGTATACGAAAGAATTTAAACTGGATGCTGTGAGCCTGGTGCTA
>JAAEQW010000319.1 GCA_024231025.1 Candidatus Omnitrophota bacterium
AAATTACTTATATTAAGTACGAACAGAACCAAGTAACTTAAATTTTCAATCATTTTTAAAGGGATTTTTTTGTGCTAACGCATCGCCTCTTGGCGACATTGGTCTATCTAATTTATTTTCAGGTAGTTGGAGCTCGATACGATCTCAGATTAATGAATTAATAAGTCAATTTACATCGAGTAGCACTGCTGAAGCCTTCTTTCTATTTGAAAACGCCATTCAAAAGCAATTTCAAAAAATTGCTGATCTTATAACAACTCAAATTCTCATCCCTATATTAATTAATCCCCAAATTATTCAACAAGCCATTGAAAAATATCGTTCAAAAGGTTTTATCGTGCATAGTCGGAAACGAGAGGCAATGATTCAACTGCTTGGCGGCCTAAATATAAAAATCAAGACTGTTTATATGATTCCAAGCCAGTCAAAAAAAGCCAAGAAAAAACATAGTAAAGGCCGTCATAAGAAAAAGCCAAAAGGGATTTATCCAGTTTTAAAATTGTTAGGCATTAGCTTAAGTTCGTCACCAGCCTTACAAAACGAAGTGACGTTATCAGCATTAAACAATCCTTTTGTTGAAGCACAAGAAACATTATCACGTCATGGGCTGGACATTTCTGAAAAAAGAGTACGCACTATCAGTGAAGGCGTCGGTGCAAAAGCGCTTGAACATCGCGAACAACAATTAGAGCAATTTGATGATGGTACTCTTACCCAGGAAGACACATTTAAGGGAAAACGTGTCGTGATCACCATTGACGGTGGTCGAGTTCGTATACGCAAAACCAAAAAAGGAAGAAAGAAAAAGAAACATAAACGTAAAGGTTACCACACTGACTGGAAAGAACCTAAGCTTTTTAAAATATATGCCATTGATGAAAATGGCAATAAACTGGATATCGAAATTCCACCACATTCAGACGGCACATTACATGGCCGTGAAAAATTCAAACATATATTAAAAATGTATATATATAAAACTAGTGTTGTTAATGCCGATCAAATTATTTTTATTGCCGACGGCGCTACCTGGATCTGGAATGTAGCCGATGAAATTATAACCGAGATGAATATCGATACATCAAAAGTATATAACGTACTCGATTTCTATCACGCGTGTGAACATCTTTGGGCTGTTATTGATGCAATGTCAGAATTAGACACGGCACAAAAACATCGTTTATTCAAGAAATATCGTAGTCGTCTAAAAAACGGTCATATTAATTCACTTATTGAAATGTTAGGTCAAAAGGAACCAAAGAACAAAGACGTGCACAAAGAACTTCGATATTTTCACGGAATTGAGGATAGATGTCGTTATGATTTATTTGTTCAGCAATACATCCCCATTGGTAGTGGCGCAATCGAAAGTATAATACGACGAGTTGTCAATTTAAGACTAAAGGGTGCTGGTATGTTTTGGGTAAATCAAAATGTTGAAGCATTTTTACATTTAAGGTGCCAACTAAAAGCAAATAGATGGAATCAATTTTTCATTAATCATATAAATTTGTGACAAAATCACCAACATATGGGAATTGCTCCCATAATTGAGGGATTTTCAATGCGTAAGCGCCATATAAACATTGCGTGTAGTATTTTTCGATAAATACTATTACCGACTCTATTGAACATC
>JAAEQW010000320.1 GCA_024231025.1 Candidatus Omnitrophota bacterium
ATTCTTTTAAAATTATTCAATTTGTAAGAAGCCCTGTCATCGCAACATTGTATATGTTGTTGAGAATTGTTTGAAGAAGTCTGCGGATCGACACGATGTTTACTATGTCAGATCTGCACGCTGTAAGATGCTAGGCTAGCAATATGCATTCGGTATATTTACCCAGTGTAAAGGGTATGCATTTTGCGAGTAGCGAGCTGGCAACTGGATTTTTTACTTAGTCGCAAGCGGCCATTTTTTTGTTTGGCAGTGATGCGATCCATCGTTGTGCTGAATTGTAGATAATAGGTATGTGTGTGGGAAGAAAGAAATAATGAAAAACGAAAAGCGTCCTTCGAAAACCGAAAATGAAGGCTATGCGATTCCTATTGCCGCAAAAAGCCCTTCCTTCGCCGATTTTTGTGTTATTCATCCCGGTCCGATCAATGAGATCAAACCCAGACAAAACGCGCCATTTTCTTATATATGTAAGAAATCTAGATGTCTGTCTTTTTGATATAGAAATTTTTCTTTTTTAAAAAAATATTCATTTGCAAGAAGCTTTGGGTGTCGCATCGGATACGTTATTGACAAATGTCTGAAGAAGTCCGCGGATTGACATGATGTTTACTAGATCAGATCACACGCTGTAAAAAT
>JAAEQW010000321.1 GCA_024231025.1 Candidatus Omnitrophota bacterium
AGTGGCAGCAGGATCTTCTCTGACTTATCCTTCGGAACGTCCATCTGCAAGAACAAGTGGGGGTAAGAATTTGCCTTCTGTAACAAAGAAAGATGTGGTGGATAATCCCGCTATTTTTATAAACCAACAAAACCCTGCTGAAAGCTTCGTGTTGTGCACGAATAAAAGTAGAACTAAGGGCGGTATACCCATTCAACCTGAAGATACCTTTTTTAGAGTCTGAAAGTTGTCGTTGATTCTATCCGTCATTGAGAGAGCTATTTTTGGCCAAGTGTGTGTGAAGAATTCGAGGATAACCTTCCTAAATTCCTGTGCATTTTTGAAGACGCGATTGTTTCGAACCTGTTCGTTCATCACTTTCCATAATCGCTCAATGGGGTTCAAGTTAGGGCTATAGGGCGGAAGAGGGTGTAGGATAATGCCAAATTCATGAGCTGCTTTCTTGGTTTCGGCGCTCACATTATAGGACCCCCTGTCTGTAATGAGATGAATTTTAAGCGCCTTTGGATATTTTTTCCTCAAAGATTTAAAATGTTTTCGCATGGCTTTGCCATCAATGGTCTCGTGGGGTGCAATTGTCACATTCATGGTCTCTAAATTAATGGAACCCAATAGATTCACACGTGTTTTTGAGGCTGTGGTGGCAATGGGTTTGTTTGTGCCTTTTCTAATCCATCCTTGCGTCACCTTGGTTGCCATTGTGGGATGGACGGCATCCGCAAACTCAATAGGCTCATCTTCTGGTGTCTCATTGAGAAGCTTTTGGTATTGGACAATAAATTCCTTCTGCTTTTCTGGATCAGCTTTTGCTGGAGTTCCTTTGGGCTTCTTATAAGAGAAATTATTGTGTAGGAGCCATTTGGTCATTCCTGAAACCGTGAATTTCACCCCAAAATTTTGGTCAACATAGGCACAGATGAATCCTGCGTTGAGATAGGTGTTGGTCTCCAAATGTTGTATTAATTCTTCCGTTTGCTCGAAGGAGAGCTGGCTTTTTGATCCTCCATTTTCAGGTTTTAACTTCTTGAGTTTTTTGTAGTCATTGAGGTGATCTTGTACGGTTTCATAACGAATACGCAAAGCCTGAGCAATCTGCTTTTGAGACCAACCTTCCGTGTTCAGCAAAACCGCTTTGATCCTATCGGCCACACGGCGATCGCGCTCTGTTTTATGCTGAATTTCCAGCTGTTCTTTTTCTGTATTTGAAAGTTCAATAATCATAACTAATTTATACAAAAAATAAGATGAAAAGTCAATGCTTATTCTTTGTTTTTAAACAACTATAATCACGTATAAAAAAATAAGGTGGCTTCATTTATGAAGGGTATAACTGAAAAATATAACTGAGGAAAAATACATGATTACTAAAAATGATAATTTATCAAAAGCGCTAGACCTTATTGCTGAATCTGAGGCTGATTTATCCAACCTCTTTAAGGAAGATGGTCTATTAAACCGTCTGACCAAAGGCCTTGTTGAGAGGGCTCTGCAGGCAGAAGCAAAAACCCATTTAGGATATGACAAATATGAGCATACCACCTCTGGGAATTCCAGAAATGGTACAAGTAAAAAGAATATAATCACAGAAAAGGGTTCTCTTGAAATTGAAGTTCCACGTGATAGAAACGGCCAATTTGAGCCAGTTCTTATTCCTAAAAGGTCAACGCGAATAGAGGGATTGGATGACAAGATAATCTCACTGTATGCCAAGGGCATGAGTGTGACTGATATTCAAACTCAGCTCAAAGAACTCTATGGAGGAGCTGAAATTAGTACGAGTCTCATCAGCCAAATAACAAACGACATCATTGATGAAGTTAAAGCCTGGCAGACTCGTCCTTTAGAGGCTGTATATCCGCTTATATTTTTTGATTGTTTGTTTGTAAAAGTAAGACAGGATAAGAGAATCCTCAATAAAGCAGTTTATGTGGCTCTAGGAGTAGATTTATCAGGTAAAAAGGATATTTTAGGGCTTTGGATTAGCGAAAATGAAGGAGCTAAATTCTGGCTGAACAATCTGACAGAACTCAAAAATCGTGGGCTGCAAGACATTCTCATTGCTTGTACAGACAACTTAACAGGTATGTCTGAGGCTATTGCCGCTGTATATCCTAAAGTTGAGCACCAGCTCTGTATTGTGCATCAGATACGTAATAGCCTCAGATATGTCTCCTATAAGGACAGAAAGACCGTTGTGACAGATCTGAATCCGATTTATACAGCCAACACCATCGCAGCTGCTGAGGCTGCTTTAGAGGAGTTTAGAGCCAAGTGGGACAAACAATATCCCCAAATATCAAAATCCTGGTGTACCCATTGGGATAATCTGGTAATCTTTTTGCAGTATCCTCCTGAAATACGAAAGGTGATTTATACGACGAATGCTATTGAATCCTTCAATAGTCAACTCAGGAAAGTGACTAAAAATAAGAGAGTTTTTCCGAGCGATGATGCTGTTTTTAAAACCCTCTTTTTGGCTATCGGCTATATAACGAAAAAGTGGACGATGCCCATTAGAAACTGGAATGAGGCTATGGCTCATTTCTTGATTAAATTCGAAGGTCGAATTTAGGCCTATGAAAAGTTTACACACTTAAATGCACAGACCCAATTTCTCCAATATTTTTCATTCTTTTAAAAAAAGTATACTTATCGTCCCAGTCAATATTTCTTTTCTTTGGGAAAAAATAAAAGCTCTCTTTTTCTTGAAACTTAGACAAAGAAGATTCTTCTGTAAAAAAAAGAACA
>JAAEQW010000322.1 GCA_024231025.1 Candidatus Omnitrophota bacterium
GTATTTTTTGACTAAAATTGATTCAGCAGTTGCCGAGTTGTGACCTTTCAAAGTTACTCGGGACACTTTTGTTTGCCAACGTTTTTTGAGCCGCGTGAAGTTATCCCGCGTTAGTTTATCCCGCGTTATTTTTATCCCGCGTTAATGAAATAATATGTATAAGTGAGTATTAGAATGAAGGTAAAAGGGAGATTTTGTGTATGTTGTACTGTATGTTAAAATGTCATTTTAAATTGATGTTTGTAGTGTATCAAGGATAGTTGTGCATATTTAGCAACAGCATATAGAAAAAGGTTACTGTATGAATTCATGCATTACGTTACGTTATCTTATCTTCAGCGCTGAAAAGAGGAACGATGGTACTATGTAAAGCTTGGAGAATGGTCACAACGTTCCTTGGCGCTGAAGTTCAGGCTGAAAGATTGAATGAAGGCTTATTACTGCTCGAGTACTTGCTTGTTATACAGCTTCATTACGTTTGCTCCTTTCTTGAACTTGGTTCTGCATTTCCGTTGCTATTAAAATTTACCTTTACTTTCAAGCAATTTCTTTTCATTCATTTCTAACCTATTATAAACCACTATATTAAGGTACTATTTTTAAGCTTCTATTAAGGTACTATTGTAAGCCCCAACAGGAAATTACTATTTGATTTTTATTAATCTTGCGTTGTTTATAAATTGGTACATTTTGTTGCATTACGTTTCTATTCTTCTGCATTAATTTAAAAATTGCACACTGCTAACGCGGGATTAATATAATTTCCGCAATAAACTAGAAATAATGTTCGATTATGGCCGGCAGGGGGAGTTGGTGGTAGAGGTCAGGTGACACTGGGTGTGCAGCGGGACGATACAGTAGGCCATGGAGGGGCGTGCTGCGTTTTTTTTTTTCGTCCGGGACCTATGTGCCAATTTGGCAC
>JAAEQW010000323.1 GCA_024231025.1 Candidatus Omnitrophota bacterium
GCAAAAGCTGACATGAGCACATCTGGAAGCGGTATTACGGCATTATTGCTGCGATGATCTTTAATTATTTCAAAACGACGACGAAGGCTATGAAAAAGAGCATCTGCGTTGAGGTGTTTGCGTAGCTTAATCTGCTTAATCTGCTCAATTTTCTTTTGGTACGCCCTAGCTATTGATCTGAGTTGGTTTGACATTTTGTCTCCTTGCAAGTTTCTGTTATTCTTGTAAAGAAATAATAAGGATCCTGTCGGTTAATATGTCAAGAGGAATTGCGGTTTATTCGTTAATGATGTTAGAAAGTTTACAAAAGGTAATTTTTTAAAAGGCCTTATTACGTCATTTGGCATACCTTCGGGAATTGCTGCTCTAATGTTAATATATGCTTTAAAAAAACAATAAGTGCATTCTTATTTCTTTCGTTGTCTTTATTTTGGAATATTATCGATGCTGATTCAATAGATTTAAAATAACAATCAATAATACTATGTAAAGATTGTCTTTTTATTTCGATTGAATTTTTATAATCAACCACTTGCTGGTTCCTGCGTTTCAATTCATCTAATTTAGACAAATAAGAATCTTCTGGGTGCAATATAAAAAAGTAGCAAATCAGGTCCCTAGTACAGCTAGGCGTAAATTAAACACTGCTTTTCTGTATGATAATGTTGTACAATGAATCTCTTTGAATTGCAGATATTGACAACAACCTTGCAACACATGGATTAGAAAATGCCTACACCCAAATCACCATCAATCGCTGTTTCTGAACAACAGAAAGAAATCCTGTCAAAAATAGCTCGACAATCAACAGCAGATTTTCGTGAGATAAGTCGAGCCTCTTTAATATTGGAGATTGATAAAGGAAAACCGAACTCAAAAATTGTAAAGATCATGCGTTGCAGTGTCGACAAGGTTAAACATTGGCGATACAAGTGGTTGAATAACCAGGATGCTTTAATGAAAGTAGAGACTGAACACCAGAATAACAATAAGTTAGAAAAAAATATTCGAGAAATTTTGAAAGATAATCCGCGTCCGGGAGCACCGCCGACGTATTCTTCAGAACAGTATTGTCAGATTCTGGCCGTTGCACTGGAACATCCCGAAGAAAGCGATCGTCCGATTTCTCAATGGAGCAGTCGGGAGTTGGCCGATGAATGCAATGATCGCGGGATAACCTCTGGAATTTCGGGCCGTCAAGTGGGTCGTTTTTTAAAAAGAAACGGATGTGAAACCTCATCATAGTCGGTATTGGCTCAATCCTAACCATGATAATGAAGAAATGTTTGTTTCAGAAGTGAAACATGTTTGTGAAACATACCACGAAGCTCCCGAAAAGGCGGCAACAAACAACAGACGTACCATTAGTATTGATGAAAATACCGGAATACAAGCTCTTGAGAGAAAAAATCCGACAAAAAAGATAGAGCCGGGACAGCTATTCCCGGACCAAAACGTAACTTCTCGTAATTCACTAATAAGTAATTATTTCAACATATTAAGACGCGGAAAGACACGATCGACTCAATAAACGTTCCTGGACTTAAAAATTCAACGCCCTGAATTTACTACGTTAAGCCTCTAGAGCCCTTATGCACAACAGTGCTTCGATGTCTGTAACAAGTTGATTTTGCTGCTTTTCTGCTATTATTGAGAATTCATACTAAAACGGCTTAATAGATTGTAATTATTCTATATTGCAAAACAGCTCGCGAAGGCACTTTGTAAGGTGTTGATTATAAAAGAAAAGTGCAAAATCAACTAGTTCTGTAAAATTAGCAAGATGGGAATTCCTTTCGTAAACTTTTCTTAGTCTTGTTTAGTTGTTTTAGGGAGTTAAGTCTATTCGGTCCGGGAATCGCTGGCCAAACCAGAAGGCACCAGAACAAACATGAAGTGGCTCCGCCTCTCCATAGCATATTGACAATGGGCTACCAGCTTTAGCCGGGACAAAAATCCGGGGTTCTGAGGCCCCCGAATTCAGCAAAAGCCCCGCGATGAACAGCCTGCGGCGGTTTGCGCAATTGCCTGATTTTGCAGGCTGTCCCGCCTTAAGTTGATAGCATGGGAACTGCTCTTTCTTTTTTGTTACTCCGGTCATCTCTTATGCTGCTAGCGTTATAGTCGCATAAGAGATTTTATGTGAAATTGAGGGCTACCTATCTGCATGAAGCGGGTATAAAGACGGGTATTTTTTCGCCTGCCAAATTGTCGCCCCCTTTTTTTTCTTGTAATTCAGTTTGGCAGCATCTTCCGTGTGTGCCCTGCAACAGCCACAAAATAATCCCAACCGCTCTCGCATTTTTGTCAAACAAATTAATTTGGGTACGGTTCTTCAAAAACAATGGCCATTGATTTTATTAGAAAAACTTCTATGCTGCCCATGGCTAACCCATTGTTTTTTCATAACCGTAAAAGCAAAAAAACCGCACCCAATAAATTTCAAACATGACGCCCGCCTTAACCGCTGGCCGGGAGCATTCCCAAAAAGTAGGTCAAATAACACTTGCCGCCTTGAGCGAAAAAACA
>JAAEQW010000324.1 GCA_024231025.1 Candidatus Omnitrophota bacterium
GATCAAACGATTGCGATCGAATAACCCATTTTTATGGATTGCTTAATGTATGCTTTTATGACTGGAGCATAAAATATGCGCTAGTAGGGATGAGTTACCAGAATGCTAAGGGGATGAAACGATTAGCCAGTTTTCTCTGGGAGCAACTTACCGCTGACCGATAATGATGCGGCGGCGAATCGCGGCAGGTATCGTCGATTTACCGGCGGTGGAGATTCTCATCATCCGATCAACGATTGAGCGGCGGCGTGGACGTCCACGCGCCCAAAACCCCTAAACATGCTCAAAAGAGAGCAAAACTGCCGCGGCAAGGCGATCTTAGGGTGGTGGACTTAGCTCACGCAAAGAGAGTCGATCTGAGAATGAGCATTGAGTTGTCGCATCCATCGGCACAGGAACGCGGAGCGCGCCCCTACTATGTAGATACTTCATCTTCATCGTGCGGAATACCGAGGGGACTACGCCATCGTCGTTGCATGCTATAACGAATAAAAATACAATGGACGTTAACTAAAATGTGTATATTTGCAATGATTTTTGGAAAGGGCATGGAGAATGCAATTGAACAAGTGAGCTCAGCCTATAGGATTTGCACTTTTTGAATATTTATCGAACGGAAGAAAGAAAGAAAAAGGCAAGAAAAACAAAAGGTCGCTCAGGAAAATAATGTTTAGAAATAGGTACTAAATGTATAAAAACAAAAGCTGTTGTCAGCAATGAGGCCATTTTTTGTTTCGGTTCCCAAATGTCTAGACAAAACATGACCTCGACCCTGGGCCGTGTGTGGAACCATTGTCTCTGAAGACAATCCTCAAAAGAGGTCATCAGTAGACAACCACACAGCCCAAACACACACAGGACGCCACAAACATGAATCTACCTGTAAACTCGAGCTGCCCTCCGTTTCCTCTAGATCGTAACCATCATCGCGCGGTCTCTTTCGCGAAGATCCCTCAGGCGACGTAGCAATCGTATTCTGAAGCGAGTCCATGCACACGGAGTTCAAGGCAATCAAGCACTGAAAAATGCACACAATTATGCATGAGCAAGAACATGGTGTCTGCAAAATAGAAGGATAAATTAGGCTAGACGGGATAGAAAATGAAGCAGACTGACATAAAACCTATACACTCTAGCCGAAAAACCGATCGCGAGCTGAACAACACACCTGGACAATATTTGCATAAATTGCCATTTCAGACTGCAAAATAATTTACTGCATGGTACATAGTTTACCTACAATTATAAACCGAAGATTGAAAAAGTCATATGCACAGTAACTTTATCTGAAATCATGTGGTACTTTAAAAACATAACTTCATTTCGCTTGCAGAATGATAAAAACTGGTCTATAAGGAAATCCCTACCAAAACCTCTGCTTTCGAAGGTTTGAAAAAGCTCCCTAGCTTTACTAATGAAACCATTATAACTGGAAGAAATGCGTAAATAACGAAGTAGTTGACCAAAAATGGTTGCCGAGTGCACTTTAACTGAAACATTACTATCTGGGTAGGAATACCTCATTACATTAAAGGGAAATGAGTCAGTTTTATTATAAACGCTAGTTTCTAAAGCCTCCATAGGATTAACCTGAATAGCTAAATCCAGAAAATTACAGTAATCCCCTGCATATGTAACCTCCAAATCCAAATCTGATCCATAAATATGCCGTGCTATTGCTAAAAAATCAGGGTAATTAAGCACTAAAAGATCATCAATAAACCTGAGTGCTACAATCCTATCATTGTTAGGATTCTTTGCATATTCAAACTCCATGAAAGCCAAGCACAGATCGGCTAGCATAGGACTAGCATTACCTCCCATAGGGATTCCACATATCTGCCGAAAAAGCGAACCCGCGAAAACGATATATGTTTCATCAAGTACTGTCTCAATCATAAGCTTAACTTGACTCTCATCATAAAACTTAAAATGCGACGATTTTATTTCATCCGTATAGAAAACTTTGTATCCAACTGCAATATATCTTTTGCAAGCACTTTTGAAACATAAACTAACCAGGCGAAATATGTAATGTTGTATAGTAGTATGTGGAAGCTTAGTAAACAAAGTAGCAAAATCTGCTGTGAGAATATTTGAGACCCTACCAACATGTGCCAACCGATGCAATGCCATTTCTGAACTCTCCACAGACCAAAAACATCTACGACCTGAACGTAGAAGTATTTTTGCACAATAATTTTGAAAATGAACCTTCATATGTACTAAAATTAAGTGCAATGTACGGCTAATCTTCCTGGTGGTAGCTCGTTTAGCACCTGCAATAAATCGATATTTGTATGGATTTTTATGCAGTTTAGGTATAGCAAAAATAAGTGGCAAAACTTTATCCTTTTCATCCAGCTTAAGACCAAAATGATTAGTCATACGTATGTGCTTTTTAATAATATCCGAAATATCACCAGTACAAGCATTGTATACCCGATTACCCAACAAATGTAAATCTGCCCCAACTCTCTCAATACCAAGTTCTATACTCATAACTTGAAAGTAATATTTCTTGCATGTAAAAACAAAATTACCACCTGCTTTGTCAGCAGGCGCAATTATAAAATGCTGCTGCAAATAATCCAAATAACTTAAAGCCAAAGATAAACCATCTGTATATGCTTGCAAAGCATGTTCAACCATCAACTTTTTTACCCGAGTATCCAAAATACGCAAAATTTCCATATACCATGGTACAAATCTAGAAAATGGTATTCTAGTTCTGTTAGCCAAGCTATTAGTTAATGCATTAATACTAAGACCAATTGTATTTTGTAACATCATCTGTGTACATGTTTTAGGCAATCTATATTTAGTACCTTTGCGCAAAATATTCCGTAAAAGCTTATTTTCTACAATAGCAAGATTCCCAGTTATAATATGACCGGCCGGTGAATATACAAACCTAGAATTTTCGCAACTACATGAAGTACATAGAATTCTTTTTAATTTAACCAAAGTATCAGTATCTCTAAGTGCTTTGTTATAATTAAAAACCTTTCTACTAAAGGGTTCACTATAATTAAAAACAATCTGTATCTTGCGCTGGTCTTTACGCAATAAGGGGCTCAATTTTTTAACTGAAGTAGCCATAAACAGAGATTTTAAACACAAGCTATCCATAGCAGGGCAAAGAAATGGGATAAAAATTCTGTCCACAGCACAAGAAGCGAATTTTTCTTTCTCCAAATGCTTATAATATCCAGCCAAAAAAGCCATTAAAGCTAATTTTAGCATGGGATCACAATCTTGATTACACTGAGCTGTATATTTATGGCAAAAAGCAAGCGTTTTTTGACTTTGTTGCTTCAAGTAATTAAACATCATGTTATTCTTTCCGAATCTGTCGCTAATAAATATTGCTTTAATGTGCTCAATAATGTCCTTATTTTCTTGTTTACTTCTTCGATGTTTCTTTTGAAATTTTGATCTTTTTCGCATAGCAAAAGGAAGAGAAAAATATGGATGACCAATCCTATTGAAGGGAGTAATCCCTTCTGAAATATTACCATATGATGCAATATTATCATTGAGCCCAAAAGGGTAAGCAGTATTCAAAAGCTTAATCCAAAATAATTCTCTAGTTTGCAAGCTATTGTTTCCATTAACCACTTCTGCTATCATTACTCGAAAATCATCAATGCTATGATTGATTTCCCGAAAATGCATAGCTAGATAAGTAACCATGGTGCCATTCAATATACTTCTTCGATGTTCAAGAACCCTGTCCTTTAGCTTTCTAATAGTTTGCCCTACATACTGCATGCCGCATTTTTTGCATGTAATCACATAAACTATACATTTTGTACAGCAATTAATTTCAGCATTTTTATCAATCAGTGGGAAATACATTCTATTCATAGTAGTAGAAGCAACCGTCCCATCCTGAGCAACCAAGGGACAACAAAGACATTGTTTTCGACAACTCACTGTAGCTCGTCTGCACTGCAACATACTGTTATTATCCACTTGTAATAAACTAAAAGCTGAACCATCCTCCCCCATTCGTATAATTCTGGGGACAAATTTAGATATTGACATCTGGTAGATTACTGCCATGGGGCCAGATTCCCCCCCAGAGGGCAGAGGTGTTAAGCCACCTGTGCTAGCCCGACCGTGGAAATTAAGTGTACCGTCCATGTTTGAAGAAATAGAGGATGGATGGGCAATTGGAGCCCCTGCTCAGTATAATAAACCAGAAAAAGATAGTGGGGCTTGGAGTCTTACTGTAGTCATAAAGACTACTCCATAGGCGGTAACGTGCACCCAAGAATTTCCAAGTAAAGAAAGTGGAGGGTATAAGGCAGCATCACAAAAGGCACTGACCCCACATACAAAATAAACAAAAATACATATCAGAGAGGATTCTAAGACTAAGAAACATTCATTATCGGAAGAAGACTAACAAGTCTGCAGATTTGGAATTGCAGTAGAAAATAACACAGCAATGCATCCACAATTATATCGTAAGCTTGCATTTTACTCCAACATTTTCCCAATATTTTATGCATATGTAAAGACAAATCAGAAAGAGCCAAACAATCATTAATTATTTGCCCAACAAAAGAAATTATTAGTAGTACAAGACTACAAGACTACTCAAACCTAGTTGCGACCCAAACATCAGCAAATTTCCTAATTTCCTAACAAAGCAACAATCACAGGGTCCACAGTTTCGTAGAGCTTGCCTTCGTACTTAATTTTGTCATTGACCGTGGACACCTTGACCTTCTTCTCCTTGAGCAGTTTGTAGACTCGCGTCGCCTCCTTCACACCGACCATTTGCTTCGCTGTGAAGTCATTCTGCAGAGAAACGGCGCGGCCATCCGGTTTGTACGCGTTTTCTCCAAGGGACTTCCTTTTGGAGAGCACCAGCCTGCGGTCTTGATCACGGACGAAATTCACAATCAGGAATTTGCCCTGGGCAGCCCAGTGGCATTCGCGCAGCTGGATCGCATCCACATCCTTCTTAGCCATGCCCATTCCCAACATGAGCATGCTCTTGAAGCACCCAACTGGCTCTTTGTACTGCTCCTTGCCTTGCAAGGTTTCTTTAGCAGTGAACCCGAAAACCTTCAGGTTCAGGCGTCGACTGTGCTTCTCTCCCATCTCGACTTGTTTCGCGATCCGCTCCATCTCCTCAGCTTGCTTTTTCTGCTCTTCGCCAAGCCCGCTCTGGTCTTCTTCCAGTCTTTTCACTCTGCTATGCAGGGCGCGCAAATCCTCCGGTGTGATCTATGCAAATATAACCATAATCAGCAAACAGTTTAAAAAACAACAATATATGCCACAAGTGGCATATTATAGGCGTCCAAGCCCACAAGGGGCTGGATATAGGCGTGCACACTGACCCAAAGGCCAGGTGCTATAGGCGACCTACCCATAAAGGGCAGGAAAAACAACAGCAAAAGGCAATAAAATAACAGACCCCGCAACGAAAAATCGGTGCGGTTTAGGCGTCCCTACCCATCCATTAGGTAGGTGGCAAATATGAAAAGCAAAATTGTGTACATCTCTGCTGACAAAAGCTATAATAATAAAAGCATAGTGACCTATATAAGAAGAGACCAAAGAAAGTATTGAAAACCAAGAATTAGGCCGGCACACACCCTGGAGCCGGAGTAAACTCCTGGCGTCACAGAGGGGTAACCGGAAAGAACAATAATGTTTAGAAATAGGTACTAAATGTATAAAAACAAAAGCTGTTGTCAGCAATGAGGCCATTTTTTGTTTCGGTTCCCAAATGTCTAGACAAAAC
>JAAEQW010000325.1 GCA_024231025.1 Candidatus Omnitrophota bacterium
AATTACGTGAATGATAAATATGAAAATATGCCAAAGGAAGTGAATGTGACAGCAAAGAAGCCGGGGCGGCTGACAATAGAATGCGATGAACTGTGGTCTTTTGTCGTGAGCAAAGCAAATAAAGTTTGGATATGGCAGGCAAAAGATATTGACACAAAGGAGATATAGGCTTTCAGATAATTAACTTAAGTTTCGCACCCCTGAATTGGAGCAGAGCCCTTTACCGCATCAGAAAGGATATCAAAATATGACTGAAAATCTTCCTCAATTTCGAAAAGATCGAAAATCGTTTTAAAACTGATGAGAAAAAGACCGCGAAAGAAGTTCCAAAGTCTCTGTGAGTAAGTGATGACGGCATAATCATCAGCAAGATGTTCAAAAAGAACACCAAGCGTCGCATGATTCTCTTGCTCATTGAGATAGTTCAAAAGATTATAACGAATAAAGCTCGCAGTCGTTGCAAATACCAGAGCATTAAAATCATTACTATGGTCTTTACCAAGCCCGAGCATCTGCCAGCATTCTTTGAAGCAGACCTCAATCGGCCAACGTTTGACATATGTTTTTATAATTGTGCTAGAATGCAGCGCAGCATCAGTGGAAAGAAAAGCTGCCCATTTGGGTTGCTTTTTCTTTTTCAGCCCCTTAACGGTATCATCTTCCGGTTCTTTATATCCCTTTGAAAAAACGATTACGACATCCTCGTCAGAACCGGGTGGTCTGACTCTCATCCTTGCCATAAAGAGTCCCGTTTTTCTATCCCTTTTCATTTTTTTTCTAACTTTTTTATATAGTTCCTCAAGATTATAACCTTTGCCTTTATATAAGTATTTGATGTTACCGTTTTTCAGACGGCATATAACATGCATCCCTTTATCGCCGATATTGCGGATTTTGCAGATAAAGAAAGGCCATGCATACCGACTGTCTGACAAGACATACCCCGGACATATTCCGTAACTCACAGCCCTCTCAATCATCATAATAGCCAGTTCTAATTTAGTGTGATGTCAGGCCTCATAGCTTCTCAGACCGCTTATGCTTCGGGGATCCCCTGTTTTTTCGTCGGGACTCTTGTCATTTCTTTTATTACCGAAACGGTAAGCGAAATCGATCGGATAAAAGCCATTGCCAGCCAGAAGGCCAAGCGTTACGATGCAAAAGCCTAATACGGAGCGTCCGAGGTTATGATCGAAAATGTAAGAAACATTTTCAATCTTTTTTCCAATCTTTTTAATAGTGGTGTCATCGATAACAAAACAAGTCTCCTCCCTTGGATAATCATTCAATTTAATACCATAAAATATCGCAAGATTAAGCTTATACATAAAAGTGCGCCACCGGCAGCTTTTCAGTTTAAAGCGGTAAAAAGCATCTTTTCCGCAAGAAGACCAATGGTACCATTGCTTTTGACAGAAGCTATGAACCGTTTTCAGTTTCAGCAGCGGAAGCATAAGCATTATGAACAACAAATGAGCCGAATGAAAGCCTTGCTTTTTTTTAATACCTGTTCGACTCAACAAGGTTCTGATTCTGAGATCAGCGAAAAGACGATCAATTTTGGAATCAAAATTATTTTGTTCATTTCGCAAGTATTTTTCAACTTCTCCTCTAAATTTTATTTGCTTATGAGAACTCAACTTGTCAACCTCCTATTGATTAAATTCGACTGAATTTATAGACGGTTATATGTCATATATATTCTCATATTGCAACGTATTTTAAATTGATTCGGATTATTTTGCATGTCTACCAGTGAATAAGGGGTGCGAAACTTAAGAAGTATTCAGATGACGTCACCGTAACAATTTCAACAAAAAACAAGATTGGTGCTGGAGTTCTGATAAAATGGAAAGTTCGTCGGGGTTGGCGTGGTACGTTAGTTTCTACTACGGCTTCGTCGGCCTCAGCAGTATCGACTGCAACCTCGACTTC
>JAAEQW010000326.1 GCA_024231025.1 Candidatus Omnitrophota bacterium
CGATGATCCACCCCCTCAGAAAGTCACTCACTGGCGTGTAAAATTTTCTTGACCGTGGCATATATGTATGATACAAAAGCGCGCTCAATACTGTGGACCCACACAAACTGACCCTCATTAGCTAAGTAAAACAGAAGTTTACATGAACGTTTTGAATCGGCTCGAATTAGGATGAAATTATCTTTCAAATGAATCATGTTTGACTTCAATCGGACCACCCAGCGCTGAGTTGTGCCTCAGTAAGTAAAAATGGCCAAAATTCACAGATTTCCTGGCTTTTCACTGTGTGAAAAAATAAAAAAAAATAAAAGTGGCTGAGAATTCGTGTATAGCCTAAGGATTTGGTGTAGAATCCAGAAATAATGTCCTTTTTGGGCAAAAAAATTGCTTGCCCTGGCTTGGAGCTTCAGCATTTTCTCACTTCTTAGTGTGTTGAAAAGGAGAGGAAACAATTTTTTTGCCCAAAAAGGATATTATTCCTGCATTCTACACCAAAGCCTTAGGCTGCACACGAATTTTCAGCCACTTTTATTTTTTGGTTTTTTTTACACTGTGAAAAGCCAGGAAATCTGTGAATTTTGGTCATTTTTACTTACTGAGGCGTAACTATGCGCTAAGTAGTCCGATTGAAGTCAAACGTATTTCATTGGAAAGATAAATTCATCCCAATTCGAACCATGTCAAAAAGTTGGGATTAACCTCCGACCAATTAAGTTAATGGGGTTAAAGAAGCTTCTTCAGCACTATTAGTTCTTCACACACCACCCACGTTTAGTGCAAATTTGCGGGCTTATCTGCGATATCCCAGGGTAGTGGCGGTATGCTGCTTGTAGCTGAGTGTGTGGGCTATAGCGCTGCAGGGTAGCCG
This sequence comes from Candidatus Omnitrophota bacterium, assembly GCA_024231025.1. GTDB lineage: Bacteria > Omnitrophota > Gorgyraeia > Duberdicusellales > 4484-171 > JAAEQW01. The sequence continues at coordinate 869 of JAAEQW010000326.1, forward strand.
GCC
>JAAEQW010000327.1 GCA_024231025.1 Candidatus Omnitrophota bacterium
ATAAAGCGAAATCCCACGAAGCCTCGGCGTAGTGGGAGACAAAACTAACTTATATGTTGCCGATATAAACCTTCACCATGTGTTGTGCCGAAGCTACGCCTTTGGCCACTACGAGGCAATAAATTTTTCTGCGAAAAATTTATAGAGCAATAGAAAATCGACAATAGAAAATAGATTGGCTCTATCACAGTTTATTTTCGATTTTCTTATGTAGTCTTTACCAATAATTTTCGGCAAACCACTTATCAGCCTTATCTACAACTTTATACGCGTCGCAAACATCGTCAACGAGTCCTTTTCCGGTGCTGTATATCGCAACTCCTGTGCCTACTGCAGCATTTCTTACTGTTTTACAACCACCGAGAAAAACAAATCCTGCTATCAAAGAAAAAATAATAATCTTTCTCATTCTTCCACCTCCTTCCAATAATCAATTAGCCTCTTAAGTCGTGCCTCTACTCTATCTTTGCCCAAAAGCACCATGCTCTCAAACAATCCCGGACCTTTTGTTTGGCCGGTCAAAGCAACTCGTGTTGGATGAACCAAAACCCTCACTTTTACCCCTAAATTATCCGCACACCCGCGAAATTCTCTTTCTACAATTTCAGCCTCATAATTCTCTATCTTTGCTAAACTGTCAATAAGGCAATTTATTTCTTTAGTTAAGTTATTCGCCAAAATCTTAGATGCGTCTTCGCTGTACTGATAATCATCATAAAAACAAAAATATGCCAATTCTTTAAAATCTCTGAGAGTAATGATCCGCTCACCCAAAAGAACAATGATTTTTTCTAACAATATGTCATCTACTTCTTTGGGGATAAACTCTGTTTCGCTTAAGCTCTCTCTGATGAGTGCGCATAATTGCTTAGGTGATTTTTGCTTCATATATTCGCCATTGACCCATTTGAGTTTATCCATAGAAAACGCAGCAGAGGTCTTATTCACATCGATTATATCGAATAAATCTATTGCTTCTTTGGTGGTAAGAATTTCTTTGTCATCTTTCGGCGACCATCCCAAAAATAAAAGATAATTCACAATTGCCTCCGGCAAATACCCCATCTCTCGATATTCTCGTATTGAGGTTGCTCCATATCGCTTAGACATCCGCCCGCCATCAGGTGAAAGAATCAACGGCGCATGAGCAAAACGCGGAAGGTCAAACCCTAAAGCTTTATACATCAATATTTGCTTAGGCGTATTGGAAATATGATCTTCTCCTCTTATAACATAGTCGATTCCCATTAGGGCATCATCAATGACACAGCTAAAATTATACGTTGGAGAATTATCGCTTTTTATAATTACCTCTTCATCCTTTGGTAATTCATTAAAAATAATTTTACCGCGAATTGCATCATCCAATTCAATGGTGCTAAAATCATACTTAAAAAATACTGCACCATCTTTTCGATAAGCCTTATCATCATCAATAAGTTTTTGAGCATAGTCACGATAAATATCAAATCGTTGAGCCTGATAATAAATATCATCCCAATCCATGCCAAGCCATTTTATGCTTTCTAAAATTTCTTGGAGATATTCTTTTTTGGAGCGCTCTAGATCCGTGTCTTCAATGCGTAATACAAACTTCCCCTTGGTTTTGCGGGCATAAAGCCAACTAAACAAACAGGTGCGCGCGCCGCCAATATGTAAATACCCAGTTGGTGAAGGTGCAAATCTAACTTTGGCCATATTTAATTTTTAGAAAAAGTTTTTTCGCCTATAGTATTTTTTACTCTAGCAATCAAAGATTGAGTATCCAGTCTATACATTCTGAACAATTCGTTTCTGCTGGCACAGGGTAAAAATTCATCAGGAAAACCGATTAAATTTACTTTTGTTTTTTGCAATAACTCCTCTTTTTGAAAAAATTCTAAAACAGCGCTACCAAAACCACAACTGATACTGCCTTCCTCAATAATAAAAATCTGTTTAAAATTATTTCCCACAAAACTGAACAACTCTTCATCTAACGGTTTAATAAACCTCGGATTAATGATTGTTGCCTCGATTCCCTCTTTGCTCAAAGATACCGCTGCTTGGTAAGCATTTTTAACCATTGAACCAAGACCGATGATACAAACATCTTTTCCCTCTCTGATGATTTGGCCCTTGCCTAAAGAAACTCGCTCTCTAAATCCCATCGAATACGCTGCACCCTTAGGATAGCGAATGCTTACCGCCAATTCAGAAAGAGCAGCAAACTCAAGACAATCTTCCAGCTCTTCCTTATCTTTAGGTGCAAGGCAAATCATATTCGGAATAAATCTTAAATAGCCCACGTCAAAGACACCATGATGCGTAGGGCCGTCTTCTCCAACGGCACCTGCTCTATCGATGGCAAAAATAACGCTAAGTTTTTGTAAAGCAACATCATGAATAATTTGATCAAGCGCACGCTGCAAAAAAGTAGAATAAATCGCAACAACAGGCTTGAACCCTTTCTTGGCTAATCCTGCAGCAAATCCAACAGCATGCTCTTCGGCAATTCCTACATCAAACACTTTTTCAGGAAACTTTTCAGCAAAAATATTCAGCCCGGTTCCCTTGGGCATCGCAGCCGTTATCGCGACTAAACGATTATCTCTCTCGGATAATTTTGCTAGTTTTCTGGCAAAAACTTCACCAAAGCTCTCTGAATTTCCCGCTAAAGGAGCTGATGTCTCAACATTAAACGGTGATGCACCATGAAATTCTTCAGGATTCTCTTCAGCAAACTTATACCCTTTGCCTTTTTTAGTAACAACATGCAGAAGCTTCGGTCCCTTAAGAGAAATAATGTTCTTGATCGTTGGTATTAAAACACCAAGATTGTGTCCGTCAATGGGGCCAAAATATCTAAATCCAAGTTCTTCAAAAAATATTCCCGGCACCATCAACCCCTTTAAGGCTTCTTCAAACTTTCTGGCGTGAGCATTAAGTTTTTTAGTTAAAGAAAAATGCTCCAAAAAACTTTCTAGTTCATTTCTTAACCGGTTGTACACCGGCGCAGAGATAATTTTATTAAGGTAGTTGCTCAGAGCACCTACTGATGAGGAGATACTCATTTCGTTATGATTAAGAATAACTAAAACATCGCTTTGAGAATGTCCACAATTATTAAGCGCTTCGAAACACATCCCGCCAGTCAATGATCCATCACCGATAACTGCAACAGCTTTTGCTTTTTCTTTTTTCATACGCGCTGCTTCAGCCAAGCCCTGTGCCCAAGAAACAGCTGTCGAAGCATGCCCAGAGATAAAACTATCACAATCGGATTCTGCTGGGTTAGGAAACCCGCTTATTCCTTTGTATTGGCGAAGACTATGAAACCTGTCTCTTCGTCCGGTAAGAATTTTATGCGCATAGCATTGATGGCCAACGTCGAAAATCAAAGCATCCAACGGAAGATTTAAGCAGTAATTCAGCGCTACCGACAGTTCAACTGCCCCCAAAGAGCTAGCTAGGTGCCCTCCTCTGCGAGAAACAACCTTTATGATCAATTCTCGTATTTCACGACAAAGACCCCTTAACTCCTTAGTGGTTAACTTCTTTAGATCATGAGGGTTATTTATTTTCTCCAGAATCATCTTTTTGTTCAGGTGTGATTGCCTTAATTAATTTTTTTATGTATTCCTTGTCGCAATCATTTAACTCTATAAATTTTATGCCTGTTTCAAACATTGTTGGAGTTTTAGCTATCGGATTCACCATCTCTTTAACCCAAGCAATCTTACCTTTGCATTTTATTGGCTTGTTCTTTTCAAAAAACACCTCTATCCCAACCATAGTATAAGGCGATAGCTTCTCTTCTAGCACGACTCGCATGCCACCTTCGCTTAAGTTTTCGGTGTGGGAAACTAAAAGCCTTACCGGCGAACTAATCATTATTTTGCAAGGAAAAGACACTCTGGAATGCTCTCTTCGATTCTCTCCTTCATATCCCATGTTTAACCTCCTCTATAATTTGCTTTACTCTAAACCGGATTCTTCTTTAGTGATTATATTGTTTACAAAACTGTTTATTTTTTCTCTAGACTCATCATCTATTTCATAAAATTCAACTCCGGTATCAAAAAGAAAATCTTTTTCATTGTACACCTTGCGCTCAACTCTCCACACTACTCGCCCCTTGCATTTGACTATTACATCGTCTAAAGAAACATCCAAATCAACAAGCGAAAGAATTTCCAGTTTTTCATCGAGCAAAAGTCGCACTCCCCCTGCCCCTATGTTCTCCGTATGACAATCTATGGTGTGTTGCTGGGGAGAGGAGATAGTTATTTTGCAAAGAGAATCCGCCCTAACAAACCTTCTGCGCTCTTTACCTTTCCAAGTCATAACCCTCCTTTTTATTTCCGAACTGATGCCTCATGCAGCAGTCCCATTTTTCTTTTCTTCTATTCTTTCTATCGAGATCGCTCTGCCGCTGTCGTTATCTACATCTACAACAACACCCTGCAGGCGAACATCACCAGTTGCCAAATTAAAACGCGTAGGCATATTAGTAACAAATCTCTCAATTATCGGCTGTTTTTCTCTGCCCAAAACAGAATCAAAACTACCGGTCATCCCGGCGTCAGTAATATAGGCCGTTGCCCCATTAATGATGCGTGCATCAGCCGTAGGAATATGCGTATGCGTACCAACAACCACGCTTACTTTTCCAGCGAGAAAATAACCCATCGCAACTTTCTCACTAGTTGCCTCAGCGTGCATATCAACCAAGATAATTTCCGCCTCTTTCTTTATCTCCTCTAGGATATCTCTAACTGCATTAAAGGGGCAGTCAACCGGAGACATGAAGACTCTACCCTGCAAATTAATTACCCCCAACTTACAATTACCTATTTTCTTTATCAAATAACCGCTTCCGGGAGCTCCTCGGCCGTAATTTAATGGCCGGATCACATCCATTGTTTTTAAAACTTCGATTGCGTCTTTTTTCTTAAATATATGATCGCCGCTTGTAATAACATCCACGCCACTTTCAAAAATCTCTCGTGCCGTATCGCGAGTTATGCTTGAACCACCGGCAGAATTTTCACCGTTAACAACAATCGCGTCCAAACACAGCTTTTTCCTCAATCGGGGTAAAGCTTCTTTAAGATATTCCCGCGCTGGCCTGCCTACTACATCACCGGCAAATAATATTCTCATATATTTTATACCCAATTATAAAAATCAACAACCCTATTAAACCCAAAAATTTTCTGCATTTTCCAAAACAACCAAAACACAAATCACAACAATCAATGACCCCACCTGCCAATACGGCGGACAGGTAAAAATCAATAATCAATTTTACTTGGCATAATCAACCGCTCGCGTTTCGCGAATAACGGTGATTTTTATATTACCCGGGTAATCCATGTCTTGCTCTACCTTTTTTTTCACCTCATGAGCAAGCAACGGAATTTCATTGTCCTTTACCCTAACCGGAACAACAATAACCCTAACCTCTCTTCCAGCCTGAATAGCATAACTCTTATCTACCCCATCGAAAGAATTAGCAATTTTTTCCAGTTGCTTTAATCTCTTTACGTAGGTTTCTAAAGTTTCCCTTCTTGCTCCTGGCCTTGAAGCTGAAACAGCATCAGCGACTAGAGCAAGTAAAGCATACGCGCTTTTAAATTCAGCTTCTTCATGGTGAGATTCAGCAACATTTATTACGGTTTCATTCTCTCCATATTTACGCAAAAGATCGGAACCGATTTGCGCGTGTGTTCCTTCTACCTGGTGATCCACTGCTTTTCCTAAATCATGCAAAAATCCAGCACGCTTCGCCAAACGAGCATCAAGCTCAAGCTCAGAAGCTAAAATACCCATAATAAAAGCCACTTCTTTAGAGTGCTGTAGGGCATTTTGACCGAAACTAGTACGATATTTCAACTTACCAAGAAGTTTTATTATTTCCGGATGCAAATTATGCAACCCTACATCAAAAGAAGCAGTCTTACCTTCTTGCATTAGGCGCTTCTCGAATTCTTGTTTAGTTTTTTCTATAATTTCTTCAATTCTTGCCGGATGGATTCTTCCATCTTGAACTAGTTTTTCTAAAGCAATCCGAGCAACTTCACGACGAATCGGATCAAAACTGGACAAGCTTACCGCCTCTGGAGTATCATCGATAACTAGGTCTACTCCGGTCGCCATTTCAAACGCCCTGATATTTCTGCCTTCACGGCCAATAATTCGCCCCTTAATTTCATCATTGGGCAAAGCTACCACGCTTACGGTTGTCTCTGTAGTGTGCTCAACTGCACAACGTTGAATCGCTTGAGAAATAATCTCTTTTGCTTTTGTGTCAGCTTCTTCCTTAACGGCATCCTCCATTTCTTTAATCATGTTCGCCTTATCAGAACGAAGCTCTTCCTCGTACCGCCTTAACAACACCTCTCTTGCCTCCTGCGGAGTAAGCGATGAAATTCTTCTTAATTTTTCTTTTTCTTCTTCGATCAACCGCTCTAAAGCGCCGCCTTTCTCTTCTAGCTCGCTTGTCATCTTTTTCACTTCGTTTTCGCGGCCACTCATTTCTCGCTCTTTGGTTTCAATAAAATCCAATCTGCGCTCTAAATTCTCTTCTCTTTGAAGCAAGCGCTTTTCCAACTGAGTTAGCTCTTCTTTTTTGCTAGAATGTTGTTTCTCAAAATCAACTCTTAGCTTATAGAGCAGCTCCTTACCGTCTAAATCGGCTTTTCTCGCAATCTCATCGGCCTTACTGCGCGCATCTTTTAAGCTTCTTTCAACATCACTTTTAGCTTGTTTCAGTTTATTTTCACCAATAAGCTTACCCAGGCTAAAACCGAAAATTATTCCGACAATCAGCCCTCCTATTATGTATACAGCAATCATAATCACTTTAAACCTCCTTACCCTTAAACGCTAATCAAGTCGCACAAACGAATAAACTATCGTCTCACAAAGACAAAAGTTTAAACAACTAAACAACGTCGATTTAAATAAAGTACTTTTCGCTAACAACGACATCAACCTTTTGATCGAAAGGAAGATGAACAGGAAGGTCATCTAAAATTTGAAAGTCAAAAGCAACCCCAATTTTACTAACAGGCGCGCTTATCTTTCCTAAAAATCTGTCGTAAAAACCAGCACCTCTTCCCAGCCTATTTTTATTACGGTCAAACCCAATGCCGGGAACAATTACCATATCTAATTGACTAACGTCTATCTCCTTGGTTTGTGCTGGATCTGGTTGCATTACGCCATAAGGTCCAGAAACAAAGCACCCAGACAGGTTAGTTACTTCAAAAACACGCAGATCTTTTTTTTCGGTATCCATCACAGGAAAACAAAAACGCTTGTCTCCCCATGCCTTCCTAAACATCTCTAAAACGTCTACTTCCCCATTTAAAGGGAAATATCCCATGATAACTTTTGCTTCTTTATATAAAGGTAACTCTGATAAAATTTTCTCAACATTTTCGCTCCTCCTTTTTATTTCTTCTTTAGTTAAAGACAGCAGCTGATCCAGCAGCTTCTTTCTTAATTCTTTCTTTTCCATAATAATCACCGTAGCCATATAATCCTTAAATGTGGCGCCAAACCATACCGACGCCAAAAATGACCGCTTTTTACAATAACCTCATTATACCAATTTTCTAAGATAAGTAAACAATTCTTCGACTTATATTTTATAACAAAATTACCTCTTTTTTTATACATAACTCGCTGCGACACAAGTGCTTCTGTTACAGTTGCCAAACCATCTACACAAGATGTTGTGGCTTATCTCCGCGCCTACCACTCCCTATAAAATCGAATTTTTTGCCATCAAAATCCATAAAAACCAGCCATATTCAAATTAAAAAAACAAAAAAATCAACCCTAGCTTTATGAAATCTATTATTTATATTTCAAAAAAATCTTGACAACTGTTTTCTAAAATATAGAATAGTAAAAAAGGTATGAGAATATTAACTTTTTAACTAAGGAGGGGGTGTTTCAATGAATAAAGCAGATTTGGCTGAAAGTATCTTGCAATTTGCAAACAGCAAAAAAGAAGCTAAAGAAATCGTGGAGGCTCTTTTGGATTCAATCAAAAAATCTCTAAAGAAAAAAGATCCCGTTGCTATTTCTGGTTTCGGTACCTTTAAGGTAAAACAGACAAAAGCAAGACAAGGAAGAAATCCTAAAACTGGCGAGACAATTCAAATTCCAGCAAAAAAGAAAGTCGCTTTTAGGGCCTCTAAAGAACTCAAAGAACTTGTGTAATTACTAAGCTCTTTAAATAAAAAAGCGCGCCATTATTCGGCGCGCTTTTTTATTTAGCTTGAAATGTATTCATTAATCTTTTATGATATTTTTAGGTCGTAAGAATTTTAAAATCTAATTTACCCAATGTTAACCATATCGGAGGTAAAATGACCCCTAAAGAAAAACCAATTGATTTTCGAAGAATGATCAAGGCTGCAATTGCTTTCATAACCGTCCTGCCAGTACTTCTTTTCGTTTACCTGTTTAATTATGACTTCCACTATTCTATTCCAACAAGGGTTTTCTTTATTTCGGGAACGATTCTTTTTGTAGGATGGATTGCGATTTTAGACCTCTTGCTTCTCTACATGTTAAAACTGCATATTCGTTCAACGAGCACCTTAAGAAAAATCGACAAAAAAGGTCTAATGGAGGAGCCATTTATTAAAAGCGGCGTTGAAAGCCTTGAAACACTCTTTAATTCTCTTTCTTCACGAGTGCAAGAAAGTTTTGATGATTTAAAAAATATGAGCCGTAAGATTGAAGATCTAAATGAAGAGCTGGCAAAAAAAGTAAGTGTTTTGCTGGCAATAATGCAGATTCATGAGGTATTCACCCAAGGAATGAAAGAAAAAGAGATCTTTAATTTTATCCTAGAAAAATTAAAAGAAATTTTACGTCTTAATAAGCTGCGTATGGTTTTAGTAAAAAAAGAAAAGAACAGCCTGGGTCTGCCCGTCCTCACAGAAGAAGATTCCCAAAGTGAACAAAAATTCAGCACCGACCAGCTAATCGCGATGAGCAAATTGCCTCATATATTGGTTATCGACAGTCGTAGTCATAACGAAAAGTTTACTTTTACAGCGACAGAATTAACATTAAAAAACGTCTTCATCAGTCCTCTCTACTTACAGAATAATACAATCGGTTTTTTGGTTGGAGGTAACTGCCTTGAGGACTTCGTTTTCTCAAAAGAAGATTTAGACTTAATAAATATTTTCTCTAAAAATATCGTCTTATTATGGGAGCACCAGCGACTATCAAGAGCGGTTGAAGGACTTGAAATTTATGATCCTCTAACTAGCCTTTACAATAAAAAACACCTTTGCGCTCGGCTTGATGAAGAGATTAAGCGATCAGCGATGTATCAGCGGCCATGCGGATTGTTAATCGTAAAGCTTACAAATCTAAAAGGATTCCAAGATGAGTTTGGAACAATTGAAGCTGAAAGACTCCTCAAAACTACAGCTGAAACATTTAGAGCTCAACTACGTCCAATTGATATACCAGCAAGAATTGATGAAAACATATTAGCCGCAATTCTTATTGAAAGGAACAAAAGACAGTGCCAAACAGCAATACAAAAAGTAAAAAAAGTTTTCGCTGACCGCTTCGAAGGAGAAAAATTCAAACTTGAGTTTGAGTTCGCTATTGGAGAAAATCCGATTGATGGCAAAAACACAAAAGAGTTATTTGACTATACTTTGGCAAATTTAAAAAAATGAGATCACGTAAAAAAACATCTAAATTGTTAGGTGATATTCTTGTTGAAAAAAGTATTATCACAAAAACACAGCTCGATGAGGCTCTCGAGATTCAAGGAGAAAAGGGCGGGCTAATCGGCGAGGTTATCGTCAATTTAGGATTTGCCAAAGAAGAAGAAATTGCCCAATGTCTTGCCCATCAATACGGTTTTGCTTTTCTTCCTTTAGAAAATTATGATATCTCAAAAGAAGTAATCGCTTCTGTTCCTAAAAATGTCGCCTCTCATTACTGCCTTATTCCATTGGATAAAATCGGCAATGCCTTAACCGTAGCCATGGCCAACCCATTAAACGTAGAAGCAATTGAAGATTTAGAAGATATCGCCGAATCTACCATACAGGTATTTGTAAGCACCGTTACTGACATAAGAAACGCTATCAAAAGATACTATGACGAATAATGCTTCGAGAAAGAATTTCGGACAAACTCTATTAGAAAAAAAGTTCCTCACCCCCGAACAACTCGAAAAAGCGGTTCAACACCAGAAAAAAACTGGCCACCCTTTAAGCGAAGCACTTCTTGCCTTAAATTTTTCCGATGAGAATCAATTGTTAATTCTATTATCGGATTTTTTAAGCGTACCTCCAATAAAAGTCACAACTCTTAACATACCTGAAGAACTTCTTAAGTTAATTCCTGAAGACGCCGCAAATAAATATCAGGTCTTACCAATTAGTAAAATCGGCAACGTTTTAACTGTTGCTATGAGTGACCCGTCAAATATTGTATCGCTAGACGACATTGAAAAACTCACTAAACACAAAGTTAACCCCGTTATCGGTTTGCGCAGCGAAATACGATCCACCATTGAAGGACGTTACAGAAAATCGCTAGCAGATACCGTTGGAAAAATAATACAGGATGGTGATGTTGCTTCAATAGAGCTCATTAAAGAAAAAAAAGAAATCGTTAAAGATGAAGAAATTTTACGCTCCGTCGAAGATGGTCCGGTAATTAAGCTTACTAACTATATTTTGAGGCGTGCAGTCGAAGACGGTGCTTCTGATATTTTGCTTGAGCCATTAGTCCACAACGCAAGAGTACGCTTTAGAATCGACGGCGTTTTGCGCGAAGTTGAGTTAATCCCACGTAAAATGCTCGATTTTTCCGTTTCACGAATCAAAGTAATGTCTAATCTAAACATTACTGAACACCGCCTCCCTCAAGACGGCCGGTTCAGAATGAGAATCGTAGAAAAAAATATAGATTTTCGTGTATCAATTTTACCTTCTACGTTAGGCGAAAAGGTTGTGTTGCGCGTTTTAGACAAATCTCAGGGACTATTAGACATCGACGGCCTTGGATTGTCCGAATTAGCCACTAAACGATTGAAGCATGACTCCACCTCTTCTTACGGAATGATTCTCGCTTGTGGACCAACCGGTTCCGGTAAAACAACTACACTTTATTCTATATTGAGTCATATTTATGATCCAGAAAAAAATGTAATAACCGTTGAAGACCCCCTTGAGTATCAACTCCAAGGAATAAATCAGGTAAATGTAAACACTGAAGTCGGGTTAACTTTTGCCGCGGCACTTCGTTCGATATTGCGGCAAGATCCAGACATAATAATGGTCGGTGAGATTAGAGACTTCGAGACAGTAGACATTGCAATAAAAGCCGCCTTAACTGGACATTTGGTTTTATCAACTCTGCACACAACAACAAGCAGCGGTTCAGTTACTCGTTTAATAAATATGGGCGTTGAACCATTTCTTCTATCCTCTACAATAATTGGAGTCCTTGCGCAAAAATTAGTTAGAAAACTATGCCCCAATTGCCGCACAGTAGATGAGATTGACGATCAATTTAGAGAAAAATATAAGATATCAAAAAGCGCTGTTATCTATAAACCTGGGGAATGCAAAACTTGCGCTAACCAAGGGTATAAGGGGCGAATCGCGATTGGCGAATACTTACAATTGAGCCCCGAAATAAAACAAATAATTAATACCAATTGCAACGAACAATTAATAAAACAAATCGCACGCGAAAAAGGCATGAAAACATTACGCGAAGAGGCAATAATGAAAGCTGAAGCAGGGCTCACTAGCATGCCTGAAGTATTTCGCACCACAATTGAAGACACTGAATAAAATGGAATCATTAAGAACAAGAATAATTAAAGCTATTTTAGAAAAAAAAGACATAGATAAGAGATTGCTCACAAAAATCAACAAAGAAACTAAGTCTTTTCGTGAGCTGAAACAGAAACTTATCGAGAATAAGCTTACAACCGAAGAAGACATTATTTTGGTTCTTTCCAAAGAATGCCGCACTCCTTATTTTGACCTTAATAAATATCGCCTCTCACCGGAAAACAGAAACCTACTACCTAAGAATATCGCTTTTAAGCACACCATTATCCCAATATCAAAGATTGGTGAAGTTTTAACTATTGCAACCGCTGACCCCGTAAACATACTTGCCCTTGACGACATTGGAATAATCTGCTCGTTCAAAAAAATAGATCTAATTTTAGCTGATGAAAATAAAATACTACGCGCTTTAAACGGACTATACTCAGAGAAAGCAATTCCTGCTTTTTTGTCCGAATCCGAAGATGAATCCTCAGTTGAAGAAATTACCCAGAAAGACGATTACAGCCTCGAAGAAGTTCTTAAGGAAAGTAAAAAATCTCCTATAGTGAAGGTTGTTGACCTAATAATCTATGAAGGTTTAAAAAGGCAAAGTTCAGACATACATATCGAGCCAACCGAAACTGATTTAGCTGTACGCTATCGCGTAGATGGCATCCTTCATCATGGTTTAAACCTCCCAAAAATAAATCAGAGCGCGATTTTGGCTCGTTTAAAAATAATGTCAAATTTAAATATTACTGAATTTCGCAACCCGCAAGACGGACGATTTAAAATAAAATTTGAAGGCCGTGAAATCGACTTTCGAGTATCCAGTCTTCCGGCAAACTTTGGTGAAAAAATTGTTCTACGAATTCTTGACCGCCAAAGCCTCTCGCTTGGTTTAGCAAATTTAGGATTTTCTAAAGTTCCTTTGGAGATTTTCCAAGAAGCAATAAGGGCTCCTTTTGGAATAATTTTAGTAACTGGGCCAACCGGTTCAGGAAAATCCACCACTCTTTATTCAGTAATCAACATGATTAATGGTGTTGAGAAAAATATCATAACAATCGAAAATCCCGTAGAATACCAACTCGAAGGAATCACCCAAATACAAGTTAACCCAAACATAGGATTAACCTTTGCCGGAAGCTTGCGCAGCACGTTGCGTCAATCTCCCGATATAATAATGGTCGGCGAAATTAGAGATTCAGAAACCGCAGATATCGCGATTAAAGCTTCTTTAACCGGACAATTCATATTCTCGACCCTGCACACAAATAATTCAATTGGCGCAATCACTCGTTTGGCAGATATGGGAATCGAACCATTTTTAATTGCCTCCTCTCTTATCGCGTCAACCGCTCAAAGACTTGTACGCAAATTATGCCCAAAATGCAAAGAAAAATATAGTGTAGATAAAAAAATTCTTGAAAAAATGGGCTTTAGTGCATCTCTCGGTAATGAATTCTGTAAAATAAAAGGGTGTAAGCATTGCAACAATACCGGCTACAAAGGAAGAATCGCACTATTAGAAATTCTTTCCATTGATGATTCCTTAAAAACGATGATCGTAAACAAAGCTACCGAGGCTGAAATTATTAACTACGCCACAAAAAAACGTCATTTTCGCTACCTAAAGGAAGACGGCTTCCAAAAATGTTTAGACGGAGTAACCACCCTGGAAGAAGTTTTACGAGTTGCAGGATAGCCAATGAAAGTTATAAGTTGTAAGTAGTAAGTTATTGGTTATAATGTAGATAAGCGCAAAACTATAACCAGATATGAGTATATATTCTTACCAATTAAAAAGTACTAGCGGCAAAGTTACCAAAGGAACACTTGAAACAGATACCAAAGAAAAAGCCTTAGAGTTTCTCCACTCCCAGGAAGGAATAGTCCTTTCCTTAAAAGAGGAAAGTTCAAAAAAATTAATACGTAAAAAAGGGAAAGTTAAGACCGATGAGTTGGTTATATTCTCGCGCCAATTAACAACACTCATCGAAAGCGGCATCCCGGTTGTTGGAGCAATGGATATCCTCACCGATCAAGTTACAAATCCTTTCTTTAAGGGCGTTTTGTCAACAATTTCAACAGATTTAAAAAGCGGAACAGCTTTTGCCCCAAGTCTTGCCAAACATCCGAAAGTGTTTCCGGAAATTTATATAAGCATGGTTGAAGCTGCAGAAACTTCCGGAAATCTCCCCCAAATTTTAGATAGACTGTCTGTCTATCTTGAGAAAATGAGCACGCTAAAGAAAAAAATTGTTGCAAGCCTTATATACCCGTCGATAGTATTGTTTATGACAGTTGTCATGACAGCTTTTTTACTTCTTAAAATTGTACCAACGTTTAAGGAACTTTACAGTGCTCTTGGCGCATCTTTGCCATTACCCACTCAAATTTTAATGAGTGCGGCAGATATTTTAGGAAAATATTTCTTTTTAATAATTTTTGGTGTTTTTGCCGCCATTGCCGCGATTAAAAAATATATTTCTACTCCCAAGGGAAAAAGACAATATCATGCATTACTTTTGAAGCTGCCTGTTTTAGGAGACATCTTTAAAAAAGTCGGTATTGCAAAGTTTGCTCGCACCTTTGCCACTTTAGTTAAAAGCGGTGTACCGATTACTGCAACCCTGGATATCGTTGGAAAAACAAGCGGCAATAAGTTGATTGAAGAAGCAATCGTCGAGGCGAAACAGTCGATACAGGAAGGGGTGCCAATATCTAAACCATTGGAAGAAAGCGGTCTTTTCCCTCCGATGGTTGTAAAAATGATTGCCGTTGGTGAACGAAGTGGAAAATTAGAGTTTATGCTTGGCAAAATAGCTGAATTTTATGAGGAACAAACTGATGCAATTATTTCCGGGCTTGCAAGCATTATTGAACCAATCTTAATTGTATTTTTGGGTGTCGTTGTTGGAAGTATTGTTATCGCATTATTTTTGCCAATTATTGAAATATCAGAAATCCTAGCGAAAAGTTAAAGGAGGTATGTTTTGAAAAAATCAGTTACATTGATAGAGTTAATAATGGTAATTGTTGTGATCGGAATTATCGCCACCATTGCTATTCCCAGCATGTCGCGCAGCAACATTATCGCCAAAGAAGGCGCAGCGCAATCAAACTTACGCATCATCTCTGCGGCGATTGAAAATTTTGGAACAGTAAACAATGGCAATTACCCAACTGCCGAAGCAAATCTTACCGGGGCAACGCCTCCTTATTTAAGTCAATCTTTTTGCAATAACTCTGTTGGCGGATACACTTTCGCCTGCACTCTTGCTGCCGATAGTTACACTATTGTTGCCACGCCAAATTCATGTGGGGCTACCGGATCAACGATTTATACTATTGTTACCGGTGGCGTTTTAACCAACGCTTCTTGCAGTTAAAATGAATCGTAAAGCTTTTACCATTGCTGAGCTATCTATATCAATCTGCATTCTGGTAGGTTGTGTATCCGGAATTATTTTTTCGACGATAACCTTTATGGATCTGGGAAAATTAACAAAAAATATTTCTTTGGCTTCACGTATAGCATCTGCAAAGCTCGAAGATATTCGAAGCGAAAGCTTTGATGATATCGACGCATACGCAAATCAGGTTTTCTATCCGGATACAAGCAATCTTTATCCTCAAGATATCGCTTTTGAAGACCTTAATTACCGAGGAATAGTGTACGTATCTAATATATCGTCTCAATTAAAGCAAGTAACGGTTGTAATCTGTTGGCGTCAGGGTCAAAGACTAATTGGAGAAAATTGGGTTTTTGATGTAAGTCCAAACCCAAGCTTACATGCCCAAGCCTCTTCTCCGGTAACAATTACAACTCTATTATCCAATAGGTAATGGAAACTATTCCAAAACATAGTACTTTCGCAAATTAAGTGGAAATTAGCCGTTAAAAATGGTATAAATTAATTGGGAGAGAGGTGTTAGGCTATGATTAGATTATATGCCCTGCTAAACCGATTGACCACAAGAAAACAACGCAAGGGGTTTACGTTCTTGGAAGTGATTATCGCCCTAGGACTCTCAACCGTTTTTTTCGGCATAGTCCTCTATTTCCTCATTGCTAATAAGGATTCGATATCAATCAGCAACACGCAGATATCTCTCCATCAGGACCTGCGAAGGTGCTTACTAAAAATGACCGATGAGCTATCGGAATCAACAATAAATAAAATCAGCGACTTAAACGATAATTCACTAAATCTCATCCAACGTGACGTTGACAACTCTTGTGTAAAATGTCTACCAAGCAGTGAAGAATGCGTTTACTACACAATAAGATTCAAAACACCTACCGGTCGCAATGCAAACGGAGAAATAAATTCCTGGTCCAGTGACATAATTTATACACTCAGCCCAAATCAAATTACCCGACAAGATGCGATCGCTACTACTGTTTTAGTTGATAACATAACTTTAGTTACCAGAACAGCAGGCAACGGTTATGCGAATGATCCTAATTCTTTTGGCTCAGGTTTTGAGCGTTTGGCATCAAACCGAATTAAAATCTCTTTGGCCGCAGAGCGACAAAGTTTAACTAAAAGAAGCGTGAGATTAAAAATAGGAACGATCGTTTATTTGAGGAATTAATTATGAGAAAAGGAATAATCTTAATAGCCGTATTAACGCTGGTGGTCATCATCTTAGGGATGGCTAGCGCATATTTTTCTTATGTTGTAACTGAAAAAAAGGCACTAGACAGAAATCTCGGCCTCATCAAAGCGTTTTATATTGCTGAGGCTGGTCTTGACCGATGCCTTTCAAGATTAAAAAATAATATCACAACAAACTTAACAGAAAGTTTTGGCGAAGGCTTCTATTCCATTAGCGCTACAAACATCGGCGGACTAGCATACCGCCTTACCTCAACCGGCACAGCACAAAATAGCTTAGGTGATACCTTAGCAAGTAAAACTTTTAGCATTTATGTGAAGGAAACGCCTTTTAATGTTTTCTCTTACTTTACCAACAATGAATATTTCACTCAGTGCTCAAGAGGATGGTGTTGGCAAACACCGGTATGGTTTACTACCGGTGATGCCCTGTATGGACCAATCTTTACTAACTCTGAATTCCATATCGCTGGAGACCCAGCCTTTCACGGACCAGTAGGTAGCGCTACTGACGAAATAATTTATATGAATGGCGGTCCACCCAATGATAATCCCTATTTTGATCCGGCATATGATCCTAATCCCAGTTTAGGCCAAGACACCATTGACATGCCTACTTTTGACGATTCAAATTTACAAGATCTAAAAGCTGATGCTGTAAATTTCACTGGTGATACAAAAATAGATTTTATCAACGATGGAACAATGACCGTAACGAATGCCAATAAGGGTTGGGTTAACCACAACATGGCCCTACCAGCAGAAAAAAGTGTTTTTGTTGACGGTGGCAATCTTTACGTTTCCGGCACACTTGATGGAGAAATGACTCTTGGGGCGGATACAAACGCCTCCGGGGGCAAAGGCAACATTGTTGTCACCGACAATTTACGTTTTAAGGACCGCTATGATGGAGCAGCGCTTCGTGCCGACCCAATGCTTGAGTCTAGTAGCACCAATTACTTAGGGTTAGTCGCAGGAAAAGATGTTATTGTTGATAAGAATGCTCCCAGCGATTTAGAAATTAACGCGTCAATCATGGCCCTTGGTGACTCGTTTATTGTAGAGAGATGGTGGGATTCGAATTATAATAAAGGAACATTGCTGGTTCTTGGCGGAATAATCCAAGAAGAACGTGGACCGGTTGGAACATTTCGGGGTGATACAAAAATAAGTGGCTTTAGCAAAAGTTATCATTACGATGAGCGGCTGTTAACAAAAAATCTTCCTTACTTTCCAACAACTGGTGAATATGAGGTGGTATCATGGAAAAGAAACTAGATAGAAAAGTTATTCTGGGTGTAATTATTATTATTCTAATTATTTTTGCCCTAAGCCGCTCTAATCCCCCCAAAAAAACACTTAAAGTCCCTACCTCTAGGCAAATAAAAGCAACGCCTTCTTTAGATACTGCTCCAATAGCTTTTCCTGAAATTACCGGCAAAACAATAAAAAATCTCGATAAGGCCACTGAGAAAGAAATAAGAAAAAACGTTCCCAAAAAAAGACAAAATGACGAATTCGAGCTGGCTCCCACCGCGGAAGAATTAATAGAAATGAAAAGAGAAAAAAGAAAAGTTTACTAGGGTGTTTAAAAATCAATTACTATTTCTGAAATTCTTTTAACAGCAGTTATTCTCGCTTAAGAAGTTTAAGCGCCAGCGGATCAACAACTTATGGCATCACAAGCTGGCAAGAACAACAAAACCCTTATCCATTAACCCCTTAATCAATTTGCCTGATTGACAATAAGTGATATATATACTAATATATTTTAGATGGGCAATAAAAATATCATCTCTGGTATCAGTAAATTTCTTGACGACAAAGACACCGAATTTGTTTCTTTGGATTTAGGAACAAAATACATCAAATGCCTTGAAATAAAAGACAAGAAAATTTGTAACGTTTTTGTAGAAGATAGCAGAAAACCAACCGTAAAAAGCGCCATCGAACTTCTTAAAAAAAGAGGTCTTACGTCAAAAAAAATAAAGCTCACTTTAAAAGGACCCGACACAATCATAAGATATGTAAATTTTCCAAAGCTAGATAAAGCAAAATTGAAAGAATCCTTTGGTTTTGAACTTTCAAAACACATTCCCTTTCCCCAGCAAGACGTATATTACGATATTTTCGTCTTAGACGAAAACTATTCTCAAAAAGAATTTTTGGTTCTTCTAGCCGTTGCAAAAAAAGAGCTAATCGACTCTTTGCTAGAGGAGTTTACGAAAGAAAAAATTTCTATAGCCGACATCAGTCTAAATGCGATATCACTTATAAACCTCTATTACCATACTCACCATCCTGATTCCAATGTAGCAATCCTCGACATGGGGTTTTCTTCTACCATTCTTAGCTTGCTCAAAAAAGATAAGCCTTATTTAAGTAGAGAAATACGCATCGCCGGCAAAGCGCTCATTAAAAAAATTGCAGCCGCTAGCGGGATGGCAAATGAAGAAATCGACAGAAATTTACTCAACCCCACTCAACAAAAAGAATTACTTGCTGTTGGTGAAGAAGTTATCACCGACTTATGCGATGAAGTAAAGAACTCTTTTGACTACCTTGAAATGAACACTGGAGAACAAATACAAACCATTTATCTTACCGGAGGCCTAGCGGCAATTAACGGAGTTAAAGACACCATCGATGCAATTTTGGGAATTGAAACAAAAATATGGCAACCGTGGAATAAACTAAATACTGGCAAAGAATCATATTTCCCAAAAGAAATGCTAAGCGCGGTAGCTGGGCTAAATTTATGAAGAAAATAAAAATCAATCTTCATCCCGTGCAAGCACAAGAAGAAACAAAACTTGTCAAAACAGCTGGTCAATATATGCCTTTTGCAATTTTAGGATTAGCTGGACTGATTGTTGCAAACCTTATCATCTTTGCTTTTGCCAATGTACTGCGGCTATCCTACAGCGGGCGCCACAAACACTGGAAGAGCCTTTCGCCACAAGTTCAAGAAATAGTTCAGTTAAAAGACGAACTGCAAAAACATATTGTTGAGAAAAAAGATTTCCAAAATCTCCTTAGTGAGCATTTATCATTTTCTCAAATAATGGCTGAATTTTTCTCATCAGCACCAAAAAACATTTGGCTCCGAGACATGTCAATAAACGAAGAAACCGTAAAAATAAACGGTTATGTAGTAAAGTGGAAAGAAGATCGTCTTGTATCGTTAGATAAATTAATCAAGGCACTTAATGAGCAGACGTATTTTATCGAAAAATTCAGAAATGTTGGTTTAAAAAATTACAGAAAGAGCACGCTAAATGGAGTCGATATAATTGAATTTAGAATGGAGTGCGCAAGATGATTTTAAATAAAAAAACTGCCATTTATGCCGGGGTGACTACCGGATTTATCGCGATTGCCTTTGTGCTTACTCCCCTTCAATTAAAAAGCATTTTCACTTTGAACACCAAAATAGACGATTTAAAGGAAAACATATCCAAAACCACAGCTGACATTAATTCTAAGCAACAATTTATCTCTGATATCAAAAAAATCAAAGAAAGTATCGCTTCTCTTAAGGGAGAAATTATTCCTTCTCAAGATATATCTACTCTACAGGCATATTTATCAAAACAAGCAAAAGAAAATAACATTGAAATCGTTGAAACCGGGTCCGGTATGCCAATCGTTGCAAAAATAATAAACACGGAACGTTTTCTTTATGTTCCAATCAGCATCGCTACCCAATGCGGATTCCATAGTTTGGGTCGTTTTTTGTCGGAAATAGAAAAAGGGAAATACTCATTAAAGATAGATAGCCTAACCATAAGCGGTTCAAAGCCTTACCATAGCGTAAGCATCCGGCTTTTGGCCTTAGTTAAGGAAGAGGTTTTATGATTAAATTTGCCTTACTCTGCTTTTTCTTGGTAATCTCCTTTGTGGCAGGTGCTTTCGATTACCCTCATACTACCCTTAGCAGTAGAGACCCCTTCTATCCATTGATTAATGAAAAGGGAGAAATAACAATTCGCGAAGAAAAAGGAATCGGTGATATAATGCTACAAGGAATTATATACCTGCCGGAAGGAAGTAGTGTTATAATTGATAATAGAATGTTTGGCGAAGGCGATAGTTTCGAAAAATATAAGATAAAAAAAATAGAGGAACGTGGGATTATTTTGGAAAATGATGGTAAAGAATACTTTTTAAAATGGGAGGGATAAGATGAAGGTTTATAGTTTTCGATTTTCATTTGGCAGTCTTGCTTTGATTTCTTTGTTTTCGATAATTTTTTTATTTTCTTCATTATCAGGGTTTACCCAGGAGGAGGGAGTTCTTCCTTCCTTAAAATTTAAAGATGCTGACATTAGTGTAGTTTTACAAGCCATCGCTCAAAAAGCAACCAAAGACGGCAAACATGTAAACATCATTATTGCCCCTGAGGTAGAAGGCCCTGTTACAGTTGATTTAAAAGATGTCAATTGGCAAACAGCTTTAGACGCAGTGCTAAAGATTTACGATTACAGTTATGAATGGGTTGGTAAGGATATTGTTATGGTCACAACTCTGGAAAGACTGGCAGAAAAGCGAGAAAAAGAAGCCTTAGCCGCTCAGCAAGAACCCCTAGAAACATTTACTTACAGACTTATTTATCTTGATGCTCATGATATAGAAACAATGATACGGCCTCAGCTCACTCCGCGTGGAAAAATTACTGTTTTAGATATCGCCAGTCAAAAAGGATGGCGAGCACGCGGCGGTTTTGACACTCAAAGCGGCGCCGGACAATTTGAAAGAGCCCAGCGAGAAACAGGCGCAAGACCCAGAACAAAAACACTAATCATTACTGACACCAAATCCAATATTCGGACTCTTCTTGATGCCATTAAGAAAATCGACATCATGCCAAAGCAAATATTAATTGAAACTCGCTTCATGGAAGTTAACAAAGATGTTCTTCGAGATATTGGCCTTGATTACGGCACAGGCGCAACAGGCGACGGAAGTGTGCAAGGGTTTAATAGCTCAGACACAAAAGTTGGTGGAGGCACCATTTCCAGCGATGGAGTTGCCCCTTCTATTTTTAATGCTCGGTCGTCAATCAACGGAAGCAGTCCGTACGGTTCAGGATTAGAATTTGTTTTCAGAAAGCTTAATGGCACTGAGTTCCAGATTGCACTACACGCCCTTGAGGAAGATGTACACACCAACACTCTTTCTGCTCCGCGAGTTCTAACTTTAGACGGTCAAGAAGCTTACATCATGGTTGGCGAAAAACGCCCGATCATCGAATCAAGTATCAGTTCAAGCGAAACAACTGTCGCGATAAACAAAAATTTGGGTTACTACCAGAATTTGGGAATCGAACTTAATGTTGTTCCTCAAATTTGTGGAGATAATTTTGTAAATATGGTAATTTACCCATCAGTAACATCTTCTTCGTCAGATGTAACCGCAAGATCGCAAATTGGCGATAGCTATTCTGACGACGACTACCCAATCATTACAGTACGAGAAACTCAAACTCAAGTTTTAATGAAAGACGGAGAAACGATCTCTATCGGTGGTCTCTTAAAAGATGTAAAAAGTGAAAGCGTCTATAAAGTTCCTTTTTTAAGCAGCATTCCTTTTTTCGGAAAACTTTTTCAGCGCGAAACAAATGATACAGAAAAAATTGATCTAATTATCTTTATTACAGTGAGAATTATGGACCCCGCTGCTGAATTAAGGAAATCACTTGAAGAAGAAGCTCAAGCAGCAGAAGAGGCAGAAATAATCATAGAATAAGAATGTACCTTGATTATTACGGATTAAAACATTCTCCTTTTAATATTACGTGTAATCCTGACTTTTTTTACGGCAGCGCTTCCCACCAAGAAGCTTTAGCCGCCCTGCTTTATGGGGTACAAGAAAAAAAGGGAATCATTTTAATTACTGGTGAAGTAGGAACTGGTAAAACTACGCTTTGCCGCACATTACTTAACCGGCTTCCTCCATCGATTAAAACTTCTTTTATTCTTAATCCTTATTTTAGCCAAACTCAACTGCTGCAAGCAATCGTTGAAGATTTCGGGATAAAACCAAAGCGAAGAACGCGCTTATCTTTGGTAAACGAATTAAACACTTTTTTGTTAGAAGTAAACAAACAGGGCTCAACCGCGACTTTGATTATTGATGAAGCGCAAAATCTTACTGCTCGCCAACTCGAACAAGTTAGACTCCTAACAAATCTTGAAACCGCCAGGGAAAAACTACTACAAGTCATTCTTTCTGGACAGCCAGAGTTAACTGAAAAATTAAAAAAAACTGATTTACGTCAAATCCGTCAACGTATTTTTGTAAAATGCAACCTTTCTCCTTTAAAAGAAAAAGAAGTGCAAAATTACGTTGAGCATCGCTTAAATCAAGCCGGCACTAAAGCGGTCGAAATATCATCCGAAAGCTATGAAACAATTTATGAATTTTCAAAGGGTATCCCCCGTTTAATTAATATGCTTTGTGACAGGGCTCTGCTTTGCGGATTTGCAAAGGAGAAAAAAACTTTTAATCGCAAGCTGTTTCAAACATGCATTGAGGAGTTAAAATGAGTATTATTTATGATGCCTTAAAAAAAGCTGATAAGGATCCTGTTGGCTCAGCCTCTAAGAGTGAAGTAAAAATTGTAAAAACACCTAAAAAAGTTCCTAAAAAAATTGTTTTACCGATAATTCTTATAGGGGTGGTCATATTTTTTATTTTCCATCTTAAAAATCAACCCGAAAATCAAGCTTCTCACAAACTTACGTCATCCTCCAGAGGAGTCCAAAGAAAAAGAAAGCCTATTCCTAAAAAAACTTACTCTAAGGGCAGCTATATTTTAGAAGGAATAATTTATGACGAGATTTCACCGCTTGCGGTTATTAACGGTCGCATGTTAAACATTGGTGAGGCATTAAAACAAATGAAAGTTACACAAATAACCCCAACAAAGGTTACCCTTACCAACCTTGATAACAATAAAAAATCTATCCTTTCTATCAATTAGATTAGGTCACGCGTCTTATCATTATGTATACCGGATAAATACAGGTAGATAAACTACGATGAAAGTTTCTTTATTTTCGCAATAAAAAAAGCTTCCATATATTCATTGGGCAGGATTCTTCTGCAAAGCTGTACCGATTGATCATATTTCTTTTCTCGCCAACGAAGTCGCCCCGGCTGGACATTATCTAAGCCGATCTTCAACGGTAAAACCGTTAATTTATTCCTAAATTTATTTATAAACCAATCAACCATTCCCTCATTCTCCTCAGGCGAAAAAGTGCAAGTTGAATATATTAACTCTCCGCCTTCTTTTAAAGCAAAAAACGCTGCACCGAGAAGCTTTTTCTGCGTGCGAACCATCTCTTTTACCTTTTTATCAGACCAGTACTTATACGTTTTTGGATTTTGAATATAAAATCGACCCTCCGTTGTACAGGGGGCATCAACTAAAATCTTGTCAAAATATTCAGGAAATTTTTTACGCACCAACGCCCCTTCACCAAGATAAACTTTAACTGAATTTCCCGCACCTTGTGTTTTTATATTAGTTAAGAGCTTATAATAACGTATGCGCGCTTTTTCATAAGCAACCAAATGCACTTTGGGTGCTAAAGATACAATTTGTGTTGTTTTCGCTCCGGGAGCAGCACATAAGTCAAGTACCGTATCGTTATCTAAAGGATCAAGTAAAATCGGCGAAAGCATGCTTGCGACATTTTGCACATAAACCAATCCGTCATTATAGATATCCGTTTTTTGCAATTGGCTTAAGGGTGTTTTTAACAAAAAGGCTCCCTTGGGAAAATCCAGCTCCTTAAATCTTATCCTGTTTTTAGAAAGCAGTTGGCGCAAGGTAGTGAGGTCCGTTTTTGTATAATTTATCCTAAAAGACTGGATTTTTTTTTCTAAAAACGTACTGGTGATGCTTTCAAAGCGATCAGGATACAATTTACGAAGTTTTTGCAAAAAATTATTCGGTAATTGATGAATTAGTTCTTTCATTTTTAAAAGACCTCTACCCGTCCCCAGAGTTTAAAAGTTTCTGTCATTACCGGATACCACTTACTCATCTTAGCAAAGTCACCTTTCACTTTGACTTTACCTTGCGTTGACGCTACAAAGGGGTCAATTTTTCTATTAAAAACTTTTTTTAATATTTCTTCTGTCCCAGAAATTACAAACTCTGCCTCTTTGCTTTGGTCAACTTTAACAATTTTGCCATTCTGATAGTGAAAACAAACACTATTATCAGAATCTTGGTCTTCTACGGCTAAGGTGCACGTCAAATCGTATTGTTTACCTAACTGCTGCACTTGCTGATCTTCATTGATAATTTTAACAAGCAATTCAATATGTTTACCGGAAAGGAGCTTTTCCTTATGCGAAGTTGAATAATCCTCATCTGCATCAAGAGAGATTTTAGCATCTTTACCTCTAACTGTTAGGTTTACTCTTGATTGCTCTTCCAACAATTCAATAAGACTAAAACTTTCTTTAAAGTCTTTTCCCATCGCAACAACGCCATGATTTTTCAAAACAATAACATTTCCATCTTCTAAGGCTTGCACAACTGGCCCAACATCGGTAACCGTTGGCGTCTTTTGCGGAAGGACCGCTATATCACCCAAATAAAACTTAGCCTCAAAAGAAAAAATATCCAATTTATTAAAATAATGGAAAAATGCTGTTGAAAACGGCGAGTGAGAATGCAGTACAACCGATATATCTTTAAATTTATTATGTACCGCTAAATGAAGTTGTGTTTCACTGCTGGGAGGACGTTTTCCTTCTAAGACATTGCCATTTAAATCCATCAATAGAATATCGTCTTCTTCTAAATGCCCTAGATAACAGTCGTGGCAAGTTATCAAAATATTGGCACCAACCTTACAAGACACATTGCCACTTCTTGCGGTTATAAGTCCTCTTTCGTTTAACAACTTTGACCAATAAACTATATCTTTTTTCAGGTTCATTTTAATATCTCCTCTTCTATAAATTCATCTTGTGCTTCTACCATATCGTCCTTGCTTGCATTTAGGATAAACCGCTTACCTCCCAGAGTTGACACGTTCGCCTCTGATTGAAACTGAGCCGCTGCTGCAACCTCAATCTTTACATTATGTAATTTGCTCAAAAGCGCTACCTGCAAACTTCCGGTTAATGCAAATACTCCATCTTTAGTTTGATTTTTGCAAAAAATAATTGTTTTATATATCCTGTTTTGTTGAAAAAGTAATCCCAGCGCGTTATCAGTACAATAAACAAACTGGATATTCTTTTTCTTTAGTAATGGGCAGTTGTGCAACAATCCAACCATGAATGGACGATTTTCAGCAACCACAACGAGCCACCCGCTTTGACGAATTCGCAAAATCCCCTCTTCAGATATTGGCCCCCAAACTAAAACTGCTTTTTTGATGTCGTTAAGCTTCATACTGGTAATTTCACGCTTTCCGTTACAAACTCACCATCGGTAACGTCAAATGATGGGTAAACTGCGTCGATTGAAGAAAAATCTCCGCCTAAAAACATAAATGTTTCTTTTTTGGGGCGCTCCTCAATCACAACATTATTAATGTCGATATCCCGTGGATACTGCGTTAGGGGATAAAACGCAATGCCAAAATGTTTTGCTAAACATGCCAAAGAATATGTTCCCAATTTATTTATTATTCCACCGCTTGCTGCAGCACGATCGGCACCGCTAATAACGCAATTAACCAGCCCCTTTTTCATAACTACTGCTGCCTGGTTATCACAAAGAACCTTAGTTGGAATTTTATTACGCTGCAACTCCCAAAATGTAAGACGACTGCCCTGTAGATACGGCCTAGTCTCACACACATAAAAAGTTCCCGCCTTGCCTAGTCTTTCTAATTCTTGATAAAGATATATCAGCTCTCCGTTAACATTACATATTGTTAAAATGTTTGCTGGAGTTGGTAATATTGACGCTAAATAACTTGCCCTTTTGCGCCGAGCATTATCAAACATCTTCACAAAACCAAAAGCCGCATCGCTAACAGTAAATCCATTTCCAATTTGATACTTGATCATTTCGGCCATCATTGGAAAATCAAAAGTAGGGCGCAACGCACTAAACCTCTTACAAATATCATCGACTGTTCCTTCTTTATGAAAAAAAACACAGGAATAAAAAAATAACAAAACTTGCCCCAAAGCCCTGGTCTTCATCTGCCCCAAAACAAAAAGAGCGTCATCCAAATTTTTTACATCGATATATTCTTCCTTAAAAGGAATCAGCGTTTCATCAAGCACCAAAAGCGCTTTTCCCTTTATTCTAACTGGAAATAGAAGTGGACTATCCATGAAAAAGTCGTAAGTTATAAGTCGTAAGTCGTAAGTTATTGACTTTGACTATTTGAAAAAATAAATATATTTGCATATTAACTAAAAAGATTTAAGAAATTTTTGCTGGTTATCTTTTCTTTTAAATCATCCCCTAACTCATCAAGCATCGCGATATTGCTGCTGATATCGCCACATACCGGATAATCTGAGCCCCACAACACCTTGTCTTGACCGAATAAATCTATTGCCTGATTAATATTACTTAATGGTGACCCGGATGTATCTACATATACGCCTTTCAAAATATTAGACGGATCATCACCCAAATCTTTGACCATGCCTCGCGCTCTTAGCATAGTATACACTCTATCAAGACGATCTTTCAAAAAAGGCACAATACCTGCCAAGGAAGAGAAAATAAATTTAGCACCACTGCTTAAGATTCCTTCGGTCATTAAAATCCCCAGACACATCGAAACGTCAAAGCTGTATTCCAACACCGGCATAAGCAATGGGTCCTTAACTCTTTCAAAGCCAATTGGATTAATCGTTTGCGGATGGACAAAAATAACCAAATTATTTTCCTGCGCAGATTGCGCCAATAAAGCTATTTTCTCAGTTAAAAATTTACCACCCTCAGAAGACGCAATGCTCACCGCGCTAAAGCGCTGCTCTCTAATTTGTTTTATCTGTGCTGGTATGTCGCTATCGAAATCGACAATACCCGCACCAATTATTTTTTTATTTTTGGTAATAATTTTAGAAATTTCGCTATTATAAAGGTCGCACACTCGTCTGGCTCCTAAGCTGGTTGCGGCATCGGTCGAAGGATAAACTAAAAAAGCTTTATCAACGCTATCAAGATAAGACAAAAGCTTATCCTCATCAGACCAAACTCCTTTATAAAATAAAGTGGCTTCGGATATTTTAGGCGGAATGAAATGAATATGACTATCACAAATCATAGCTACACCCCTCATCCAATTTTAATCTCTCTATTGTTTCAGACAAAACCTCACCTTGGTTAGTCCAACCACGCTTAAGATAATACGCCTCTAGGAGATTGTCGTATTTTTGCCTGTCTAATTTCATTTCCTTATCCTCTTTGCGCACTCCTGCGGTTTCCTTTAATGGCTCAAATGTTTTTTGAGGAGGATAGTCGTCTTTCCTAGTTATGCCTTCGCGCTGCAAATAAAGTCTTTCTATATTAATAAGCCTTTCTCCTATCTCTTTTAGCTCCTCTTGGGAAAACTTCTCTCCGTATGCTGTTTCTATTATCCGAGAAAAAATAGAAAAAGTTATCCCCGGAGGCAACGAATGAAAACCCATGAATTTACATAATCCTAGCATATCAAACATCGCTAAATAATGCTCCCACCATAAAACAACAATCTCTTTATCTTTATAGGATAAGGCATCGGAATCTACATCTTTTCCATAAACTTCTTTCAAGTCTTTGGTCGGAAATTCAAAAGCTACCCAAATTGGCCTGCTACGTAAATGATCTGAACCACGAGAAGCTACCGAGTTACTTAAAGCAAAGGCCGGCAAGCAACGCAAATCTGCTGGTTCTGATTGCACTATTTTTTTACTCCAGCAAAGGTATTGCTCTGACGCTTTCGGCATTTGCTTTAACATATTACGCGGACCAATTGCTATAAAATCACCTAGACCGCGTCGATACGCAATATCCTGAATTAAGGAATAAACTAACTCTTGAGAAGACCACTTAAGTTCCTTTCCCTGAGTAAATTTATCGTCTATCACCTTATCCTGGTAAAGATCAATCAACCAAGCAATAATATTTGCCGCCGAAGAGGCATCTAGCCCTAGCCGATTCACTAAATCATTGAGCACCAAGCAGTCTTCTATTCTATTCATGCCTAGCACTGGTCCAAAATGAGCTAAAACACCGTATTCCGGCCCCTCGTTTTTTATTCCTTTGTACTCATAAACATAGTGGCAGGCAATCACGCAATTCTGACAACCTGCTTTTTTGGTATGAAATTTCTTTAATTCTTCAATATTTATATTTTCATTATTAGTAAAAGCCAAGGTTCTACCGTTTTTCACTCTCCCCATGCCTATACTTTCATTAACGATTTCAAAAAGATGACTCGAGCCATATTTTTTAAGCCGATCAGTTAAAAATTCTTTCTGCAGAAATTGGTTTACTTCTCGCAGGCAATTAGCAAACTCCTGGCTTTGTTCTGGCTCTAAATCCTGCTCACTCACGCAAGAAACAATTGCCTTAACGTTTTTCGATCCCATAACTGCGCCCATACCGCAACGAGCGGCGGCGTTTTTACGGCGGTTTATAATGCAGGCAAAAACAACCTGGCGCTCTCCGGCCGGACCGATACAAAGGGTTTCACTCCCAGGATATTTTTCACAAATTTCACTTTGAGTGTCTTGCGTATCTTTACCCCAAAGATGGTCGGCATCTTCTATGCTTACTTTACCTTTATTAATAACCACCATCTTTGGAGATTTAGCCTTGTTTTTTAGGATAATGTAACCAAATCCTTGCTTTCTAAGGCTTACACCAAATCCTCCGCCAATGTTGGCATCACCTAAAATTGCCGACTCCGGTGATTTAGCAGTAATTGTCGTACGAGAGAAATTAAGACCCTTGAGCCCGGTAAGTAATCCTGTTCCAACAATAAGAACGTTATCCTTACCTAGGGGGTCGGTAGATGCATCGGTGTATTGATAAAGCAAATAGGAATTAACTCCCCTGGCTCCTAGGTATTTTTTAATGAGCTCCGGCGCCAAGGCTTTAATCTCTATCTTTTCAGTTTCAAGATCAACAATAATTATTACGTTGGTTTCTTTAATCTTCATCTACGTATTTTGTGTAATCGAGCTCTGCTTCTTTTAAAATGGTTTTCATTAACCCCTTAAAGGCCGCTGGTACTTCCTGAAAAAAAGCTGTTGCCACCTCTTTTTCCGAAACTAGTCCTTTATTGTTCTCTCTTGCTAGATTTTCGGACTTCGCTTTCACCATTTTTTCAGCTATACGACGATGAAAGAATGGCATCTTAGAAATTGTTAAATCAAACTTCCCTTGCGCTTGAGCATCCCAAGAAACCTCAACAGTGCTTGGTTTTTGCCGGGTGGCCGCTCGTTCAAATTCGGTTATATTTTCCATAAAATCCTTCACGCATAATTTTGCCAACTCGTCATAAGGTCCTTGAAAAAGCCGCCCGGTTCTGTGAGGCACCGAGAAAAATTCTCGCATACACCATGCTCCTAGCCGACCAACATCATCTATAGATAGGTGATTGGTGGGTA
Organism: Candidatus Omnitrophota bacterium; assembly: GCA_024231025.1. Classification (GTDB taxonomy): domain Bacteria; phylum Omnitrophota; class Gorgyraeia; order Duberdicusellales; family 4484-171; genus JAAEQW01. The sequence continues at coordinate 30,053 of JAAEQW010000327.1, forward strand.
TAACCGGATGCTGAAAGTCCCATTCGCGCAGATCTAAAGTTTCTAAATTAATCCAACCGCGATCGATATATTTTTTCCAAAACGGCGATCCAGGAACAGGCGTAAAAAACTGTAAAGCAAAAATATCCGGATCAGCCTCATTGGCAAAATCAAATCTACGCTTTATTTTGGCCTCATCGTCATCTTCTAAACCAACCATAAACGTTCCTATGCTCATTATCCCGTGCTTACGTAAAATTTCGATTGTCTTTACAATCTGATGAGTGCTTACATTCTTGCCTATTTTCCTTAACTCCTCATCGCTGGCAACCTCTACCCCTAAAAGCCCCATAAACATACCGGCCTCTTTCATTAAAGGGATAAGCTCAAGCTGATTTACCCAATCGTCCGCACGGCCTAAAATAACCCATTTCATGTCAATCTTTCTATCTATCATTCCTCTGCAAACTTCTTCAACTATTTTTTTGTTAACGTTAAACGCGTCATCTTGAAAAACTATAGTTTTGACACCATGTTTTTTGTTTAGCACTTCGAGCTCTTCGAGAATTTTTGGCGCAGATTTTGTTCTCCAAGATATGAAATCTTTCGGTGAACGAGGATCATATTGCGACCATTCATAGCAGAACACACAACCGCCAGGGCACCCACGAGATACCATCAACTCAGCAAACGGTTTCCAATGGCTATGCCCAACGTATTTCTCCATCGGAAACAAATCATAAGCCGGTGTGGGCAATACATCAAGATTCTGAATCAAATTTCTATGCGGTCCGATAACTGCCTTACCAGCTTTATTGGAAGCTAAGCCCGCGACCTCAGAAAAATCGGTTTCTCCTTCTTTTAGTTTGATCAAAAGTTCTTCTAAGGTTAGTTCGGCCTCGCCAATAATAACAAAATCTATATCGGGATTGCGCTCCAAAGTATCTTCCCAAAGGGCAGAAAACCACAATCCCCCTACAACGATTTTTGTTTGTGGTAAAACCTTCTTTATTTCCTTTGCGGCATTGCAAAAATACCAAATCGGAGCAAATCCACCAGTAGAATGAAGAATTTCACCTAGAAAAATAACATCAGGGTTAATTTGTTTTATCTGCTCTATCATCTCAGAAAATTCTATTTTATCTGGACGAGCATCTATAGCAAAGGGTTCTGCTACCCTCTTCTCTCTGATATACGCGATCAGTTGAGCATGAAACTGATTAGGCGCACAATGATTACCATGAGTAACCCAAGCACCTAAGGGTGGATTAATAAATGCTATTTTCATATAACTGCCTCCTACTACTTAACTGGGTGAGCTTGTTTAAATGGAATTACTGGTTTTGTCCATGGAGTTTGCTGATTTATTACCGCAAGCTCCAACGGATTAACGTTACCTGTTTGACTAAGCGCAAACATTACTGTATCTGTTATCGCATCCGGCTCCATTAATAAATTGCTATCTACCGAAACATCCTTAAGCTTTCCGGTTAATGGCGTGCGAGTTACTCCTGGAAAAATTGAAGTAACTTTTATCCCGAAATCACGCATTTCCCAGAAAAGCCCCTTTGCAAAGGCACGCAAAGCAACCTTTAATGACGTATATACTATAAAATTACGCGGCGGTGGATCAACCATTACCGAACCACTGGTTATATTAACAATGTGCCCACTACCTTGCTCTTTCATCTGATTTACAACAAGACGTGCCAGCATGACATAGCTATAATAGTTTGTATACATTACCTTTTCGATATCCTCTAGCGGTTGTTGCCAAAATGGATGCTGACTAGATACACCGGCGCCGTTAATTAATATATCGATTTTGCCAAACTTGTTGATTGTCTCATTAACTACATTTTCCAAATCATCCTTTTTGGTAACATCGCACTTTAAACATAAAATCTGCTCTTTGTTAGGCATATTGGCCTTAAGTTCTTCTAAAACTTGTTGTCGGCGTGCGGCCAAAACCAAACTCGCGCCAGCCTCACTTAAACGCTTAACCATTGATTGACCAATTCCACCTGATGCGCCAGTTACAATACAAACTTTGCTTTTCAAATCAACCATTATCTCCCTCCTGATATAATTTTTTCTTTTTTTCTCAAAATAAAACCTAACGAAACAATTGCTACAGCAGCAATTAAAAAATGAAATTCGAAACCAAAAACAAAAATAATTTTTCCTCCCAAAAATGCCCCTAACCCGCCGGCAATGAAGCGTAAAGCGCTGTTAAGACTTGCCGCATCGCGTAAAAATTCATCCGGTAAACTAGTCAAATATGTTGATAAGCCAACATGATTAAATGCCCAGCCCGCACCCCAAAAAACAATAATAAAAAAAACCGCCTTGCCGGGCTCAAACAATCCCAACAAAAATATAAACAACCCCATAGAAAATAATCCCCATGATGCTATTTTTAGCGGAGATATTCGCCCGGACAACAAGCCGCCAAAACTTTCAGAAAAAATTGCGACCAAACTTGATATAGTAAAAACTAGGCTAATCAAAAATTGATTAAACAAGTATCCTTTCGCTAAAAATACCCCTAACCATTGCTGCACGCCATGATAAAAAAAACTTGCCATAAATATAAATCCGAATAGGTGCAAAATTTCTTTGTTTTTGAGTGTTTGAAAATAGGTAATTTTAAAAGAGCTTGTATAATTATAAGCTTTTAGCCAATAAGCTGCCAGGCCTACAGTTACAGTTCCAACAAAAAAAGGAATAAAATAAACTGCCCGCCAAAATAAAAATCCACTACAAAATGTGCCAATCAACCCCGACAAAAAAGATAGTGAAAAAAGAATGCCAACGTATTTTGGCTTCTTCTTCGTTTTTATTTCTTTGCCGACGATGATCAAGCTTATCGGCACAAAGCACGAACCAAACACCCCCATCCCAAAGCGGCCCCAAAAGGCTGCCTGTAAAGTCGGCGCGGTGCTTATTGTAAACGCCGACAACGAAAACAGCGACAACGCAACAAGAAGTAGTCTCTTAACAGAAAACTTTCTGGTAAGTGGCCCCCAAAAAAGAGCGCACAATCCATACGGAATCATATAAGCCCAAATAAGTTTGCCGGTAGCAATCGCAGATTGGCCAAAATAATCAGCAATCGCCGGAATAAGCGGCGCAGTCGCCGCTACACTAAAAGATAGTGTTAAAAAAAGTAAACATAAAATAGAAAATGAACGTTTATCCATTTAGTTTTTCTCGATAATCTCCTTAAATCTCAGAAGATTTGATTTTGAATGCTTATTTATAAGATCTTGAACTTGATCATCATTAAATTTTGCGCCTTTATCCATTTTGAAATCCTGGATCCAGGTCATCTCGATGCCGCCTTCGACCTCTCTATAGAGCCATACAATCTTCATATATTCAAAAGGAAACATTGGATCCATTCTTGACGCATAGGCAAATTTATCTTCTTTAAAAAGAAGACGATAGGATTGCCAGCTATTGCCATTTTGATGAGTTAGTTTAAAAACAATTTTGTTATCTTTTTTTTCGACTACATCCGATTCAGTATACTCAGTAAAAAATTCTTTCCAGAGACTAATATCATTACTCATATCAAAAACCTTATCGTACGTTGCATTAATCACAATCGAGTTTGCTGTGTGCGCCATTTAGACCTCCTTATGTTAGACCAAAGACCATAGACCAAAGACTATAGACCTTTGGAGGGATTCCTTTATTATTGATACGCCTTTATGTTATTAGAATTTCTCATATTCATCTTTTGTCTTCTATCTTCGATCGGAGTTTGTCCCGCCTTTGGCGGGAGCCTCTGATCCAACCAAAGCTACAACTCTTGCCCAAGCTGCACCGGTTCGTTTTATTTTTACAGGAAAGCACATAATTTTAAATCCATAATCTGGTAGGCTGCTTAAGTTAGCTAATCTTTCAATGTGAATAAATTCTCGTTTGCGTCCATGAAAATGTGCTGGCCAAAGCGCACATGCATTACCAGTGTCTAGAAATTCCTTCATCATAAATCGATAGGGCCGATCGATCCCCATTGTATCTACGCCGAATATTTTAATTCCCCGATCCAGTAAATAATCTATTGCTGTGGGATCAACCCCAGGATAATGCGTGAAATATTTTTGCGTTGTGAATAGCTTGTCGCTACCAGTATAGAATAAAACAATATCATTTGGTTTTAGTTGATAATTAATCTTCTCCAGTGCTGTTTCAACATCTTTAGCACTTATAAATTCATCAGGTTTTTTGGCACAAAAATCAAGTTTTACTCCGTTTTGATAACATAGCCAAAGCGGAATGTCTTCTGCCGGTTTGGAATCTCTGCCTTCGCACTTGCTCCCATAATGATAAGAATAGTCAAGATGTGTTCCGCTGTGAACCGAAGAATAAACCATTTCTAAAGATAAGAACTCTTCTTCGGGCAAATCTTCTTTTTTCACGATTCTCTTGCCTAATAAATATTTTAATTTACCAAAAGGTTGCCGACTCAACATCACCTGGTTAAGTTTTTCAACTCCTTGGGCATGCGTTGTTCGTTCAATCCGAAGAGGGTGAACTTCATAGGCCTCGTCGTCGATTGGCAAACTTAGATCAACTATCTGCTGATTATCCATTCTTTTTCTTTTCAACAATTTCAATAATTTCGTTTGGCGTATTTTTATTAGTGACTTCACCGGGAGACAAGGTGATTCCGATATGCTTTCCAATCGCAATCGAGAGCTCAACCATCTCGGTTGAATCAACACCCACGCCATCATACAAACTTACGCCTTCTTTAATTTCATCAGAACCTACATCTAAAGTTTTCGCTATAAGGTCAATTATCTCTTCCTTCATGCTCATAAAACCTCCTTATTTTTCAATTCCTAAAATTATATTTATCCCGCCCCTGCCTCTTGCCATAATTAAGGCTCTATTGATTTCTTTTTGTTGCGCTTTATTGGGGGTGCAATCAATTTGACAGCGCGGATCCCTTTCATCAAAATTAATTGTTGGCAAGACCAGGTTATTCTTCATTGATAAAAGAGTGGCAATTACATCCAATGCGGTTTGCGCGCCTAATAAATTACCGAACATACTTTTTGGCGCACTCATTGCGATATTTTTAAGACTCATGCCAAAAAAATTGTTTAACGCTTGTGCCTCTAAAATATCTCCTGTTTCTGTTGCCTCTCCATCTAAACAAATATAGTCAACATCGTCTTTTGACCAGGCACAATCTTTCAAGCACTCTTTAATCGCATATTCTAAGCTTTCGGTGTTCATTGAAGGCTTCGCGTAATGCTGCCCATCACAGCTAAAGCCAATGCCTTTTAAAAATCCAGAAATTTCAACACCTCTTTTCCTTGCATCGCTCTCACGTTCCATTGCAACAATGCCTGATCCTTCACCAATAACAAATCCATCACGATATAAATCATACGGCCTGTATGCTTTAGACGGGGTCAAATTGTTCTTTGATAAATCACCCTGAGTATTAGCGCTTAAAAGCGCATACGGCGTGACAGGGGCCTCCATCCCTCCGGCTAAACAATAATCATTATGCCCATCTTGCAAAACCTTTGCCCCATACCACAAGGCTAGTGCGGACGACGCTCTATCAGACACAACTGTTTTGCTGTAGCCCTTTAACCCATAATATATGGTTACTTGCCCCTGCGGTGCAGCAGGAAACCATGCGCTTGCCATATATGGCGATATTCCTTCTCTGCCTTCCAAATAAAGATCACGCAATTCAGTTTCAGCAAAAAGCCACCCTCCTAAAGCATTGCCCATAAAAACACCGGCACGATTTTTATCGATGCTATCTAGCTTTATTTCGGCATCACTTATTGCTTGTTGGCAGGCAACCAATGCCATATGTGAAAAAACATCAATTTTTTTCACAAGCCTGCCAGAAAGATGTGAATAGGCGTCTAACTGATGTACTTGCCCAGCAATCCGCGATGGATACAACGTCGCATCAAAACGCGTCACTTCATCAACAAAGGAACGCCCTGATTTTAAATTTGCCCAGAAAGTCTCCTTCTTTAGTCCTGCGGGAGAGACAACCCCCATGCCTGTTATCGCAATTCTCTCCTTCATTATTTTCCCTCCCAATTCTTAAAGATCAAACTGGAGTGTATTCCTGAAAATCCACTACTGGTTTTTAGTATGTATTTTGGTTTTTTCTCAATCGCCTTATTCGGAATATAGTTTAAATCACACTTAGGATCTGGTTCTTTTTGATTAATTGTCGGAGGCAACACTCCTTTTTTAAAAGCCATTGCGCACAAGACACCCTCAACCGCATTAGCCGCAGCTAGTGGGTGTCCGACCATTGACTTAATTGAACTTATTGGAATTTCATAAGCATAATCACCAAACACTGCCTTATAAGCGTTAGTCTCAAAAACATCATTTTGACGAGTTGAACTTCCGTGCGCGTTGATATAATCTATTTCTTGCTTTTCGACTTTTGCATCAGCAAAAGATGCCTCAATTGCCTTTACCATTGCATCACCTTCGGGAGGAAGGTCGGTCATATGATAAGCGTTGCAACTTGTTCCATATCCCATAATTTCAAAATAGATATCTGCTCCTCTTTTTCTCGCATGCTCCAGCTCTTCCAAAATTAGTATTCCGCACCCCTCAGACACAACAAATCCACTTCGCCGATTATCAAAAGGGCAACTAGCTTCACCAGGGGAATCATTGTTTTTTGCTAAGGCATTAATAACATCGAACGCACCAAAGGTAATCGGCGTAATTGGCGCCTCACTTGCACCAGCGACAATAACATCTTGGCGACCATCGCGTATTAGTTCATAACTAAATCCGATTGAATCACTTCCCGCAGTGCAACCGGTAGAAACTGTTGTGTTAAGTCCTTTTAAATTGTAAATTGCAGCAATCTCGGCAGAAGGAGTGTTAAACATCGCAGCATCATAAAGATAATGGCGCCCTTTTCTTGGATCGATAGGATTTTTACCCCAATCAGTAACAAGCAAAAATTCTTCTTCCATGTAGCGTGTCCCGCAAATCGCATTCGCTAAAATTACACCGCTACGAAAAAGATCAATTTTAGATAGATCTAAGTTGCTATCTTCAATGGCTCCTTTTGCCGCAGCAATAGCAAACTGAACATATCTGTCCATGCGATCAGGGTTTTTTATACCAAAATTTTGTGGATCAAAATTTAAATCTTGCGAAGCAATTTTGGAATTAAATAAGCTTACATCAAAGTTATTTACCTTTTCCACGCAGGGCTTTCCATCGATAAGATTTTGATAAAAAGTATTTTTATCTTCACCGGCCGCTGAAATTATACCGATACCTGTTACAACAACACGTCTTTTCATTCTTGCTCCTTTTGGCTGTCTATTCTTTTTATTTTAAACTTTATAAAGCCTCCATCTGGACAGGCAGTTTGTGTTTTACACTTTGGATCCTGCTCAAATGAAAATGTCGCGTCAAAATTCAAAGCAAATAAAACAGGGAATATCGCGCTATAGGCTGCACCACAAAATCCGTCTGGGGTTTTTAATCCCGTAAGTTCCCACTTATCCCCCTGCTTATAGTTAAAAAAACATTTGCCGCTTACTTCCTCAACCTCAACCTCTAATTTTTTAGGATTAGGGGCACTTGGTTTTTCTAATTGTGGCTTGTTGATAACTTGGTCATTGTCGTCTAAAACCTCTATTTTACAGAGCAACTTTCCTCCATCGGGACAAGCTGTTGTAATTGATTTTGTATTTTTCATAAATTTAAATTCGCCGCCGAAGGTTAAAGCATAAAAACATGGAAAAGCTACTTTTGTAAGACCGGCACAAAAATGTTTTGGCGGATGAGTAAAATCATCTAAAATAAATTCGCTACCAACCTCATAACCATGGTAACAATAACCCTTTTTCTCAAGCACGGTTACCTTTAATTTGGGAAATTTAGTTTTTTGCATATTGTCCATTTTTACCTTCCTTATCGTGTTTGGTCATAAATTGCATCAATCAACTCTTCCTTTGAAAGAAAATCCCCTCCTTGTTCGATCTGATGCACCAGTCTTACTATTTTTGTATTCAATGGCGCCTCTATGTGCTCCTCACCTGCAAGGCGTACGATTTCACCATTTATATAGTCAATCTCTGATTTTTTACCTCGCTTTATGCTTTGCAGTATTGACCCATAAAGCGGTTCCTCACCCAATGTGCTCATGACTTTAGAAAACAAGACGGCAGCAGTTTCGATTTGCATGGAAACCAACCCCTCCAACTTTTCCTTAGGGTATGTCGGCAAGCTTTCTAAAATAATTTTACTTTTCCGGATAGCAACAAAGGCTTCTCGATTAAGTTCGATCGCTAATTTTGCTATATCCAAATCTGAAAATACTTCCTGCATTGGCTTCCCTAACACAGCCGAAATACAATTGTTTAAATTAACAAACAGCTTTAAGTATTTGGCGCCTCTTATATTATTTAAGGTAATCGCGTTAAATGCCCCACCAATACTTTTTGCAACATATTTTGCTTTTTCCATTGATCCATTAAAAATATTACCGACGATTAAATCACCTTTAAAATTATGAACAATTTTATTCGGCGGATAATACGTGCCGGCAAACATAACGATTCCGGTAACAATGTTCTCTTTAGGAAAATATTTATTTAAAATATAGTCGGCCTTTACACCATTCTGCGTTGAAACAATCGTCGCTTCTTTTAAAAACTCCACATTTTCCTTAATCAGCGGCTCTAGATCATCTATCTTTGTTGCAAATATTGCGATATCAACTTTTTTTTCCAATTTAACGGCCGCATTAACCTTTACTTTTTTAGCACCGGCTGCACCATCAATGAGTAATCCTTCTCTATCTAAGGCTTGTTTTTGGTAATCTTTTACAATACCAACAACATCGCAGCTCTCAGAAAGATACCCTAAAAATAATCCGCCAATGGCGCCACAACCTAAAACTGCTATCTTCATTTTGTTAAATTATCCTTATGCCCTACTAAGCCTTTAGGCCTACAGGGTTTACCTTGCTGAAGCTTGTTTTTTCTCTAGATATTTCTTTAACATTTCCAAAATTAAATCAACATTTTCTATATGTTTCTTTTTTCCAATGATATTCCACATCATCTGATTAAAAAACCCTTTTGGACGACAATCAAAACTATAAACAAGTTGCGTAAACTTGCCCCTGTTTAAATGCATTTCCTCAAACCCATCAAAAGCGCCTTTATAAAAAATTCTTTTTAAATAAAACCTGCTCTCATCAATCACTTCATTTTTTGCTTTCCATCTTGGGCCAAAAGGAGTAGTCACAATATATGAATAGGTTGCCTCCTCAACAGCAGACTCATCCAAATTACAAATACGCATAATGCTTTCGCTAGGCCACCATTCACTGCTGCCCCAAGAAAGCATTTGATTAAAAATATCTTTAGGATTAGCATCGACCATAACGCTTTGTGTGATTCTACTCATTTATATGCTCCTTATAATCAATTTTTAGATGATCGAGCAGGCGCACCATCATATCCTTAAAAGCCGGTGGCACCTCTTTAAAAAACGCTTTGATTAAATCAACCTTTTCAACTACTTCTGCGTTACGTGCGCGCGCCAGATCTTCTGCCGACCCTTTAACTAAGCTTTGCGCAATGCTACGGTGAAATTGCGGAAGATTGCTGGTTATTTTTTCAAAAAGTTCTTTAGCCTCTTTTTCCCACTCTATTGACATACTTACTCCTTATTGTTTGCCATTGAAGCCCCACCAATTAAATCAAACGCCCCTTTGATCATTTTTGCTTCTGATTCAAAAAATTTATAATCAGTAAATCCAAGCTTTCCGGTAATCAGATTGTCGGAAACAGATAAAATCGCTGCCACTTTTTTCTTATAAAGATTAGCCACCGTAACAAACGGACTGGTTACCATGTCTACCGCAATCGACCCTTTATCAATGTAAGAATTAACGATCTCTTTTGTTTCTCGAAAGATTGCATCGGTTGTCCATATTCCACCACGATGAGTCGGACTAATATTTTTAAAATGTGCCTCTAGCTTATCGGTTAGCTCTTTATCTATATAAGAGGTAAAATCATCATCAACATAATACTTAGTTGCCCCATCACCGCGCTGCACTGAATCAGCAATAATGAAATCACCGATTTCGATATCTTCGCGTAAAGCTCCACATGAACCAATACGGATTAAAGTTTCAATTCCCCCAACACATAAAAGTTCAGTAGCAAGAGCTGAGTCAGGAGCATAAAAACCCCCGTTACCAACAGTCACCTTCTTTCCTTTATAGTTGCCGCTCCAAAAAGTGTATCCCAAAAAAGTAAAATTTTTCACGGGATTTTCCAATTTTTGAAGGCACATTTTCGCACGATGAGGCTGACCACTAATTATACCCACCTCACCAAAATCACCCGGGTGAAATTGTAAAGAATCCAATAAATCCTGCGGTTTCATGTGAACATCTTTTTGCATCATTGATTTGCTCCTCTTTAAAAGACCAAAGATCGTAATCTCCAACTTTTCAATCTATGGTCTATGGTCTATGGTCTATGGTCTATGGTCTAACTCGCTTTTGTCAATTTTGCCGACTCTGTTTTTTGGTAATTGGCTCACAAATTCAAAGTAATGCGGAATCTTAAAGTGCGCCAGGTGTTGCTTTAAAAATTCTTTTAGCTCGACCTCCTCTAAGCTTTCTCCTTTCTTAATTACGATAAAAGCTTTAGGAACCTCACCGCGTAATTTATCGAACACACCAATAACCGCCGTTTCTTCAACTTTTGTGTGGCGTTGTATTTTTTCTTCTACTTCAAATGAAAAAACAATCTCACCGGCAACTTTGATCATTTCTTTTATCCGACCAATTATATAATAAAGTCCGTCTTGATCACGTCGGGCAATGTCGCCGGTTTTAAGCCACCCATCTTCGGTTAGTGTCTCTTTTGTTAATACCGAATTTTTATAATAGCCGACCATAACCCCCTCGCCTTTAATTAAAAGCTCCCCTTGATCGACAAGATTTCCTTCATCGTCAATAAGTTTTGCTTCAGTATTAAAATCAAATTTACCAATACTATTAATTTTTGATATATCTTGAGGCGAAAAAGCATTCGGGGCCGCTGTTTCAGTCATTCCCCAACCATTAAGTAATTTTGCTTCTGGAGAAAGCTCTTGAAACTTTTTTAATAACACCGGCGAAGAAGGCGCGCCAAAAACAACCGCATAGCGTAATGATGAAAAATTAAATCGTGCTGCATCTTTTAAAGAAAGAATTGCAATAAACATTGCCGGCACAATACAAAATATAGAAACCTTATGTTTTTCAATGTTTTTTATGAATTCAAAAGGATTAAAGCGCGTTGTTAAAACAAGTGTTGTCGCGAAATTCAACATAAAAAGAATGTAATCTAATCCTCCCAAATGCGAAAAAGGCACTCCCGCACACATAAACACATCTTGATCAGTTACTTCTAGAAAATGATTAACATTTTTAACCGGATTATCAAGATGACTATAGTTTAGCATTACTCCTTTTGGCTGGCCGGTAGAGCCAGATGTATAAAAAATAGACGATAAGCTATCTTCTTTAATATCGACATCTGGAGCATCGGAACTGGCTTGGCAAACTTGCTGCCAAGAAGTAAACTCCGCAAGTTCTTGATCTGGCTGCCCACAAACTACTATTTCTTTTAAATTCGGACACTTTTGTTTTATGCTATTTAAATCAATTCCCTTTTTAGGAAAAACGATTAAGATTTTTGCTTCGCTGTGATTAATAATATGGATCATTTCACTCTCGGTGAGCATAAAATCTACCGGAACGGCACAAGCTCCTTTGCTAAAAACACCGAGCAGAGAAAAAACTGCTTCAGGAATATTTGGAAGATAAACCGCAATCTTCTCGCCAACACTGACTGAAAGATGGTTGGCAACCCTAAAAGATGCCTCTTTCAGCTGTAAATACGTGATGGTCCGATCTTCAAAAAGAATTGCGCTCTTTTTGGGGTAGTTTTCGGCCTGTTTGACTAATAATTCCTTGATATTCATAGTTAAATTTTAATAGTAAAATTTTACTATTTCTGCCAAAATAGTCAAGCTTTTTATCCATCACAAAAGGGGTCAGGTCTTTCTTGTTTCACATTAAAATTACAAATAACAATAAATAGTCTCAAAAACCAAAACGGGTTTTATTTTGCAGAAAATAGAGAGTAAACGCATAATAAGAAGCTTTTACTCTTGTTTTATGCGAGGGAAATAGCGATGTTTATATCAGCGCGTAACGTAGGCCTGAAGCGAAGCCAGGCCAGGTGATTTTCCGCAGCAGAAAATATAGCGTAAAAGCTTCGACTTCCGGGACTTGCGACTTTTACTCTTGTTCTATGCGAGGGAAATAGTGAGTAAAGGCGCATGGGTTAACTATTGTGAGGTGTTTTGCTTAAAAAAGTGAGGCACTCCATGTGGTGGGTATGCGGGAAAAAATCAAAAGGCTCTATAAAATCAGGCTTGTAACTACTTTTCAAACCTTTTAAATCAGTAAAAAGCGTAGTCGGATTACAAGATGAGTAAATAATTCTTTTAGGATTAAGGCGCAATATCGCCCTGATAATCTTTGGGTTAAGGCCGCAACGTGGCGGATTTATAATCAAAAGGTCAACATCTCTATAAAAAGTGCCTTGTGTATTAAGAAAGCGCCGCGCGTCCTCAGCAAAAAAAGAAATATTCTTTATATTGTTTTTTTTAGCATTGATAAAAGCAGCATCAACAATTTGTTTGTGTATTTCAACTCCCCAAACAAACTTCGCCGCTTCTGCTAAAAATATTCCGATTGTCCCAACGCCACAAAACAAATCTAATACTCGTTCTTTTCCGGTTAATGACGCATATTCTTTAACTTTTCTGTAAAGTTGCGTAATTCCAACCGGGTTTACCTGAAAAAAAGAATCAATCCCAATATTAAAGGTAAACCCGTCCAGCGTCTCTTCAATATACTCATCTCCCCAAAGCAATTCTTTTTTCTCAAAAACAACCGCATCGGACCATGAATCGTTGGTAATCAGATAAATTGATTTAAGTTTAGCTTTTAAGTTTAATGCTGTCAAAACTTTAACAAACTCATCTCTGTGAAAATCAACTTTACTCGTTGCAACAACTCCAACCATAAGTTGCCCGCTAAATTTAGCTTCTCTTACAATTAAGTTACGCAAAAATCCTTGGTATGTGTATTTATTATATGCGGTATATTTTTTTTCTTTGCAAAACTTAAGAATCGCACCGAGGATAATTTCGGTATCCGGCGAAAAAATTAAACATTCCTCAATATTAAAAACTTTTTTCTTTTTTAGCCGGCTATACATTCCACAAACAAGGTCTTCTTCGTTTGAAAAAGTAAACTCCATTTTGTTGCGGTAAAAATATTCTTGATAATGGTTGATTGGACGCAATTCAGTATCAATGTTGCCCTCAGAAATAAGATCTTTTATGCGTTGCTCTTTACCTTTAAGCTGTGTTACATAAGGCATGTCTTGAGTTTTACAGCTTCCACATTCACCAAAGTGTTTACAAGTTTTCACCTACATCCACCAATATCCTAATTCTTTTAAAATCCTTGGTTTTTGCTGCCAGTCTTCTAAAACTTTAACCCATAATTTCAGAAACACTTTGTTGCCCAAAATTTCTTCTAAATCCAAACGTGCTTGCTTGCCTGCTTCTTTTAGCCCCTCACCATTTTTACCAATAATGATTTTTCGTTGTGAAGAACGATTCACATAAATGGTTACAGCAATGTCGGTTATCTTTTGCCCTTGAGTGGTTTGGCGCTCTGCCATTTCTCCAACCTCAACCGCAATTGAATGAGGCAGCTCGCGCTTCAATTGAAGAAAAAGCTTTTCTCTTACTACATCAGCAATACGAAATTTTATTGGAAAATCTGTTTTACTTTCTGGATCATAAAATGGTGGATGAACCGGTAAATTATCAACAATTATATCACGCAATGTATCAATATTTTTACCGGTTTTAGCTGATAGTGGCATATAAACAATAAGGAAATCTTTGCCTTTTTTTGCCTCAATGTGTGTTTTCCAAAAGTCGATATAGTCATTTAAATAGCGAGAACCTAAATCCATCTTGTTTAGGGCCATAACTACTTTGGTTTCTTGTCTTAATAGAATATCGATTATTCTCTTTTCTTCATCGCCAACCCTGCGAGAAACATCAGCAACATATATAATTAAATCACACCCGTCCAAAGACCTAGCCGCAATCGTATTAAGATGCTTTGCTAAGCTATCTTTAAAAGAATGCACTCCCGGAGTATCTAAAAATACAATTTGTGCGCCCTCAACATTTAAAATTCCTCTTATTTGATGACGTGTGGTTTGAGGAATCGGCGAAACAATGCTGATTTTGTTACCGACTAAAGCATTAAGAACGGTCGACTTACCAACATTAGGTCGCCCCAAAATAGCTACAAACCCACATTTAAACTCTTCTTTCATAGGCAATTATTCTACACTAAACTTTATAATTGTAAAACGTTAATCACAGAAAGCCAAATCTCTATTTCTTTGGCGTTCAATACTGATAATTTCAAATGTAAACCCGCCGAAATCGTTAATATCAAATTCGACTGCGTTCGGGATAAAATTATTTATTCCTTCTCCTTGCACATCTATGTTTAATTTATTCGGATTAAAATCGATGCCGCCGGGGATACCCTTAGAGTGGGCGCCGACTATCCCGGCGGCTTTTGTCGACGCTTTTGAAGACGAGCGGACGTAAATTTCTTTTACCTGCGCCTCATAGGCTTTTTTGCGCTCAGTCAACTTCTCTTGATCAAAAACTGGCTGATACTCTTCATTGTGAACAACTACTCCGGGCATTGTCCGTAATGAAAATTCTCTTTGCTTAACTAGCTTAAGACCTAAATCTATATTATCCGGATCATAATTACGAATGATCAATAAGCTTGGCCCGCCTTTAACCGAAAGCTCGTGGTGCTCAAATTCTCCTCCCTTTGAAGAGAAAAAATCTCCAAGATCTTCATTGTGCTGTAAACTAAGACCTGCTAAATCAACAAATGCCACACCATTAGGTTTTAAAACACGCTTGATCTCTTCCAACACAAAAACCTTATTCTGAAGATAAGTAGCTACTGCTGGCCCTAAAAATACTACTTCAAATGACCTATCTTTGTAAGGAAGCCCATAACTAACATCGGCGGTAATATGGCCTCGCTGCATTTTTTCAACAAACTTGTGCGCTTGCTCTAACGAAAGCTGTCCAACTCCTTTTGTCTCTGCCGCCTGCTCATCAATAACTGCTTTTAAACTTTCTGCTGAATGAAGATAGTTTTCTTTAGAGATTGCGCTAACGCTATTTAGATGCTTATAACGCGAAAGAAGATCATAGACAATTTTTCCTCGGCCAACACCAATACATAAAACATTTTGCGCGCGATTTAAATAGGGCGATATACCAACGGTAATGTCGTTTTGGAAATCTTCAATAAAACTATCCAGGCCGCGACCAACATTCTCCTCTCTATAAATTGGTTGCTCAAGTTTTAGAAGCGCCTGGACCCTCTTGATGCCCGGCCGACATCTTTCAATTAAGGCTTGACCGCGAGAAGTGGATAAATGTTGCTGGGCTGCTTTGTCGTATTCAAAAATAGCTGCACTACCTTCATCGGCATAGGAACCCCTGCGCACAATTAATTCAGCAATCCCGTGAGCAATTGTTTGCGCTGATGCGCCGTCATGAACATAAACGATTTTTCTCCTGCGGCCCGTATGTTCCTGATGGCAAACTCCTTTTTTATCTTTGTATAAATAACCTCGACCTTCAGTATCAAGAACAATGATCCTAACCTCTCCAATTTCCTCCGTGGAAACAATAATATCCGGTTTAAGTTTAAGATCATCTTGCGGCAACCAAGAGCTCTTCCCTCCAGCAACTAATTCTCTAAGTTCAATGATTCTTTCCTGATACATCTTACTCTGAACTTCCGGCCGCTGGGCAATAAGCCTAAAGATCTCTTTATGGAAAGGTGCCTGTTGGGCTATGCCTTGGTCGGAGATGGCGTAGCTTTGTGCCGGCACCAAGATGTTAGCCTGCTCGATCAAATCGGACCCAGCAGCTGCAAAAGGCATAACTTCTCCAAAATCAGGTATTTTGCGCGCAGCAGGATAGTAAATGATTTTTTCCGTTGCCACGAGTTCTTTTTTGATTTGAGGGTGTTGGCGCCAGTTGAGCATCCCCTCGATTTCTTCTCGGGAAAAAGTTAAATTGATAAAGCTTTCATCTTCTTTTAATTCTTCAATACGGTTTTGCCTTTTCGTTACCTCTTGTTTTTGCGGTTGCGCAATTGGAATTGTTAGATCAAAGGTTCGAACTAACAACAGCAAAACCAAATCTTCATAGGCCTGGATGAATTTTTTTCGTTCATTTTTATCCTTTATTTTTTCTAAAATTTCTTTTCTGGTTTCCAAATAATTTAAACCGTCTAAGATTCTCTCGATACTTCCTTTTCTTTGCAACAAAGCATTCACCTGACCGGAAACTAAATTAGCGTGAATTTTTTCCGTTAGCGCCGAAAAGAAACCCGGAAAAAATGGGCTAGTAATTCCTAATCGTTGTTCAGCAATAAGGTAGATACCAAAATCCGGATCACCGATTTCGTGAGAAACAGAAATATTTTCTTCTTCATTTTGATCACGATAAATATTATTTAATTTTTTTATGGCTCGAACTTTAATTTTTCGAACCCCCTCTCGAGTTGAATAAAAATACTCTTTCGCGATTCGAGCTGAGGGAATTTCGCACTCCTCTTTTGAACCATTAGTGCCAATTTCTTGTAAAACTTGTCTGCTCACACCCTTCCCATAATGCAATTTTAATACCACCCGCTCCTGAATTGTTAATCTCGCCAAAAGTTTAGATGAATACTGCTGGTTCAATAAAATCTCGTGTATCTCTACCGGAGAAGACACCTTTGGTCTAAACCTCTCTTTATGGACTACCCCTTTTCTTTCTCCTACTAAAGTCTCAAAAGAAAGAGCGGGAAAAAAACTACGAAACTCTTTTAAGTGCTTAATCTTTTCCTTTAGGGTAGCGGGAGGGTCCGTGTTAATCTCTTGGGCTATTTCTTCCAAGGTCGGTCGCCGGTAATCGCCACCCTCGCGCAATCGCTGAAGAATCTTTTTCTGCGCAGCTTCAGTGTCATGACTTAAGCGTCGAAAATGTTCGGGCATTTTCAAGGCATAAAGCGAGCAGTGAAGCAAGAAATTAACCATCTCTTTCTGCATCTTTATATGGGAGTAGGTCGTAAAAAGAACACCCTTGCGCCAATCAATTTTATCTACTGCGATCGATAAACCTAAATTCGCGGCTGCAATTAACTCCTCTTTCACGATATGCCTATTTTTACCTTGATCAGCAAAGATTCCCGCTGTTTGAGCTGCCCAGCGTAAATGCCCGCCAACAACGCACTCCTTAATTCTCCCGTATCTAGCCGTGGTCTTTGAGTCAACTTTTTTTCTAATCGCTTCTGCTTCAGACAAAAGTAAAACTTCTTCAGCACGGCTTAACTTAAAATCAGAAAGAAGCGCTTTTCCTTGCAAATCATATGTCACCTCTGATCGATAGCGACTAAGGATATTCTCTACTTTTTTGTCGCGCTTTTGAAAAAACTCACCACTTACAATAAACCGATTATCCCGCTTTCCATCCTCACTGATCTGGCCAAACCCCAAATCCGCCCCTTGCTTGATTTGCCAAAGCGGTTGAAAAACTGCCTCGATTGCTTTTCTTGGTATTCCTTTGGCACTATTTTTAGCGCAATCCATCATTGAAAATAAACCATTACGAAACAATTCAAGTTCAATCGCAACTTGCGCGGTTAACTCTTTTTCTTTATCGGCAAGCTTTTCGGCTTTTTCGTGATACGTTTTAATAGCGGCAACGTCTTCTTCTTGGCGAATATACTTGCCCTGGACATCATAGTTTTTTGCGCGAGCACGGAATTCAGTAATTTCATGAGTAATTTGCGCAGCAGTTACTCCTTCATGAACATAAACACGCCTGCGTTCTCTTCCAAGATGGCCGTGATGCTTAGTGTCTTTTTTATCTTTGTATAAATAGCCTTGGCCTTTGGTGTCAAGGATAACAACTTCAACATCGCCAATTTCGGTCGGAATTGTAAAATCAATATTGATTGGCAAATCCTGATCCGGTGCAATTCTTTCGTCCCCCTCAACCTTCACCCGTAACTCTTGGATTTTATCTTTCAGCCCTTTGCCTTGCAGTTCCGGTCGCTGGGCAATAAACTCAAAAATCTCTTTATGGAAAGGTGCCTGTTGGGCGATGCCTTCGGTGGAGATTGCGCCAACTGATTCGATTTTTTGCAAGTGCAATTGAGGTTGGAAATCAATCGTAGCAAGGGTTTTTGGAAGTTTACCCGGTAACACAATGTTCAGCCTCTGCGCCAAGAACAAGTTAAGCGCTCTGGCGCGTTCGCGGCGAGCCTCTTTCATTTGTTTTTTTCCATTATAAGAAAAAGAGTCTTTTTTACCATTGAGAAAATCAAATTTCATTGACGCTTCTTGAGCAGCTTCAAAAACCCTCTCTCGTGATAATAAATCTCTTTCTATCTTATCTTCGATCGCGGCAACTAAAAGAAGAAACGTCGCGCTTTCCATGCAAATATTCTCCTTGAACGTCTCGATTAAAAATAAATCTATATTTGTGTCAAAACAAAAATTATTCTTGGCAATTGTTTTCATTATTTCTGGTCGATCAAAAGTTAAAATCAAATAAGAAAACATATCTTTTTCTTCTTCGGAAAGTGAAATAGCATTAGTTTTTGTTTCCGCACGATATTGCTTCATAAACTGAGGCATTATCATTTTTATTTCCTCATAATTTATTGCCTGTCTGTCTAGTCCAAAAAGAGACCCGATATCTTCTTGTGTCCATCCTAAAATTCTTAACTTTAAGACTACTCTTCTTCTGCCTGGCTTTACCCTGGCTAAAACGCGAAACATCTGTCTAGCCCTCTCCCAAAGCATTACATCACCAAAAGGAGACAAATTTCTCGAAGGCACTAAATCTTTACGAGTTAGCGCTGTTTCTTCGCTAATTGAAGCGTCTAGCGGAACCGCCGAAGAATACATCTTTTCAACGGCAACAACCTGCTCTGCTGTGACTTTGCTTTCTTTCGCAACTTGCTCTATTGTTGCTTTTGCACCTAAGCCTTTTCTTGCATTTTTTATGGCATAGATTTTGTCGGTGTGCTTTCTATTAACCGGACCGCCTTGTTCATCAAAAGCATTTCTCATTTTTCCATTGGTTGATCGCTTTATAAAACTGGCAAATAGGGCTTCACCGTTTGGGTCAAATTTCTTTTTTCGCATCACCCGTAATACTTCTAGCTCGCCTACAGCAGCTAGATCATCAATATGAGTTAATTCCAAGTTAATTTTTCGCGCACGCCATATAAGCAATTTTTTCAGCGAACTAATTACACACGCCTCGATTTCTTTTTTGAGACGATTATCTGCAGTTGAATAATATACAGTAAAAAGAATTTGCTCTTCTTCTCTGTTTAAAGCTTCTCTAAGATAGGCCTCATTGGGATGATCCGAGGTTTTGCGATCGGCGAGAATTTGTTCGGCTTTCGTGCGCAGGCGCATGTTTCCTTTGCTTTTCTCATCTGATGCGCCTACTGCACCCCCTGTATGTGCACCTCCAAAATTTTTTGTGCCCGAAGTAGTAGGAAATTTTAAAGTAAATGTAGTCCCTTTGCCAAGGGCACTTTCGATTTCGATTTTTCCTCCGACATTGTCCATTACCTTTTTAACAAAATAAAGGCCCATCCCTGTGCCGCCAAGGCGCCCGGTAAAACCTTTTTCAAATAACAAACTATAAATATCTCCGTCGCTTGCCTTTTTGCCTTTGGCTACTATTCTTTGTATTCTTTCTAAAACATCTTTCTCGATTTTATGCACAGAAACTTCGGACTCGTTATCGGTGGAAATTATTTCTTGGGCTTTCTCTAATATTTTTTCTTTATCAATCCCCACACCAGAGTCGCTTATCCGCACTATCTGATGCACTTGCCCAGCTTCGGTTTGGCTCTCAATGGTTACAGCGACTTCTTTAACGTGAGCTGCCTGCTGAGCGTTGATAAACAAATTAAGCATCATAATGATAAAGCTATTCGGACTCACCGCAATAATCGATTCTTTGTCGTTATCTTTTTTAAGATTAACCTCTAGTCCAATTCCGGCAACCATCTCAGCTGCCAAGTCAACTAACGGCGCCAACACTGCATATCCAAGTTGTTTTTGCCTAAGCTCAGAAACAAATTTTCTAAATCGTTTAAGCGAAACAATCGCCTGACGATTTCGTTTAGTGTTAACAATCTCCCCTCTGGTCAATCCAAGTTCCTTTAAAAATTCTTTCGGCACCCTTTGTTTATATTGTGATGCCCTTTTATGAAGACCAATCGCTTCAGACAAAATCTCTTCAATCAAAACAAAAAGCTTTGCGGTTAAATCCCCGCGTTTCTCCAGCGAAGCCGTCTGGGTCAAATTCTGCGTTGCTACCCATAATCCGCTAAGCTGCATCCTTTCTTTTACTAGTTGCTTTCCTGCATCATCGTGCTCAAACACTTCGTTGTAATAATCAATTGCCTTAAACACAACCGTCATCGTGTTTGCAATAAGATGAGTAAAGTCCCGCATTTTTATAAGCTCACTTGAGATATAGCCGCTATTTTCTCTATTCTGTGTTGTTCCTTCTATTTGTTTAAGAATTTCTCTTTTCACGCGTATGTACCATATTTGCTTTTGAATTTCCTCGGGACGCTCTTTGCTGATCGCTTCTTGTATGTTCCTGAAATTCTCTTCAAAAAACGGCTGATTGCGCCTAACGATGTCGGCCCTTGATAGATTTCTGATTACACTGCTTTGGCGAGAATAAGCTGAAGTAAAAGTTACAGTTCCAAAAAAGCTTTCATCGGGTATATTTTCAAGTATAGTTTTTAAGAATACCGACTTGGCAGTTGTTCTGCCAGAAGTCTTTTTCCCCTCGATGTTTAGCGCACCTAGCTCAGCGGTCATTTTAACTGGTTTTGGCACCTGTTTGTCACCTGAAACAACTTCTACTGTTTCGGCAATTTCACTGGCAAAAAATCCGCCGGAAAAATACTTACGATTAACGTGTTTATTTAGAATTTCGTCAAAATCCCTTCGAATATAGTTGTACACACCTTTTTTGTAGGCCTCTAGGTACTGATTATAAATTTTTTCTTTTATTTGGGGGTCCGTGCCTTCAATACCTTTGGTTTTGTTTTTACCGATATATATTTTGTCTAATAGGTGTGTGGTTAATTCGTCTTCCGGGGACACGTACCGTTCTCGGCCTTCGGCCTGCGCTTTCGGTACATGTCCCCGTAGGCTGTCAACTGAACGGCGAAGCCGTTGCTTAAACCAGGTTGCAAGAATCAAGGCATCGTAAATTTGGCGTAGGTAAGCGAACTGTTTACCATTGTTTATTTCCTCTTCGATCATCGGAAGGATAATCTCTTTCGCGATTTGGAATGATATATTGCTAGAGGGCACGGCACGCCGTGCCCCTACGATATTTAAAATAGGGACTGTCCCCTCTTCTGCCAGGGATTGATCTTTGGTCGGCGCCTGTCCCTCCCCTACGAATTGGTCTATGGTCTCTGGTCTATGGTCTCTGGTCTGATTACGTTGCTGTGCAACGTAATCTTCCTCCATCATCACTTTGAGATGATTATCACCCAGAGTTGCCCTATCTCCTTGTTCATACACAATTGCTCTCTCAGGTACAATCCAAATTTTGTTAAAAGTGTTGATCGCAACATTGCTTGTGCCATAAAGCTGGTACGCTTTGTTGTGCACTTTTTTCCAGAATTGTTTTCCCAATGGGTTATCTGGATAAGTTAAAGAAGCCAGAAGCTGCTTTAGGATGTAGTCTTCCCCTAGAAGATCTTTACCCATATCAGTTAAACCTAGTCCATGAGCAACAACCGTATCCTTCTCATAAGGCGAAAGGTTAACCCAGAAATCTTCTTCGGGAATGGTTAACGCAGATAAAAAGTATTTTATTAACCTTTGGCCCTCTGTTCTCAATTCTTTATCGCTATGGTTTGAATCGCCTTCACTTAATATGAAGTCAAATTTGAATGGGTTGTCGGCGTAAAGCTTAATCCCCTTTAAGGATAAAGGGTTATATCTAGCGGTCAAGCCAATCAATTCTGTTGGCGCAGGCATATATGGCAGTGCTGAGGCATAGCCTGCTGAGTCTTTTGCCAAATAAACCCCAATGGTTGAGGCTATAAAGGCAGCCAGAATAAAGAATGCTACCATCCTAAACGGAGCACTAGCTCGTTTCTTACATAAATATAGGGTCATTTTGTCTTACAGCCCGAATAAAGGGCTTTTTTGGCCGGCCACGGTCAGCATGTCATATTAAGGTATCACATAAAGATAACATTTTTTTAGACAAAAAACCACCTAATTTCATATTAAGGAGACGCTGTCGGCAACCCCTTCCCATGCAAGAACTTATAAAACAAATATTTAATTGGTAAGATACAAAAAGAAAGGCATGAAAACTAATTTACCCATGCACACCGCGTAGGTGTACATGGGTTTTGAGTTATTTAATCTAGTAGCGGTCTAATTGATTTAATATCACGAATACCGAGAACTTTAATCCCCGCATTATTAAAAAATTCCGGATTAATATTGAAAGTTTTACCCATCCAGTCTTCAGAAGATCCTGTTACATTTAAAGCATTGTCTAAGCCTTCAATTTTTACACCACCGTGGGCACTGCTAAGACCTGCGGAGCTTCTTCGTGTTGATCCGCCACTACCATTATTGAGAAGCCCTGAACCTTGTTTTGTCCCAGAAGGCCCTTGACCTCCACCATTGAAAGGATCACCTGGATCATCATCGCTAGAAAGAACACCGCCAATTTGATCAGCATCAACCGCAACGAAGCGCGAATCTTTACGCATCGACAGCTCGTGCAGCCGCGCTTCAGCCCTCGCCTGGACCTCGCTGTCCTCCTTGGCAAAAGCATTTTCTGCAACAATCACTCGCGAAAAATCTGTTCCTAACAGTTCATACAACTCAATTAAAATTGACCCTCGCACGTATGTTCCGTTGGCTTCCTCTCCAAAGCGCTTTGAGTCCTCCCCAATATCATATCCCAGCACGTGATCATAGCGGCTTTCGGCGTTCATGTCTAGCGCTAAGAATATTCCTTCACACCCTAGTGTATCATCCATTGCGTCTTGCAACGCGCTAACAACATCATAAAGTTTAGACCGCTTTGTATTGTCCAGCGCAACTAACGTTTTCTGGGCCGTAGCAGCCGCAACCTCTAACCCTTTAACTGATGCCTCAACGCTAGAGTAGCCTGCGGCAACCAAAGAAATTTCATTAACTGCCAATCCCGGAAAATCACTCTGAGCCTGCTGCGGAGAAAGAGCCAAGGTAGTATAGACATTTTGTGCGGCTGGCGAAGCAGAACGCCCTTGCGATAAGTCGCTATTGCCATAGACATATGTTAAAACCTTTTCCCGCTCCCAAACTGTGGCTTCTATTGTTTGTAGCACCCCCCCTGGTTTAGTAGCTAAATCAATAATTTGATCGGCTCGATTAACTTGATCGGCTTGATCGCCTCGATCAGCTTTTTTGTTAGCATAGGTGTACTCACGCAATTCAGGGGCATTACCTGAGGCACGCATATGGAACCGATCGCCATAACTGTCCCACATTACGATCCCATCAATAAGATGATCGCCAAAGGCCAAATGAACAATTTCTCCAAAACCCAATCCTGCGTGATAAAAATTTTCCATCTTTTTGCGTAAATTAATCGCATCAGCAACAAGTTCGTCCTGGTCATCATAAGAAACGGTGGAAGAATCATCTTCTCCCCGTAAGATAACAGTCATTGTTCTGTCGGCATCATTAAACATAACCTCGGAAACATTGTGACGATGTAAACTATATTCCTCATGAATAAGCTGCCCCGTACGCTTTTCTCCCGGTAAAACTGGTAGTTCGTGGATCAATCCTGCATTATCTTCGTAATTGTCAAGCTCTCCAACAAAAAATTCTGAAACATTTTTGTTATGTTTTATTGCCTCTAAAAAAATAATCATCGGCGTTGGCAGTGCGTCGCGGGTGATTAGTTCATCTAACGGCTGACCATTGGGTAATATTATGTTGGGCCCAATAAAAATCCCGCCGTTAACCTCCTGACCAATGACCTTAAGGTTCGGGTTCTTGCGCAACATCCATCGCATTAAATATTTATGGTAGGGTGAACCGACCGAACAGTGTTTCACCACAATACCGTCTTTTGCTAACTGATCATCAACGTCTTGATTTCCGGTTAGCGATTGGACAACAGCATCCACTTTCAGGGCCCGCGCCACCGGCACGATTGTTACGTCGCCGCGCCAAAATATGCCATTTTCATCAATCACCATCGAGCGATCACCATCGCCGTCAGCCGAAGTTTCACCCAGCAAAATAACGTCCTCACCGTCAACCCTAATCACGGTTTTGCCTTCTACCTCACGAGCACCATAGTCTTTCTTAACCGTGCGCATATCCTTTTTGATGTCAGCCAAATGCTCTTTAGTCATGTTTTCGGTATCTAAAGCAATGAAAGAGTTTGATCGGCGACGCCGCTCAATAACTTTCATCCCTAAGGCTCGATAAATATCCACATGCTCTTGAACTGCTACCGTTGAATGGCCCCAATAAACAACGGCATACCCTTTAAAAGGTTGAGGGTTGTCCGCAGTTGAAAAAGCATCAACAAAGCGCTGAATATAAATTTTCTTAGCCTCATCATTAACTTTGATCGCATTAATGTCTACGTTGGCTCCCGGCTTAAATAGGCCCCTAACTCCAAAAATAGAATCCGTCGCCGCCTGCTTGTAAAGAACTTCTCGTCGGGCTTTAACCGCAGCGATAATACCCTCTTTATCGGAAACGCCATCGTCTTTTTCTTCGGCCTCATTAAGCACCTCACCATCTTTACTATAAAGCTTTAATCCGTTAAATTTACCTGCCGTGTGACTTCCGGTAATCATGATCCCCGGCAAATTATATTTCTGACAATAGTAGGCCATAATTGGCGTTGATACCTCATCTAGAAAATCAACTTCTACCCCTAAATCACGACAAGCAGTGGCTATCGCATTAGCAAACACTGGCGAGCTTCTGCGAAAATCCATAGCTAACACCATCTTCTGACCGGGAACTATCGCTCCATTATTATCAACCGCTAATTGCGCTTTGCTCACTAGCCAGTCAGAAAAACCACTGGTTATGGCATAAGGCTCAATGTCCTTCATCACATCTACCAGCCCACGAAAACCACTCGTGCCCATGCCGGTCGGCTTTGGAGTATAGTCCATTTCTTGAAGCAAACAACCGGGAGGATACACTGCGGGATCAAGCTCCTGATCAGAAAAGCTTTTGCGATCAATCTCAGCGGCTAAAGTAACTCGCTGCACGCGCTGCTCAAAAGGTATTTCTAAGCTTGGATTAGCTATCATTTGTGCTCCCGGAAAAATATATTCTCCTTCAGACCCGTCACTACCGCTAGGTCCATCATTTGGTGGCCCGTCATCTGGATTCGAAATCATCGTAGAATCAGCTACTTGCGCATTACCTTCAAAAGAAACAGCCGCAAGATCCTCCGCTATTACAGGAACTGCGTCGCTTATTTCTGGCAAATCCTCTTGAGTGTATCCACCAGAGAAATAACGCCGTTTGATTCTTCTATTTGTTGCTGGGTCAACCTCTTTTTTGATATAATCATACAGTTTTCCCTCAAACGCCTCAACATAAAGATTATAAACCTTTTGTTTAATTTCCTTATCAGAAATCGCGATTCCATCAACTTTTGCCTGATTAATAAAGTGCTTATAAAAAGAATCTTGAAACTTCTTTTTAAACCACGTAGCCAATACCATCGAATGGTATATTTGACGCAAAGTTGCAAAGTTTTTTCCTTGGTTTATTTCGTTATTAATTTTCGGTAAAATTACCTGGCGCAGAGCATTGGAGGTTATCTCGTCTACTTCATCTGTCCGATCAATGCCTGTAGCATTTTTGCGAGCAAGAAAGTCTTCTTCCAATACCGCTTTTAGTTGTGCGTCGTTGATTAAAGCAACGTTTTCGTGCTCATAAACTTCAGCTGTATACGGAGTGATCCAAATTTTATTAAATGTGTTTATCGAAACTTTTGTTGTTCCAAGGGTGTCGGTTAAGTCTTGATAAATTTTATCCCAATAATTTTTTCCGGCTTGACTATCAGGGCAAGTAATTGACGCCGATAGCTGTTTTAAAATATAATCCTGAGAAAGCAAGTCACGCCCTAGGTCAGTTGCGCTTAATTCATCTGGAAGAATTCGATTTTGCTCATATGGCGATAAGTTAACCCAAATATCCTTCTCGGCCATGGTAAGGCCAGCAAGAAAATAATTAATCAAACGCTTTGCGTCTTTTTCACTTATCTTCTCCTTGCTTCCGGTGTCAATAATGAATTCAATATGCAAAGGGTTTTCGTAATCCAATCGCAAACCTTTTAGTACCGGAAAGGAGTAATTCTCCGACAACGGCACCATTGTTTGAGGACCAGGCAAGTCAAGAGTGTTTGCAAAAGTGACGAAAGGCGTTTGAATTAAAAGGGATACGACAAAAAAGAAAAGAGTTACGAAATTCAACTTAACGGATTGAGTGCGTAAATGCACCATGGCGTTACCTCCAGCTTAAAAGTTTTACTTTTCCTACTGAATCACAACTGTGTTGGTAACGCCTCCCCCTACACCCGCAAAGTCGCATTCTAACCTAAGACCTGTAGTAAGTAAATGTAACATTTTTTGTAAGCGTTGTCAAGAAACCGCTTACAAAATAGGAGACGCTGTCGATAACTCCTTCGCATGCAGTGGCTTATAAAACAAATATTTCAATTAATGAAGCGCTGATCGTTGGATTGTGAGAATGATGGAAAACAAGGGGAATTGATTGGTAACTCATTGCAAGACAATTAGTTATGGACAACGTCTTGAAAGTTTTTTAAAGAATTCTCGGCACTCAGGTAAGTTGCGTAAATTTTCTAAGTCACTGTCTTTAAAGAGGTAATCAAAATCATCGTAGCCTAAAACAATTGCCTCTTTTAATTCTTCTAGGGCAGTTTGCAAATCACCGGTTAAAGACAGGCTACAAGCTAAATTATAGTGAACATGAGGATCTTGAGGTTTCAGTTCTGCTAATCTCTTATCAACAGCGAGGCCTTCTTTGTAAAAACCCCCTCTGGTGTAAGCATCACCTAAAGAGGCTAGGGCATGCACAAAGTTTGGTCTTTTTTGAATAAGATTTTCGTAAAATTTAATTTCAAAATCTTTACGCCTAATTCTCTTTTTCACCTTGTTAAGCCTTTCCTCATCCAGCCGAAACTCTAGGGTTAGCTGGGTTCATTGTGTTTTTTGCAAAATTACTTTTTCTCCGAGTCGATAAAATACTTCTTCCAAATTCTTTTTAAACTCTGGGTAATCTTCCTTTGCAACAAAACGATTTTTTAAAGAGAATTCCTGTTTTGTTGAAAATGTTTTTTCGTTTTGGGTGTATTGCGTTTTAAAATCAAACCACTGGGTAGTTAAAACATAATCTTTTGGAAAATACTTTATTTTCAAATTGTTCGGTAAATTAATCTCAACCGAAGATGTTTTCTTAAACAGCCCTACAAATTCTACTGGATATCTGCGGCTATCCTTTCCAACGTAAGAAACATCAATGCCGACATCACTCAAAAATGGAATTACACGCAAATCTTTAGCTGGCTTTAGAAACCTCCGCGCTTGGAAGGTGTATACGATTGTTGGATCTTTCATAAAATCAAAAGGGTCGATTATTTGGTGATCCAAGAATTTGGTTAAAGGTGAAATTGCCTTCATCTTGTCTTGAAGGGTGTCTTTTATAATCTGCGGGTGAGTATACTTTAGAAAATACCGCTGAAAACTTGCAAAACTTCCCTTGGCTATAACTTGG
The DNA here is from genome assembly GCA_024231025.1 of Candidatus Omnitrophota bacterium. Classification (GTDB taxonomy): domain Bacteria; phylum Omnitrophota; class Gorgyraeia; order Duberdicusellales; family 4484-171; genus JAAEQW01. Next base: position 58,129 of record JAAEQW010000327.1, read on the forward strand.
CGCTTAACAGTCGCGGTTTCATTTTTATCAATGTCCAAAGTCATCTTATAAATTGTTTCATTGGCAATAGTTAGTGGAGTTTCGATTAGTTGATAATCGTCTTCAAGGAAAACTAAAGTTAACCGCTGCTGATCTGAAAAAGGTAAATCGTAATAAGATGACGTTGTAGACGTCGGATCTAAAAAGGTTAATTTACCTTCGCAACGTATTGCAGCGATTGCATGATTAAAATTTATTGAAGGGAAATCTTCGCTTATCTGATACACCCCTCGAGTAGGAATTAAAACCGGATAGGCTGACAAGTTTGCCTCTTGAGCCATAGCAACCAGAAGAATGGCTTGATCCTTACAGTCTCCATATCGATTAAGAAAGATATCAACCGCTTTGTGCGGCTCATGCCCGCTTTCACCATATTCAACACCAACATAGCGAATATTTTTGGCACAAAACTCATGAATTTTTCTTGCTTTTTCTAAATCGTTTTTGCAATCTTTTGTTAACTCCTTAACAAAAGTTTTTATTTCATCATTTAGAGCGAGCTTGTCCTCATAAAGAGCCGTCCACCAAGTAAAGATTTCACCCCAAGACTCAAAGCTTGAGATAATTATCGCCGGATTTATTTTAGAAATCGGCGGCATTTTATCTTCAGGAATAATCGGATCGACCTCTTTGATATCCCAAGTGTATATTATTTCCGCTTTTGTTTTTTTAATCTTTGGCGTGAGGCTAAATCCTTTAGAATATTGTTGATTTAAATATTTAAAACTAGCTTTTTTCTTTTTAGGAACAAACAATTTAAATTTTTGCCGAGCGATTGGATAAGCATCCCTTAGGCGATAAATATACGTGAAGTCGTCTTCGTTCACCATTTTAGATGAGTATATTTTTGCTTTATACTCAACGATCGCACCAACATCAACCGAAGGCATTGAGATTATAAAAGCTTTTGCGTTGCTATAGAGAGGAAAGTTTAAGTATTTACTTACGTCGCGAATGTTTTCTTTACCGGCATATACAACTTTTCCCTCGGGAGTAATTGTTCTGGCATATTCCAGCTCTACTCTTTCGTAAGTAGAGTCGTAGCCGATTTGAACCTCGCCAATTTCTTTGCCCTTTTCTTTAAGAACTTTTTGAATGACGTGTACCACAGATAGCGTTGAGTTATCGCTTTTTATTTTGGTTGATTCGTCAACAAAAAGGGTCACTGCTTCCTCTTCCTTAATTGTTGAAAGAAACTTTTTTTGCTGCTTAAGAAGCTTTTTTATTTCTTTGGGAACTTTATCCTCTATCTTTAAACCTATTTCTTCTATCCTCTCTTGGGCAATTTCCTTAAACGGTCCTTTTAGTTTAGCGTAGAGCTTTACCGCTTTAGGAAAAAGGTTTTTCTCCTCGGCCGTTTTAGCATACAGATAAATGTATTCGTTATCTTTAACCGGACCGAGCTTTTCAAAAACTTCTATCGCTTGGGTGTATTCTTTTAAATTCACATAGGTTTTAGCAAGAAGAATTCTTGCTTTTTTGTCTTGGCAAAGTTCTAAAATTTCTTTAGCTTTTTTGTAATCATTAAACTTATAATAAAATTTTGCAGCTTCAAGCTTTGTTGATTCTTTAGGCCGGCTTTTAAGTTTTTTCTCATAAAGAGATGCTGTTTTTTTATAAAGGGAAAGTGCCTTGTCCGCGGGGGATCCGCATCCGAACAAAGACCATAAACAACAAGCCATAAGTATTAGATAATAAGGTGCCCTTTTTTGTTTTTCTTTTTTTACTGAGTTCATAGTTTTTTTCCTCGCATTATGCAATGATTTTTAAAACTTCTTTTATTGCCTGGCCCTTATAAATTCCTAGTTTTTTTGCCTCAGGAGAAACAGCAAAAGCTTTTGCCTTAACTGCCTGCTCGATAGTGGAAATGCCGGTAATTTTTACTGCTACTTCCTTAAACTTAGTTGCGGTCTTCATGTTAAGATAACCACACATAATGTAGCCCCCGCTTGCCTTCAAAACAATTAAACTTTTATCGCAAAGTTTTATGCAAAAGGCATAAACAGTTTTCTTTCCAACTTTAATTTTTTTGGTAACAATCATTGCAGCTTGCTTAAAACTCTTTCAATTCTGATGATTGCTTCTTTTAAGTTTTCCTGCGTATTAGCGTAAGAAATTCTGATATTATAATCATATTGCTTACCAAAGGCTGTACCTGGAACGACGGCAACTTTTTCTTCGAAAAGCAATTTTTTAGCAAAATCTAAAGCTTTTATTTTAAACTTTTTCAGCGAAGGAAAACAATAAAAAGCACCTTGAGGCATTACCGTATCTAACCCCAAATTGTTTAGCTCTCTTACAATAAAATCACGTCTGCGCTTATATTCGACGCGCATTTGGGCCACTTCTTTCTGAGCCCTCAAAGCTTCTGAGGAGGCAATTTGTGAAACAATTGGCGCACATAGCGCTGAATAAGCATGAATTTTTGTTATTGCTGATATTATTTTGCTGTTTCCGCAAGCATATCCCGAGCGAAATCCGGTCATTGCATAGCCTTTTGAAAATCCATTCAGCAGAATCGTTCTTTCTTTTGCTTTTTTATCCAAACAAGAAAAAGGAATATGCTCGCCTTCGTAGTTTAATTCATCGTAAACTTCATCACTAATAACTACGATTTCTTCGCGTGATAAAATTTTCCAAATTTCCTTTAGCTCCCCGCGACAATAGCTCACCCCTGTAGGATTACACGGGTAATTTAGAATAATTGCTTTTGGCCGTTTTTTAACAAGCTCACTTAAAACTTTGGGATTAATTTTAAAATTTTCTTCCTGCGTGGTAGTTAAAAAAAGTACTTTATTGCCATTAGCCTCCGGCAACGCCGGATATGCAACATAGTGCGGGCTAACCACAATTATCTTATCTTTCGGATCTGAAATTGCTCTAATCGCCAAATCAAATGCTTCGCTAACTCCAGAGGTTATAACAATTTCTTTTTTGGGATCATAGCGTAACGCGTATTTTTTTTTGTAATGGTTGGCAATATCTTGGCGCAAAACAAAAAGCCCCTGATTAGACGTATACGAAGTTAGACCTTCTTCTAAGGCAGTTATCGCTTTTTCTCGCACTCTCCAAGGACTAATAAAATCCGGCTCTCCAACGCCTAAAGAAACAACATCCGGCATTCCTAAAACCAAATCAAAAAACTCCCTAATTCCCGAAGGGGCCAGTTTCTCTATGTGCTTAGCAATCATATTAATAAGTTATTGCGAGCCTTTTGTTTTTATCTCTTTTTATTAAAACCACACCGTCTTCTTTATATTTCTTAAGCATAAAATGTGTTGTTGTTCCTTTAACGCTGCTTAAAGGAGCTAGCTTTTCCGAAACAAAATTCGCAACCGTATTGATATCCTTTCCCTCCACAATTAAAAGAAGATCATATGTTCCCGACAAAAGATAGCAGCTTCTTACTTCGGGAAACTTATAAACCCTTTCCGCTACGGCATCAAAGCCAACATCTTTTTGAGGCATAACTTGAACTTCAATTATTGCAAAAACTCCTTTTTCACCAACAATTTTATTTTTATCGATTACGGCTTTATATTTTACAATTACTCCCTTTTTTTCATATCCTTTAATTGCTTTCTCGATATCTTTTTTCGGTTTTCCAGTTAAGCGAGCCAAATCTTCTAAAGAAATTCTTGCGTTCTGTTCCAAAAGTTCTAATATGTCCTCCATGTTTCCTCCTGATATAGTTTTCAGACATCGCCCAAATTAAGGTTGTGCCTGATTTTGTAAATTATCTTTGATTGCCTTGTTCACTTATTTTAAAGAAACATTCTCTCTTTGTAAAGAATCTTTATTTCTAAGATTTCTTACTGCTACCATAGCGAGATAGGATTTCTTCTAAAGATTTTTCTTTTGATATCTCAAGCAGCTTTGCAAACACCTTAGCTGTAACCAAGGCATCTTCTAAGGCACGATGAAAATTTTGTGGACATTCTATATTGAAAAATTTCACAACTGTTTCTAAATTATACTTTTGCGATTTAATAAGACACCGAGCCATGGTTAGGACATCAATTACCGGCCCACTCCAGGGAGCATACATCATCCTGCCCAATTCACTATTAATGAAGCCCGCATCAAAAGGTGCGTTGTAGGCACAAATCACACCTCCTTCAAGAAACTCAAGCAAATTTTCCGCGATGTCTTTAAAAAATGGCGCGTCTTTGACATCTTCGTTGGAAATTTTGTGAATCTTATAAACATGATAAGGAATTTCCTGCCCTGGATTAACCAAGCACTGAAACTTGTCCACCACCTCATGGTTTCTCACCTTTACTGCACCAATTTCACAAATGGCTTCTCCGGCAGCGGCGCTTAACCCGGTTGTTTCCACATCAAGAAAAACTAAATCATATTCATTTATGTTTTTTGTTAAGTTCATCGGTATTTCTCCTGGACTTGTCTACTTGCCAATATGCTTATCTCATATATTCAGGTTATTATAGGCAATTTACGGACCCGCCACAAGAAAAAGTTTAATTGTTATAAGACAAATGGAATTATCAATTATTGGGATGATGTCCCAAACCAATATAATAATATCGAAAGGGGTCAATATATTATCACGCCTAACCATGTTCATGGAATTATAAATATCGTAGGGGTCGACCTATGTGTCGACCCGGATAAAAATAAAATATCAAATGACGATCATAAAATAAATCATAACGGGCGGACACAGGGGTCCGCCCCTACAATATTATCATTGTCTAATATAATCCAACGTTTAAAAACATTAACCACAAAAAAATATATTGATGGTATCAAAAATAATAATTGGTCACCATTTGCCAAACGTCTCTGGCAACGTGATTATCATGACCATATTATTCGCAACAAAACATCATTAAACAAAATACGTGAATATATAACCAATAATCCCATAAATTGGCAATTTGATGTTGAAAATCCTGACAGAGTTGGTAAGATGGAATCAGATACAATTACCGCATAACAACGCAATCCAGCGGACGCTGCTTCGCATCGCCACTGATCTCGGATGTTATGTAAAAAATTATGAAAAATAAAATTCTAATCACTACATTGTTTCTCTTATTTTCAATTTCTTCATCGGCATTTTCCGAACAGATTAATCCTGAAAAATTCATAATTGATCTAATTAAAGCCGCTCAGGATAATAATTTAAAAGAAATTGAGGCTTATGCTGATCTTAAAATGATAGCATCGCATCCTCGTCATTCAATGGAACCAAAAGAATTTATTGAATTTCTTAAAGGTATTGATTTAGAAAGAATCGAATTTCAAAAATTAGTTAACCGTGGAATAGAAAAAGGAAGAATCCTGGTGAGAATTTTAAAACCTATTAGTTGCGATTTTGAATTAGAAGTACAGCCGGATTCAACAACAGAAATAGGAACAAAAATACGGGTTGTTGACGTTCATCCGTGAACAAAAAACATAACAAGGCACTGCAGCTGACCCTACTACGCCCCTTCGGGGCTTCGAAGGACAGCTGAGTTTGAATGTTATGTGAAAAAAATAAAATGATTAACGAACTATTTAAATCTTCTTTAACAGGGCCACTATCTTACAAAATTTTCTCCTTTGTATTGATCGCTGCGATCTTTATTTGGATCTTTTGGGGAAATAAAATTGCCCAAAAACAAGAGGCGAGAAAAAATCAAAAAGCCGAACAAGCTGAGCAGATTAAACAACGCCCTTGGGTTGATGTGGACTTTGAAATAATGACCCCCCTTTCTTATGACAACAAAGAATGGGATGCTGGAACACGCTGGCATGTGACTATAAAATATCGTTTAGAAAATGTCGGGAAAACACCTGCAAACAAAGCTTCTTTTATGGCAAAAATGATTCCATTGACTTCTAGCGTAAACGTTACTCAGGAATTTGATGCCCTTTACAAGTATCAACAACAACTAGCTAAGCATAATATGGGTTTCGGACAAACTCTTTTTCCAGAAAAAAAGCGCATTGTTAAATTTGTCTTGAATGGGAATCCAAGAATTTTTGACGAAATTAAAAAAAATCCAAGTGGCTATGCTGGGCATTTTCTTGTTATTGTTTGTGCAACCTATAATTCAACTTATAATAACGAGTTATTCCACACAGCAAAAGCGTTTCAACTATTCAAGCGTTCTGGAAATAAATTCATAGATCCAAATGGGGAAACCATTCCTGTAAAGGATCTCGCAATTGTACCGCATCCTATACAAGGGAGCCGTGCAGAATAAGGTAAATCTAATTGAATATTAAAAACACATAACAAATCACTGCACCTGACCAAAAAGCTGCGCTTTTCGGCAGGTGAGTTCTGATGTTATGATATACAAAAACAAGGACAAGGAGAACAAGTGAAAAAAACAAATTTAACAGCCGTCGCCTTTCTTTTGCTTTTTGCTGTGGCATTATTTTCTTTCGCTGAAACAAAAACAGAAGAACAATTATCTTTAAGCAAAGCACAATCTTTTTTAACGCAACAGGCTTTTGATAAAGCAATTGAACAATTTCAAAAAGTCTTATCATTAAATCCACAAAACGATCAAGCTCTTTTTAGCATGGCCTTTTTATCCTTTCAGCTGCACCAAGACTATGATAAATCTCTTTATTATGCGAGCAAGGTTTCTGATAATTTTAAAAACAAATATCTTGCAAACATTATTGCAGGCCATTGCTTAGCAGCAAAAGGCAAAACCGATGAAGCTATATCAAACTTTGAAATAGCCTTAAAAACGGATCCTGACGATGAGGACTCCTTGATGCTTTTAGGAACTTTATATTTTAGCGAGAAAGGAAACCCTGCAAAAGCAAAACATTACTTTGAGAGACTTCTACAAGTTTCGCCAAACCATGAAGATGCTCTTTTAGGTTTAGGCTTGGCTGCACAATCCGACAATCAAACAATAAAATATATGGAAAAACTAATAGAAATAAACCCAAATCATCCTGACGCATACGCAACATTAGCAACCTCATATGGAAATAAGGGGGACTTTGACACAGCAATCACAAACTATAAAAAAGCTATAAAACTATCTCCTAACGATCCCTATAACTATCAAGGCTTAGGGCTATGCTACAAGGATAAAGGAAACTCTGAAAAGGCTCTAGAATTTCTTAAGAAAGCAGCAGAAATAAATACTGATAGCAACGTTGCAAAAGAAATTGAAGCAGAAATTGAGAAGTTAAAAAAATAAAATCATAACAAGGCACTTCAGCTGACCAAAACCTGCGGTTTCGGCAGCTGAGTTTGAATGTTATAACAGATAATGAAAACAAAATATAAATTCACTTTTTGGGGTATAATCTTCATTTTGTTTGGAACCTTTGGCTTTTTGGCAAACACTCTTTGTTGTTATTTCTATTTCTTCGAGAAACAACTACCTACCGGCAAAATGGGATCTTTTTTAAGCTTTATGTGTGCACCATCCACTCATCTGTCTTTATCTTCTGCTTGGCCAAGTCCTTGGAGTATGTGCACATTAATGGTTGCTACTACTTTAATATTTTCCTTATTTATTTGGATAGGATTATTTTCATTAAAAAAAGATGGCTCACATTTAAAGGCAGATATGAATCCTGAATTAAAGCAAGCTCTTGAAAATAATGATTTTGAAAAAGCGGCTTTATTGCGTGACCAAGCAAAAAGAAAACAAGACATCTAACAAATCACTACAGCTGACTAAAACCTGCAGTTTTGTGCAAGTGATTAAGGAAAATATATTTGGTGAAATAAAAAATAATGGGATATCCGTAGGGGCCGACGGCTGTCGGCCCTCTATAGATGTAAAATTAAATGAATTTGGTTTAATTGTTAATGACGAATTAAAAAATTCTGAAATTATTCGAAACGAAATAAAATTGAACGATCATGTAATTATGCCAAATCATATACATGGAATTGTTATAATTCAAAATAATATCATAAAGGGCCGACAGCCATCGGCCCCTACGGATAAAATTAATCAAAAACAATCATTATCATTATTTGTCGCCGGTTTTAAATCCTCGGTAACAAAACGCATCAACACCTTACGTAATACACCAGGGAATCCTGTTTGGCAAAGATCGTTTTATGACCATATTATCCGCAACAAAACATCATTAAACAAAATACGTGAATATATAACCAATAATCCCATAAATTGGCAATTTGATGTTGAAAATCCTGACAGAATTGGTAAGATGAAATCAGATACAATTACCGTATAACAACGCACTGCCACGTGAGCCCTTCGGGCAACGTGGCCTACGTCCCGCAAAAACGGGACTGCGGCAGCCGAAGTCGCGTTTGACAACAAAGTTGTCATCACGCGATGAGTTTGAGTGTCATACCCAATAAAAACAAATTTGATAAATGTCAGATTTAACAACCAGAGGTCGGGAGATTAAAGAGTCAGGTTGGCAAGTTGTAACCCTTTTGTTATCTTATTGGACTATCTTAACAACCACTTTTCTTTGCCGAGACCTTGTATCAAAATCAATTAAAACAACCTGCTGCCACCTGCCAAGATCGAGCTTACCGCAAGTGACCGAAACAAAAAAGCTTGTTTTTAAAAAAGAGCTCCTTAAGTGAGAATGCCCGTTATCATCCGACCATGTCGCGTTATGTGCATAATCTTTTTTATAAGGAAAAAGGTTTTCAAAGGTTTTGGTCATATCTTCAACTAAGCCGGGCTCAAATTCCATTGTCGTAAGCGCCGCGGTAGACCCAATAATCGAAAGAAACAGAATGCCTTCTAAAATCTCTGCCTTTTCAACCATGTCTTCTAAGTGCGGGGTGATATCAATTATTTCGGCGTTACCTTTTGTGTCAATTTCTATATATTTAGTTTTCATCCTACAGTGCTTCCGGGTTCAACTTTTGTGTCCGTCGTGAGTACAGTTAGTTTTTCTCCCCCCTTGGCCGCCAGAAGCATGCCGCAGGACTCTACTCCTCTTACTGTTTTTGGTTCTAAATTTCCCAAAACAACAACTAATTTATTTTCTAGGTCTTCTGGGGCATAAAATTGTTTTATTCCTGCCACCAGTTGAACCTGCTTTTCTCCGATGTCAACTTTCAAAACATATAATCTATCTGCGTCGGGATGATCACTCACCTCCAGCACTTTGCCAACCCTTAACTCCAATTTAGAAAAATCCTGATAGGTGATCATTCCTCCTCCTTTTGCTTCATAATTCCTTTTATTGTTTGACTTAATACAGAAAGCTCATAAGGTTTCGCGGCTGCTCCCTTAAATCCGTATTCCTGAAAATCAACCATAACCGGATCCGTAGAGTATCCGCTTGAAGCAATTGCTCTAACTTTTGGATCTATTTTTAACAGCTCTCCAATTATTTCTTTGCCTCCCCTTCCTCCCGGAATTGTTAAATCAAGAATTACCACATCGAAAGGCGTTCCGGTATCAATCGCTTCTTTATAAAGCTTTATGGTGTCTTCGCCATTAGCGGCAAAACTCGCCTTATACCCCAGATTATGAAAAACAATCTTTAGCGCCTTAACTAAAGATGCTTCATCGTCCATAACCAAAAGGCTTCCTTCCCCCTTGGTAACTTTACTTTTCTCGTTTTTTTTAGTTTCTTGTTGTAAAGACACCGGAAGATAAATAGAAAACGTTGTCCCCTGCCCTTGTTTCGCCTTTACGTTAATGTGCCCACCGTGTTTTTCTATAACAGAAAAAACAACTGCCAAGCCCAATCCACTTCCTTTTTGTTTAGTAGTAAAGTAAGGGTCAAAAATTCTTTTCATGTGTTCTTCGGGAACGCCCATTCCGTGGTCACTAATTGTTATCTCGATGTATTTACCCGCCTCAAGCAGCTGACTATTGTTTTTACTTAAAGTAATATTTTTAGCGCTAATTTTTATAGTTCCTCCATCAGGCATGGCTTGTTGGCCGTTAAGCACAAGATTTTGAACAACTTGACTCATTTGCCCAAGGTCAATCTCAACCGAAGAAAGATTTTCATCGATATCAAAATCTCCCCTAACATTACTGCCTCTTAAAGTAAATTCGCCTACATCCTTAAGCATCTCTTTAATCGCCGCTGTTTTTTTAATCGGCACGCCTCCTTTAGAAAAGGTAAGCAACTGTTGCGTTAGGTTTTTAGCTTGCACCGAGGCCGCTTCTGCTTCAATGAGTCTTTCTAAGATTTTTTCTTGCCCCTCTCCATACATTTTTGCAAGGTCTAAATTTGTTAAAACAACTGTAAGAATATTATTAAAGTCATGCGCAATCCCTCCGGCAAGAACTCCTAAAGATTCTATTCTTTCCGTTTTCTGTCGCGTTTCTTCTTCTTTTTTACGTTCGGTAACATCACGGCCTATTCCTAAAACAGCCGTATCTCCTTTCATCTTAACCGGGAATGTTCTTATCTCTACCGTTACACGGCTACCGTCTTTTCTTTTTACGATAATTTCTTCCGGCCCTCCAGCGTTTCCTGCCGCGTTTTGAGACAAAAGTTTTTCTGCTTTTTCACTCTCTTCTTCGAGGGTAAACTTTGCTATCAAATCTTTACCAACCAACTCTCCCTTATCGTATCCGGTTAACTGCTCAACGGCCCTATTACCATCGATAAAAACCCCCCTTAGATCACTTATATAATACGCGTCGGGCGCGTATTCAAACAAAATTTTTAGCCGCTCTTGCGAGGCTCTAAGCTCTTTCTCAACCTCTTCTCTTTCAACAATTTGCCGCATTAATTGCTTATTAGCAAAACTTAGTTCATAGGTTCTTTCTTCTACGCGTTTTTCTAATTGTTGTTTTGCTTTCTGTATCGCTTCTTCTGCTTTTTTGCGCTGGGCAATGTCACGAACAATGCAAATTGTTCCGGCAGTATCATTTTTTTCTTCGCGTAAAATTGACGTTAGGAAATCTACGCAAATAAGCTTTCCCTCTTTTGTCTTAATCGGAAAATCGCTGTTTTTGATTTGCTCTCCCTTCATTATTTTTTCTAAAAAATTCTCTTCGTTATCTTGCTCGGGAAAAAGCAATCCAATAGTGTTACCTTTAAGCTCCTCCTCTTTAAACCCCAACAGGTTCTCGGCGGCGGGATTTATCGTTGTGATTTTTGCTTTATCATCTAGCAGAATTAAAGCTTCGTTCATCGCGGAAATGATGTTGTTAGCAACTGAGGCTGGGGTCACCACCAAAAATTTATATTTTGTAATCGCATAAGCTATTCCCATTGCCCAAATTAAAGCAACGATATGCGCCAAATCCGGAACGCCTAGGAATCCTAGTTTTGGTAAAACAATGTTTACCGATGTTCCTAACGGAACCCCGATTACTGAGGAAATAAAAATTATTCTTGCCTGTTTTCTTCTTGCAGGATTTGTCGTGTTACGAGAAACCTCAAAAATAAAGTACACCCCCACCACAATACAGATTCCATAATACGTAAAAAATAACCCGGTCCAAAACAGCGGTTTCCAGACTAGTCCCCACCCATAAGCAGTTGGTAAGTAGTCGATTATGGCCTGCTTGCTCCATTGCTGAAAAATTAACAGTGCGGGTATAATGAAAAGGGTTATCAACAAGCCTTTGTTTTCGGCTATTCTTTGCTTTTTAGCAAACAGTAGCGCAAAATACAAAAAGAAAGCACTAAAACCAAACGACCCCACACAAGCAATTCTTTCAAAAAAGTGAACCATTTCATATGAAACAGCTGAACTTTGAATAAAAATTTTCCCAAAGCTCCAGGCAACAAAACAAAAGGATAGCACGGCGCAAACCCGATTAATCTTTTGCTTGGGGTTTTTTACAAAAACGTATACTCCTAGAAAGAGATACACTAAAAAGCTGAAAAAATTTAAAAATGGAAGAAAAGTCATCGTTTTTTTAATTTGTACGTGGCTTCTATAAGTAAAATAATACTACTCGGGTGGTGGTAAGTCAAGACGTTGTCGCTTAATGACTTACTTAATTATCAACGTTATCAGTAAAATACGAGGCATTGGCAGGAAAAACTCGATAGACAATTGGACTAGCCCTAATAAGAGGAGACATCTCATAATCTTTATTCTTAACTAAATCATTAAACCTTGTTGCCTCTCCTTGAGTTTGCAAATCCCACATAGCAGAATCAAAATCAATTCCACCAGTAGAGGTTTTTGAATCGGTCAAAGGCAAGCCTTCTTGTTTTATGCCTTTGTTTTCAGCAAAAGCATTGAAAATATAAGCCTCCTTGCCAGAATACACTATAAGTTGCTTCGTTGTTGGTCTGAAAACTAAGCTCCATGGATGTTTTCCGGAATTAACTTCTACGAATTTTAATGTTTTGATTCCGAATTTCCTTGCTAAGTATTCTTCTGACTCATGTGCAAACCTCATCGCTCCTCGCATGTTATTGCTTAAATATATAGCCTCTTTCTCTCCATCACCCAAGTATTCAATATATTTTCTAAATGGCCTTTTCCCCCATAGCCTAGGTGCCTCACGTTTAAAATGGAATAAAGCGTAGTTGTCCGTGCACTTATCCCGTATTAAAACCGCATGACACCCAGAAAAGCCATGGCTTCTCATAGGAATCAATCCTTCACTAAGCATCCCTTCATTTTCCTGAACCCATATTGTCTCAAATTTATTTTCCAATATATCCAAACCTTCTTTACCGGATAAAACATCAGCAACAAACACCCTTTCTCCACCTTCTTCAGTCAAAAAGTCTGTCTGTTTATCGGGCTTTATTATCTCAAAACTACGAAACTCAATAATAGCCCGAGGAACATCTTCTAAGCTTAATCCCATCAAGGAAAAAGAGTTATTCCCCATCCAAGAATCAAGAAAATCGTTTATATCTTCTCCCTCAGGATATACTTTATAGTACTCATCAGAAACAGCTTTTTTAACAATCGCAATGGCTTTATCTTTCACCTCTCCCTGCAATTCTGGATTCGTGGCTGTGATACTTAATATTCTAAAAGCACTTTGAGAAGAAAACTCTTCCCCACGCTTAAACACCTCTCCTATCGCCTCAACAATTTTGGGTGTTACGGCTTGAGGATTTTCCAAAGAAATATCCTTTAATACCGTATCTAAAACATAACTAGACGTACTTTCGACGTCGGAATGCAGAGCTTCGATAAAAATATCATAAACTATTTCTTCATACCCCGGTCTTCGGATGAAATATTTTAATTTGTTACACGCTCCCTGAATAACCTTTTCATTTCTGTGGTATAACAACTCTTTAAGAAAATAAAGAGCTTTATCGAGATCAAAATGAGCTAAGACTTCTATATCGCCAAAAATACTTCTATCTAATTGCTCGAGGTTTTGATGTTCTATTAAATAATATAGCCTCTTCCGAACATTTGAAAGAATCTTCCTATGATCATCTGAAAGAATCTTCTCTTTTTCACGAATTACAGCTCGCCCAACCTCCCATAGCCATGCCCTAAATCCTGGCACTCTCTGGGAAACATCACGCTCAAAACTTGCTGCAATTCCAGCATCTTCTTGGGTCGATCGAAATTCCATCCTTCTAATCTCAGCAATGCTCCCAGCATGTTCACCCCCTCTATCTTCAGCCACCTTAATGGACGATTCAAAAGCACTCATTCCTTGACCATAATTTTGGCCCTCAAACTCTCCTCCTTTATGCCAGCGAAGTTCTTCTTTTTCACGTTCTTTTTGCTGTTTGATCTCACCCTGAAAACCAACTATCACGCCTTGCCCGCCATCAGTTCCAGGCAATAATAAATGTATTACTTTAACGCCCTGGCCGTCTGCTCCCTTCATTACTTCTTGAACAACTTCTTCTCCTAAAGTAGTGACTTTAAGTCTGTCGGAAAGGATATAAATAATATTTCCATCGCTATCAATATCTTCGGTTATCAAATGTCCTTTGCCATTGTCTCGTCTTTTAAGATACTTAATTACCGCCATCATAATGTCATCTTCTTTAGCCTCTTTTGGCAGACTCATAAATTCTGGTTCTTTACTTAGAGCAATGCGGTCTAAAACACCATAAAGATGATCTAACTTCTTGGCTACGTCAATATATACCTGAGCAACAAACGCCTCACCATGGGTTTCATGTTTTATATCATTTTCTAAAACGGCTGACGACACATTTTGCTCTTGAATAGCATCTGGATTATGGTGGGTATATCCACCAGAAAAGTATTTTCTACTAATCGCCTTATGCTGATACAAGTCATATTCTTTCTTTATGTAATTATAAACACCAGCCCTATACGCTTTAACATATTGCTGGTAAATTTCATTCTTTAGCTCTTTATCTTCAACGTCCACACCACTAACTTCACCTTTATCAGCATAAGACTTACCCAACAAACCTTCCTTTAAATTACGTTTAAACCATGTTGCCAAAACCATAGAATAAAAAGCCTGTCGTAGTTTTGCAAAGTGCTCACCTTGATTAACCTCCCTCTCAATTTCGGGCAAAATTATTTCTTTCATAATTGAGGAAGAAACATCATTTATTTCCTTACTATTCTGAATATCCGACTTAACAGTTTTTGCCTCAAGGTTATACAAATTCTTTTTAAAAGCTAAATAATCACTTTCCAACATGACTTTTAAATGTCCCTCTACAACAAAAGCAGTATCACCATTCACATGGATTAAAACTTTCTCAGGCATAATCCATACTTTGCTAAACGTATTGATGGGCATATCAACTGCACCGTATAATTCATTTACTTTGGCATAAACTCTATCCCAGAACTTTTTACCTAATTCACTTTCAGGATAAGTTAAGGAAGACATTAATTGCTTAAGAATGTAGTCTTGTGCTAGTAGTTCTACTCCCATTTCAGTCATGCCAAGCTTTTCAGGAATAACTCTATCTTTTTCGTAAGGCGAAAGGTTAACCCATAAATCTTCCTCTGGAATTGCTAAAGAAGCTAAAAAATACCTCACAAGCTTAGATGTTTCGACTTTTAAATTATTTTCATCAATATCAGCATCGCCAGTATCTACGATAAAATCAAATTTTAAAGGGTTATCAGGATAAACTTTCATTCCTTTCAAAACTGGGTAAGAATGAGGTTTAGAGCTTAAAAGCAATTGTATCGGTTGAGGCAAATCACAAACTGCTGGTTCAAAAAACTTAGAACGCAACAACCCTGATAGAATAGCAGCCCCCAGGATAGCCACTGCTACAATTGCTGCGATTAACTTAAATGAAATTGTTCCTTCTCTAAACATTAAACAAACCTTCTCCTATCGATATATATATCATTAAAGTGTAACATATTAAATATACAAAAACGAGGGTGATTTCGAAGAAAATGCCTGATTTTGTTGGGTTTTTTGTAAGCGGTTTCGAGGCACTACAATCGTTTGCCTGCGGCAATACTCGGGGAAGCCTTAGTGGAAAATGCTCTAAATAATTAGGGCTTGCAAACTCTTTTGCCTGTCGGCAAAAACGAGTTCTCCTCGCGCAACCCCCTAAAAACAAAAAACCGCCCGAAAGGGCGGATTTTTTATTTTTGGCGGGGCCGACGAGATTCGAACTCGCGATCACTTGATCGACAGTCAAGGGACTTAAACCAGGCTAATCGACGGCCCCATATTGTGTTATCTTTTACTGAAATAGATTTTATAGTATTTGCGCTTCTTGTCAACCTTTTTAGGCAACTTTCGTTTTCCTCTTCCTTGCTTACAACAACTGGTGGGCACAAGAGGAGTTGAACCTCTGACCTCTTGCATGTCAAGCAAGCGCTCTAACCAACTGAGCTATGCGCCCTTATTGATTTAAAATGGGCGGGGAGGGAATTGAACCCTCACGTCCGGTAAAGGACATGGGATTTTAAGTCCCAGGCGTCTGCCAATTCCGCCACCCGCCCTCGTTTTCCAATTTGTTTTTTGAATGAACACTTAATTGCTCAAAGGCAAAATTTAAGGCGTGGGCCGGACTCGAACCGGCGCATAGCGATTTTGCAGACCGCTGCCTTACCACTTGGCTACCACGCCGAAGTCGGCATTAAATACAAAGAGTTTATTTTTTTCTTTTTACTCTAATCCTGCCTGCGGCAACTTCACGCAAAGAATTATTTAAGGCCTTCTCCCCCGGCTTATCAATTAGGGGCCTTTCTCCATCCGCTAAAGTCTGGGCTCGTTTAGCAACTAATATCGTAAGCTTGTAAATCGATCCGTTGCCAGCTGGCAAAAGCTCTTCCACTGGTATATGCATTCGCTTCATTTTTTCTCCTGGTTTATTTTTGTACTATTAGAAGCTGCTCTCTTTCGCAAGTATATCTTCCAATTCTTTAAGGGTTACGTCAAGATTTTTGTTTATTACTAAATAATCATATTTTCTGCAAAATTGCAACTCTTTTTTTGCTAGCTCTATTCTTTTTTTCATAGCCTTTTTTTCATCGGCTCGTTTGCTCATCCGAACATATAGGTCCTTTTTTGTTGGTGCAGAAATAAAAATTGTTACCACTTTTGCTTGTTTAAAATTTTTCTTTAAGTTCACTCCCCCTTTAACATCGATGCATAAGATTAAATCTTTTTTTTCTTTATTGGCTTTCGAATAAAGTGCCAGGGGGGTTCCGTAATAGTTATCAAGAACTTTTTCGCTCTCTAAAAACTTACCTTGTTTTTTTTGCTCTAGGAATTTTTCCCTGCTTATAAAAAAGTAGTCTTTGGCCTCTTTTTCTTTCGGTCTTTTTTGCCGCGTTGTAGCTGAAGTTCCCTTGATAAAGTTTTCTTTTATAGCTTTTCTTCGAAACAAACGCGCCACAAGAGTGGTTTTACCAACTCCTCCTGGTCCAGAAATAACAAAAATTCTTGTTTTCTTTTTTCCCATTTTTGGCGGGTTATTCAATATTTTGCGCTTGTTCTCTTATTCTTCCCAAATAGCTTTTCGATTCTACAATTGTTGCTGCCAGGCTCTTCTTTTTTGTTTTGCTAGATGCTGCGTTAAGCTCCCGCAAGAGTTCTTGCGTTAAGAAGTCGATGGACTTCCCGCTTGAAACGGTTTTTTCTGAACTAATGCTTTGTTGCATCTTATCAAGATAAAAAGAGATAAGAGAAATTTCTTCATCAATATCTTCTTTGGTGTTTCCATCACATGCCGCTTTTGGTTTGTGTTTTCTCATCTTTTCGGTATTTGCCTTTAGTTTTCGCAGGTTTTTGTTCATCTCTCGCTTAATCGCTTCGCCTTCTTTTTTCTTAAACTCCAAGAGCTGCTTTATTGCTTCTTTTGCGGCAAGAAAAATTAGACTTCCTCCGTCATGCTTTTTTTCTTGGACCCAAACCACTTGTGGTAACGCTAAAAAGTCTTTTATTCTGATGTCTGGCTTTAGTTTGTGTTTTCGTGCTAGTTTTTTTGCTTGAGAAACATATTGCGAAAGAGCTTTTTCGTTAATTCTAATCTTTCCTTCCGGTGGGTATTTTGAAAAAACATAAACTTCGATTTTTCCCCGTTTAATTTTTCGATTTATTTCTTTTTTTATCTTTTCCTCCAACTCCATATTTTCCGGAGGAAAATTGTGCAAAGAAACATTTAGGTATTTGAAATTAGTGGAACGCAAAGCAATCTGAACGCTTTGCTCCTTTTCTGTTTTATGCACACAAGCATATGCTGTCATTGATTTCATCTGTGTTGCTCCTTTTGAATTACACTATTTCATCGGGCCTAAACCAAAGTTCGATTTCTCGTTCGGCTTCTTCGCTGCTGCTTGAGGCATGAATTACGTTCTCATATAATCCGTTCGTTAAAATTCTTCCGTACGCTCCCCGAACGCTAACCGGGTCTGCTTCTTCAGGGTTTGTTGTGCCCGCAATTTGACGCACTTTTTCAATTGCGTTTTCTCCGGCGTAAACCAAAGCCAACACTCTGTTTTCTCCGTATGGTTCTCCGGTTATGTATTTTAAAAGTTCCGAAAAAAAAGGCTTTTCTTGTAAATGATGATAGTGTTTACGTGCCAGCTCTTCGGCTACTTTCACCACTTTAGCGCCAACTATTCTTAGTTTGGTTTCCGAAAGCCTAGTCAAAATATTCCCAGTAAGAGATTTTTTCAATCCATCAGGCTTAATAATAACTAGGGTTGCTTCGTCTTTCATGTTATCCTCCTGGTAATTCTCTCTAAGTCGTTTAAACTATAGTATTCGATGATCATTTTCCCCTTGTTTGTTCTTTTGTTTGTAATTGTTACTTTTGTTCCTAGGGCTTGCTGAAGCTTTTCTTCAAGCTCGCGAACAAAAGGATCGTCTTTTTTCTTTTTTGGCTTAGTGCGTTTTTCTATCTCTCGTACCGAAAGACCACCCTTGAGTATATCATGAAATAAAGAAATTTGTTTAGTTTCTCCTGAGACTGACAAAATCGTTCTTGCCTGACTACGATTGATTATTCCTTTGCGCAGTGCTTTTCTTATTTCCAAAGGAAGCTTTAACAACCTGAGCGTATTTGCAATTGTGGTTTTGTCTTTTCCTACAACCTTCGCAACATCTTCCAAAGAAAAAGCAAATTCGTCCATTAACCGCTTAAGAGCCTGTGCCTCATCAATCGCGTTTAGATCTGTTCTTTGTAAATTTTCAACAATTGCCAAAATAAAAGTGTCCTTATCGTCAAGCTCCTTAACGATCGCCGGAATATCTTTAAGTTCAAGTAGCTTCGCTGCCTGATATCGTCGCCCTCCGGCAACAAGTTCATATTCATCTTCCCCTGTTTTACGAACCAGCACGGGCTGGATAATTCCTTTCTCCCTTATGGAACGTGTTAATTCGCTTAACTCCACCGGGTTCATCTCTTGGCGGGGCTGGTACTTTCCGATCCTTATCTTGTTTAGCGATAAGTGAACAAACTCTCTAGCTGCGATCTCTTCTTTTGGTTTTTTTGGTATTAAGGCCGCTAAACCCTTTCCCAGTGCTCTTTTTTGCATTCTTGGTTCCCTCCTCTAGGATAGACATAACTCCTTCGGACACAGTGTGTTATGCACTAATTCTTTTCTCATCGAAAGCAACGCTTTCTTTCGATTGTTCGGATTTTTTGTCTATTTCAATTTTTTCTTTTAAAATTTCTTCAGCTAGATTGAGATATGCCTTCGCCCCAACACACCCAGGGTCGTAAAAATGTATCGGTTGCCCAAAACTGGGCGCTTCAGCAAGTTTTATATTGCGTGGAATAATCGTATTAAACGTTCTTTCTTTAAAAAAATTGCGCACCTCCTCTATCACCTGCAGGGTCAACCTGGTTCTGAAATCGCCCATGGTAAGCAAAACTCCTTCGATACCTAGCGCCGGATTTAATCTCTCCTTTACTAAGTCCATGGTGTGCAACAACTTAGAAACCCCCTCCAACGCATAATATTCGCATTGTATTGGTATGATTAGCTTATCTGCCGCAACAAGAACATTCACGGTAAGCAACCCTAGTGATGGCGGCGCATCAATCACGATGTAAGAGAAGTCGTCTTTAATTTTGGACAGTTCTTCCTTTAGTTGGAGTTCTCGGTTTTCCAGATTTACCAACTCTATTTCTCCGCCAGTTAAGGAAATGTGTGCGGGAATAATATAGTGGTTAGGCCATTGCGTCGGATAAATACTTTCTTCCAAGGAGGCGTTCCCCATAATTACTTCATATATGGAGTTTTTTCCTTCACTATCAAATCCTGACCCAGACGTTGCGTTCCCCTGCGGATCCATATCGACCAACAAGGTTTTTTTGCCAGCGAGCCCAAGATAGGAGCTGACATTAGTTGCGGTAGTGGTTTTTCCTGTTCCGCCTTTTTGGTTACATACTCCAAAAATTTGTCCCATATCCCCTCTTTTGTTAAATTGTGGGATTGTTGCATTTTGCAACAGTACCAATACTTATTCGCTGCGTTTTCACGTGAAAACGCTTCTTGCTCTTGCCAGGTTTTCACGTGAAAACCTGCTCTTATTGTAATACCAAACTAGGGCGTTTGTCAAGACTAAGTTTTATACCGGACAAGTTTAGCCCTCTCTCGCTGCCAACTTCTTTAAGACTGCTAGAACCTCTGAGGGTGCTGTTGTAGAATACAACCACACCACTGTTTGTTGCTGTGTAGATTGTGCAAAAATTTTCCTTTTTTGGTTTGGTGGTGTTTGCGATTTGCGTATTGTTTGCGGGACTTTTTTTGCACGCTGGGTGCGTTTTCACGTGAAAACGCTCTTCTTAGGTGGTTCTTTTTTTCGCTGCTTTCCACTGAGTATGAAAAGTAAAAAGACTATTTGTGAACCAATATAGCAAAAGTGCAGCCGGTAGATTATACAGAAACAAGATCATCATTACCGGAAAGATAGTCGCCATGATTTTCTGCTGCTGTGCTTGCTCAGAGTCCACCGCCGGGCTGGTAAACTTCATCTGCATATACATCAAAATAGCGGTCAGAATTGGTAAAATGTTTATCCACGGCCCTAGATTAAACGGCAAAGAAAAAGGAAGATGGAACAGCCTGTCCGGTAACGACAAGTCTTTGATCCATAAAAACTTGGCTCCTTTGAATTCAAGCGCTCTGGGAACAACATTCCAAAAAGCCCATATTATTGGGATTTGAAAAAACATCGGTAAACAGCTGCTAGAACAGCCTTTCATTGGATTAAAATTGTGTTTTTTATAAAAAGTAAGGGTTTCTTGGTGGAGCTTTTGCGGATTATCCTTGTACTTATTCTTAAGTTTTTTTATCTCTTCGTTGTGCGCCTCCTGAAATTCGCGCATTTCCATCATCCCTTTGGTGCTTTTACTCGTCAAGGGGTAGAGGAGAAGATAAAGCCCGCTACTGAAAAGAATAACACACAGCCCCCAGTTCCGCACAGCGAGGTGGAGGAGGTGGAGAATTTTAACCATAACAACACCGATGCCGTGGAAAAATCCATAGTGTATAACTCCTTGCAGCCCAAGTGGTTTTAAAAGTTCCTTTTTTTGAGGCCCTAAGTAAAGGGTTATTTCTGCTCCCGGATTGTTCGCATATAGTGCAATTGTTTTGCCTTTCTCGCCTTTTACCCACCTTATATCATAATCGCCTTCGATCAGCGCAGCACAAAAATACCGCCCACGACTCCCAGCAAACTTTACGTTTTCAAAGGAGATTTCATTCGACACCAAAGGCGCTTCCTGCCCTTGTAGCGACCCTGTTGCTCTGCTTACGAGAGATTTTTTGGGAACGATTTTTTTAAAGGCCTTTCGCTGGACACCTTCTTCGGTCGAATAGAAAAACTCTTGATATCTTTGGTCTAACATGTTGGTAGACAGCGCGTTAGAGAAAAGTACCACCTGCTTTTCATTTGACGAAAATTCTATTTTTAATTGATTCCCCTCAAAAGTGTATGTTTTTTTGACCCCATCGGCCGAAACAAACATCAGTTTGTTGTTTTGGACTTCGGCTGCAAACTCAATACCCTTATGCGAGGGGACCACGCCAATATTCTCAAATCCAAGGTCCTGCTCAAAGGCATTAGAACGAACAGAGAAAATATATCCGCCTGTGGGGGAGTAGGTTATGACGTAATTGTCCATTTCTACCTGCGGAAGGTCTTCTTTTTTGGCTTCGGAGATTTCTTCAATTCCCACCGCTGAAGCTTGTTGGCTTAGAGCTTGCGGTCGAGGTTGACCCTGAAAGTCATTTTGCTGTTTTTCCGAAGCTGGCTGAGGAGTAAACCGGCCTACAAGGTGAGAATACCCTATGAACAAAAGGATCGTTAGGATAAATGCGTAAAAAAATCTTTTTTCCATTAGATTAAAGGGTCATACCCGCCGCGGGCCCAAGGGTTGCACCGAAGGATTCTGTAAAAAGTGAGTCTACCTGCCTTTAAAAAAGAGTATTGAGAAAAGGCTTCCTTAGCATATTGAGAGCAAGTAGGGAGATACTTACACCTAGCCGGTAAAAATAACGTCGAAATTTTTTGGTAAAAAGCAATCAGAAAAAGCGCAAGCCATCTCATACGGTCAGTTTTGCCCTGCCTTTTTTACGCCGCCGGTTTACCACCTTTTTACCGCCAACCGTAGCTTTTCTGGCTCGAAAACCATGTTTCCGCTTGCCTTTTTTCTTTGTTGGTGTTTTTAGATTCTTTTTCACCCGGTTAAACCTCCATTAGAAAATTACGCTCCCCCAGTTAAAACTAAAAAACTTAGCGGGGATCATAGGAAAGAATTGTAACATATTTTGTTTTTGTGTCAACTATAAAAACATTGCAAAGAAAAATTATTGTTGTATAATTAATTAACCCCGCCAAACAGGGCTGTGAATAAGTTGTGAAAATTGTGAATTCCCTTATGAAATATGGAAAAAACTTGGCAAAGCTGTAGAGAAAAACTTAAAAAAGCCCTGGGTGAAATATCCTTTGACACTTGGATTGCTCCCCTAAATTTTAAAAAACTTTCTTCGTCGTCTTTAACGCTAGAGGCCCCGGACGGATTTTTTAAGGATTGGGTAGAGTCGAATTACTTACCCCAAATAAAACAAGTCCTTCAAGAGATAACCGAAAAAAATTATACAGTTGTTTTCGAAGTTAACACCGCTCTTTTGCAAAAAAAAACAAACAAGGTTTTTAAAACCATGAAAAAAAGTTTTCGGGAGGAGCCTATAGATTCCTTTCGACTAAACCCTCGTTTTACCCACGATAATTTCATTATTGGCACATCGAACCGAATGGCCCATGCCGCATCGCTAGCGGTTGGGAGTGCGCCCGGAAAGGCATATAACCCTTTGTTCCTGTATGGCGGCGTGGGACTTGGAAAAACACATTTAATGCAGGCGATTGCTCATCAGATTTTGGCAAAAAACCCTGCTGCAAAAGTGAAGTACACCTCCTCGGAACAATTTACAAACGAACTTATCCAAGCAATCCAGCACCGTTGCACAGAAAAATTCCGCCAAAAATATAGAAACAGTGATATTCTTCTCATCGACGATATACAGTTTTTGGCCGGGAAAGATGCTTCTCAAGAAGAGTTTTTTCATACTTTTAATGTTTTGTACGACTACCACAAACAAATTGTTATTTCCTCTGACCGCCCACCGAAAGAAATACCTAAACTGGAGGAGCGTTTAGTTTCTCGTTTCGGGTGGGGGCTGGTTGTTGACGTTCAGCCTCCCGACTACGAAACAAGGGTTGCTATTTTACATAAAAAATTAGAAAAGGAGCCTGTTAAGATAGACGACGAGGTGATTTTTTTCATCGCAAAAAACATTTCAACAAATATACGAGAGTTAGAGGGTGCTTTGGTGCGAATTATCGCGTATTCTTTGATAGAAAATAAACTGATCTGCCTTGATTTAGCTAAAGAAATACTGAAAGATATGGTAAAAGAGATTTATAAGCGTATAACGCCTGACCTTATTCTTGACGTTGTCGCTGATTACTATAACCTTTCTAAAGAGGAATTAAAAAGCAGTCGGCGCAATAAAACCCTCGTATTGCCCCGACAAATCGCAATGTATCTGATTCGCACCTTGACCGAGCTTTCTTTACCTGAAATTGGTGGTTTTTTTGGAGCCAAACATCACACCACTGTTCTTTACGCAAATAAAAAAATTACCGGCGACCTAAAAAAAGATGATCGGCTAAAATTAGTTATTAACAGCCTTAAACAGGGAATTAAGAATTTATAAACATTTTTTTGTGAATAAAAAACTGGTTTTTGTTTTATTTTTTGGTAGAATACTTTCTTTTAACAGAATTCACAAGGAATACTAATAATACTACTATGAAGTTTATAATTAATAGAGACACATTGTTAGAAACACTCCAGAAGGCTTTAGGACCAACTACCACCAAACAAAACCTACCGGTGCTAAATGATATCTTAATCACTACAAGCAATGAAAAACTAAAACTAGTGACCACAGATTTAGATATAACCACTATATCACTTTTGAAACCAAAAATTATTGAGGAAGGGAAAATTACGGTTCCAATGAAGAGGTTTCTTGCAATAATTAGAGAGCTTCCAAGTAATGAAGTAACTGTGCAAACACTAAAGAATAACCTCTTAATAAAATGTGAAAAAATTGAGTTTAAAATGAACACCTCCGACCCTAATGAATTTCCTAAAGTGGAGGAGGAAAACCACACCTCTTTTATTAAAATAAATCCCCAAGAGCTTGAGGAAATGATTAAACTAACATCTTTTTGTGTTGGCCAAGATGATGTTAACTATGTTTTAGGAGGAGTGCTTTTTGATATTTTTGAAAACACTATAAAACTAATTGCAACTGATGGCAAAAGACTTTCTTTTATTGAGAAAAAACTACCAGCCACTCAATCACCAATAAAGACAAAAATATCTTTTATTCTTCCAATAAAAGCAGTCACCGAAATACAAAAACTAATTAAAGACAAAACCGACGAAATCCTGCTTTTTACTGAGGAAAACAGGGTAGGGTTTGATTTTAAAGGAACTCAATTTATTGCAAGACCAATCGAAGGGGAATTCCCAAATTACGCCCAATATATACCCGACGAAAATCGAGAGAAAATGAAGATAGACAAGAAAGAGTTTCTTCTTTCTTTAAGAAGGGCGGCTATCCTTTCAACCCCTGATTATCAAGGGGTAAAACTCGATGTGAAAAAAGACAGTATGGTTATCTCTAAACAAACACCACAAATGGGAGAGGTTAAAGAAGTTGTTAGTGTTAAGTATGGTGGAGCACCATTGCAGATAGGGTTTAACCCAAGCTATCTACTAGATGTTTTAAAAAACTTATCTGGCGAAGAGGTCGACATTGAGTTTTTCGGAGCAGATAAGCCAGCTATTTTAAGAAAAGAAAACTATATATATTTAGCGCTCCCAATAAAAATATAAGATGGTTGTGCATATAAGGGAGATTATAGAAAAGTTTATAAAAGAAAAGGAAAAAGAGGTAAGTAAAAGAGAAGAATTAGTGGAAGCTGTTAACGGCGCTCTTGGTGGGAAAATTAAAAACAAGGTAAAAATAGAAAAAGTCGAAAAAGGGAAAATTTTTTTCAAGGCAACATCATCAGCGGTTGCGTATGAATTTAACTTAAGGAAGAAGAAAGTGTTAGAAGGGGTTCGGTGTAAATTTCCTGAAATAAAAGAAATAAAAATAGAGGTTAAGTAAGTGGCAAAAAAAACAACACAAAAGTACGACGCAACAACAATTCAGGTGCTAGGTGGAATAGAGGCAGTTCGGAAAAGACCGGCGATGTATATTGGAGACACCACAACACGAGGGTTGCATCATTTAGTTTACGAGGTGGTTGATAATTCGATCGACGAGGCAAGCGCGGGCCACGCCGACAAAATAAAAGTAACAATTCATGCTGACCAAAGCGTGTCGGTTGAAGATAACGGTCGGGGTATACCGGTTGGAGTGCATAAAAAATTAAAAAAACCAGCCTTAGAAGTTGTGCTTACAACGCTGCACGCCGGCGGTAAGTTTGATCACCGCGCGTATAAGGTGAGCGGAGGATTGCACGGAGTAGGGGTTAGCTGTGTTAATGCTTTAAGTGAGTGGCTAGAAGCGGAGGTTCGCCGTGACGGAAAAGTTCACCACCAAAGCTTTGAAAAAGGGATTACAAAAACAAAACTTAAGGTGATCGGTAAAGCGAAAACAACCGGAACGAAGATTACCTTTAAACCAGATAGCACAATTTTTTCTGTTGAAGAGTTTTCCTTTGACACCCTCTCGCAAAGATTAAGAGAGCTTGCTTTTCTTAATAAAGACATCGAGATAGTTTTAGCCGATGAGAAAAAAAACAAACAAGCGGTGTTTAAATTTAAGGGAGGAATCAATTCTTTTATTGAATACCTCAACAGAAACAAAGATCCGCTACACAAAAAAATAATTTACTTTTACAAAGAAAAAGACGAAATCATTGTTGAGGGAGCACTACAGTATAGCGATGGGTACAAAGAAAACATTTATTCTTTCGCGAACAACATTAATACTGTCGAAGGCGGGACGCATCTTACCGGGTTTAAAACCGCGCTTACGCGGGCACTAAACCAATACGCCAAGGGGAAAAACCTTCTTAAAAATGTTAGCAATATATCTGGGGACGACACAAGAGAAGGGGTTTGCGCGGTGGTTAGCGTTAAGATACCCAACCCGCAATTTGAAGGACAAACCAAAACAAAACTAGGCAATTCAGAGGTTGACGGCTTGGTTACATCAATTGCTTTTGAAGCGCTAAGCTCCTTTTTTGAAGAAAATCCGTCAGTTGCGAATAAAATCATACAAAAAGCGATTCTAGCAGCACGCGCTAGAGCGGCAGCGCGCAAAGCACGAGAATTAACCAGAAGAAAAGGCGCGCTTGATTCCGCGAGCTTACCCGGTAAACTTGCTGATTGCTCAGAAAAAAAGGCTGAGTTTTGTGAGGTGTACATTGTGGAAGGGGAGTCTGCGGGCGGCTCGGCCAAGCAGGCACGCGACAGAAATTTTCAGGCGATTCTTCCCATAAAAGGAAAAATTCTTAATGTGGAAAAAGCACGGCTCGACAGGGTGTTAGGTAGCGAGGAAATACGTACAATAATTTCTGCGTTGGGCACCGGCGTAGGGGATGATTTTGATATTGAAAAATTACGGTACAACAAAGTGATAATTATGGCAGATGCTGATGTTGACGGGTCGCACATTAGAACACTAATCCTTACTTTGTTTTACCGCCATATGCTGCCTTTGGTTGAGAACGGAAATATTTACATTGCACAACCGCCTTTGTATAGAATAAAAAAGAAAAGCCAAGAGGAATATATTCACACCGAAAAAGAAATGAACGACATTATTCTTTCTTTAGGGACTAAGGCAGCAAAATTAAAAACAACCGGCAAAAAAGGGAAAACCTTCACACAAAAAGAGCTGGAAAAAATTACCAAAAATTTAATTAAAGTTGAACAGCTCGCAATTTCCTTAGGGCGTAAAACGGTGCCATTTGACGAATATGTAGGGGCGATTGATCAAAAAAAGAAAAAATACCCGGCACATAAAATTGCGGTGCGCCAAAAACCGGTGTTTCTTTTAAACGAGGAAGCGTTAGCCTCTTACGGCAACATAGAAGAGCTAGATCACGTAGAGGTTTACGAAGCTCACGAAATTAAAAAAATTAACGAAGATCTGTTAGCCCTTGGCACATCGTTGAAAGATTATATAAAACAAGAAAAGGACGTATTTCTTTTAACCAATGAAGATAACAAAGAAGAGGTGAGCTGCAACAATTTAAAAACAGTGATGGAAGAAGTACGCAAGCTTGCCACCAAAGGATTACAAATCCAACGCTATAAAGGTTTGGGTGAAATGAACCCCGAACAACTTTGGGATAGCACGATGGACCCGGAAAAAAGAACCCTAGTTCGAGTTAGTCTAGAAGACACGGTTGAAGCGGATAGAATATTTACTATTTTGATGGGCAGTCAAGCTGAACCGCGCAGGGAATTTATTCAAGCCTACGCCCACGAAGTTAAAAATCTGGATGTGTAAAGATGAAAGAACCTGTTAAAGAAAAAATAATAGTGAAATATCTCGAAGAAGAAATGAAAGAGTCATACCTTTCCTATTCGATGAGTGTTATTGTTGGCCGCGCTCTGCCTGATATCAGAGATGGGCTGAAACCAGTACAACGAAGAATTTTATATTCAATGCAGGGTTTGCACTTACGCTATAACCAAGCACATAAGAAATCTGCAAGAATCGTGGGTGAAACTATGGGAAAATTTCATCCGCACGGTGATAAAGCAATTTACGATGCTTTGGTTAGGATGGCTCAAGAGTTTTCGTTGCGGTATCCTTTGATCAACGGTCAGGGAAATTTTGGCTCTATTGATGGCGATCCGCCGGCGGCAATGCGTTATTCTGAAGCGCGGATGTCAAAAATCGCCGACTTTGTTTTGCAAGACATCGACAAAAAAACAGTAGAGTTTTTTCCTAATTTTGACAGCTCTTTGACTGAGCCGGGGGTTTTACCGTCAGTTTTGCCAACACTACTGCTTAATGGAGCAAGCGGTATTGCTGTTGGTATGGCGACAAACATTCCACCGCACAATTTAGGAGAAGTCTGCGATGCGATTTTTTATTTGATCGATCACCCCAATGCAACAATAAAAGAGTTACATAAGTATATTAAAGGGCCAGACTTTCCTACCGGAGGAATTATTTGTGGTAAGAAAGAAATTTTAAACATGTACAAAGAAGGGCGAGGCAAGTTAAGCGTGCGCGCGCGGGCAACAGTTGAGCACGAAAAAAACAAAACACAAATTATAATTAGTGAAATTCCTTACCAGCTAAACAAAACGACGCTTTTGGAGCAGATCGTTAAAATAATTAATGATAAGCGGATTGAGGGAATCTCCGATCTCCGTGATGAATCAGACAAAGACGGCATACGAGTAGTTCTGGAACTTAAGCGCGATGCGTATGCTGAAGTTATTTTGAATCGGTTGTATAAACACACAAGCATGGGGACTACCTTTGGGGCGATTATTCTTGCTTTGGTAAATCGGCGGCCGCAAATTCTAAACCTTAAAGAGATGTTAGCGCATCACATTCATTTTCGCAAAGAAGTAATTGTGAAAAGAACAAAATTCGAACTGGGCAAAGCCGAGCGCCGCGCACACATCTTAGAAGGGCTAAAAATTGCACTAAAAAATTTGGACAAAGTAATTGAAATTATCAAAAAATCCAAAAACCCAGCTGAAGCAAAAAGTGCCCTAATAAAAAGGTTTAAATTTTCTGATCTTCAGGCTCAGGCAATACTGGAAATGCAATTGCAGAGACTCTGTGCCTTGGAAAGGAAAAAGATTGATGAAGAATATCTCGAGCTTTTAAAGAAAATACAATATTTAAACAGCATTCTTGCCTCAGAAAAAAAACAAGAAAGCTTAATCAAAGAAGAGCTAACGGAGCTTAAGGATAAGTTTGCCGATCCTCGCCGCACTGAGATTGTTGCTCAGAAAGAGGAAATTGAAATAGAAGACCTAATCATTGAAGAAGACATGGTAATCACGATTAGCGGCTCAGGGTACATAAAGAGAATTCCGCTAAGTAGTTATCGCCAGCAAAAACGTGGGGGCAGAGGGGTGGCGGCGATGGCTACTTCCGATCAGGATTTTGTTGAACATTTGTTTGTAGCCTCAAGCAAAGACACTCTGCTGGTGTTTACCGATCAGGGGAAAAGCTACCCTTTAAAAACCTATGAAGTTCCGCAAGGGTCACGAACCTCAAAAGGGCGGGCGATAATTAATGTTTTGCGATTAACCAACCAGGAAAAAATAACTACAGTTCTGGCGATAAAAGAATTTGATGAAAAAAGTTGTATTTTTATGGCCACACAAAAGGGAATGGTTAAACGCACATCATTAAGTTTGTTTTCCAACATAAGAAAAAACGGAATAACCGCGGTTACTCTTTCCAAAGGCGATCATCTTGTTGGCGCGAGAATTTGCGAAAATGGCGACGAAGCAATTCTTGCAACACAAAAAGGGTTGTCAATAAAATTTACCGTAAAAGACGTTCGTTCAACCGGGCGCCAATCCCAAGGGGTACGGGGAGTGAGGCTAGGTAAAGGCGATATTGTTTTAGGGATGGTGCTGATAAACGGTACCCTAAAAAAGGAAGACTTTTATTTGCTTTCGGCAACAGAAAACGGCTATGCTAAACGAACACACGTTGGTGAATATCGACTACAGTCACGAGGAGGCAAAGGAGTAATAAACATAAAGCTCGCTCCAAAAATCGGCGAAGTCAAAGGCCTCAGTTTAGTTAGGGGCGACGACGAAGTGACATGCATTACTCACAAGGGTATTTTAATCCGCACAAAAGTAAAAGATGTGCGTGTTTCTGGGCGCTCTACACAAGGCGTCAAGATAATTAATTTAGAAAAGGGCGACAAGCTTTCTACAATCGCTCGCATTATTCCTGAGGAATAAAGCTCTATTGACAAAAACGAATTACGAACTAAAATTGCTATTACGTGCAAAACGACCCCATCGTCTAGCTCGGTCTAGGACTCCGCCCTTTCACGGCGATGACGCCGGTTCAAATCCGGCTGGGGTCGCTTAATAAAATCAAAAAAGAGCAGGTTAGAGTAAGTGAAAAAAAACTCACGTATTTTCGAAAACATAAAACAAGCTCCGCTGGGGATAAAAATTCTCGGAGTTATTAACTGTCTTTTTTTTGGGGCAATTTCTTTTTTATCCGCACTAGTCAATTACGTTAAGCCTTCACCGGAACTTTTAGAAACGATGGAAGTTTTCGCAAAAAGTGCAGGCACCCATGCCAACGTTAATCAAATAAAGCTTACAATGCTTTTGCAGATGCCAATCGCGATTTTTTTTATTATCATGGGGGCGGGGCTTCTTTTGCGTAAAAAATGGGCCAGAAAAAGCGCATTGTATTTTTCTTTTGCGATAGCAATATTGATTTTGCTTTCAGTTATAATGCAGCCGGCGCTAATTAAGCTTGCGATTGTTCAAGTGGCATATCCAGGGTTTCTGATCGTATACCTTACAAGTAAAAAAACGACCAAGTGGTTTGCCAGTCAAGCGAGCGAAGAAGACAAAAAAGAATAAGGGGAAAAGGTGATATATTTAATTGCTACCCCAATAGGAAATTTAGAAGACGTTACTCTTCGGGCTTTGCGTGTGTTGCGAGAAGTTGATTTCATCTTGGCTGAAGATACACGTAAAACAGGCGTGCTTCTAAAGCATTACAGCATCGATCAGCCGATGTATAGTTTTCATGACCACAACGAGCAAAGTAAAATTCCGCGAATCATCAAAGAATTAAAAAGTGGTAAAAACGCGGCGCTTGTTTCGTCAGCCGGAGCGCCAACCATTTCTGATCCAGGATATAAACTAGTAAGAGAATGTAAAAAGCAAAACCTACACGTAACGTCTTTGCCGGGGCCGTCGAGTGTTATTAACGCTTTAACGTTGAGTGCCGTGGCGCATGATAAATTTGCTTTTTTGGGATATTTTCCCCGTAAGGCGGGCGATCGGCGAAGGTTGTTAGAGAAAACTAAAGAATGGGGGTGTGCTATTGTTTTTTTTGAGTCGCCCCATCGAATTTTTTCCTGTTTAAGCGAGGTAAACAAAATTTTAGGCAATCGCGAGATAACAATTGCTAGAGAAATGACAAAGAAGTTTGAAGAAGTTTTAGAGACAACAATAGAAGAAGCAATCGAACACTTTAAAGACAAAAAGCCCAAAGGAGAGCTTACGATTGTAATTAAGGGTTAAGCGGTATCATTTGAGATTTTTGTTAATTAAGATCAAGGAGGTTTTATGAGAGACGACATGGATATGCTCAGGGAAGTTAGTTCAATCGCTGCTGCTCACGGGAGCCGTGCGCTTTCAGAGATGCTTGGTAAAAGAATCAATCTGACCATGCCAAACATCGAAACAGTGGACCCTAAAAAACTAAAACAACAAATTGACGACGCTCGATTAGTCATAAGTGTAGGTAGCAAAATTTTAAGCGGGATTACCGGAAGCGTTGTTTTGGTTTTGGACGAAAAAAGCGCTTTTGAATTGGTTGACATGTGTTGCGGAGATTCCGGCAAAGAAACAAACGGGCTTCTCACCGAAATCGGAGTTTCGGCAATAAAAGAGATTGGCAATGTTGTTATGGGTTCTTTTGCTGGAGCGCTAAGTGTTTTTTTACAAAATCCGGTAATTCCATCGATACCAACACTTACCAGTGGACCCCTTCAGGATATTCTCCGGTCGGTTACCTGTCTGTATGATGGCGATGAATATGTTGTTATGATTGAAGCGTGTTTTGAGGAATCGGAAAGAAAAGTAAAAGGAGGGCTTTATTTTGCAATTCCCCCTAAAACTATGGAGATTTTTCAAGCCGCCTGCAAAAAAATGCTGGACGATATTTAAATAAAGGCGGGAACGTTATTGCTTGTAACTCATTGATCTGCAATAATTTCTGAAAATAAAGGTCTTTTTTGGAAAAGACCTGTCTTTAGGTGAAATTACCTTGTTTTTTTTAAAATGATGTGGTATACCTGTATAAGGCGCATGTGAAAGCGCTTACATTTGTTCTTTAATCATTAGATTTTGCTGACGTAGAATTAGGGGAGGTTCTCGAAAAAAGCGAGGTAAAACCTGCGTTTGCAGTCGTACGTTTCACGTCGTACGTCGTAAGTATTTTTGCTTAACAAGAAGATGTTAAAGCGAAT
>JAAEQW010000328.1 GCA_024231025.1 Candidatus Omnitrophota bacterium
GGGAATGTTGTTAATTTGGGAAGCTATAATTCGGTTGTTTCTTAAAAGGAAGAAGTAGGTAGGCGATGAAGTTGTTGCTTGTTGATGCAGTGTATAATTATATTTTATTGTTGGCGTCTATTATCTTTACTTAGGAATGGTTAGCCAAGTTTGCAGTATTCTTTTGTCCCATTTTCCAATGTATAGGTTATACTAAAAATTATTAGAGGGGAATGTTGCTAATTTGGGAAGTTATAATTTGGTTGTTTCTTAAAGAAAGTAGGTAGGTACAGTCCCACTTAGAAACATTTATGTCCCTGCTCGCAGATTTGCGAGCAACTGTGACCTAACATGATCTCGGGCCCGTTTGAGCAATCTCCGATTAGGCTGCTCGCGGGAGCAAATAGAGGCCGGCATATGTGGGTCAGTCAGAGCGCAGCGGCAACGGGGGCGGTTGCGAGCTAGGATTGATTAGCCTGCTCGAGCGCGTGCCGCCAAGACAGCTGGAGAACAAAAGCACGCCATTGCTCGCAATGATCATTGCTTGCAAGCAAAACGATAGTTGTTTCTGAGCGGGACTGTAGGCGACGATATGAAATCTTGTAATGGATATTTTTTCAGAGGATTAAAAAAAAGTTATTTGGATTTGAAATATAGTAGTTTTAGTTTTCATTTGGTAAGAAATGGTTATGTGATAATTTCAAAAATGGTTTGATTTGAAAATATAC
>JAAEQW010000329.1 GCA_024231025.1 Candidatus Omnitrophota bacterium
ACGGTAGTGATAAGCACGCGCGAATGGAGTCCGCGGCAGGACCACACTGTTACCGACGCAAAAATAAATACGGGAAAACCCGTAGCGCTGACGGGAAAACCCGTTCGGATGTCCCGAGCTTGGTCCCCCGGCTCAGCACGCAGCCAGCCAGCAGTTGCGCACTCTTCCCCTTATATACTCTTGGTTATACCAAGTGGATTTAGGAGCACACCGCTCAAAACCACTTCGACAATGTCGATGCAGCCAGACAAACAAACACCTGTAAACTAGACACTCTAGTCTATGATTTCTAAAAGGGCATGTGTTACCTCATCTTGTTGTCACCCTTCTATTATAGTTTATATCAAAAATCTAAATCTATTTATGTTATAACAAAACTCATCTGTAATCAATGTTTAGTCGAACACTTGTTTGTTTTTATATTTGTTCCAGTTGTTGACAATGCCTTTTAAACCAGTGTCTCGACCAAATCCTTTCCTGAAGGCTATCAAAACAAACCTTGTAATTGAACCTGTCTGAGCTGTCTTCCTTCATCCCACGTGGCCATATCATCGCAGCATTTGTTAACTTGGCTAAACAAAATACTACCTACAGTATAGGTAATCAAAAGTCGTTCTTTAGCTAGTTATCATTAAAAGAAGTATATGGATATTAATCATACCTGGTCAATTCACCATCCTTCCATTTCAATAGCTCAGCAAAAGTCGGCCAGTCCTTTGGCTTTGAGCACTTTCCACCCAAAGCAGTCACTTTCTTCACGGATTCTAATTTATTTCCATACAAATAGTATGAACAGTAAAAATTGATATCTCAGACCTAACCAAAACAAATCATACCTTTAACCTGCGTAAGCCTATAGCAGTTTATCAATGCAACGAGCAGCGACGTTTTATATTCTCTTTCAGATTCCAGGTGAAGAGGCTCCTCCAAAACAGCTTTGTAGAAACCTTCATTATTTTCGCCCATTGGTCGTATATTCCAGATGTGATTCAGATACTCCGATCTAAATGGAGTATAATAGATAACATTGAAGTCTCTATTTTACTAAGATAAAATAATGTACGGAAATCCATGGTTTCCTTGAAGGCAGCTCAACACGTCTGTTTGTCCGAATGACAGCAAAACAGTCCTTTTCTCCATATCAACCTTGAAGGTATTCATAGTTTACTAGAACAAAAAAAATTTTGTTTTACAAAAGAAAATCTTTGTTAAACAAATTTTTAACATAAATCTTGGTTATTTTTTTATTGAAAAAAAAGATGTAGATATTAACAAAAATTTCAGCATACTGAACAGTATTTAAACAAAGATTTTTGAATGTCCTTAGTGCAGTCTGATATTTTCTTTTCAAACATATAAACAACAATCATAGAATTACTTGTTGTTTTGACTTAACTATCCATATCATCGAACTCGTAAATACGTAATGCAAGTTTATTCACATGATCAACAAATGATCCAAGCAATTATTTCAGAATGCAGTAACGACCGTATCCAGCAGTATCACTGCTGAAGATCCTTCATCACGTCCGTCACGAAGATATCTTTGTAGCGTGCGGCAACAGCTTTTGAATCGAGCTTAATCAACAGAGGCGAGCAACTTTTGTCGGTTGGATCTTCACTGACACCCAAAAACTGGCAAATTTTCGAGTACAAAAGATTGCCCAATTTTTCGCCTAAATATTCATTATAATTTCTTTACATTCTCCCGTAATCTAAAAAAAAATAACTAACCGGCCGCAGTACATTCCTGTCTGACAAGAATCGAATATTTGTGGATCGAAGCAGACTTCAAAAGTTCTTCGATTTCTTCCGAGACTGCTAAAATAATTATGTACACTTCTACAATATTGTGCATTGTTCAAATCTTAACTACCATCCATTACATTATGTCTATTCATGGAATTTAGACATTTTAATAGTAAAAATACCTTCGCTGTCAACACTTGTGGTCGCTGTATCCTTCTTTACGCTACAAGAGCACTTGAGGTTTGTAGAACCGAGCAATGATTCCACCAATTGGAGACAACCCTAAAAGATACTGTCATTTCAATAAAAGCAATTATTAAAGATATAAGCTTAGAATTATACACTAGACAACGTAGCTATAAACAAGATAAAACTAAAACTTACAGCTTTGTCAGTGATACCGTTCATTTTCACTAAAGTCCTCATCAGCTCCAAATTCGGCCAGATTTTCGCATGAGCATACAAACTCTGTCTGATATCATCGATCAGCAAGTCTACCTCCTCCTCAGACAGTGACATTTCTCCTGCGTTCGGAGCATCAGATTCCAGCAGATTGAATTCCCGTTCCTATCAATAAAATATTCAACACATTTCTGAAATCACAGTATATATTTTGTCACACTTTACTCACCCCTTCAGTCAAAGTATTGAGTAGATGCTCTTCTATCTCTGCCTCTGTTCCAGTTCTTGAGGAATCCAGATCGTGTTGCGTAAAACGTGAACCAA
Organism: Candidatus Omnitrophota bacterium; assembly: GCA_024231025.1. GTDB lineage: Bacteria > Omnitrophota > Gorgyraeia > Duberdicusellales > 4484-171 > JAAEQW01. The sequence continues at coordinate 2,476 of JAAEQW010000329.1, forward strand.
CGTTTCCTTGTACGCTTGCTGCGTCAATGTCCATGTCTAGAAAACATATGAAGAATCATTTTATACAAAATATTTCAGAAAATGTAAAATATTTTGTTTTTGAAAAAAAAATTATAAATAACAATATGAAATTTTCAAAAACCTTCTACACCATCTTGTTCCAGTGCTTGTTCAGAATTGCCACGAGGGTTTTCATTGCTCTCAGTATTCGCTTCATCGTCAGCTTTCTCACCTACGATGACAACTATTTCACACATGACAAAATAAAGAATAAAAAGTCTAAAAAAAATAAGTTCATATAGATATAAATCATTTACCATTGTCATCGTTGTCTTCGATTTCATATTCTCTGAGGATTTGCTCATCTCGACTCTAAACATATTTGAAAGTATTAAATGGTTATTGATACGAAAACATACAATGTAACAACTCAAAAAATAAATCTAAAAAACATTATAAACAACAATACCGTTGAAAAGAGCCATCGCTGGAACTTCGGACGAGTGTGGACATCACGGTAATTGAATTTGTTCAAGCGGTCTCCGATTCTAATTCCTCCGTCTCGCATCGAACCAGCAACGAATTCCCCTTTTCCGCCGCGTTTAGCACTAGCAGCAGATGCCTGATCTGAAGCACCTTTGCCAGTAGTTTTGCGGTAGTCACGATTCCAGACTTCGTCCAAAGCCATCCCAGAGATTTCTGAATATCAACAGAAAATTATATACACTGATAATCCATTATAAAGTATCAAAACAAGATAAGTAACTTGTGAAAGGAAAAAAAATCCTACCGTCCAGAAAATCCATGACATCATCCTGCGATTTCAGATTTAGGGATTGCATTTGGACGAGTTTCCTCAGCTCTCGGACAAAGTCACGAATTTTTTGCTTGTAGGGACAGTAGCCTTCTTCTTTACCAATAGCCTTCAGACGTTCTCTTTCTCCAGCCCGAAAGTTCGTCACCTTAGTTTCCATCTGCTCAACGCAACCCTGAACCGAGTAGAATTCTTTGTTCGTGTGCCAGCAAAAGACGGGAGTCTCGAAGTACTTGCACCGATACTCTTCTCTGCTCAGATCGTGCTCTTTCAGACACTTTTCGCTTATTAGAAGAGGATGCATCTTTGCGAAGAAGATGACGCTGTTCTCGCCGCTGTTACACTGCTCTTTGATTTCCTTTCTTTCAGCTCCTTCCTTCTTTCCCACAACTACTAATCCGCAGAAGTCTTCACTGGAGAAGTCTTTACCACTGCCTTGCAACCAGCACATCGCATCCAGTATCTGTCCCTTCTTAACGAAGTTGCGGCCAGTCCTCATAAAGAAAATGGCATGAGACAACGGAAGAATGTAACCGGGATACATCAGAATTTCCCTTCGGATCGATTCCAGATCGAAAACAGTCAATTCGCTCTTCAGCACAATCTTTCTTTGGGCTTGCGAAGTCGATGCATGATCACAGGAGGACGTCTCACTGAAATCTTCGCCATTCGGATTCATTTTCTTCTTCCTTTTCTTTCTCTGATTGTCGCCTTGAGCCACTTCCTCTGGAACTATGGGTTCTTTGTTCTTCCAGATTCTGACCTTTTCCACGGTTTCGCTGTTCTCTTTTGCACCTTTGTAGGTTTGCACCAAAGCTGCTGACCAAAAGCTCTTTATCGCGAAGCTGCCGAAAGCTGAGATGAAACCCAAAGCTACATCGCATAAAGACAGAAACGGCAACGGTGGAATCCATTCCATGTCATTCGCGAGAAGATGAAGCATATGCTTTCCAACCACTAGCTGCATGGCTTCTTTCAGAGCGTTAGCAACGATACGAGCCATACTACCAGGAGCCTTTTCATAGTGCTTCTGTCCCGTTGTCTTTTGCTTCTGCAACTGATCTTCTCTATCGTAAGAGGCACACTTACAAACGTAAGCAACTCGTTCAACGAGAAGATTTGCAGACGTAGTCAGTTTCAAAACGGGACCAACACCAACCTCATTGGTGTTCAGTTTAGCCCACTTGTAGCAGTCGACGAATAAGCTGCACAGCTTATCCACGATAACATCCTGCGGAAGCACTCGTTCTGCAGCTTCTTCAGTTCGTTCAGCGAAATCCTTTGGAGCGTAGTTCTCTTCTTCACGCTTGTATTCGTTCATCACACTCAAAAAGCTGCAGCAACGGAGCTGAACTCTTGTGATCAGACCCATAGCGTTCGAATAAGTGGGATCTTGCAAAAAGTTGAACAGAATCGTGAAGGCATCGGCGTTTCCCATCAAAAGCATTCCCAACCTCTTGGGTCTTGTTCCCATTACCGGATTCACTACATTTGCTTTCCTGGTGGTGATATTGCCGTCGTACAAGTTGTCCAGCTTTCCACAGATGTCTTTTCCCTTTGATTCCGACATTTTATTCAGGTGAGAGATTCCGTCATCATTCTCAAACAACATATAGTCAAAGTTAAAAGAGTTGATCTTCTCGAGAAAACCTTCTATGCTTCCTTCTGAAACTGCCGGACATTTCCCTCCATGAAGTTGCACGAAAGATTTTTCGACTGCGGTTCGACTAATTTTCAGCCCATTGGATTTTCCGAGACCAGCAGTACCACAAATACATTTGAAGTCGTTCGTGAATAGATCTCCTTCTGGTCTCTTCAAACACATCCCTTCTATCATCAGGCATCCAAAAACCTGCAAACCCTAAAAATTAATTGAAATAATTATTTTGAAGAAAAATACTTTTCTTAAAGTATAGTGCAGTAATTATTCTTTTGTAAAACAAAAAAAAATATATGAGAAATAAATTTTCTCAGTATTCTATATAATGTTTGCTTAGCAAAAATATATACACAGAACACTTAGATTAACATTAGATTTTAGTCTAATACTTGCAACAAGATATATAAAAATAATAATAAACATACAATTGACTAGTATACTATCAACGAATCTAAGTTTTATGATTGTTGCAAAACGAAAATTTCTACAAACAAATCCACCCAAATAGTAAAGACCTTCCTATATGACTATCCTTGTTTTTAATACATTTTTCTGTTATAAGTATCATTCAATCGAGGCTTATCAACTCATCCTTATAGTTTTCTGCTAAAGTATTACATCAAAAAAACTTAACAAACTGACAACACTAAAAATATTATCAAACGTTTTGTCTAGACGTGATTTTTCATAATCAATTTATAAATATACTGACTTTTCAAAAAGATAAGTTTTAATCATCAATAAATCGTCTTAAACCTAAATTTCATACAAGCAAACTCAAAATTTAGTTCTCCTAAACAAGAAACTTCATTTTTAAATTCCCATTAAGCGTTACTGCTAAAAATTAACTTTTTGCCAATTTATAGTTAAGCTTAATGCAGCTGCAAATCATTTATGTATCATTTAATTCAAATGACGATTATCAATTAAATTTTTTTTGCTTGTGTTTCGTTTCACACATTACATCCTAAGATCACATTATTTTTATAAAGATATATTCATAGGCAAAGTTAAAACTATTTGCATGTAATGATCTTTTCCTAGGTTGTTTTTTAAATGTTGCTCGTAACATATGTTATAAACAAACTACAAAGTTGTAATTTTATTTCAATGGTTGTCTACTGTATATTCTTTTTTTTTTAAATATGATGTTTTTCCCATACAACATTTTCTTTGAATTCTTACAAATAAATAACCAAAATACGAGTCAAAACTTAAGCAGATCACCAATTGCAAGAATACATAAGAGACAGAACAATGAACAGTTGCGGTAGGCCAAAATGCACATTCTCACTGCACACTTGTAAGCCGATAGCCGAGAATTCCGCGCTAATGTTTATATGATTTGCGAGCCCAAACTAGCCTCTTCAAACACTA
>JAAEQW010000330.1 GCA_024231025.1 Candidatus Omnitrophota bacterium
CCAAACTTTTTCAGTAAATTCTCTTGTATTATTTGAGCTTGCACCGTTAGTCTATATTTCTGCAAATAAAGCTTCGCGCTTTCAATTTTAATGTTATATTCTTGTTGCTTTTGTTGCGATTGAGCATACCTTTTCGATCTGCCTTTTCCTCCCGATTTCTTTTTCTTCGGCGGCGACGGCGGCGCGTTAGCAATCGCGGGCGCGTCTTCGACGGGCGAAGGTAGGGGGACTTCGGGAGCTATTAGACTAAAATTTGGATGATTAAAATTAAAAATAAATCGTAGTTCAATATTTGGCGGTAAAAGCCTAGGTACCATAAACATTCCGCTAAGGATTGGGCTTACTAACGGGAGCGTTTTACTTTCGGCGATCGCATTACCCCTCTCCATTAGTTCGGGATTCGCCATCGCGGGAATCTTGGGAGTGTTTATCCAAAAATGTCCCGGTTGCGTAGGATTCCATAAGGCGCCGCCGAGATAAGCGCGTTGACTTTCCGTCGACATGTGTAACAGGGTGTTTACATACATTTCGTACGCGTAGTTTTCATGCAAATCCATTATAGGTTCATCCTGTATATAAATTCGCAGTCCACTAAATAGCATTTGCGCGGGAAAATTCAAAATGCTTATATCTTTGCCGGGTTCGAGCTTTTCCTCTTGTCCGGTTGTAGCGTTGATACTCACAATGCTGATACGTAACGTTAGAAAACTCTCTTGTAAACAGTTGAAATCTACGCTGCTCGGTTCAATATAAAATTCCAAGTGCTGCTGCGTAATCAATTTAGGAAGCGCCGTAAAAGGAAATACCTCTTGTAGTCTATTATCTAAAATGTCCTTTAGCTCACTAGGTAAACTTTCGGTATCCAAGAGTTTACTAGAACATACTCCTTGCATTTTTACCGACTTCATTTTTTCCTCCTCCTCCTCTTCCCGTTACTGTTCTTCTTCTTTTTCTTCAAGAACCTGTTCAACGGATACACTGGTTTTTTACCGCCCCTTTTTATGTGATGATGACACTTTCCTTTCCTGACCGACAGTTTTTTGGCGGCACTTTTTTTCCCGAGTGACCTTTTGTTTTTCTTGCCTTTTTCTTTCTTTCTTCAGTTCGGTAAA
>JAAEQW010000331.1 GCA_024231025.1 Candidatus Omnitrophota bacterium
TACGATCAATAGTTTGATTGCCAAACTGTTGATCGTAGTAGTTAGGCAAATCAAAAATATTACTTCACCATTTGAATTAGCTTTTTCAGAATTTCTTTCTTCCAATTCTGAAGTATAATCTATTATACATCTATAATTGAGTATCGAACTTCAAAAAAATATTGCTTCAACTTTTGACAAATTATTATTTTTGTTTTGCCTAAACGGAACTTGACTTTTGACAAGGGGATTCCACAGAAACCCCAAATTTCAGAAAAAAGATTGTTATATATAGCAATCATGTCTATGTTTTTCCTTGTTTTTTAGGTTTTTTGACCTTTTTGATGACAGGATATTTCTTTCTAGGAGGAAAAGTCATACCTTTTTTGCGCCCCTTTCCTTTTATTCGTTGTTTTGGGAAAAAGGGGCTTTGCTCAAAACTCAAAATAATACTTTCTAGTTGCCTTTGTACCTGAGATGGGCTAACCATCAAGCTATATTTAATTTTATTCTTCATGTTGGGATCGTACTGCTGCCACTTGGGACAAGAGTGTTTTGCCATTGGTTGAGCAACCCATAATATCCAGTATGCCAAAGAGACAAATTCCAACCAATTATCAAGGTTCTCTTCGATTGGAGTTTGGAAACTGTCTAACAACAAATTTTGTTTACCAAAGCGAAAAAAGTGCTCTATGTCAAAACGATTTCTGAAAGCCCAAAAAGCTTCTTCCAAGGTCACTTCCTTATTTCTTTTTCCACACAAACTCAACCACAAAGCTCTTTTGTATATTGGCTCTAGTGTCTGAGGATCTAGTAATTTGATACATAGCAAACGAAAGGGTTTATCTTTCATGCTCTCTCCTCGTTTGCTTCGGATCATCATATCATTCCAACCCCTTATTGATACCAAATATTTCTTCCCACTAGCTAATTTTATTCCTACTGTCGTTTCTTCATCACAAGGCAAAATCCAATTATCTACTTGGTTGAGTTTGTATTTTTCTCCATAAATACAATGTGTTCCTTTATTGCTTTTATTACTCTTTCTCCGCTCTGCTTGTTCCTCCCTAGTCATTCGCTTCCACACATTTCGATTGCTTGCCAAGCGTATCACATTTACCAAATTCTTCTGTCTAAAGGTCAATGCCATATATTCCGGACTCAAATAATTACTATCTAATGCGTTCAATGTCAATTCTTTCCCGAATGGAAGTTCTTCATTATCCAGTAACCGATTTACTTGTTTTGCGGTAAATCTATTCTTATTCTCGGCCGCCGGTATCTGGAGCATACTCAAGGGTAAATTCCACAAGCCTTCTCGCATCCCATACAGTGGACGACGACAGTTTAGTCCTACAGTGCTAAACTCGTAACCAACTCCTACTGGTTTATTGCCCTTTATCTTGTTATTTGCTTTGTACACATAACGTCGAGATGCTAGACTTGGTGAATGAGGTCGAAATTGGGGACTGATATCTGTATTTAATAACCAAAATTTGTCAAAGCTTTTCTGTGGTAGATATTCGCTCTTCAAGCTCAGAAGTTTCTCTTCTATTTCTGCTCGTGCTGCCTCTCGACCATCTCCTCGCTCAGGGCATAAAGAACTTATTGCCTTACTCATGCTGCTGTACTCGTAGTGATTGCACAAACCTAAACTCGTTTCTACTACTGATCTCGATCCTTGATTACTCGCCAAGCCCATCACTACGTTTGCAAATGATTTGCTTTTTTCGATTTCTAGTTGTATTATTGATCTACAGAACTGTTCTAGTTGCATATTTGGATTTGTTGTTATTTCCCTAATATGTCGAACAGTTCTTTTTTTTCATAACTTTTCTCTAGAAATTTCTTTTGTCAAAAGTCTAATCACTTAAGTTAGGTGTGCAAAATTATTTTTAACTTGTAAATCGTTATAATTCATTGGGAATCAATGAAATCATTTTCAA
>JAAEQW010000332.1 GCA_024231025.1 Candidatus Omnitrophota bacterium
AATTGGAAAGCGAAAACGCAACGAAAATAAGCTCAAACAAGCCAGATAATTGGCATTGGCAACTAAAAGAAATGATTGATAGTGAGTCATTGTCCAATTTCTGCAAAAATAAAGCTTTTCTTACTTTCAATTACGATAGATCATTAGATCAAGTTTTGTTTAATATGATAAACGCATATGAAGTTTCTGAAGAACAAAAACGTGAACATTTCTCAACTATTCCGATTATACATTTGCATGGGCAAATAGCTTTCTTGCCTCATCAGAAAGATAAAAGAAAAAAATACGGCAGTCATGCTTATGGAAAACATGATTTTAGTGAGTACTCCTTAGCGGCACAAACTACGGAGCTGAGAATTACTTATGAAAATTTTGAATTAGAAAAAGAGACCAATCTCAAATTAGCAAACCACTATATATCAAAAGCAAAAACAATTCTTTTCATTGGTTTTGCATACGATGAATACAATCTAGACAGATTAAATTTTGGCAACAGTGCGCAAATATACGGCACAGCTTTCGGTTTAGATCGTTACGAGCAAACAAGAGTCAAAGACTATTTCAAAAAACGGCATAATAAAGATATAAATTTTTTCGACAACAATAATCCCGATATTGTAAAAAACATCGATGCAGCGCAATTTTTGAAAAATATAATTGATACCGAAAATGTTAATAAAATGTCCAAAATAACCAAAAAATGTTTTTTGTGGGATGAAAACAAATAAAACAATCAGCCTAAATCTTCCGTGGAATAAATTGATAGAGGAGTTTCTTGCAAAAATTTCCACTAAAAAAACTACCATTGAAACATACCAATATGCTTTAAATAGTTGGGTAGCTTTTCTTGAAAGAGAGGAGAAGCCTATCGATAGCCTAAGAGTCATGGCGTACCAAAAGGATATGCTTGAAAGGGACCTTTCAGCCTATACCATTGGAGTATATCTCAGCGCGCTTAAGAAGTTTTTCGATTATTTGATTGAAAAGAAGCAAATGACAATAAACTTAGTCGAAACCGTAGTCCGACCAGAAAAGCCAGAAGCCAGGAAAGAATGCCTAGCTCATGATGAATTTCTAAAGGCAGTTAAGCTCTTAGATGAGTGGTCAAATAATACCGCAAACGGTCTTCGAGATAGGACAATAATAGCATTCAAGCTTTTCACGGGGTTAAGGGACATCAGTCTAGTAACCGCTAACATAAAGGATTTCCAAATAAAAGACGGGATACCGACATTGCACTATCAAGCCAAAGGCAAAAACTCCAAAGATAAAATGGTTATATTAACCAGACGACCATATAGAATCCTAACAGATTATTTGAACAAAAGACCTTCGGCAAAAATAAAAGATCCCTTATTGGTTTCACACAGTCGAAGAAACCCTAACCAAAGATTAACAAGAAAAACATTTTATAGAGTTGGACAAAATTTTCTTAAAAGTTTGGGAATCCAACGACCAACAGTAACACCACATAGCTTAAGGCATACCGCTATAACTTTTGCAATTATTGGTGGCGCAGACATAACCCAAGCTAAAGATATGGCGGGGCATAAGCATATCGAAACTACGGAAGGGTATAGGCATAAGCTAACAAGGCTAACTGATCCAGCAGAAGAATATATCGAAAAGTATGTAAATAAGCAGATGTCCCTTAAGAAGGGTTAAGGGACATCAAAAAGTTATTGAAAGAATTGCGAAAGCATTAAAGATAAAACCTGGGGAATTAGTTTAAGATTCATCACTGAGGTGAGCACTCAAAGACTAACTTCTCAAATAAATCCTTGGCTTCTTGCAGCCTGCCTTCAGCAGATGCGAAAAATTTCTATTTATAATATTCGAATAATTTTGGAAGAGTAATGTTGATTTCTCTTTTTTGTAAATCTTTTTCTTTTTGTTTTGTAAGTATTGCCTGAAGCATGTCTTTTTTAAGCTCCGATAGTGCTTTGTGGATTTTTCTATGGCAGTTAGGACATAACGAAATAATATTTTCAGGCACATCAATGCTGTATATATATTCGCTTTGGTATTGCATAGGTATCAGATGGTGCGCTTCAGTGTAATTCTTTTGAGTAGCAGGATTTATGAAGGTTATATGGGCATTGTTAATTTCACACAAGTACTTAGCATTAACAATTGCTTTTTTCGCATGCCTAGGCTTTCTTGGATATTGGTTGCTCCGGGAACCCGCTCTTTTCTCAGATCGTTCTATTTTTCCAGACGGAATGTTAATATTGCCAGATATCTGGACTGCACCTTGAAATGTTTCTTCATCCTCGCTTATCGTGCTCACTCCGCTTTCGATATCGGTAACAATTCTTTCTAGTCGATTTATTATAGCTTTGTCTGGTTTACTTATTTCATCTTCTTTTTTAAAGCGATAATTAAAACCTTTGCCGTTTGGTGACTCAAAAACTCTAAATGCTAGCCTACCTTCTCCCTGGTTCAGTTCACTTCTGTATTGAGCTGTCCAGTGGGCTCCATGGTGAAATTGCTTTTTCCAAAGCGCAGAGAAGGCGTTATCGCGGTAATCTTTTATTGGGAGATATCGACTATATTTACTTAGCGATATAGCTGACATTATAATCGCCTCAGATAAGGATGAGTGCTCAGCAAATTGAAATACTTCTAACAGTTTGTCTACTGATAGTTTCCTTGTTTTTATGACCATAATTTATTATCGTTTTTATTATGCAGGAGTGCAAAGCATTTTACGAAGACCAAGATTAATTTATAGATGCTACTGTTCGATTTGGTTGACAATCAGGTATCTATTAGTCATAATTATTATTATGAAATACGTTACAACAAAGACAGCGGCTAGGATTCTCAGTGTTTCTGCTACAACAGTAAGAAGATACACGATGTCGGGGTTGTTAACAGCTGTTCGTCTTCCAAGCTCTAAGCATAGGCGGTTTGAAATATCAGAAATAAATCGCTTATTAAAAACATTTATTCAAAACGGGCAAACACAACCGAAAGATTTTAAAAACTCTATCTTAAAGCCTCAACCTCACCCTAACCATTATTTAATGCATAAATATTGGGGAAGAAAAGCGCACAATATCCTAAGTGAATATATACGTAAATACACTAAGGACGGTGACGTCTTTTTAGATCCTTTTATGGGTAGTGGCGTTGGTGTAATCGAAGCCGCCAAACTGGGCAGGAAAGCCATCGGAATAGATATAAACCCTATATCAAAATTTATAATTGATAATTCCCTATCTAAATTAGATTTTGATGAGTTAGAGCGTCGCTATCAAAAGATACGCGATCACTTAAAAAATAAATTCGCTACTTATTACCAAACGGAATGTCCAAAATGTGCAGAGAAATCAATAATCGAATTAACTGTATGGAAAGAATGCAGCCCTGAAAAAATTAGGCTAAAATGCCCTAAGCATGGTATTATCTCCAAGACTACGAACAAGCGCGATAAAAATAGGTTGATAGCTATACAAAAAGAATTCAATCATTTGGATAAGACTAGGAAATTACGCTACCCAAAAGATCTTATATTCAAGTACGTAAGAAGAAGCGGTGTTTCCTATATCAATGAGTTATACACTCCTAGGGCTCTGATAGTTTTAGATTCTCTATTTAAGGAAATAAATAAAATTAGAGACAGGCAGATCAAGGATTGCTTCAGGTTTATGTTTAGTTCAATGTTGCCAAACGTATCAAAAATGATACCTGGTGATCTGGACAAAGTTACATATAAGTCTGGCTGGGTCATAAGTAAGTTTTGGGTACCAAAAATCAATACTGAAAGATCTATCCTCCACTGTTTCAACCTTAGATATCGAGCAATACTAAAAGGAAAAAAAGAACTGATGCCGGTGAAATCATCTCTTGCAAAAACTTATGTGGCAGACTCCACAAGGCTAAAAGTTAATAAAAACTCCGTTGATTATATTTTTACGGATCCTCCTTATGGAGAAAGTATCGCCTACTTAACTTTAAGCCATTTTTGGAGTTCATGGCTAAATTTTAAACCAGACTATTCTGAAGAGATTATAGTAGACCCTTATAGAAATATAACCAAAGATAACTTTTCTACGAAAATGTATTTAGCATTTAAGGAGATGCACCGAGTGTTGAAGCCGGGCAAGCGACTATCTTTTACATTTCATAGCAGAGATTTAACCATATGGAAAAATATTCTTGAAGGGTGCATTAAATCAGGATTCGTGCTAGACAATATCGTTCTCCAACACCAGGCTGTATCTTCTGGAACGCAAGGAATAAATAGAAACAACACATTAAGGGGTGATTTTATATACACATTTATCAAGCCAATCCATAAACAAAAAATAATTACTATCGACTACTTAGACAATGCATATAGTTTTATAGTAAATAAAATATATAATTTTTTGCAAAAAAAACAAGGAGCATCGTCCGCTTTATTGTATGAATATATAATACCTGAGATTGTTAAGAAGAAAGCATATTTAAACGAGAAAGGGAAAGTAATCCAACTAGAAGACTTGATAAGGAAGAATTTTGATTATATTAAAATAGATAATGAATACAGGTGGATTACAAAAAAGAATCTTAGCGAAAATAACAAAATGAATGTGATAGATTTATTCTCTGGAGCTGGAGGTTTCTCAGAAGGATTAAAGCAAGCAGGTTTTAATATAGCTTTGGCGATCGATAATGAGCCTAAACATATCGATACATATTCGTACAATCACCAAAGCACCAGACTTATCATAGATGACATAAATAATATTGCCGCAGATTGTGAAATAGATGGCAATTTCTCAATAAAACAATATTTACTAGAAAAAAATAAGGAATGCGATGTAATAATAGGTGGACCTCCCTGCCAAGGATTTAGCATGGCGGGATTGCGCATTAGAAAAAAGTATAAATTCCTTTCCGATAAGAGAAACCTACTGTTTTTAGAATATTATCGAATGGTGAAATATTTAAAACCAAAAATATTTATTCTTGAAAATGTGCCTGGAATCTTAAATTTTAATAACGGGTCCGTAAAAACAGAGATAATATCTAAGTTTAACGCCATTGGCTACGATGTCTCTGCAAAAGTTTTAAATGCGGCTGACTACGGTGTGCCACAAATTCGTCAAAGAGCATTTTTTATCGGTAACAATATTGGCATTTCTTCCAAAGATTTATTTCCAGATGCTACACACAAAAACCAACATGTATCTGTGTGGGATGCAATAAGCGACTTACCACCCATACATAGCGGTGGCGGATCAGATATTATGCCGCAAGCATCAAGCGCCACTAGCAGGACAGAGTATCAATCGGCGATGGCAGAAGGGCTTTATGATGATCAAATATACAATCACCAATCCTCATCCCATAGCAAAAAAACACTAGATATTTTAAAAATGATTAACCCTGGAGAAACATTAAAGAACTTACCGAGAAAGTACCGCACAAAGTCAGTGCATAGCGGAGCATACGGGCGTATGGAAAAAAATAAGCCAGCATACACGTTGACAACTCGCCTCAATACGCCGTCTGTTGGCAGGATAACACATCCCATATTAAACAGGACAATAACTGTCAGGGAGGCAGCCAGAATCCAAAGCTTTCCTGATAATTATAGGTTCTTTGGGAGCATAACAACCCAAGGAATACAAAATGGTAATTCGGTACCGCCTATGTTGGCTAAAAGAGTTGCTGAAAACATCAAGAAAAGATGTTTTGATAAACATTTTCAACAAACAGAATCACGCAAAATATAGAAACTTTACTCCGAACCTCTAGTAACCGTTCTCTTACGAAAAGTCATTCTTTGTTATTTAGCGCCCGCTCCGGGCTGCTATATTGTTCCCTGTAAGTATGCTTAGCAATAGTGCTCTTTTTCTAATTCCGTATTATACGTAACAAAACAAGGCGATTTCATCAAAAAGAACGATAGTTTACTAAGAAATAGATGTAGCAAGTCGTATAGGCTAAGATTTCTTCCGAAACAAAGAAAGGATTTTCCTAAATATCCACTTTATACTTAAAATTAAAGCGACAACGAGAAAGGCAATACCTTGGAAAAGCCATTTCAGAATCCACCCTAATATCCCGAAGATGCCAGAAATAAGTAAGCCAATAGCTTCACCGCTAGTTTCTCCGGCTACTTTACCCAGCTTATTAGATGCTTCTACCATTTTTTGTTGTTGGTAAAAATCTTGTTGCTGTCTTAATTCTTCGTTCATAAATTAACTCCTTTCTTGTATTTTATATGATTCTAGAACTTTAGCAATAGCGTCCGAACATGAGAAATGAGTACAACCATTATTAATGCTCGGGCTAGGGCAGCGTATTTTCTCTAACTGTTTAGCGATATCTTCTATTTCTGCTCCTTGCCGTAAAGATAGTGATATTAGACGCGCTATAGCTTCAAGGTGAGAGCCAGAACATCCCCCTGCTTTCCCTATTTGCGCAAATACTTCAAAAGGTTTACCAATCCCATCAACATTGATTGTTATATATAAAGTTCCGCATCCCACAACTGCCTTTACAGTTACTCCTTTTAATAATTCTGGTCTGGGTTTAATGCTCATTATGACTATCCTCTTTTTGGTAATTTATAAAAGCCATAAGCTGTTCTCTGATCCTAGGATTATCTTGCATAAAACCTCGTAACTTTCCAGGATTATCTTTTAACTCTTTGATTCTTTGCTGCATAAATCTTCTTAAAAATCCTACATCAATAGGAAGTTCGTACTTTGTAACTAATAATAAGAGGTCGTCGCTAAACAAAAATCTCGCAGCTTTTTTGCCTTCAACCGCCAAATACGCTTTCTTATATTTACTGTTGAAAGATAGCGTTCCACACGAATGCAAAGTATATCTTACGAAACTACGAATCTCTTCCCTAATAACATAGACCATGATAACTTTTTCCCCGAAACTTATAGTTCCTGTTCTTGCTTTTTTTCTTCTCCAATTAATGTCTAGCTTCATAGTTATCTTTTTCCGTAAAGATGGGGGTTTAAGCGCAAAAGCTGTTTACTCAGGGTTTTCCCTGCTTTGCCGTCAAAACCCCCAAAAAACGGCAATTTTAGGCGATTTTAAGTCGTTTTATGCTTGATTGTTCGCTTCTGCAGACAATCCTTCTTCGATTCCTTCGACGATTTGTTGTTCTTTAGGGGTTAGCGCTGAAGTCTTTTTTCCGCCAAGAAATTTAACGAAATTTGCTACAATTTTGACCTGACTTCTTTTTGATCCATCCCCTGTTTCCCAACGAGATTGTCTTAGACGGCCTTCAACTATAACTTCGCGTCCTTTTACAAGAAACTCTTCGCAAATCTCTCCCATCTTTCCCCAAACTTCGATATCAAAGAAAGAAACTTCTTTTTCGCCTTTGTATTGGCGTTCTGCCGCGATAGAAAAATTTACAACCTTCTTACCCTGTGGCGTTTCTCTAACTATCGGATCACTGACTAAGTTTCCCGAAATTACTGCAGTATTGATAATCATAATTTACCTCCTAAACTGTTTCAATTTCTTCCGGATTATTTATAACCTTTTCTTGAGAATTTTTTTTCATATAATACTCTTCGAAAATTCTCAACCCTTTTTTACGATTTGTTTTTTCTTTCTTCTTGTATTCACCTCCCTTTACGTTTTGAAAATAACCAAAATTCACACAGGATTTGCTGTTATTTCCTCTATAGATAAACCAACCTTGGCCGGGACTATTTAGATGTTTAACCCGGTCAGGGTGAAAGTAAAATTCTTTTACCCTGCGGTTGGAAGTTTCTCCTGTTGAGACTGCATTTCCAAATTTTCCTGGTGCCTTTCGCAAAGTTGACTCGATATGCTCATAAGTACCGAAACTTTTTGCGACTAATTCGCAAAGTTCAGGATCGGTCTGCTTTAAATAGATTTTGTTTAAAGTATTTTCATCAATTCTTTTCATAAAGGGCTCAGAAATGTTTTTAAGATCACTTAAGCTTTGATGCGATAGCGTAACCATCATTCCGCTAGAACGGGCTTTATTTAAGACTTCGACAAAGCTTTCTTCGGCAAACGAAGCGTATTCATCGATAATCACACTAACTAAAATATCTTTCTCTATTTTCCCAATCTGTATCAACGAAGAAATATAACGTAAGTTTGCCTGTATCATTCGCGCGATACTTTTAGCTTGAACAGGATAGGCATTGGTAGGGAGTTGAAAGTAAACTATCTTTCTATTTTTTATAATATCAGTTAGGACAATATCTGGATCATCAACATTGAGGATCGGATCTTTATGATCCAAGAGGTAGTTATAAAATCCTGCCAAAACCTGCTTCCAAGATTCATCACGCTTAGCGTGGGTGGAAATGATCTCATTCAATATTTTTAAGTGAAGTACTCCCTCTCCCCCTTTGACTTTGCCGTTTATCGACATTCGTGCCTGATTGTTAGTGAGATAAGTGTAGACATCCATTACTGTAAATGGTTTACCTAGCGAATGCAGAACACCGAAGGCATTAGTGAAAATTGTTTTAGCAGTGTTACGGTAAAAGGAATTTTCATCGGTAAAATTGTTGAAAAAAGCATCAACAATGATTTGTGGATCGCATTCGCCCACGTACAAAGGGTTATAACTACAAGATAATTCTTTGTAAGCTAGAGAAAATAACATAAAGTCATCTTCTCTGCCGATGCGTTTTAGCAAAGCGTTAAGCTTTTGGATAAAACTCATTTCGCCCTTAGCATCGATAATGATGATCGGACGGTTTTTAATTGCATCTTGATAAACCAAAGGTAAAAAGATGCTTTCGGTCTTTCCTGTTCCAGTCATGCCTAAAATTTGCATATGATGACAACGCTGGTTGTCATCTACACAAACTGTATCTTTATTCTTTGTTTCGGCATCAAGGCCAAGAAAGGTTTTGTCTTTGAACAGATCTTTTGATTGAATTAATTTTTTCTCTAAATTAAAACTAATAAAAGGAATGTTAAGTTCTTTTTTTTTATCAAATTTTCCAAGTCCTTGCCTTAAAATCAGAACTTTATTTTTTAGTTTTTCCCAAAAATGCCCAGCTATAAAGTAGATAGTGTACCCTAAGATACAAGAGACAATTGCAAAGAACCAGAAATGCTGATTGTTTAAAGCAATGTGAATCTCTCTTTCGAAACGAAAGTAAACCAATCCTAAAAGCAAAGCTATTGTAATTAAAATTTCCATTATTTTATCTAGTTTCGACTCTTGATATCTTTTCTTCGAAACTTTTTCTTCGGCTGATAAGCTTACCTAGCTTCTTTTCCAACGAATTCAGTCCATCAGTTAAATCCTTTTTGCTTTCTAGGCTTGTTTCTGCCTTCTTCTCTTCTTTGATTGAACCTTCCTCCTGTAGATCCCAATGGCCGTCAGACAAAACTATATATCTGAAATGTCCTGCGACATAATCACCAGTATCAGGATCAACATGAGCGCCAACCCAAACTTTACGGGTATCAGCAGAAATCCACTTACCGTCCCCTACTTTTGGGTATTCCTTTTGATTTAATTGCGCGGTTTGATATATTATTGGTTGTTTTTGGGCAGCACAACCAGTTAAAACCGCGATTAACCCTAGTAACAATATTTTTTTCATATGACACCTCACTTTAAATTTTTCCCACATCGGCTTCTCTTTCGAAATAAACCATTAAAGCGCTACCGGCAACAACGATTGCGTAGCCGTCACTTTTCAATATTTGCTGTTGCACCCTTTGTGCTTCTTTTTCCATCGTGCTTGCAATTCCTTCTAAAATCGCATTACGGCTCGTTGACATGACCTCCTTTGCTCCAGTTAACTGTGATGTATACGTATCTTGCATAGATAGCGCAAACGCCGCAAGAAAGTTGGTAGCCATTTCAACTAGCAACTTCTTATTTCGATTGTCAACGATAGTTCCGCGTAATCCCGCAGAGCCATCTTTTGAGAGCCCTAGGCCGTTGATGTTTACAGTTTTACCATCTTGGAAAACAGCAGAATGAAATTTAACAACTATCCGATCTCTCTGCTTACCTGGTGCGGCTGTCCCGTAGATTCTTGTTCCAAAAGGAAAAAGCAGTTTTTCATTAAAGTAAAAGTCTTCCCAGACTTGGGCAACTACTGGTGAATTGAAGTTATTGCTAATAATATTGTAGATCAACAGGCACTTTACAGCGCTTCCAAGAGGCACAATCATTGATGTTTTATAATTTTTAGTATCGTCATAAACTACCATTGGCGCATCAACATCTTTAAAGAGTGTTTTTTTCGTTATAATTGATCGTTTACGGACGGAGGGTTTTTTTTCATTCAAAAAATCCTCCATATAAGAAAAACCTTTCTTCTTCTTCTCTTTTTGAATCGCTACATCAAGAATCTCCTCTTTTTTAATAGCCTGGACGCTCACTTTGGTGTTCTCTTTGTTTTTAATTCGTTTATTATCTTTTTTAACAAGAGAAGTTGTTCCGAAAACAAAGATTACAACTAGTCCTAAAGTCAAATAAGTTGGGGTGAATTTTCCCGAAATATTTTCCTTAAAAAATAAGTGGAGAATTTTTTTAGAAGACATATTCTTTACCTCCGATCCCTACGCCAATGATGAAGTTATTATCCAGAGAAACATAGGTGTTTTTTAAAACTATCCAGCCGTCAGTTTCTTTCATTCCTCCTAACATATCGGAGTCAAAACAAACGTATGCTGGACGAAATTTCTTACCGTTAATATAGAGAAAAGTCTGTTTTCCGTTTAGTTTCATCGGTTGCGGTTGTTTATTTTGCACAGTAATATGCACAACCAAGTAGTGCGGATTAAAATGGGTGAATCCTTCGATAGTCTTAAGAACGTATTGCGTGTTTTCTTGTTTGCGATAAATGTTTTTTCTAGTTAATGTGTGGCGATTAATTGCGCCAAACTCAGAAAGAACGTTATAATTTTTGGTAGCCTTGAGCAGTTCTTTTACAGGGATTGATTTAGGGCTTTTGTCAGCTTGGCTATAAGCTTCTTTTACATCGATTACATAATCAAGGTTCTTTAAGGGGCCAATGATAGTCTTGTAATTAAATCTTCTTGTTTGGGTATAAACAAAGAGATTACTTTCCCCATGTTCAGCCAAAGGCTTAACGATCACTATCTTTGAATTTTTAGGTACTTCTATTCTAAACAAAGAGCTATCTCCCAAAGTAACCATGATTGGTTTTTCAGGAAATTCTAAAACTGTGCAGTACCCAACGGTTGTATTAATATCGACTACATCATCCTCAGTCGGCATTTCATAAGTAATTTTTGCACTATCAACAAACTCGCTACTGACAAATGTGCTTTCTTGAGCGCATAATGGCAAACAAACAAGCGACAAGATGATTAGAACTAGTTTTCTCATTGCTTGCCTCCTTCACTTTCGTTTATACTCTCAACAATTAAACCGAAAGGGTTGTCTTTTGTAGGAGTTATTTTATTAATAGTTATGGTGTATTCTGCACCAAAAACTTTGCTCTTATCTTTAGCCAATAAAGTCTTTGATCCAACAACCTTAACTATGAATGGAGAGCTCTTTTTTACTATGGAAATATCTTCAATAGAAAATTGTTGGAAGACGTTATTACTAATTAGTCTCTGTTTATTCTTTGAATATGCTTCCAAGGCAGTTTTCTTAGGAACATCACCGAGATAGACCTTGATATCATGAATTTGTTTTGCCAATGTATCTGGACCAAAGGTAAGGTAATTGTTAACTACTATTCGAACAAAACTCGATAGCATTTCTTCGGTTAATTCGAAATCCTTACTTGCCAAGAATAAAGGTACATTAGCATCATTAACATAGACCATTGCAGCAGGACGATTTATTGTTTTAAATACCGCTCCTGCTAGGCAAAGAGATATCGCAATTGCAATGATTAAAGCAATTGCTAAAGTGTGATTGTTTTTTTCCAAGATACTTACTCTAAATGCCAAACCGCTCATTACTTTCCTCCTTTTCTTATTTTATCTACCATAGGATTTTCTAATCTAAAAGACCGCATACCTTCAACAGGTTTTACCGCCTTTGCCATTTTCCCAATCGCATTTCGGGTAACACCATAAACTTTTGATTTAATATTTCGTGTCTGCTGCGAAGCACCTTTCACCAATTTTGCTTCCTGGAAAGTTGGTTTATAGCCAACCTTTTTTCCGACGCCTTTAATTGCTCCTGAAAAGCCACCTCGCATTCCCCCCGCCATCATCCCAGCTACTCCGGCTAAAGGAGCAAGCTTCGGAGAAAGTTTAGCCCCGAGAAAATTGGCATTACCACTTTTAACAGCATTTGCTGCTTTTGCCGCGACTTGCGGTCCTGCGCCCATTGCTCCGCCTAATGCTCCAGCTCCACCTCTTATGCCAACTGGAGTAGCCATTCTCATTGTAGAGAAAGCCATTGTTGTCGCACCAGTCCCCGCAAATGAAGCTGCTGCGCCTATTCCCATTCCAGTAGCAAGAGCAGACACAATCATCGGAACAAAAATTATCACAAACCCTACCGCAAAGTTAAAGCCGACAAAATCTTCTAGTCCCGCACCAGAAGAACCGTAAATGTTGCCCGCCTTCACAGCTAAAGATAAAACAAGACCCCAGATAATTGGCCAAGATAAGGTTGAAATAAAACTTGTGTACCAACCACTAAAAATTCGGCTACCAAATCCAAAAACAATGAATGGTATTAGCAACGGACCAATAACTTTCAAGATTGCTAAGAGCATTCTTCGGATGATAGACATAACTTTTAACGCTAGAGAGTTAAAAATAAAAGAAAAACTGGTGACTAGGTTATTCGTCGCGGATTTTCCAAAATTCCGAAACATATCTCCCCAATCCCTTTTTACATTGTCAGCATATTCTTTATGTGCAGTTTGATTCATTTTGGCATAGTTGGAGATCCAATCCTGATTTGGATTCACACGCTCATTTAAACTTACAACCATGTTTTCAGTTACATCAATCAAAGGAACATAATTTTGTAAAAGAAGAAACGCCAAAGTTAATCTTACGAACAAAGACGTAAACCCACCTTTCCCGCTTACCGAACCTAAATAGGTTGAAACTGTTGCGATAATAAAGAATGTGCCAAGCAACAGCCTTCCAACGGTTACCATGTGATTGACCTGCTGTAGTATAAAACCTGTGAGATCGCTCATCGTATACTAAAATCCTCCATTGTATTTATCTCTAAAAATCTTCCAACTCCCTTTATCTCTTCTTCAAAATCTGCGATCTTTGCTTTTCTTTCTCGAGTTCTATTAGAAAATTCGACTGATTGTGATTTTGCCATTTGTGACATTAGATAAAGCATTTGGTTTTGCAGCTCAAGCAAATGAGCAAGCTCTTCAGCAATTTGGCGAAGCGCTGCTTTTTCATTTACTCCACGAGCGCCTTCTGCCATTTGACGGGCATAATTAGAGTTCTCGTCATATTTTTTTTGAAAGCTTTCGGCTAACGAATACGATTTAGTATTTGTTTTGTCGGAAACTGCCAAACTAGCAAAGGTTTTGTTTATATCGCCGACTAAGTCTAATGTTTTGTTCATGTCGCCAAAAATTTCTTTCCACTCTTGTTCAAAATTGCCCATGTTTTCAATATTAGCGCTTATTCCTTCGTAGAACTCCCTGTTTTTTAGCCACTGATTACGTAGATCACCAATTACCCCTACCGCCTCTAATCCTTCTCGTTTCCATTCGGCAACATCAGTCATTTTCTGAAGTTGATCCAATTGACCGCGAAGGTTTTCTAATTGCTCTAACATGTTCTGTAAGCTTTCAAAATGATGGGCTAAATCCTTTGCGGTTTGATTCTCTATCGCAGCGACCACCGCAACGGTGTCAAACCCGCAATAACCATTAGTAACAGGGGGTAAGCACGCAATAATAAGAAGCAAAGCTAATCTTTTCATTGCAATGTCTCCACTGTTTCATAATGACCTTCATAAACAACACCGTTAATCTCTCTTTTTGGCACTTTTACCTTGATAAATTTGCTATATAACGGTTGTTTTTCTTTTTTGCCAGTATTATTCTGCCAATTTTCCCTTGCAACATTAACTTGAGCGGATCTATAGCCTTTGCTATAGCCTTTATCGTATTGGCTCTTGTTCTCTTTTGTCTGCATTCCGTAAAGCATACCTCCTGCTAACATTCCCCCTGCTCCTCCAAGCATCATGCCTTGTTGTTTTATATCATCGTCTTTGCCTTCCCCATAAAAATAGCCTGCGCCAGTTCCTAAACCTGCTCCTGCCGCATGGTAAGCAACCTTTTTGAAACTAGCACAACCAGACACAACAATAACAATTAACGCTAAGTTCATAAATGTAAAAATTTTATTACCATACATCTGCTTCCACCTCTTCCTCGTTTACTGCGTTTTCCCCTAAAACTGTCACCGCAAGCATACCTGCTGCGATCCCAAACGCACCATAATTATTACCTTCTTCATCTAAGATCTCTTCTTCAGCCTCTAAAGAGAGAGAGTCCGTCTGACTATTAGCAGTTAAAGTGGGGTTGCTTGAAGTAGTTCCTTCGGAAGAATCTTCATTATTATTCTCAGCAGCATCATCTTCATCTGCGTTTCCGCCTTCATCTTCATCTGCGTTTCCGCCTTCATCTTCATCATCTGCGTCGTCGTCTTCTTCATCATCGGTTCCGTCTTCCTCTGTGTCGTCTTCTTTCGAGACAACCGCATCATTAGTAAGCGTAACTGTTCGCCCTCGTAAGCTTATTTCATCTTCAATAACAGCTATTGCTCCTGTAGATGTCTCAAAAGTCAAATCATCGTAATCTATTTTTGTATAAAAAGAATATCCGGATTCTCCCGCTATCTCTTCTGCTAAACCAAGCTGAACCAAATATCTCTTTTCTTGTGTAGCCAACGCTGAATCAAATACTAATCGTGCACGATTGTTGAAAAAGGTAGATGTTGAACTCAAGCTCACATCTCCGCTAGAAACTTCCCCGTCATTATTTGTGTCTTCGAAAATTTCAATGGAATCAAAATGGGAATAGTTATCTCCCTGCATACCAACAATATCGATTATTGCACCTCCAAAAGTAACTGTTCCTTCGCTTTCTAATGAGAAATCAATAAGTGTAACTGTTTCTCCAACGGGAGACTCCTCATATGTAGCATCAAAAAGTGTTGTGTAATCCATGCTTATTCGTGGAATGCCGTCCATTGTAAATGTCTCTGATATGAGATATGACGGTTGTCCACTTTGCTTTTCAGCCAAAGCAGATGAATAAGCACTTTGCACCACCAAACTATCGGTATCGACTTCTAAATCAAAGAGTAGTGTTTCTCCTAAAGCCAATATGTCTACATCGATTGCAACTAAATAACGCTTGGTTGCAGAATCCAATCCGGAAACGAAACTCAATACATTGCCTATGCCAACACTAGCGTTTGCCACAAGCAAAACATCACCAACATCAACTAATCTATTAAGGTTTGTATCTTCATAAATTTTAATACTGCTGATATGGTCAACAATACTACTATCTTCGGCAACAAAGTTAGCGGTAATTTCTTTAAACTCCACATTGCCATCACTAGTTACAGAGAATGTTAAAATTTCCCAATCTGATAGGCTTTCCTTGATTGTTTTACTTTGGATAGTTACTTTGTTTACGCTAAAAGAAGATGTGCCGTCCATTGTAAATGTCTCAGATGAAATATAAGCAGGTTGACCACTTCTTTTCTCGGCAGCTAATGTTGTCGTATTACTTTTTATCTCGATATCATCAGTATTTATCTCTACCCTGAAAGTAACTTCCCTGTCCAAAGTTTCTATATCGGTATCTACCCCGATCAGAAAACGCTTTGTAGTAGAATAGATATCCCTAGCAACTGTAAAAGCATTCTCCCCACTTACCCCTGCCAAAGTGCTAACTAGAGTGTCTCCAGCATCAATTGAACCATTACTATTCTGATCAATATAAAGCTTTATTTTCGAAAGATATTGCAAAGCACTATTCTCGCTTGGAATAACTTTTACTTTCAAGCTACGCAAAGCAACTTTGGCAAAGGTAGAAAGGGAGAAACCTAGAACTGTTAAATCGGCTGCATCCTCGGTGATCTTTTGACCGGGTACACCGACCTCATTTACTGTAAAAGTAGGATAAATATAATAAGTATAAGTTGTATCGGTTGTTGCCTGGGCAAGCATATTGCTTTCACCTTCAGCGAAAGCAACGGTAAATATTCGATCAGCAAATTTGCTTTCATCAAAATTTACCATAACTTGACTAAGGTCATAGGGCAAATAAACATCATAATTATCATTGTTCAGCCAATAGCTAAGGCTAACTCCACCAACACCGTATTGAATACCTGTCATATTATAAAAATCACTACCAATATTCGGATCAATCCAAAACAACGCTCGTGTGGGCTCATTGAATGTAAAAGGAGAATTAAATGTCTCATCTGTATGATAAACATCGCCTCCGGCAAAAACATAACCATGTAACAACAAAACTGCTAAACAGATCACAACTAAAAATAGCTTACGCATTGTTTCCTCCTGCTTTTTCAAAGCTAATACCTTTTGGGTGTTTTTTTGCACAAAGCAGCAAAACTTCCCAAAGCTTTAAATCTTTATTTACCTTCCGTTCTTCATTGAAAACTCTTACATCTTGGGTATCAGTAGTTGCAACCCAATATTCTAAAGCAGTTGGCGCAACCAAAAATACACCGCTAATTTTTTGCAATTGACGGGTTTGAGAAAAGAAAATTTCAGAGTACTCACCCTTACTTATCTTTAAACTCTTTATAAGCAGCTCTTCTTGAGAATTAAAATCAAAATAGTTAATAATCTCTCTTACTGCTGCCTCTGAATTTTGACGAAGGATAAATCTTGTCTGAGTGTTGCCTAAAACTGCATGTTCCAATTTCCCACCAAGGAAATCGTGCAAAGATTGGGTAATCGAGATTGCTCCTGCGCCGTATTTTCTAAATGTACGGTAGCATTCCTCTATAAACTCAGAAGCCTCAGGAGTGTTAAGCAATTTCCAACACTCATCAAAAACAACAAACTTTCTTCGATTCTTATCTTCCATAATTTTTGTCCAAACGAAATTGGTAACAATCACAAACATTACGCTTTGAAACTCTGGAAAACTATCCA
This sequence comes from Candidatus Omnitrophota bacterium, assembly GCA_024231025.1. GTDB lineage: Bacteria > Omnitrophota > Gorgyraeia > Duberdicusellales > 4484-171 > JAAEQW01. The sequence continues at coordinate 17,102 of JAAEQW010000332.1, forward strand.
ATCCTTTTAAATCAAAACAGATGACATCTTTTTCCAAAGATATGGTTGAATGTCCATCGGTAAAACTTCCATATTTGCCGCCTTTTAACCAAATCCCTAATAGTCCAGCAACGGAATCAAAAAATTTGGAAAAAGGAGGGTGTTTTTGAGATAAGTAATTTAACATTTTGGTCAAATCACCTAAAACTGGTTTATCGATAATGTTATACATCTGTTCGATGCTTCGAAAAATATAATCACTGACGATTTGGTCATCAGCCCCAAAACGCTTCACGCCTCCGATCATCTGCTCGATTGTTTTAGCTTTTTTATTTAATATTTCAACCCGTTCTTCCTCAGAAAAATCCGCTAACTTTCTTCCATTCCCTAAGTCAAAAAGATTAATCGTAAACTTCTCTTTAAGGTTAAGATTTATGTACTCACCTTCCTTAAGAAGAACCTGCCTACGATATGAGCCGCCGACATCAATAAATATTTCAATGGGATCATTCTTAGAATACTGGTTAACAATCTGGTTAACCGTAAAACTCTTTCCTGATCCGGTTGCGCCAATTACAACCATGTTATAGGCTTCCAACCCGTCAGAAAACGGATCGAACGCAGCTACGCCTCCGGTACTATTAAGGAATATGCACTCTGCGTTACCACTGCCTTTAAATTCACTAAAGAAGGGAAGAAGATCAGCCAAATGAGTGGTTTTCATCAAAAGATATCGAGAGCTTTCTCGTGTCCAGCCTGGCAAGGAGCCTAAAAATATAGGTAATACTGCCCCCCAACGCTCTTCGTGAGTTTCTGCGCCGCTTAACGAATAAAAAATTTGGATAACATCGGCCGCTTTTCTTTTTAGCTCATCAATTGTTTCAGCATAGACATGGACGACCAACTGCATCTTAAAAAGCTTCTGATTGCGTTGTTGGATGTCATCAATCGATTCATCGTATTGTTGGATTTTATTTTGTGCTTCACGGTTGCTAACACCAAAAGGACCGCTTAAGTTGCCGTGCTCTCGCTTGCGCAAGGCTATTATCTTTTTTCTACCCCATTCTTTATTGGGAGATTCGAAATTTACAACAATATCAAATTCATTGAAAGCGAGATTTGCAACTCTTTCAAGCATTGCCGGAAAAGTTTCTTCGGGCAAAACTTTTAATGAAATATATTTATGGTAATATCCTCCATAATTAATATATTCACCCTTTTCTCTGTCTACGCTGAAGTCTGAACAACAGACTTGCTTAACAAAACGTTGCTCCTCCTTTGGCAAAGGGCATTCGATCCCCGTCTTAACCCGATCAGGATTAAGGTATTTATATATAACCTGCATAATTTCATGCTTGTTCAATTTCTTAAGAGAAAACCCGATCGTTTCAAAGGAGCTTTCCAGACCATGCACTAGAGCTTTAAGCTCTTTTTTCTTTCGCTGGACTTCTTCTTTGCGAATTTTATATATCTTTTTAAATGAAGCAAAAGGATTCAACTTCTGATGTAATCGATGCCCACTATAGTTAACGAAAAAGATACATCGCATCCGGCGAAAATCTTTTCGATCCATTAGCCCTTGTAGCCAATCCACTCTCCCTTTATGCATTTGATGCACAAGTGGATGAATATTAGTAACTTTATTGTGTTGTTGGATTTCCTTGGCGTAATCACTATCTAGGGTAAAGAAAGCCTGATAGGTAAGTTTCTCTTCGCTGTTGCTTAGAATCGTTTCTATTTTCTGCGAATAGGCTATTAAATCCTGCTCGGCGTAGTTTTCAATTACCGGAGATGATAGTTCAAAACATAGACTGATACTTTCATCAAGAAAAACCAAATGCCCATCTTCGATGTGGCTATAGGGCAGAATGCTTTGCAAAGGGTTTAATGTCAGATCGATCTCCCGACCCTTTATTGGCTGATTAGCATTCTGCCCGTAAGCTGTAAACTCTTTGGCACCAGAGAACCACTTGAAAAAATGCTCCCAGAATCTAGCTGGCTTGCCACGCTTAAAAAAGTAAAGGAATCCCCCAACCCCAGCGACTGCCATCCAAATCAATCCGTTGCTTGCTCCTACCGCTTGGAAAAATACCCCTACTCCGACTACGATAAAAATATCCCAGTCTTCAAATCCCAGAATAAGCATTTTGTCTTGTAGATTTCTTAAACAAGGTTCTCTGAAATTCCTCATAATTAACTCCCAAAAATTGCTTGAAACATTTCGATAATTTGTGGCGCAGCAAAGACAATCATTGCCCCGATCAACGCAGCAATAAATAAATCCCCCCGACCGCTCATTTTCTGCCACCCTGCAACGACCAAGAAAATCACACACAAAGGAACACTAATCATGCGTATTTTGTCTTGTAGTGTTTCAAGCCCACTTTCAAGATCGGCATAAGCCTGACCACACACCACAAGCATTACAAACGCCAACACAAAGTTTCTTACCCAGCTTTTGCGCAATACCTTCATAAGACTACCTCCTTTTTTGGTATTTATCCTTTAACTCATCCCAACTATACAAAACATACTTTGGATCCATTTTCGGCAATTGAGACAGCCGATTCTTTACTTTGCAATCCTCGGTAACGTAAATAATCTGTTTGGCGCCAATATCATTACGGCAATCATAATAATCGAAAATCCGCTTGTATTTAGCAAGATTCTTGAATGTTCTCTCATATTCCAAATAAAACCGCCTTATTCCCTTGCCAAATTCAACCTCGAATATCGCATCTGGTATCTTGGCATAAGGAATTTCTCTTATCTGCGCCGGCATCGAGCGTAAGGCACTTTCGCTAACCCAATTTGTAACCTTAATCTCCTTGCTCTTCTCCAGAAGAATCCGGATATCAGTAACCCGCAAACTATGTAACAATTCTGGCAAAACAAATGCCCGAACCAAAAGAGGTAATCGATCTGGATAATAGGAATTAACTTCATCTAAAATATCCTGGTTGCCCACTCTCCAAAGACCATAACGAATTGCCCCTACCCTAACCTGTTCTAAATTCAACTTCCCAAACAATGTTCTCACAGCACTTTCCTTATTTCCAAACCGCCTGCTAATTTGCTCAACCGTAACCGCCCCTTGTTCCCCTATAAATCTTAAAATCTGAATTCTTCTTTGTATCTTATTCATAATAATTATTCCTTAATAAATGGCATCCAAACAACTTTAACTTGGGATTAAGCCGAGACCCCACGCCACCACCTACCACCTCCCACTGAAACTGGTTGGGGGTGTGGGGTCTCGGGTGATCGCACAAGCAAAGCGCGTGCGAAATCCCAATTAAAACAATATTTTTTGGATGCCGAAAAGGTTTGCTGGAAGGTAAAAATCTTACCCTTTTTTCTGCTAATTCGAGAAAAAATTTTTGCCCCTTTTTTCGTCATATCCACTTAGTTCAGTTTTTAAAGAGCTCTCTTTTACAAAAACTAGGACGAAAATTATAACCAAAAAACCACGATTCAACTGTTGCCTATTCGCAGCCACCGATTAGCCCTCTTTGCATGTCCTCTGCCCATAAATTAGCTGCTTTAACTTTAAGAGTAACAAAATTCTCTGTAAGCTGAGGGTTCTGTTCCAATGCTTTCACCATGTAATGTCTCTTGACTTTTAGCGGTTGCTTTGCAAAACCAAACATAGAAATATCCCCCTTTTCATCATTGCGTTCCTCTTTTACCATTTCAATACTCCTTTCCCGTGACTAAATTGGTTTTTAAACACCGTAACCCTTCATCCTTTTATAGCTATCGGTAATTGTTGCGTCAAAACGTCTTTGATCTCCGTTGCCATCATTAATGCGGTATATTTTCCCATTGCTACCAAATTTAAAGGTGTAGCTTTGACCACTTTTGTCAGTGACATATAAGATATTATTTTCCTCATATCCATGATATTTGTTCCCAAGATCATCATTCAGCCAAACTCTATTGGTTATCCGCTGTTGCCGCACTTTCGGAATAAACATTAAACTAGCCAAGATAATAACCACTATAAAAACTACTAATTCCTTCATCTGGCAACACCCTTTTTTGCTCTTTCTTGACCAGTTACTCTCCTACCAAAAACTGGCCAGTTATCACCGTATATCTTGGTTTTTACTGTCTTTGCTCCAAACCAACAAACAATAATCCCCACCACCGCCAATACCCCTTTATAACCAAGTTCTAACATGCTCCCTCCGGAGAAACTCTTTCAAACCCGTTGTGATAAAAAGCATTCAAAGTAAGCAACGCCATCTTATCTTTCATGAAATACCTTTTCCCACCACAAACCTCAAAAGCCCAAAGAGGATCCTTTGTTCTATAAAAAAGAACCACATTCCCGCCTTTCTTCAATATCATGTATTTCATCTCGCCCCCCCTCTTGATCCGATATATCGTTTTATTTCATATATAAACATCTTTTGATACCTTTCAACCCTAATATAGCATTTTATATATCATTTGTCAAGTCATATACAAAAAAAATGATACATTTTAAAAACAACCGAATACCGCGCATTTATTGACTTTTTTAAAAATCAAAAACCTTTTATGCAACAAAGTTTTTTAAATAGCTGAATAAAAGATACTTTTTAGTTGACAAACCCTCGTTATTGGGTTAAATTCAAATAGGGAGATTGAAAAAGTGACTATTGGCGAAAAAATCAAGAAATTAAGAGAAAAACGAGGATTATCAAGAAGAGATCTTCTTGGTGAGATTATTCAGATTTTTGGCGATAAGTCCTTGACCTATTTAACTTTAAGCAGAATTGAGAAAGGCGAAAGCGATGGACGGGGTTCTTCTCTCCATCAGATATGCCAAGCCCTTAATGTAAGTCTCAGAGACTTAAAGCACGGCACCAAAGAAGACCCTGCCTTGATGGAATGCATCAGAAACTATGCTTATAAAGGTAAGTATATTTACAACGAGAAGGCTTTTGCGGAAATTCTCTCAGGAAGACAACATAGATTCCTAGCTTTGCAGCTAATACTGCACTCGAAAGGTAAAACAAAGACCGAACAGGATCCGAAAACCGACGAAGACTACAGAAAATGGATCTTTATTATCAAAGGAACTATCAGTTGTCACGTAGACAACAAAGAAATTCTACTACGGAAAGGTGATACTTTTTCATTTATAAGCTACCTTCCCCACTATTTCGAAAATAAAACATCTCAAAAAGCAACCTGCATCATCATCCAAGATCCACGGCATATCTAATCCTCTTTTCCTTCAATATCATATTTAAAATACTGCTTATATCGTGAAAAATGACGATCCACAAAATGAAAAGCTGATTCTGGATTAGGATACTTCTTGCGTATTTCTTCCAATTTATCCCTAGGTATCTTGTTCAAAGGCAGCAATGAAAATAATTTATCGAAAAGTTCATTTTTCGGAATATCTCGATTTAACTCTATTAAACGATTGCGCTCAGCACAAAATTCATTCTCTACTCGATGCCCTAAGCTATTAAAATAAGTTTCATACAATCCATCTAGTATTTTTTTCCTTTCTCGAGGTATACCATCAAATAATTTAAAATCGTTTTTTGTTTCAGGGCATTGATATATCTCGTCAGGATGCCACTCTGTTTGTTTTAATTTTTTAGGAGAAGTTGGACAACATGTACAATACGGGAAGTCTTCAATATATTCTGATGATAAATAAATTTTCCACCAAACCCCACAATGAGTAACCATTCTAGTATCTTTGTTTTTATCCAACGACGCTCTTTCGAGATCTACAATATATTTTTTCTGTTTACGGTATTTTATAAATAATATAACTACGATCACGAAAATAAAAACAAGTAAAGTCACCGCTCTTTCTATAGGAATACCTCCAATGAAATCCCTAATTATCTTGAATTGCTTTAGACCTAAATACACCGCAATGAACAAAGCGCTACATAGCCAAATTCCAATCTGGTCTAAAAAACTTCTCCAAATTCTCTTCCAACTACTTAAAAGAAAAACCTTTACCTTCATCCATTCTCCCTACTTCTCAACACTCAATCCTTTATCTCCTAGAATCCGTTTTACTTTTGAAAGAAGTGCTTCCATGTTTAATGGTTTCGCCACATAATCCAAAGCCCCCGCCTCTTCTGCTTCAAAAGCAATATCTTTAGAATCATACGCGGTAACAACGATGACGTCTTGCAACTTTCTCGCTTCTGAAACTTTCTTCATAACATCAATCCCCGACATGCTAGGCATTTTTATATCCATAATTACTAAATCAAAATCATTTTCAATCATAATCTTAACCGCCTCTTCGCCGTTATCTACCGCTTCAATATCTGCATCAAACTTTTTCTCCAAACTACCTCTAAAATACGCTAATACTTCTTTCTCGTCTTCAACCACTAGTAGCTTTGCTCTCTTCATATTACTTTCCTCCTTCTAAATTACATACTTCTTGTATTTTATTCATTACTAGATCTTCTAAATCTTCGGTAACAAAAGGTTTGGTCAAAAAGGCATCTGCCCCTAAATCCATTGCCTTTTGTCTGGTTTCTTCATCTTCAAGAAAAGTAATAATAATTACTTTAATATCCTTGTTCTTAGCCTTTATCTTCCCAAGCACTTCCAACCCGTCCATCTCTGGCATAACTACATCGAGCAAGACCACCTGTGTACCTTCTTTCTCAACAATAGAAAGTGCTTTCACCGGATTGACTTCAGCATAAACCGTATGCCCTTTTCTTTCAAAAACCTCTTTAACAAGTTCGCAAATCATTTGTTCATCATCAACTACTAATATCTTTATCATTTAACCCTCGCTTTTGTCTGTTGCCTTACGCAATCTACGTAAGAAAACATCTACGTCTTTTGTCCGTTGCACACCTTTATCGCAAGTTTCTGATAACTTCTCTGGTGGCTCACCTTGCTGCCTAGACAATTTCCATAAAACCCTCATAACCCAAGAAGCACTGTTCAAAATCCAATCCGGAGTCATTCTTAAAAGTTGTAAGCCCATAGTAATCGCCATGAGTGCATTTCGCACATGGTGGTTCAATAACTCCCAAACTACAGGATGCACTGATATATTTTCATCTTCTATCTGCTGCCAGATTTTCTCTTCGTCTTTTAAAGGATTGCCCATGACTCTCCTTATCCTTTTATTTGGTCTAATAACTGTTTAAACCCATCTTGACATAAAGGTTTTTCAAAATACGCAGCTACATTAAGATCTTTGGTAACCCCGCTTTCTGATTCATCAACGCAAGTAAGCATTATACATTTTACATCTTTATCAATTTCCCTTATCCGGCGAAGCAACTCAACGCCGTCGTATTCGGATTCCGACATATGTATATCGATAATGCAAACTTCAGGCTTTTCATCCTGAAAAATTTTCAAAGCCTTGCCACTATCCATGGAAACAAACACCTCACAATCTATTCTCTCTATCAAAGACTTTAAGTTATCACATATAAATTGTTCATCATCAACTAATAAAACTTTCTTTTTGGCCATTTTTTACTCCTTGTCTATTCTATCTCGGGTAATTCAATATAAAATATTGACCCCTTCCCTTCTCCATCGCTTTCAAACCAAATCCGCCCTTTATGATTTTCAATAATCTTTCTCGAACGAGAAAGCCCCATTCCAGTTCCTTCGGTTGAAGCTTTTGTCGTTACAAAATCCGTAAAGATATCATCATCCAAGCCTTTAGATATACCATATCCATTATCTTCAACGGAAATGATAAATTTCTTATCACTTTTCCTATATAAAGCAACAGACACTTTCCCTTTCTCTACTTGTTCCTTGTTGTATTTAATGGCATGAATTGCATTTGATGCCAAATTAACTAAAACTTCTTCTAAATGAATTTTATTTCCGTTCAATTTAATGCCTTCTTTTATATTTGTTTTTAGTATAATTTGCTCGTGTTTTAACTGCGGTTTCATTATCGTCAGAAAACCGTTTACTACATCTTCACCCTTTAGTTTTACATATTCTCCTTTAGTTTGCCCGGAAAATTCTTTTACCGCAGTTATCAGATTAGATACCCGCAACAAACCTTCGTCTATCTGCCCAAGCCCCTCTTCCTGCGCTTTCTCGAAATCCTCATGTGGTATCTGTTTGTTTTTGACATCGTCTAGTATCATTTTTAACTTTGTCACCGTGCACCTACACCCAAACACTGGGTTATGTATTTCATGTGCCATCGCAGATGAAAAATGATCCATCGCCTTTTGGCGTCGAATTTGCTCCTCTCTCGCCATCCTCGTCTTCTCACCTTCCCAAAACAAGGAATTCTCAACTGCGAGGCTTGCATGGTTTGATAAAATATCAAATACACTGATATCATCGGAATTATACATTACTTTATCTTTTTTCGGACCCATAACCAAAAAAGCATAAAGTCTGTTTTCCACGAAAAAAGGAATCGCGATCGTTTCATGAGGAACACTAGCCCCACCCATTCCTTTTACAGTCTCTACAAACACAACTGTTTTAATCTTATTTAAAACTTCCACCAAAGTAGACAATTTAGAAATAGAAACTCCTAAACCGCTTCTCCCTATACCATCTTTACGCAAATTGTACGCTTGCTCCCTTTTTGAAAAAACATATATCCCAATAAAATCTGGCTTAACAACTTGATTCATCCGGTCGTTTAAGGTATTGAGAAGCTTCCCTGACTCCTTAATAGACGCCATCTCTCTAGCAAGCCCCTTGATCGCCGTTTGATACAAAAGTTGCTGTTTAAAAATAACTCCTTCTGCTTTTTTTCTTAACTGTGTGTATATGATTGGTCCTAACGTTGCTAAAAACAGCATAAATAAAGTGGGTAGCACCCACCCTTTTGCGTAATTTCCTATCAAGAACGGAATTCCCAAGACCAAAGAATACACTACAGCAAAAATACCCGCACGAGTAACTGCAATTTTTATGTCCATCAAGCGATATTTTATGATAGCGTAGCCGATTACAAAAAGACACACCACCACAAAAATATACCCAACTGGATAGACATCTATCCCATAATCGGCTAAATAATCTAAAGCTCCCCCATAAGAAATCAAAAGAGCAACCAGCATGTATTTTATTTTTTCTCTGTTACTACCTTGTTTTTTCCGACAAGCAGAGTATAAAATAAACAAATTAATAAAAAATAATAGCGAATAGGAAAACGTATAAAAAGGGTGAAACTGCGTTGCCTTAAACCAATACCCCCATGAATATTGGTAAACACCTTTTAAAAAAACGCCTAACCAAGTCAGCGGAATAAATAAAAACAAAGCAACAAAATAGCAACCCGCTATATATTTTCTATATTTTTCAATATTTAGAAAATTTACGACAAAATGGAACATAGTTACGGGGATAAAAGTAACTCCCATATATGAAATTTTAGTCCACAGAAACGCTGTTTCAGAATTCCCAGATAGAAGAACCAAAGCAGTACTTCCCTGCCACACCGCTGCGCTCAAAGTTAGACAAGAAAACAGAAAGGTAACTTTGGATTTATTCGCAAAATACGCATAGTACCCTAAGCAAACCAAAAACAATGTGCACGCGATATTGGGTATAGCGTTCCCGTTAAACAGAAACATCAGTTTCTCCCTCTTCTCGTACTACCCTGTTCCTTCTATGAATAAATTCTCGTATTTTTTCATTCTCAATAAGTTTGTCACCGGACTTAAAATCTCCCACTTCTATACCATTATCCCGATAAAACCCAAGCATATTCCTAAAATTTGAAAGATCTACATCACCTAAGCTTGGTTTCAACGTTTTTCCCTTATCTATAGATAATGCATATGTTTCCGCCAAGCACCCAAAAACGTTCTGCCCCACGCCGAACCCATAATCATAGTTTGTCTTAGCCCCTATAATTTTCATTATTCCACCTTCTAAGACCAACTTTTTGTCTAAATCCATTTTCCGAGAAATAGCTTCAGGTCTTGAGTCATCAATCATTATAAAATAATCAGGCAGCTCATCAGACTTAACAACTATACGAGCGTTAGAAGTAACGCAAATAGCTAAATGATATTTGTCCAACAATGAATATGCAGACTCTCCCCCCTTACGAAGAAAAGAGACTATTTTGGTACCTCCCCTGCTTTGTGAATTTTGTAACTCGTCGTAAATCTTCCTAAGATTAACTTCATTTATATCCACCACCGCAAGCTCTGCTACTTTACCATTTAATATACGAGCAATATTAGTCCCCATTTTTCCAGCCCCAATCACAGCAATTTTAAACTCATTAAGCTTAAGCCCGCTAATATTAGATATCTTATCAATCATCATATACATTGATATCGCTGTTCCTGTATGCCCATTAGTTATTATAACGTTATCATCAGCGATTGCCTTTCGCAATGCCTCTCCCCTTCTTGTAACAATAGGCCACCATGCCCCAAGGCCAACCACGCATTGCCCTTCTGATATCCTGCGAGAAAATTTAACTGCACCTACCGCATGGGCTACGGAATTTTTCCTATCCCCCATAACTCGCTCCGGTAATATTATGCTCGACATGATAACTCCTCGCCCCCTATTGCTTTCTATACTGCTAACCACAACTGGTGGCATTTTACTAACAATCTTCTGCATTCGTTCTTTTTTCAAAAATTTTCTTAGTATGCTTAAGAATGGTAGTCCTAAATACCAATCCTCTGATCTTCGAGGGTGTATAAAAAAGACATAATCAATCCTTTTATAAAAACCCTTTCTTACCCACTGCGGTACGCGCTTAAAAGGAAAATAGAAAAAAACACAGTCTCGTAAATAACCAAAAAACGAAACAACGGCTCCCTTGCTTTTTTTTGAATGATAAATAACCGAGTCTTTTTTCACCTTAAACCGCTCCTACTTCCCCCTGCTTTTTTCTTCGGTTGCTCCTCTCTCGCCATTCTCGTCTTCTCACCTTCCCAAAACAAAGAATTCTCAACTGCAAGGCTTGCATGGTTTGATAAAATCTCAAATACACTGATATCATCGGAATTATACATTACTTTATCTTTTTTCGGACCCATAACCAATTACAGTCTCTACAAACACAACCTTATTTCTTAATAGTTAAAAAAATGTTAGTTTTAGTTTCTGGATCAAAATTAATACTCACTTCCGATGCCCCTAAATCTCTCGCAATACCCTTCATGCTCTCCTCGTCCCGATGAACAAGATACCACTCCCCTAACATTTCTAAATAAACTTGGCAAAAGTGCTCCTTGTAAATGTTCGCTCCAACAAATATTCCCCCAGGTTTTAGCAAATCAAAAATATACCTGACAAACCGTACCAAAGTTCTATCCGCTAAATAATCAAAGAACCCTGCACAATATATGAAATCTTGACCAACTAATTCAGGAGTAACTATTTTTTTGCGCACCATTTGTAGAACATTCTCCGTCATAAAAGAAATATCAATCCTCTGTTTGTTTTCCTCCTCTATGCCAGACACGTTGTTCTTGATCTGATCTATCGCACCTTGCTCCCCATCCACACATAGAAATTTTGCGTTTGCCGGTATCCCCCCTTCCTTTAAGACATCTAACATCTCGATTGCTGGGCCACAAGCAAAGCTAGCAATTTTGCTTGTAGATTGTTCTTTCCTCTTTTCCAACACATCTAGTATTTTATTTTTAAGAATGTCTCTGCGTTGGATATGTGCCCTAGCAATGGGTATCGACAATGTATATTTGTCTAATAACTTGGCGTAGGCCGTTACCCCACTATATCCGTCCTCATAATAATAATTCATCATTAAATAGTCTCCCGGATATCCTAAGGGTTTCGTATATATCCGGTGGTTCAATGGCATGGCTTCTTGCATAAAAAAATCTAAAAGCTCTTGCTGAATAAATTTCTGATGCTGAAGAAATTCTGTTTTTGTAAAATTTTTGGCAATTAGCCACAGCTTATAAAAAAACAAGTCGATGGTCTTATACGTATCTTTTTTAGCTTTTACAAACTCTATCTGCTGCGCTTTAGTCGAAGTTAAATTCTGCTTATCGAAAGTTAAGCAATCCTCCTCTAACTGAGACATGAAATCCCTGAACTCCTCCACAATTGAAATAAAGTCTTGATTGAGAATATCTGTCTCTAAGCCTTTCATCACTTTCCTCTTTCTTTTGCTTTCGTCTTTGTCCTTGACTGCTCCCAGCGAGCAGATTTACATTTAGGACAAAGTCGCACATCCTTTTTCCTTGGCCACCATTTCCAACCACAACGTTTACACTCTAATTTAGGTATATCAATTTCCATATTTTTATTTCCTTTCTTTCTACTCTTTCTACTTTCAAAGTAAACTTTGAAAGTATCCTTAGTTAAAGAATAACCTACGTCTTCCAACATGTCAAGAAAAAGAATCCTTTCGTTGTAATGCCCCAACTCTCCCTTATGCTTATTATCTCTGCGTTTATAAAGCTATGACAAACTACTGTTCTTGTCATAGCTTGTCGCACCAAGGTATGACACATTTATCCCTTGGTTTTATTAGTGTTTTAAAAAAAAGCTGTGACAAAGGTATGTCAAAGAACAGTCCTTTTTTTAGCTGTCATAGCTTGTCATACCTTTTCACGACAGAAATAAACCAAATATTTAGGTTAAAAGGCTACTTAATTCCGCAAGGAACGACTCTATGCAAAAGCCCTGACAAAGCTACGACAAAACTCACCCAAAATAAGCTGTTTGTCATATCTTAACAGCCGCACTGATAAAGCGAAAAACAAAGAAAAATAAAAAAATACTTGTCATTGCAAAAAGCAAGCCGTATAATGAACTTATCCAAGACATGACAAAGGTATGTCAGGGAACAGTTCTTAAAAAAGATGTCATAGCTTGTCAAACCAGCAAAAGGAGTGAGATTATGGATACTACAACCAACGAAAAGGATATAATTGATATTACAACAGCAATATCGGACGAAGAGTTGGCACGTAATTTCATGGACATAAAGCAAGTCGCAAATTTCTTCGGAGTTAACGTGCGCACTGCATACCGATATCTGGAAAAAGCCGAAAAGCAATTTGGCATAAAACCAGCCGAAGAAACCAGGCCAACCCAAAACGGACAAAAGACAAAATATTACAAGATTAAAGATATACGAGAAATCGCAAGAGTGTTGAAGCGCGATGCAAACGCCAGTGTCATATCTGGTAAAACATCGGAATCATCCGAGATAATTCCTGCCGATAATTCCGTTCTTCTGGACTCCCTCAAAGGAATGGCAAAAATGGCGGAGAACGTCGAAAAGAATTCACAAAGTTTAGCCAAGGTAGGGGAGAGCTTTTCTAGTCTTTCTACCGAAATTGCTCAAACTCGTGAAGACTCAAAATCGATGGCAAAAAAACTTATCGAAGGGTTAGAAAACGTGAACGGTAGTTTAACGAGAAGTAACGATATGATGACTAATGTCTTTAGCAAAATAATGGATCAAGGAATTGATTTTAAAGAAAAGTATTTAGAAAGTAAAAACGTTCAGGCAGTAAATAATATGCGTGCCGAAGAACTGGCAAAAGAGGCTTCCGTCAAACAACAAGAAACCATCCAAATGCTTTTAAAGGAAACCACTGCCAAACAAGAAGAAATGATACAAAAATTTATTACCGGAAACGATTCTAAAAAGACAGTGTCCTTTGAAAATCTTATTCTTACGGTAATAGTAATTTTTATTATTATGGGTGGAGGAGTTGCGTTTCTCGTCACCAAACTAAACGAACGGGCTGATAAAAAAATAGAGGAGCGAATCGCTCAGGAAAACCAGATACAGCAAAGTGAAAAAAGCCAGCTCATGAATGAACTTGATAATTTAAAATCCGAAGTTAATGATGTGCGAAACACTTCACCGTGGACGTACACACCGGATATTGATAAAAAAGGAATAGAGGATAGCGCTGAGGCAGCAGTCGAAAGCAAAGAGGGAAAGGATACCTGGGGAGAGGATAATTCTTTTACTAACAACGTTTCGAACTAATAAATAAATGCCTTACATACCAGACAGTGTTTTTAAAAGTGGCGTTTGGGGAAACCTAAAGGGGAGTGAAGCCAAAGTTTATACAACCCTCTGTCAACACTACAACAAAAAAAAGCGCTCTGCTTTTCCTTCTATAGTAAGAATTTCTAAAATCTCAGGGTGCAGCGAACGAGCTGTTAAGTATGCTATCCGCTCCCTCTACGATAGAGGATTGATTATAATTAGAAAACGCGTAACTGAATACGGCGACAGCGACTCTAATGTATACTTGCTCCCTGATTTTCTTTTGTATGAGTATGAGACTCTCTCAAAATCACCCCAGAAGAACTTTAAGGAGCTAATGGAAATTATGAACATGATAATAGAGGGGGTGGGGGGTAGTGCAAAAAATGCACCACGTAGTGCAAAAATTACCTCTGCCGGTGCAAAAAAGAACACAGAGGTAGGGCAAAAATTGCACCCTAACTATATTATTAACTATATTAATATAATAAATAGTTTCAATAAAACTTCTCCCGAGAAGAAAAAAGAATCCCTTTATAATAGATTAGAAAAATTCGAAGAGAAACCAGAAATTGATCCAAAAGAATGGAAAAACATTGAAGAAAAGTTTCTTCATCCACTAAAGGAGAAATTAAAAAGATAATAACGCACACACTTAAATGGTTTTCTATGAAAGTTTACACTATACGCATCTTTTTAGAAACTGTTGTTTAGTGGGAGGTAGGTGAAGTAGTTATGAAACCCAAAGCGGATAAAATAGTTAAGCTAATAGCTGATAAGAAGTTTTCTAAAGCACTGAGCACTATTTTGGAGTTGGAAAACAATCCGGACGTAGATAAAAACTACCTTGAAACTTGTCGAAAAATCTGCGTTGAAGCTGTAACCAAAAAAGCCTTTAGGGAGTATAAAGAAGCTAGAAAAAACAAGAAAATCGACAAAGACAAAGCCGTGAAGACTTCCTTTAAGGAACTTAAAAAAATCATTACCAAGGAAGCTATAGTGTACGGCTTAAAAGCAAGAGATTTTGAAGATTTCGTTGATGAAATGCTGAAAGACCTTCCAAATGATTCGCAATCCACAATAGAGGACTTAAATAAATTAAGAAGTAAGTGGCTTCTACAAGTGAAGGATAAATTTTCTAATGAAACGGCTTGTGATGCAATGGACGTTTTTATTGACGAAATACTAATACCGACAGCAGTTGAGAATATTGATAACATAAAAGAATTCCAAGACAGTAATATAAATAAAAGACTAAAAGTGTTGATTTTAGACGATGAAAAAATGATCTGCGACTACATGCAGTTTATTCTAGACAGAGAAGGTTTTATTACTTTTCCTGCGACGAAACAAGAGGAAGCTCTTGATATTTTTAAGAAAGAAAAACCTGACATTTGCATTGTAGACATTGTCCTTAACCCTGCGGTGGGGGAAACTTTAGACAATTCTGGTTTGATTTTTATCAGGGAAGCACGAAAGAGCGATCCAACTTGTGCTTTCGTAATTATCTCTGGTTATTTTGATCCAGAGCTTGAAAAAGAAAGAGAAAGGTTAGAGGTAGATGCTTTTATAGCGAAGCCAGTAGAGCTTGATGATTTGCGAATAGTATTAAACGAAATACGAAAACAAAAGACAGAGTAAGAGAAGAAGACACTGTGTCAGATGTAATAATTGTGAGTTGAAAGGGAGGGGGAAATTATGAAGAAAATAATTTTGGTAGCTTTAGCGGTTTTGTTTTCCGCATCAGTTTTTGCTGAAACCATCCATTTAAAATCCGGAAAAACAGTTGAAGGTAAAATTATTGAGAAAAATGAAGATTTTATCAAAATTGAAACTTTAGGTGTGGTATTAACCTACTATCACGAAGATATATTATCGATTCAAAAAGAAGAAAAAGATACAGAAACTAATAACTACGCAGAAAAAACCGGAACAATAATAAATCAAAGCGACTATGCCAAAGCCGTAAACTTCTACACTAAAAGTATAAAAGATAATCCTAACGCCATGAAAGAACAGGGCTCTACCGGACAGGGGCTTCTTGGACTTGTGGCGATGACAAACCTTGAAGATTTAAATAGCGAATCCCTCCAGCTGCGCGCTAGAATGTTTTCTGCCATTGGCAAAACAGAGGAAGCGCTTTCAAGTATGAATAGAGCTATCGAGCTAGCTCCAAATGATTGCAATTATTATCTTGAAAGAGCTTTTATTTATTTAAACATGGATAAACCAGCTGAAAGTCAACAGGATATTCAAAAATCCAGAGAATTGGGTTGCGATATATCGCCCGAATTGTTAAAGTCTTTGGGAAAAAAGAGTTATTCTATGAAAGACTCAGAACAAATTCATCCATGAAAACTTACAACTTAATACTTAACATTTATAACCGGCGAAGCCGGAGGATAGGCCCGAATCCAAGAAAGCGAGGATGTAGTAAGCAATGAGCGAAACCGCCTTATCCTATTTTTTTTCAGCTTTATCGCAATCAACCGCAGCTCTTTTTGCTGTTGTGGGGATGTTTGCAGTTTATCGTTTACAAATTCAAGACAATTCCATCCAAGAAGTATTCAGAAAAGCTATCAATAAGGTTGATATTATCGAGAGATACTACGACAACCCAAGTAGAAGTACGGCAGTCACTGCTATAATCAAGAGAAAAGACATAGTTGCAAGAATGGAACTAATTAAGACGAAAATAGAACAACGCAAGGAAGCAAACGCTGAGCACCTTTTAATTGTGAATAAAAATAGTGTGGCTCAAATCATGGACTGCCTGAAGGAAATAACAGAAGAATATACAATATTAGAAAGGATAAAAACAAAGATGGGGTTGCCTTTACGGTTAATAGCCGAAATATTTTGTCTAGCCTTAGTTTGCTTACCGATGGTTGATATTTTAGCCTACGATAAAATAATTCCCATATTAATAATAGTTTTTATTTCAGCGACAATTTTTGCCGTGAAACAAACTGTTGCGTATATTTCCTTTACAACTAGGTTTATAAATGAATAAGCAATTAAATCCAAAATTATCTTGAAATAAGTTGGAAACCAAAAAAAGAGAGGATGTGGTGAGCATAACACAAAAAATGAATTCAAAAGATGTAGTTTTCATTCTAGGCGCAGGCGCGAGTGTACCAGCGGGCTATCCTACTGGTAAAAAACTCAGAGAACACATTGCGGAATTGCTCCAAAACCGGAAAGCTATTAATATGATTGCTAAAGCTTTTGGTTTAATGATTGATGGAGGACGCGAGGAATACTTACCAGTATACATTGAATCAGTAGAAAAATTTATTATTACATTTCGCGATGCAATAGAGCCAAGTATAGATAAGTTTCTTCGAAAAAGTCCAAGACTAATTGACCAGGGCAAGATGATTATTTCGTACATAATATCTAAATTGGAAAGCGAA
>JAAEQW010000333.1 GCA_024231025.1 Candidatus Omnitrophota bacterium
GAACTCTTACCCCAAACGGCCTGGAGCCTCTGTTCTGTTTTATATTATATTATATGATTATTTTTTATTTTTAAGCCGTACTTTCTTGCAGATGCTGTCCTTCCAACTGCCGTAAAATCTATAATATTGAGGAGGGTCTCACTATTATGGATTACGGTATAAAATCTGGCGCAAATAAGCTGAAGAAGATGGATAGTAGGCGCTAGACAACAGTTGTTTGCATCAGTTAGTGCGAAGTTACACTTTTCGATGACGCCTCGCACTTTTCCGCGACTCTGCAGTCTTCACTCTTTTTTTTTCCACAGGTCCAGATGCAAATCTTCGGCTGAAAGTTCATATCCAAATTGTCCCGTGATTCAACGATGCGTCAGTCTCGAAGGGTTCCACCTTTGCACGAATTACAGCAGACAGGCTGAAGTTGTGTGTTTTGTGATCCTAAACAGAGCTACCATGCTAATTTTTCCCTCTTCCCTCTGGTTTGGCCACAGTGAGCCCTGAAAGGTACGATTTTTGCCGTTTTTGGTTAAGGACAAAACTGTTCTCCAGTATCTCCCATTCTGCAAGGAAACAAGCTACCAGTGTCTCTCTTGGTCAGTTAGATGTCCTGGGTGCACCATACGTGCAAAAGAAATTTCAGCCCCGTAGCTTCATTTTTAGCCATGTAGCGGACGTTTTTGTGAAGTGACCCCTTAAAAATTTTAGGCATAAAATTCTAAAAAATTATATCCATTTTTCAAAATTCAAAATATTGCACGAAAATTACATTTTTATTAATAGAAAAGTCATTTCAAGGTCAAAACTCGATAATTTTGAAAAAGGGATAGAACTTATGAATTCTAGCCTAAATTTGTTTGGGTCACTTCACAAAAACGTCTGTTACATGGCTAAAAATGAAGCTACGCGGC
>JAAEQW010000334.1 GCA_024231025.1 Candidatus Omnitrophota bacterium
TAATCATCCCTATTTTTCAATTCCCCTGCCATGTAGAAGACGCTGTAAAAAGCCTATTAAAAAGAGAAGGAGTAAAAATCTTAATGCTCTAGCTATAGACGAATTGAAAGAGATTTTTGACTTGACAGGCCAGGGTGTTTATCAAGCTATCCAATTCTTGAAAAAGCAAACTTTGCGCACCATAAAATTTTGTTATTTTTCAGTTATCAAGGATTACGTTACTGACAATAATCATTTGAGATTGTTCTTGCTTGCATTTTTTGCTGGACACTATAGGGTTGCTTCAAAACTCCCTAGCAGTCGCCATGTTGACAGAGTTCTAATTCCTTATTGGAATCATAATCTGGGTTTATTAAATTTAAATCGAATTTTTAATTGCTCCCTAATGCGTAGAACTTTGCCACTACCTCATTCCGATAGACGTAAAGTGCAAGTGACATTTCGTTTTAACCCACCACTCGCAAAAAAATTTCATAACTATTCAAAAACTCTTAAGGAAGCTGCAGATTTTATTTGGTTACAGAATTTCAAGCAGTGCACTTGTGATTGTGCCACCTCGTCTTACATTTACCAGCCACTTGGACACATTGTTACTGGCGATATTAGCATTTTACCTAGTCAAAACTTGAAGATTGCCTTTTCAAAAGGTTCCAAATTTAGATTACCCGTTTTTCTAACTAAGGATAAATTGCTTTTAGAGTTATCAACGATTTTTAATAATTATTGCTGCAGGGTTAGTAAACGTAGTAAAATCCCTATTGGGCTTTTTTCTGCTTGCAAAAAAGTATTTTTTGATCTCGTTAATAAGCGCATGGCATCGCTTTCAAAACAAAGTGATAACACAGCCACTTTTCTAACGGGTTCTGACTGGCGCTACTTACGTAAGTTTCAAAA
>JAAEQW010000335.1 GCA_024231025.1 Candidatus Omnitrophota bacterium
GGCACGTTCGGCCAGCACAATAGAAGAAAAGAATATCAAATTTGATAAAAGTAGAATCAAAATTATTAAAGATTGCTTTTTTAGAATAACAGTTAACAAATTAGACATTTTCCCTCCAAACAGGTTAGTATCATTGGCATAAGTTATCTACCTCTGCAATATACAGCATAATAGGTATTATACAAATGATGATTTATGTTTGATTAGTTCTTCTAAGCCTAAAAATATATTAAGTATAATAAAAAAAACTTGACTGGCCGTTTTGGTTACGGTATCTTCACCTGTGCCTGTAATAAAAGATGACATGAATCGGGCTATTTGCCCGGTCAATTCGACTCTGATTCTACCCGGGCAGAAAAGTCTCTCTAAAATCGTAAGTTCGACAAAAAGACATCATTTTTGGGGCGTAGTAAAATGAAAAACAAAGTTCTGGCGATAATCCCGGCTCGGTTGTCATCAAAACGCTTTCCCCGCAAAGTGTTATATGAGATCAATGGAAAATCGATACTGGAACACCTTTACCGGGAAGTAAAAAAAGCAAAACTGATCAGCAAAGTTGTTGTTGCGACTGACTCCACTGAAGTTATCAATGCTGTTTCCCAATTTGGTGGCGAGGCGATAAAAACATCGAAAAAACATCGCACCGGATCAGACCGAACTGCCGAAGTTGCCAAAAAACTTGGCGGTGATATTATA
>JAAEQW010000336.1 GCA_024231025.1 Candidatus Omnitrophota bacterium
CCTTCGGCATGGTTGCCTCAGGATCAATTTTAAACAGGGAATAACCCCATATAACTACTAACTATAAGATCCTTCGGCATGGTTGCCTCAGGATCAATTTTAAACAGGGAATAACCCCATATAACTACTTTAAAATTGAGGTGAATGATGAAAAAAATTGGAGTAATTACAAGTGGCGGCGATTGCGGTGGATTAAATGGTGTGATTAAAGGAGCGGCGCTGACCGCTATATCTGAAGGGATAAAGTGTTACGTCATTCCTAATGGATATGCTGGTCTCTACAATTTGGTTGATTTCGAAGAATTAACCGAACTCACCATAGATCGCCTTGAGGATTTTGATGCAAATAACGCTGGTTCTGAAGCTGGACACTCGCGTGTTAAGGTTAAGAAAATAGATGATCCAAATAAATATGAACGAATTAAGGACGGTTTAAAGAAATTTGATATTGATGGGCTGGTGATCAGCGGCGGCGATGATTCCGGCAGTGTTATGGTTGATCTTTATGAAAACGGAATCAACTGCGTGCATGCGCCAAAAACTATGGATCTAGACCTGCAGACATATTCTGTTGGCGGTGATTCAACAATCAATCGCATTACCCAATTTACCGTTGATCTAAAAACTACCGGGCGAACACATAATCGAATCATTATTATGGAAGTTTTCGGTCGTTACGCCGGACATACCGCTTTTCGTGGCGGCGTTGCTGCGGATATTGACGCAATACTAATTCCTGAAATACCGGTCGATTTCGATGTACTTTATAAAGACGTGAAAGAAACGCTTATTCGCCGTCTAACCAATAGTGATGTTTTAGCTGGAACCTACATAGTAGTTGTTGCTGAAGGGCTACGTAATGCTGATGGATCAGGGATATTTGATGAGTCAGCCGGACTTGATGCTTTCGGCCACAAAAAGCTTGCTGGTGCCGGAAAATATACTCAGGCACAGCTTACCAAGCGTTTTAAGGATGATCCTCAGATCAAAAGTTTTATGGAAAAAATCCATGCTTACATTCCCGGTATCAATGAGATACCGGAGATCCGTACGATTACGCCGAGTCATTTGGTTCGTTGCGGCACCTCCTCTGCTTATGATGTTAATTTCGGAAAAGAAGCCGGTGCAGCAGCGGTCATGCTTCTTAGGGCAAACATTGTCGGTGTAACAGTTATCGGTGTTAACGGTGATCAAGTTTGTTATATGCCGGCCGCTGAAGCTATAAAACAGCGTCATGTTGATTTAAACCAGGTGGCTGTTTTTGAAAAAATGGGAATTTGTTTTGGACGAAAACCACAAGCATTCAAGCCTCAATTTAAGAAAATCGAAGATCAAGTTCAAAGATACATGTAGTTAGATGAAAGCGTAGAATGTAAAATTAAAAAAAAGACCCCGATTTTTCGGGGTCTTTTTTTTGCTCAGATTAATTTAATCCGAGTATGATTCAGACTCAACTGGAGAAAGATCATCGTAACGAGCTATTATTTTCCCTGTGTTAGGATCGTAATAGTATCCCGAGATCACCCTGCCCTCTTCATCGTAAACTGCCTCTCCTCCTTCGGGGTCATCAACTTCTGGCTCAGGTTCTGGCTCTGGCTCAGGTTCTGGCTCAGGTTCAGGTTGGGGCTCTGGATCAGGTTGGGGTTCTTCACCCCAAAGTATATCTCTGAGTATTTGCATCGCAAATGCCTGATGAGCGTAACAGGTTGATACTAGAAGAAAAACTAACACAAAACACCACAATAAAAGACGATTTCTCATTTTTACACCTCCTTTTGGCGATGCCTTACAGACATTCCCACCCACTTAATTAGTAACATAAAAAGACAAAATTTTCAATACGTAGCAAATGACGGTGTGTTTATTCTAAAGCCTGGCTTGATTTTTGGTAAAACTCTTGCTCGTTTTTTAAATCGTATTTCTGGCAAATTGTGGTTAATTTTTGATAGCGGATAATTGGATTCGCTGATGTCGCCAAGCACACTTTAGCCATGCATTCAGGGCAAAACCACAATGGCCGTGTATCGGATTCTTTGCGGTGATTGAATCCACACATGCCGCATTCGTATTTTGTGCAATGCAATATTGAAAACATATGACCAATTTCATGAACAGCAGTTTTTAAGGTGCGCATTAAGCACAATTTGAACTCTTTATCAGGGTTACCATTGCGGTATATTGACCATACACCAACACGGTCTTCGATTGAAGCTTGGCCGAAAACAAAGTTCCACCCTTCTCCTGGCCAAAGATCAGAGCTGCTGAAAGCAATTAAGGCCGCAGCATCTTTGGGAAGTGTTGGGATAAGAATTTCTTCTAAAACATACGTACTTAGAATTTGCTCCATCTTCCATTGGGGATGCTGACGTTTTGCTTTTTTAGGAATTACATCTAGTGTAATGTCCTCTATTATTTTAACTTCAAGATTGTAAAATAGATGGATAAATTCGGCAGTAGTATTAATAATTTTGCGTTCGGTATCTGTGAAATTACCAAGCGGTTGGATATAGATGATGCGACGCTCGTCTTGCGCCGATATCGGGTTGTTTTGATAGTATTCTTTAAATGTTTGTCCGGGTTCGTAGTGTTGAGCCAACCAATCGTAAGGTCCGGGAGCGCTTATTGTTTCGTGAAGAGATCTAACTTTTTCAATAGCTAAAGTAAGAGGTTCTACGTTTTTAGTTTCGGCTTTTACAACAAAAGGTAAAAAAAGCGATATCAGAAAGATAATTTTTGAAAATTTACTCATAGCGTTTAATCACTGGTTTTGGTAAATTTTTTTGCCTTTTTGATTAGGTGGTCAGTGTCGAACGGTTTAGTTATAAAGTCATCGGCTCCCATTTGACGAGCGCGTGTTCCGATTTGAGCGGCACTAGCGGTTAATAAAATAATTGGTATATGCTTTAAATCATCGTTGGTTTTTAGTTCATGACAAAGCTCATAACCGTCCATTACCGGAAGACGTAGATCGAGAAAAATTAAATCCGGTTTTTCCTTCTTTGCCATTTCTAACCCTTCTTGGCCGTTTATCGCAGTTGCAACTTCAAAACCTGCTTTTTTTAATCGAAAAACAGCAACACGTAAAATGTCAGGTTCATCATCAACGATAAGTATTCGTTTATTGCTCATAATTTTTCCTTTTCCGTGGCAGGCAAAAGATAAATTTAGAACCGCGGCCATATTCGGATTCAACCCAAATTTTACCGCCATGCCTTTCGATGATTCGTTTAGATATAGCTAGTCCTAAACCGGTACCGCCAATTTTTCTTTCTTTACTACCGCCCAATTGTTGAAATTTTATAAATAATTTATTAATGTCTTCCTGGCGTATTCCATCGCCGGTGTCCTCTACCACAACTTCAATGGTGTCATCAGATTTGTTTGTAAAGCTAGTTATTGTTATGTTTCCTTTTTCGGTAAAACGAATAGCATTACTGATAAGATTGAGCAGCACTTGTTGTATTTTGTCGAAATCGAAAAAAATTAATTCAATGCTCTCTTCTAACTGTGTTTTAGCGCAAAGACCTTTTGATTCAATAACCGTGCGCTGTGTTCTTAGGGCTTCTGTAATTGCCTCATTGATGTTGTTTTGGCGCATCTGAAAGGCCTCTTTCCCATAGTGTAGTTTTTCAAATCTGAGAACGTCATTTATTAGACGATGAAGCCTATCAACATTTCTTTTGGCGATAGTTAGGAATTCTTTTTGTTCGTCGTTTGTATCCCCTGCAGAACCATCTAGCACAATAGCAAGACCTTCTTTTATTGATGTAAGTGGTGTGCGAAGTTCATGAGATACCGACGATACGAAATCTGACTTTAACTCATCGAGCTCACGCAATTGGTGATTCTTAATTTCAATGTCCTGATAGAGAGCTACCACTTCTTTATTCATTTTACTAAGAACCTCTTGTTGTACTTCAAATTTGTGCAGAGTTTTGCTGAGATCGATGTTTACTTGAGTTAATTGCTTTGTTCGATCCCTAACACGACGCTCTAGATTCAAATTCATTTTAGACAAACTGATTTCTGCCTGACGGCGCTCATTAATTAGTGCGGCTAAAATTATTGCCACCACTGAAATAATACCGAGAAATGCTTGCAGCAAGATTAGTCTCTCGCTTAATGCTGCCATCGGAAAGGGGCTGACGTTTCTTACCATTCCCCAGGCAGCAAACCCAACAATTAAAGCCACTGCGGCTGATACCGTGCGCAGTCGAAAACGAAATCCGGCCCATAGTAAAAAGGGTATAACCATGTATATAAAAGAAATCATAAACGTTGAAGAGAATATATCCAAAAATAAAATTACACATATGCCAATTAGCAGTGAGAATAAAATAGCCAATTCAGCTGCTTTTTTAAACGATAAGCGCGATAATTTGTTTTTCCAGCTCATAATCAAAGGAACAAAAACTATCACACTTAGCGCTTGCGCTAACCACCAGGTAATACAACCGGTTATAAAATTATCAACAGTAAGTTGTTTAAAGAGATACATTGTGATTGGAGCGATTGTTGAAGGGGCCGAAGATATGAAAAACGCTACAATTATAAAACGAAATGTGTCGCGAGCATGATCGAAAATGTATGAGCGCTTTGTTAAGTGACGAAGAACAAATACCCCCGCAAGGGCTTGTAGGGTTTCACTGATGCTCACAAAAAACGAAGAGATTACTGTAGTTTTAAAAGCAATTGAAGGAAAAAATGGTGCCATAGAATTCGACAGGAGTAATCCAATCAGAATGCCCGGCCATATTCGGTAACCAAGAATCATTAAAAAAGCAAAAGCAATGCCGGTAGTTGGCCAGATTGCAATTATGCTGGTTCCTTTTTGAGGGAGTAATTGTAGTCCTAGGCGAGCGATCAAATAATAGACTAGGGCAATAGTAACATTTGCTAGTACTTTATTAGTCTTAAACGAACTAGTTAGCGCCGCTATTCGCTGATTCATCTTTTTCTTTATTTTCCAGAAGGCATTTTATTGTATCGAGTAATTCTTTAGCTTCGTAGGGTTTTTCTAAATAAGCTTCTACTCCTTCTGCCATTATTTTGTTTTTGTAGGCTTCATCTTTCATTCCGGTTAAAACTATAACTGGGATTGCAACTGTAAAAGTTGAGAGTTTCATTCTTTGTAAAACGGTTAAGCCTCCTCCCCCAGGTAGCATTAAGTCAAGAATCACCAGGTTTGGGCGTTCATCATGGATAATTCGAATTGCCTGTGGGGCGTCTTCGGTAATCATAACGTTATACCCTTCGGTAATAAGACGTTTTAGAATGACTTTCGCTGTATCTGGCTCATCCTCTACGAGAACTATTTTTTTTGGTTCCATGTTTTTTCCTGAGGCAAATAGCAGCCGTAAATTTTAACAACTATACTTGCAATGAATATTAATTTATCACAAAAGTTAAAAACGCCATTTGCTATTTCTTTAAAACTTAGAGTGTAATTGTTCGGAGACCTTTTAGCGTTTAAGGGTAATACTATTTGGTTCCGATAACTTTTATTAAATTGTTGAGTTTTTCTTTCAAGCGTTTGTTCTCTTGGCGTAATGTATCCTTTCTATTTCGTAGTGTGTCAATTATGATTTGGGATGACTCCTCTCTTTTTTCTAATTGGTGACGTAAAAAGAGAGATTCATTTCGCTTTAATTTATATAAAGAAAAATGCGATATCGATAAAATAAGAATGATCGTTAGGTACAGAAAACGGGTGTTTTTTCCGAGAAAACCCAAAGATTGTTTTTTTGATTTTGCCACACTGCCTCCTTTTCTAAAGTTTATTTAATGCCCATTACTTTTATCATTTTACTCAACTTATTTTTAAGCTGTGCATTTTCTTTATGAAGCAATTCTTTTTCATTGCGCAATTCCTCTATTAAAGTGCTGTCGTGCTCGGATTTATCTTGGATTTGCTGGTTGAGAAAGCCAATTTCTTGCTGTTTTATTTTATAGACTGAAAAGTGCATTAGCAACAGGGAGATAATTACAATCAAATAAATAAACCTTGGATTTGTTTTGCTAAAAGCAGTTAGGTGTTCTTTCGCTTTTTTGGTCATTTCACTCTCCTTTTTAAAAAACCATGTATTATTATTATGATAACGTCTATTAATAGCTGATGCAAGATCTTTTTCCGAAACTTCTCTATTTAGAGAAGAAAGTGTTTTTGTTTGAAAAATGCGATCAGTTGTGTTAACTTAGAAAGGGAGGGAATATGAAAAAATCAGCATTTAGTTTAATCGAAATGATTGTTGTAGTTACGATAATAGGAATTATTATTGCGGTTGCTTTGCCGGATATTATGCGCGGCATTGAGCGTTCGAAAATTGCCAGAATTGTATCTGAATCAAAATCAATCAGAACTGCTGCTTATTCAATGTATGCCGATACTGGTTTTTGGCCAGGTAGTAATTGGAGCAATGATTATCCCGAAGATCCATTAGCTGGAGCTGCTAAGGGTGAAGGTTTTATGAATTTTGTTGATGACGCCGATATGCCGAATGGGTGGCTTGGTCCTTATTTAGAGAAATGGATAAAACACCCGTGGGGTGGATGGTATTGGTGGGATTATAACGAAAATGATCAGAATGGCGATGGTGTGGGCGGTGAGCATGTTTTATGGATCGATAATAGGCGCGGAAATTCAGGCAATCGCATTCCCCTTGCTTCAAGGTTTAAAATAGATGAAACCCTAGACGATGGCAATCTTCGTACTGGTCGAGTTCAGGTGTGGCAAGGCAATAACACCAGGGGTAATCTTGGCTTTATTCTGATTCAGGGAGAATGATTTTTAATCTTATCAATAGCTTCGCAAATAAATTTATAATCCCTACATAGATATATCCAATTATCAACGAATACATTCCAGTAAAAATCCAACCAACAAAAATTAGCGGTGGATTTATTTTTCTGATTCCTACCGCAACGATAAAAAACCCTAACGACGAGGTAACAGATAGAAGCACCATTATAAGCGGCGATAGTATAAACCAACGTTTAAATTCGAATGCTCCTCTTTTGCTTATGCGATATAAAAGACACGCTAACACAAGATATGGTCCTGCGCCAAAAATAAGTGAAGGGATTAGCATTAAAAGTGCTCCGTTGGTAGTTGTTTTCCAAAACGGTAGAAAAGCTAATGGCAGCAGAATTGGTAACAGTAAGCTTACCCTATAGTAACGAATTTCAGTTATTTTTTTCATTATTTATTAGAGAAAGTCTTCAATGTTTTCCTGAAAATACACGCCTGCCATATCTTCTTGAGGGGTTAAATCTTGTATCCAGCCATTAAGCTCTAATTTTTGAGTGTATGATTTGATTTCTTCGTATTCAGATTCATTAATTGAACGATTGATTTGGGCGTATTGGTTGGCCTTAAAGTATGGCCGATATTGAAACATTACGCTTACACAAGCGGTGGGTGTGTTTTCTTTTATCCATGATAATACGTTTTTTGATTGTTGGATATGATTTGGCAATACAAGGTGGCGGATAATTAAACCTTCTTTGGCGATATCACCACTAAGTTTGAGTGTAGGTTTTTGACGATACATTTCCTTTACGCTTTCTAGGCAATATTTCGGGTAATTACTAGCATTAGAGAAATGTTTAGCCATGTCGGTATCGGTATATTTTATGTCAGTAAGATAGATATCAACCGATGCGCGTAATTGCTGAATGATTTCTTTTTTCTCATAACCGGAAGTATTATATACAATAGGAATATTTAGTCCATTTTTTTTAGCAATTTTTAAAGCTTGAAGTATTTGTATTAGATAGTGAGTTGGAGTTACAAGGTTAATATTGTTAACATTTTCTTTTTGCAGTTTAAACATAGTTTTAGCTAAAGCAGCGGTGTCTAACGACTTGCCCTTCATTTGATGAGAGAATATGTGATTTTGGCAATAGACGCACTTTAGATTGCAGCCGGAAAAAAATATAGTCCCACTTCCATTTTGACCGCTAATTACTGGTTCTTCACCGGTATGACCAAACGCGCTGTAAATCACCGTATCCTTTGCAGCACCACAATATCCGACTTCATTGTTTAGGCGATTAACGTGACAGTTTCGCGGGCAAATATCACACGAAGCTAATCGATTGTAAAGTTTTTGATTCATTTGATTTGTTTGCAATAAATAGCTCGTATATCGGCTAAAATGTTTTTATAAGCAGTTGTTCTATAATCGGGAAAAGTTGTTGGAAAATGACAAAATTCTCCTTTGAAATAATTAAGGGTTACTTCAGCGAATATTCCTTTACCAAGATAAACTCTATGAGAAAAATCTTTAGTTGTAGCAAGAACTAATCTGGCTTCGTTGATATACCCGGGGTCAATGTTAACGGAACGCCTATTTTCTACAGCAAAACGTTTTTCTAATTTTATGCAAAATAATTTTATTTTTACGAGGTCCTCTCCTTTTTGCAGTTTCCCAAAGGAAACAAATTCTCTGTGCAGGGGCGTGCCCATTTCTTTTGTATAATAATTAGTGTAATTAAAGTCGATGGACGGGCTTTTATAATCGATGGGGCCATATTTTTTTTGAAGGATTTTCTTTGCTTTAGTGTAGTTAGCGATATCTTTATAAATAAAAACACAGACCAGTTTTACCTTTAAAGGAAAATTTATGGTAAGCATTTACTTTTTACGGGATTTTTTTTCGCTTCTGAGGGGGTGCAAATATGATGATAAAGTTTTTTTATCGCGGTCGGTGATGTCATTAAAAAAAATACCTATATGATAGGCGCTATTGCCGTTGTCCTTAACATATATGTTTCTAACTACTACGCCTTGGCAGTTTATTTTTTTGACATCTTTTTTGGTGTTCTTTTTTATTGGAACAAGAAGTACAATGTTGAGCTTTGTCATTGGCTCAATAGGCTTATTGATGCAGCAGTAAACACCACTTGCGCTGACATTTTTTGTTTCCGTAAGGATATCGTAATCGCTGTCAGCCAGCTTTACAGGAAGGGACGTTACTATACGAGGATATTTTCTTCTGTCTTCCATTTGATTACGCGGTGGCGGCAGTTTCTTTTTTCTTACGATAAGTTTTGTAGCAATTTATATTACAGAAATGATTATTTTCCCTATAATACCAGTCTACCCTTCTCAGAGATTTTCCGCACCCGAGGCACTTTCTTCGTTTTTTTTCGTCTTTACTCATACTATTGTTGTGTGATTGTTTTCAGCAGGCCGGCAAGAGCATTTTTATTTGTTTTATTCAATTCCACAAATTCTAATCCTGCCGAATATCTTTCAGAGGATCGCTCTTTGCTGCACCATGCTACCTTTGCTTTTAGGTCTACGACCCTATCGATAAGGTTGATATGCACTTTTACGTAATTACCCTTGGGGATAAAATCACTAGTTGTGATTTTTGCACCTGTATCACTTAAATTTCTACTAACGGTGTAGAAATAGTTTCGCCGAGGCAAAAAATTGCACTCCACAGGAAACGAAATTCCTGTTCGTGGAGCGGTTCGTCTTTCGCTCGCACTCTTTCCCATTTTTGTTGATATTTTATTCATAAGCCACAAAATTAGAAGCGTTTTCATTTAAATAGTAACACATTTTTTTAGCTTTGTCAATCAAACTAAAGAAAAAATACATATTCATAACCGATGTCACTATAAGGAGTTATAGAGATTGCAATAGCTGCTAATGCGCTATTTTAAAAAGGACTTCAGTGATTTCCTTATGACGTTAAGAGGAATGTTTTTAACCACTTCAACTTCTCCAACTTCTCTCATAAGAACCATTCTTACCTTACCGTTTATAAATTTTTTGTCATAACGCAAAGCGTCAGAAAGCGTTATGTAGCTACCACTTATGGTTGTTGGCAAAGAAAAAAGTTTTAAAACGCTTTCAACATTGTTGGCCTCTTCCCTCTTGCATTTTCCAAGTGCCAGTGAAAGTTTTGCACTGTAAGACATTCCAATTGATACAGCTTCACCATGAGAAAGTTTATTGTATTTTGATGTTGTCTCAAGCGCGTGAGCAAGAGTGTGGCCGAAATTAAGTATGGTGCGTATTCCTTTTGTTTCAGTTTCGTCTTCCTTTACTATTGCGGCTTTTATCGCAGCGCAGGTCGATATTAATTTTAATATTATTGAAGGTTCTAGGCGGTTAATTTTTTGACTATTCTTTTGTAAAAAGTTGAAAAAAGTTTTATTTTTTATAATTCCGTATTTAATGGTTTCAGCTAAGCCTTCGTTGATTTCTTTTTTTGATAAAGTTTTCAAAAATGTTGGATCAATAAAAACTGCCTTTGGTTGATGAAATGTTCCAAGAATGTTTTTCGCTTGTTTTAAATCGATAGCAGTTTTACCGCCGATGCTTGAATCAACTTGTGCAAGCAAGGTAGTTGGAATTTGCACGTAAGGAACGCCTCGTTTATAAATTGATGCCCCAAACCCACTCAAATCACCAACAGTTCCCCCACCGAGAGCAATGACAAAAACTTTTCTTCCCCAAGTATCACTTGCAATAATTGCATCAATAACTGAAAATAACCATTTTTTTGATTTTGCCGCTTCGCCGTTAGCAACAGGAACTATCGAATGTGCAATGTTTTTGAAAGATTTTTTTATTTTATTTTTGTAAAGAGAGTTCACTTTTGCTGAGGTAACAATTATGGCGTAATTGCCGAGATTCATTTTTTTAAGATACGTAGGCAGTTTAACTAAAATATTGTTATCGATATAAATATTATAGGGATTATTTCTTAATCTGACTTTAATGGTTTTCATAGCACTGCACCTAACCCTAAAATGGCAAGGATTGTCTTTACGATTGGTATAATAAACCACTGAAAAAACCCGATATTTACCAAAATAATGATAAAAACGAAACCATAAATTTGCAAGCGTAGGTAATTGTGAGAGATTTTGGCTGGCAGAAAGGATGCAATAATTTTTGAACCATCTAGCGGAGGTATCGGAACAAGATTAAAAACGGCTAATACTACATTTATTAATATTGCCCAAATAAGTACCTCAGATAAGTGAGGTATGTAGAGTATTCTTACAAAAATACTTAAGATAACTGCAATAATGAAGTTTGCACTTGGTCCGGCAAGTCCAACCCACATAATATCTTTTCTTGGGTTTTTAAAATGATAAGGATTTATTGGCACTGGTTTTGCATATCCAAAAGGTGGCAAACCCATTTTGTAAAGGAATACAGGTAAAATAACAGTTCCGAAAATGTCTATATGCGCCAAAGGATTAAGCGTTAAACGTCCTGACTGCTCGGGGGTTGGGTCACCAAGTTTTGCGGCTATAAAACCATGAGCGTACTCGTGAAAGGTTATTGATATAAGAAGAAGTGTGACAAAGAGAATAAATTCAATCATCGTACTTGTTTATATTTATTTTTCTATAAAATAGGCGAGATAATTGCTCACAAGCGTTTACGATAGCGTCATCGGTTAGCCTGCCCTCGCTTGCGTAACAGAAATAAGCTTCTTTACCTTTTTGGGGTTGAACTACTTCCTGGATAATATCAAGATATATGCCGCTTTTTATGGGATTGCCGGGTTTAACTTTTTGCAAGAGAGGTATTGTTAGCATTGGATCTTTTTTGATTATTTCACTTAATATATGGATTAGGCTAAATGTTGCGTAGTCATTGGTGCCGGGCAAACTTGCCTCAAGGGAAGATATAATTTTAGGTCCCATTGCGATTAATTGTTGGTGGAGCTTTTTCTTTTTAGCCATGCTTTGCTCGCCTAGAAGGTTTATTAAATCTTTAACGGTTGTTTTTTTCTCTATCTCAGCAACTTCTTGTACAAATTTTTTGTTTATCCAACCCCAAGTGTAAGGATCGCCTCTTACTCTGTACCAATCCCCTGCTTTGGCAGTAATGTGCAGTGAGTCTCCTTTTTGAAGTTTTCCGATCGCATATGAATCAATTGATGGCTGGCTTCGCAGGTTTAAGGAGGAAACATTTACGATACCCTTTTTAATGCTGATTTTTTTAACGTATTCTGCCCAAACATAGGCCGGCATTTTTTTAGGGAGTGAAATTTTATACCACTCGTACTTCTGTCCAATTACCTTTACGCGATCACCTCTATTGGCGGTTCCAAGCGATGCAGCCATAGGAGTTGAGTCGGAGCGTATGTTAATTTTGTTTTGAATTACTTCGCCGGTAAATCTCGTAAAATTTTTAGACTTTAGCGAATCAAGATCAGAAGAATAACCAAATGGAATTATAATTAGCAGAAAGAAAAAAATGGTACTAAATTTTTTCATTGAGCTTAAGCTTTTTTATCTTTGTCAGCTTTAGCGTCTTCTTGCTTTTCTTCTTTAGTTTTCTTTGTTGATTTTAGTTTTATGGTCTTTATTTTAGGTAAACCTAAAACTCGCATGTCTTTGGTCCATAAACCCTTAGCTTTTAGCCACTTTATCCGTTCCGATCTTTTCATTACCGAACGAGTTGTCGCTAAGCCGTCGCCTCTTTTTAGTGATGGATGTAGTCCCATAAGTCCTCCTTACAGCGTTCTTAAAATGCAGTCTTTAAATCTTTTCTTAAGAGACTGCATGCTATTTCTTGCTTTTTTCTTGTCCGCAAAATTACCCACATAGATTACCATATATTTGCCTTTTTTGGAAACAATTACCGGATAGCCTTTTGCCTTTAAACGCTTAGCCTCGGCGTAAGCCGGTTTTTCTTTTACATAGCTGGCCACTTGTATGGAATACTTCTTGCTATTGCTTGTAGCCACATTATTGACTGCTTTTACTACGGTTACTGTTTTTTGAGGTGCTTGTGTGGCAACTTGCTCAAGAATTTCATCAGGCACGCTGCTTATGATCGCATCGAGTTCTGATTGAAGATTGTCCTTTTTATGCGTTTTCGCTTTTACATCTTTTCCGATCGTGGCATAAGCAATTTTTCGCCCTTTCTCTACCCCTAATGAGAAAGCGAGAGTTAAAAGCAAGATAATTACAATTGATATTAGAATGAGCGTATCAAGCGGCAATATGATTGATTGACGCTTGTGAGCCATTTTTTTATTGTTATCACCGCCAAAAAGATGCAACTGCCTCCCCTTCACCCTATTGACCTCCATTTATATGCAATTAATCTTGTTGTTGTAACCATGACCCATCAGATAACGCTCTAACAGGGTTCACGGTAACTATTATAAATGATTTTTTTAAAAAATCAAGAACTGTATTAGGTTTTTTAAACGGGAACTACCAAGTGTTTTTAACGAGGTTTCACTTGTCAGAAGCGCTTAGGAAGCGCCTGATATTCTTTTTGTCCAGTATTTTCAAGAAACATTCTATAACTTTTGGGTCAAATTGTTTACCAATCTCTTTTTTTAATTCTTTTTTAATGCTTTCAAGTTGTTTCTTTTTTCGGTATGGTCTACCAAAAAACATCGCATCAAAGGCATCTAGCACCGCAAGAATTTTTGATCCGATTGGAATTTGATCTTTTTTAAGTTTAGAAGGGTAACCTTTTCCATCATATCGTTCATGGTGGTGAAGTATGATCGGTATCGCAGGTTTTAAAAAATCAAGATTTTTTATTAACTCCACACCTTTGCGAGGATGTTTCATGATTAATTTAAATTCCTCGTTAGTTAAGCGTTTCTGTTTTGTTAGAATGTCGGTGGGAAGTTGGATTTTTCCTGCGTCGTGTAGTAGGGATGCATATTCTAGTGAGCGCAGCTCAATTTCGGTTAGCCTAAGTTCTTTGCCGACAGCCTTGATTAAGCGCGATAAACTTTTTACGTGGAGCGATGAGGTTGTATCGTATTGCCCTAGAAGATTTGTTAATGATTTTATGTAGTTAATAACTGTTTTATTTTCCTCTTTATATTGGTGGAATATTTTAAGTCCAATACTTACCGATTCGCAAAGAGAGCGGAAATATTTTTTTTCGATGTCAGTAAAGACTTCTTTTTCTGGTTTACGTTTTATATGAATAATCCCCAAAGTGCTAGAGAAAACAAAAGCGTGGACTAGAGTTTTTTTAGAGGTTGCGTCTCTTTCTTGATTCAACATTTCTCTTTCTTTCTGAGTTAAAATTGAGACACCACCCTTCTTAACACTTAAATGCTTGTCTTTTAAAGATATTCTGAGAAAAGGGTAAGAATCAACATGAGTGCATACCATAGTTACTTCATCGGCATTAAGTACTGATTTATAAACCTTACACACTCCAATCGAGAAATTACGGATGCTGCTGGATGATGTAGTTAGTCGGTAAATTGTGTGAAAGGCTGAGAAGACTGCGTTGTAGTGTTTCATTTTTTATTTAGCCCCTTTTTAAGCAATGCGTATAAGCCTTTAAGGCTTTGGGAGATTACTTTAGTTTTTGCGATAGATGGCATAAAATTCGTGTCTCCTAACCAACGAGGCACGATATGGCTATGGATGTGTTTGTCAATTCCGGCTCCTGCCATTTTTCCGATATTCATGCCAATATTGAACCCCTGACATTTTAAGCTCTTCTTTAAAATAATTAGCATTTTCTTTGTTGTACTATTTATATCTAAAATTTCAGAATCAGTCAACCTTTCTAATGAATCAACATGGCGATTTGGAACTACCATGAGGTGACCGTTATTGTAAGGAAATAAATTCAGTATTACAAAACAATGCTTAGAGCGATATGCAACTAAATTTTTGGTATCTTTTTTTTCTTTATATGCGTGACAAAAGATGCACCCTTTTGGTTTTTTTTGTGATACGTATTTTATTCGCCAAGGTGCCCAAAGTTTATCCAAGATCTATGATCCTTCCAGTTATTTCCTTGCCAGCTATCTCTAATATTCCGTAAGTGCGTTTTGGCGCAAAAATTGTGTCAGTCGGTGAGCCAGGATTAAAATATAGCTTACCATTGATTTTTTGATTACAAGGAACATGTGAGTGTCCGAAAACGAAAGCATCGATCGTGTCTTTTTCCTCGGCAAATATCATATCGACACTTTCTATGATGTGCATTGGTGAACCATGCCCATGGGTGAGGGCAATTTTCACTTCACCAAGACTAACGATAATTTTTTTTGGTAGTTTGTCGATTATGCTGGGATTGTCCATATTTCCACAAACTGCATATACGGTTGTTAACTGAGAAAGTCGATCAAGCGTGTCGCAATCAATAATGTCTCCAGCATGTAGGCAGCAACTGCACTTTCTTGCTTCGCTTTCGATTGCGGGTGGAAGCTGCCTTACTGTTGTGGGGATGTGTGTATCGGATATTACAAGAATTTTCATAATGAAACAACGGGCTTATTATAGATGCGCATTAGATCGTTTACTTCATTTACATCCCATGCAGTAAGTTTGTGTCTTTTTGCAGCGAGCCTTGCGCTGTGAGGAAATTGATCCAATGCGATAAAAATTTTATTTATTTTTCTACCCTTAATGCCACTGCCTTTTTCTATGAATTTAAAAATATCGCTATCTTTAGTGTCTTTTTCCTTTATTCCGATAAACATTAATTCTTTCCCCTCCCCCACTATGAGGTGCATTCTGTCTTTTGGGTATGATATTAATTTAGTGGTTGTTGATTGCGGCAAGCGATACGATGTTTTGCCCATCTTTAGGCAGTCGCCGTTGAAACACGCGATCAGCTCGACTACTTTTTCAATTTTATCTTTTCTAAAATTTTCTTTAAAGTTATCAATTTCTTCGCAAATGTTTTTTTGCCATAATTTATCCTTCAAGAATGGTTGATATTGACAAAGCTTAAAGGCATGTTTCAACCAGAAAGAAAATAGTGGATCCTTAATTTTATATATGTTGCCATAATTGGTTACGTAATCAAGATCGCAAAGTTTCGCTAGGCGACTATTTAAATTTTTTAGATCGCAGATACGTAATGAAGATAATTCATTTTTTCTTAAATACCCATCGGACAGTGATAGCAGAATTTTAATTGATGGCCATGAGACCTTTAATGTTTTATCTATTGCATCAATTCTTTTTAAAAATTTCTGAAAAAAGTATGTCTGTCTTTTAAAGAGGCAGCTGGTTAATGTGGTTAATATGATCTCGTCTTCGTTGGTTGAGGTGGTTTTTTTTATTTCATCAGCAATAAGGTTATGATAGAGAATATTATTACCGAGGATATTTACAAAGAATGAGTTCACAAATGGTGATGACAGCTGGGGTGTCATGACGCTTTTTAGGTAAAGATAATTATCAATAAACGAACGTTCGTTTAGATAGATTTTTTCAAAATTTCCAAAAAGAAGATTTAGCTCAGAAGAAAGTGATTTTTCAGCTTCTTTGCGTTGGGTTGTGGTTAGAACGGCCATGCAATCGCGCTGCACAATGATAAATTTCGTAAAGCTTTCTACTGCATCTGAAAAAAGCGATTTTATGGCAATAAAATTTTCAATTATTAAAACACAGCGTTTTTCGGTTTCTTTAATGAAGATATTTATAAGCTCTAACATATCAGAGAAAGTTGGTGAATTCTTATGTAATATTTTACGAATAAGGCTTGTTGTTAAAGGAAGTTTTTCTGCGCTCTCGTTTATTAGATCATCCAATGAGGCAGTTTTGTTCAAAAAACTACTTAGCAGGGCGAGTGCGCTATTTTTGAAAAACCATTTTTGATCAGTAAAAGATGCGTTAATGCGTAGGTAGCAGATATTGCTTTTATTGTTATCGCGCAAGTAATTGTCTAATAAATAGGATATCTCTTCATCGTCATCACCGATTAGCGTGATATTTTGTCGGTAGCCGTTTATAAATGCAGATATGCGTTTATCGAAAATTAATAATTTGTTTTTCCAGCAATTAGTTTCCATATCAGTTTAAATATCTAAGAGGATTTTGAGGTAAATATTTTTTTCTTATCTCAAAATGCAGTATTCCGATATTATTTTTTTTACTTGGTGCAACCCTTGCAATAACAGTACCTTTTTTTATGCTTGATCCTTCATTCTCTAAAATACCGGTTAGATTAGCGTAAATGGTGTAGTAGCTATTGGCATGCTGCAGTATTATTGTTTGACCCCATCCCTTTAGGTGGTCACAAAAGACAACTTTTCCATTGTTTGACGCTTTAACGGTAGCTCTGGAAGTAGTTTTTATATCCAACCCTTTATTGCCAACACCGTTTACTACTTCATTGAATGAACTTATGACGGTTCCTTTTACCGGCCAAATGAAAGGCGAATTTGCTGTTTTTTTATACTCGTAGGGAATTGATAATTTTTGACCAGTTTTTAAATTGCTCGCGGAAGTGATGCGATTTGATCGCATTATTCTTTCGACGCTTGTACCAAAGCGTTTAGATATTTTCCACAATGAATCACCTTTTTTAACAGTATAGTATTCGCCAGTTGATGACGACCTTGGTGTGTGTGTTGAGGTGTATTTATTCAAAGTGCGCGAAGAGCGCAGTCCCGTCTCAGGAGCATGCACAACGCAAGCGGTAAGGGTAATGGTAAGTAATAATATAAATAAAGACACGTACTCTCCTATAAAATATGTATGATATATATTATCCCAAATCCAGAAAAATTCAACTAAAAATAAACTTTAATTTTGCTAAAATAAACAGCGAAAAAGCATTAGTTTTATTGGATATTTTTACCGGCTAGCTTTGGAGCAGGCTGATAGCGCGCTTAAGCTCATAAAAATTATGAATTATGAATGTTGAATTATAAATTACTGATCTCTAATTCAAAATTTTCAATTCATAATTCAAAATTATCATAAATGGAGCGGGCGAACGGTAACAACTCTTGCGCTAGCAAGTTATCTGTAGTTGTTCCCGTGTTTGCTATCTAAAAATATTAAAGCTATGCGTTCCAATGTGATTTGCTTTATCGATGAGCTTTGGAGCGGGCGAACGGAATCGAACCGTCACCTCAAGCTTGGGAAGCTTGCATTCTACCACTGAACTACGCCCGCGTATTATTAATTATCAAGTATCTTATCGATAGCTAGCCGTATGCTAATTATCAACCTAACGTAGGCAATGATAGCTTCGCGCTTAGGCTTCGCCTAAGATCATTGACTACCACTGAACTACGCCCGCATATTATTAATTATCAATATTTGTCAACTAATCTTAGCTTGTCTAAAACCAATCATTTTATCCATGCCGGCATTTTTTACAACCACATGGTGAACTGATTCAACGGGTATGATCGCGATATCGCCGTTTTCATGGTGATCAGTTGTGATGTAGAGCATTCCGTCTAGTTGTTTCATGTATTTGGTTGTATAAATCTTTCCGCTGTCTAAGATTATCTCGGTGACTTCATCTTTATTGCTTTCCAAATAGCTTATAACAGTTTGCATTGTTAAGATATCCATTTTTTATCTCCTTAAATTAAACTACTTCAAAAGGTTGCATTTCTCCATCATTTTTAGCGAACAAAAATTTCCACACATTGAGCAAATATCTTTTGATGTTTTTTTATCTTTTCGGTAATGACGAGCTTTTTTTGGGTCAAGAGTTAAAGGAAATAAACTCGACCACTCTCTGCGTGCACGGTGAAGAGATAAATTGTAGTCTCTTTCCCACTCGTCTTTAAATCTTAACACATCCACTGAATGAGCAGCGATTCGCGATGCAATTACCCCATCTTTAATGTCCTCCACTGAAGGATGGCGCAGGTGTTCAGCGGGAGTAACTACGCATAAAAAATCTGCCCCAGAAAGTGCAGCGATTGCTCCGCCGATTGCTGAGGTGATGTGATCGTAACCGGCAGCAATGTCAGTTGGTAGTGGTCCTAATACATAGAATGGAGCGTTGTCGCATACTTTTTTTTGTAAAAGCATGTTGAGGGCGATTTCATCTAGCCGAATATGGCCAGGCCCTTCTACCATTACCTGAACTCCCTTTTTTCGACAGCGCTTTACTAGTTGACCCAATACCTCCAGTTCTGACAATTGTAGCTTATCTGACGAATCGGCTATTGCTCCTGGACGTAATGCATCCCCCAAGCTTATGGTTATATTATATTTTTTAGCGAGATCTAGTATTTTATCGAAATTCTGATAAATGAGATTTTCAACGTTATTAACATACATCCAACGGGTAAGGATTGCTCCACCGCGACTTACTATCCCGCCTATGCGTTTTTTGCGTTGTATGGTTTTGATTGTTTTTTTTAGTATTCCGGCATGCAAAGTAAAGAAGTCAACGCCTTCTTCGGCTTGAGTTTTTAATACATCCCAGACGTCATCAAAGGTCATTTTTTCAAAACTTCCCTTTCTTTTTTCAACCTCGCTTACTACCTGATATATTGGCACAGTGCCTAAAGGAACAGGGCAATTCTTCAATATTCGTTTACGCACTTTGTTTAAATTATCGCCGACACTTAGGTCCATTATTGCATCGCTACCAGCGTTGATTGCGGTTTTAAGTTTTTTAAGCTCTTGGTTTATGTCGTTTTTTCCAGTAGATGCTCCGATATTTGTGTTGATTTTTACTTTTAGGCCTTCGCCAAGTGCGGTAGGTTTTGTTAGGTCTCGTTTTTTGTTTATGGGGATGACGATTCGTCCTCGTTTAAATTGTTTTTCTAAAAAAGCGAAGGTTACTTTCTCTTTTTTTGCAATTTTTTTTAAGAAACTTTTTTTAAACATAATTTAATTTCCCTTATTTTTATTAGGTTATTTAAGCGATGTGGATATATTATACATAGATCATAAATGGGGTCAAGTTATAAGTCGTTTGGGAATGGATATTTGGTGATAATCTTTTTTTCCAATGTATAGGCTTTGTAGCGCAAGCTTTTTAGATCCGATACTTTATGAGGTGAAGCAATCTTGAAAAATTCCTCCAAAACCCTTAGCGATTCTTTAACTCGTTGAAGGTTTGCGAAAAGAATTTCGCGAGAATTTTTTCGTTTTATTTCTAATATGTCTGTTTTTTTGCCAAGATCATGATGGCAGTCGCGAGCGTTGATTGCTTCACTTAATCTTATCTTATCGATTGCATGGCGAATGTGGCGTGTGTTTTTACGAAGTGTGTTATCTTGATGAATAAAGCGAAAAATATCTTCAATAACCCGCAGGCCTTCTTTGCAGCGATTGTGGTTTGCGTCAATCACTCGCAGTATTTTTTTACTCATTCTTTGTAATTTTTTCAATTATTTTTGTGGTGGAATAACCGCCGAAAAGTTTTACGCGAACGATTTTTTTTACAAGCTCGCTGCCAATGATTTGATTCTCTCCCCAGTCACTACCCTTAACTAAAACGTGAGGTTTGATTTCCTTAATTAAATTGTAAGGAGTTTTCTCTGTGAAAATTACAACATAATCGACCAACTCTAAAGCTGACAACACCTCCGCTCTGGATCCTTGCGGCATTATCGGTCGTTTTTTACCTTTTATTTTTTTGATTGATGAGTCTGAATTTAAACCGACAATTAAGATGTTGCCGTTTTTCTTTGCATCTCTTAAAAGCTTTATATGTCCGGGGTGTAAAAGATCAAAGCAGCCGTTAGTAAAAACTATTCGTTTTTTTTCTTTTTTAAGCCTGTTCGCAATTCTCTTAATTGTGGTGATAGTTTTTAGCTTACTCATTAGGAAATAATTGATTTTCTATTATGTCGCAGATGATGTGACCAGCTAGATTGTGCATTTCCTGTATTCTTGGAGTGTCCGCTGAGGGAATAGTAATAGAGATATCAACCAACTCCTTTAAGCTTCCTCCATTATTACCAAGAAATCCAACGGTTTTTGTGCCTATTTCTTTAGCCTTTTTAATGGCTTGAATGATGTTCTCTGATTTTCCAGATGTAGATATACCAATAACAATATCATTTGGTTGAGCTAAGGCTTCTATTTGTCGGGAAAATATTACATCATATCCAAAATCATTTGCCAATGCAGTGATAATTGATGTATCGGTAGTAAGGGCGATAGCCGCAAGTGCCTCTCGATTTTTCTTGAAGCGTCCAACCAGTTCCGCAGCGAAATGCTGGGAGTCGGCAGCGCTTCCGCCATTACCCATAAAAATTATCTTACCCTTATTTTTCAGAGAATCCAAACAAAGGTTGGCAATTTCTTTTACGGAATTGAGCTGATTTTCCAAAAAAGTCAGAGCTTTCTTGTGACTGTTAAAAGATGTAAGAATCAAATTATCCATGTTTTTACTCGGAGTAATTTCTAAAAGGAATCTCAGGTTCGGATTCTTCTTCTGTGGATCTTTTTTCTCCCATGAACATTTTTCGTATTTCAATTCTAACTTTTATTTCGCGTTCGTCTCCCAAAAGATGATGCAATTTTTCTTGTACGCTTTCTTGTAACTCATTTGTAAACTCTAAAAGATTTACTTCAGATGCTAAATTACTGCGAATAATAACATCAATTCCTTTTTTCTTAGAGTATACTTTCGGCTTTATGTGAGCAATCTCTTTTCGGGAGTCGAGCATTTTTTTGAGCATATCTTCAATTGCAAATAGGGT
Source organism: Candidatus Omnitrophota bacterium (assembly GCA_024231025.1). GTDB lineage: Bacteria > Omnitrophota > Gorgyraeia > Duberdicusellales > 4484-171 > JAAEQW01. Next base: position 21,399 of record JAAEQW010000336.1, read on the forward strand.
GATGCATACCTTTCCGTGAGGAGATTCAAAACTGATTGAGCGTTCACGTCGTGAGCGCAAAAAGGTAGCCTGAAGATGTCTAAGACAAAATAGTATCACCAGAAAACCTATAAGGAATAAAAACCAACGAATATATACATCGGATATCAATTGGGCGGAAATTATATGGTTTTCAAAATAAGGTATGATCATATTTATTTCTATCAACTTCAAAGAAATACCCATGAAAAATAAACTAACTATAAACGAAATTAGAACATAGATGATTAGAGTAAGAAATCCCATTACTACCCCCTTGTTTAGTAGTAAGTCGTAAGTTGTAAGTGTTAAGTGATTAACGTTTTATAAAATCCAAACAACTTTTTGACTTTACTACATAAATTTTGAATAATTCTACTGTACTTACTTACGACATACGACTTATTACTTACGACTTTTTACACTTGTTCTTCTTCGCGATCAAGAAATTTTTCCAAAAATCCAGTATTGTAATCCCCTCTTTTAAAGTCGGGATCATTAATGACATCGCGACAAAAAGGAACAGTAGTTTTTACTGGCTCAATTAAAAATTCGTCCAAAGCCCTGCTCATTTTCGTTAGGGCATCTTTTCGGGTTTTCCCTTTAGTTATTAATTTTGCGATTAAAGAGTCGTAAAATGGCGGTATACGATATCCGGAATAGATGTGTGTATCCACTCTAACGCCTGGTCCTCCGGGAATGTAACAAAATTCAATGGTTCCTGGACAAGGCATGAAATTATTATCAGGATCTTCGGCGTTAATTCTGCATTCGATGGATGCGCCTTTGAATTTTACATCATCCTGTTTTATTTTTAGTTTTTCTCCGGCAGCAATAAGTATTTGCGTTTTCATTAAGTCGATTCCGGTGACTTCTTCACTTATTGGGTGTTCTACTTGTATTCTTGTGTTCATTTCCATGAAATAGAAGGCACCTTTACTATCCATGAGGAATTCGATTGTTCCTACACTATGATAGCCGATTGCTTTTACTGCCTTCATGCACAGTTCGCCCAGTTTGCGCCTCGATTTACTATTTAACGCAGGTGATGGAGTTTCTTCGATTATTTTTTGATGGCGGCGTTGAATGCTGCAATCGCGTTCGCCAAGATGTATTACATTGCCGTAGTTATCGGCGGCTATTTGAATTTCAATATGGCGCGGATTCTCAATAAATTTTTCCATGTATATTTCTGAATCTCCAAACGCAGCTTGTGCTTCGGTTTGGGCTGTCATTAAAGCGTTAACGAGCCTTACGTCGCTATGGCAGATTCGCATGCCTTTTCCTCCGCCGCCGGCCTTTGCTTTTACAATCAACGGATAGCCGATTTTTTTTGCGATAGCTAATGCTGAATCTTTTGATTTTACTGCGCCTTTACTGCCTGGAATCAGTGGCAGTCCGGCTTTGCGCATATTTTCTTTCGCTTTTATTTTATCGCCCATCATGCGAATACTTTCGGGAGACGGTCCGATAAAATTTAGTCCGCATGATTCGCAGATTTCTGCAAAGGAAGCATTTTCAGCTAGGAATCCATATCCAGGGTGTATCGCGTCGCTGTCGGTAATTTCGGCTGCACTTATAATGCTGGAAGTGTTAAGGTAGCTTTCAGATGATGGCGCCTTACCAATGCAAACGGCTTCATCGGCAAACTCTAGATGTAGAGAGTTTTTATCAGCTTGTGAATAGACTGCAACAGTTTTAATGCCGAGTTCTTTACAGGCACGAATTATTCGTATTGCAACTTCTCCTCTATTGGCTACAAGGACTTTTGATATCATATTAATTTGGTTCGATTAAGAATATTGGTTGTCCGAATTCTACGGCATCACTATTTTCTACTGGAATTTGAACTACTTTTCCGCCTACCTCGGCCTTAATCTCGTTCATTAATTTCATTGCCTCGATTATGCAAAGCACATCGCCTGGTTTGATGGTGTCACCAATTTCGACATAAGACTTTGCCCCTGGTGAAGGAGCTGTATAGAAAGTGCCGACCATTGGTGATTTGATTTCAATGAGGCCGCTGGTGCCCTCTTTAAGAGGAGGCATCGTAGGTGTTTGCATCGGTGTGCTCATTTGCGGGAGCATTACTGATTGATTGAGGGAGTTTTTTCTTAGCTTTATGCGCTTGCCCTCTTCTTCAATCTCTAATTCACACAAATTATTCGTGTTCATAAATTCGATATACTCATTTAAATGCTCTAGATCCATAAACTTCTCCTTCTTTTTAAAATTCCAATTTACAAGCACCAAATTACAAACAAGTTACAATAACCAAAAACTAACTTTTCCAAACAATTTTGATTGTTTGTCTGCCTGCCGTATTGGCGGGCGTGTGATTTGTAATTTGTAATCTGTAATTTCTCATAGAATAATTACCATTAAGCTCTTTCCATATAGCTTTTCGTTTTAGTGTCTACCTTTACGCTATCGTCTTGGTTTATGAAAAGGGGCACTTGAATAACAAGACCAGTTTCTAGTGTTGCTGGTTTTGTGTTATTTTTTACTGAGTCGCCTTTTATTCCGGGTTCGGTTTCGACTATGCTTAATACCATTGTTGGGGCTATTTCTAAGTTTATTAAAGTATCTTCGTAAAATATTCCAACTAATTCTAGGTTGTCGGTTAGCCAGGGAATGGTTTCTTCTATTGATGATTTATTTAAAATTAAATCTTCAAATGTTTCCATGTCCATGAAATGATAGAAATCGTTGTCCTTGTAAGTATACTGCAGTTTCTTTTTTTCAATAAAAGCCATTTCTATATTATCAGAATCACGCAAGGTGGCGCTTAAAGTTTGGCCGGTTTTTGGATTTCGCAGCTTCACTCGACAAAACGCCGAACCTCTTCCTAACTTCGCGTGCTCACAATCGACAATTGTGTAGAGGTCATTGTTGTATATTATGGTATTTGATGGTTTTATGCTACCTATTGGGATTCCCACTTATGATTTCTCCCTTATTTTTTCTCACTAGCACCATATCTTCAATTCGGATACCGAATTTAGAAGGAAGATATATTGCTGGCTCGATAGTTATGACCATGCCTTCTTTTAGGGGTTTCTCGTTATAAGGGCTCAAATACGGTGGCTCGTGCACATCTAATCCTAATCCATGCCCCAAACCATGCCCGAAAAACTTTCCATACCCTTTTTTTTCGATAAACTCGCGTGCGGCTCCATCAACTTGACTAGCCTTTACCCCAGCACGCACCCTTTTTATGGCTAATTGCTGAGCTTTTAACACGGTTTCGTAGACTCTCTTTAATAGCGCAGGCATTTTACCCCAAAAAAATACCCTTGTCAAGTCGGCGCAGTATCCATAATATTTTGAGCCTAAGTCGGTTATGAAAAAATTACCAGTTTGATTTTCCTCAGATGGTAAATGATGTGGGAATGCGCTTGATTTTCCGGCAGCAACGATTGACGGGAATGCTACTTGATTGTCGCCTTTTAGACGAAGAAACTTCTCAACCTCGATGGCAAGAGTTTTTTCGCTCATTGATTGATCGTGAATTTGCCTTATAAACTCAATTGCTTCAGTGGTGATTTGCGCGGATTTGCGTATTAGGGTAATCTCCTTGTTGTCTTTTATTGCGCGTAAATTTTTGACGAGGTCTACGGTTGCGATTATTTTTGCTGATAAGTGTTTGACGATCTCTTGATATTCTAAATGAGGCATATGTCTGCCTTCAAAGCCTATTTTTTTTAATTTAAGCTCAGTGATTTTATTAGCAATAGATTGAAAAATATTGCCTTGTTTTGAAATCACTTGCCAATCGGTTTTTTGTTTTGCTTGTGCGAGGTAAATAAAATTAGTAAAGTAAATTATCTCACCGGAAGTTGTCATTAGCAGATACCCTTGTGCGTTACGAAACCCAGTTAAATATGTAACGTTAATTGGGTCGGACACAACAATGGCATCCAGGCCAAGATTTCTAAGTTCTTTTATGCAGTTAGTAGTTCTTTTTTGCATCGGAAGGTTATTACCTGTGTTTTAGAAAACGAATTGATGCGTCTAGTGCTAAAAAATAACTGTTAGGACCAAGTCCTGTGATTACACCCAGTACTACATCTGAAACCAGAGATTTTTTTCTAAATTCTTCTCGTTTGTAAATATTGGATAGGTGCACCTCTATGGTAGGTTTATCTGCGCCGAGTATGGCGTCCCTTACTGCTACTGACGTGTGAGTGTATGCCGCTGGATTTATGATTAAAAAATCATATTTTGTTTTCGTGATTTTGTCAACGATTACGCTTTCAGAATTAGATTGCACGATACTTATTGCTAGATTATTTTTTTGAGCCTGTTTTTTTAGCTCTTTATTTATATCGGTTAAAGTGAATCGGCCGTAGATGTCGGGTTCTCGTTTTCCGAGTAAATGTAAATTTGGGCCATGTAGCACAAGAATTTTATTTTTAGTTTTCTGTTTCATTAGGCTCTGCCTCCTCCACCAGCATTATTGGTATATCGTCTTTAATCGGATACTTCCGTGAGCATTTTTCACAAACTAGCTTATCACCCTTTAGTATAACACTGGTTTTACATATTGGACAAGCCAGAATTTTTAATAAATCTTTACTGATCATGCTTTATTTTTCTCCTGGACGTAGATCATTCTTAGGTTGTAAAGAGATTCGTTTAGCAAGTCTTGTTCTTCCTTTGTGAGGTTGCCTTTTGTTTTTTCGCTGATTATTTCAATTGTATCAATTAAAAATCGGGCCTGTTCCATATTTTTTTCGGACTTACCAGTTACCGGGTTTTGTAGTTTTCCAGTAGCGATCATTGCCTGCATGGTTAGTGATGATAAAAATATAGTAAAGGTTGGTTGGTGATATGCTTCTTGCTTTGTGCTGGCATTCATTTTTTCTTTTTCAACTTGGTTTTTCCAGGTTTCGTCAACGTTTTTCTTAACATTTTCTTCCATTTTGATTGCCTCCTTTTATTGAATAATTATTCCTGCATACCCCACAACTGATTCTTTATCACCGCCGGTATCACCACTTGTTTGATAAAGTGTTACTTGTGCTTTTCGTGCACCCATTTGCTTTAAGCAGGCGATAAGAATTGCCGTAGGGGCAGCTCCGCACATCGAGATATTTTCTTTTGCAACAATCTTGAGTAAACCGTCGTCGTCGAGATCTATAATTTTTTCGATCGCGAGCCGATCTTTGCTGCGCGCACGAGCATCGGCTTGGTAATGAGTCATATCGGTTGATGCAATCAGTAGAATATCTTCTTTTATTTTTTTTACAGCTTGAAAAATTTGATTCGCGCATTGGCGATAGTTGTTTAGAGTTGATAATTTGCAAGTTATCGGCACGAACTCAAATTCTTTAAAAAAGTAATGCAGGATTGGAAGTTGTACCTCTATCGAATGTTCAAATTCATGAGCCCCGTAATCTTCCTCAATTAAGCCATCTTCTTTTAATATTGATTGCGCAATTGTTTCGTCGATTTTAACGTTGTTATCAGAAATTTTCCATGAGCCTTTGGCCCATAACGCAAAGTTTTTGCCATGACCACTGTGGTTTGGCCCAAGAATGATGATTTTTTTCTTTGGTTGTACTTGATTTACGGTGGTTGCAGCGACACGACCAGAATAAATGTATCCTGCATGGGGCATAACAATCCCCCGGGCATTTGTTCGTGATGACTGTTTTAGCCTAAAGTTTTCAATGATCGTGGCAATTTCGTTAATTTTTTTTGGGTAAAACTGCCCCTCTACAACCGGTTTTCTAATCATTTTTATAGAATAGCATCATAATTGTATATGTCAATAAGCTTGGTGAAACAAGAAAGACCTGACCCCTTTTTGTTAATTGTTTTTGAAGTAGATGTTTATGTTGAATTGTATGCCAGGGTAGCTCGACAATTCATCTGGGAAAGCAGGAAAAGGGGCCGCGTCTTTAACGCTTTTTAGGGCAATTTTTTTTAGAAAGCTATTGTTCCCTAGTGTTGCATTCAGGGAAGCATTTCCTAAGCTACCATCGTTTAGAACTTTAAAGTTCAGGATTACTTTACCTTCTTTAGAGCTATCATAGTAATAATATGCGTTTCTTTGAATTCGGTTTCGTATAAGGTTGTAGTAATCAACATATGCTGGAATGTTTTCTAAGTCCTTGTCTTGAGGCGTATTTGACAGCTCTACCTTGCGCAAGTTAGTTTCAGTAACCTTTGGTTTGGCTAGAGAGACAGTTTTTTTATTCTTTGCTATTAGCTTATTGATTAGCTTATTTTTAAGGAAAGGTGGTGGCGTTTTATGCTTTTCTAGAGTTTTTTTAGTAACAATTTTTTCGATTTTTTCAGGAAAAATTTCAATTTCTTTAGCTATGTTTTTCTGTGGCGGAGTTGGTATATTTATTGCTGGCAAACCGGTTAAGACAATGGCGTGTAACGCAAGAGATACACCAGTTGAAATATTCCAATAATTTCGCATATATAGTAATTATAGCACAGTAAAAGGGCATGTAAATACAAAATATGGTGCAAAAATCAATTTTACCTACCACATAATGTATTGACTATTGTTCCAATGCGGGTTTGGAGCAAGATTCATTTATTGGAGTATTTGGACGAGATCGTTCTCTGAGATTTCTTCGATTGATGTGACGATGAATAGGAGACCATTATATTCAGTCATATGCAGCGGCGGTTTTGTATAGTTTTGAATTTCTAGTCCTTCACCTTTGGTTTTAAGGTTAAAGCTTTCTCTAGTCATGCCAATCCCGCCAATAGTTTCGTTTGCCTTGTCATCAATGATGGTTTGGGGAGATGGTTTTGTTGTGCTGTTGCCCGCTATTGGTTTTTCAGCGGTGAAAACATATCCAATGTTGGTTATCCAGCTACCTACTGGCTCTAATGAGTTGTTGATTACACCGAAACCGAAATCATCTTCAATCTTTCTTTCATCAACAGACAAACCGTCCATATCAGATCGTTGATATCCACTGCCAATAAAGTATGTAGCTTGAGGGATGTATTTCAAAAAGTTCATACTATGCTGGTTGTTTGCGTTGTAAATACCATGCCAATAACCAATATGTGATAGAACTGCTACCTCACTAGATGTTTCTTGAGCTTGGTTTCTAACTATCTTGGAAATATTTTCAATGTCTTTCTCATTTGTTAAGTCACCATGGTGGATGTAGAAATCAATACCTTCGCGATATCCGTTTAATTTGAGATATTGGCGAACTTCGTTTGGTGTATTATTTTCTTTTTCAATCAAATGCACTGATTGAGCCCTTGCTTTTAGAGCTACAAGCGATAGAATTCCTGTTCCTGCGCCAGAATCGATTACTATTTGATCTGTAAAATCATGACCCTGCATTGTCATTAGAGTAGGATGAAGATATTTTGAATATTCTGAGTCAGCAATATAGTCCATACTTAAGCTACTAATAATAATTGAATTTGCAGACAATAATCTCTGTAAGGTTTTACTTAATTGGCTATAGGTATTTTTAGTAAAAAATAATAGATCTCCAATACGAGCAAAATAAATATCTTGATTGGATGTTTTATTTGCGGTTAGGGGTTTACCCCAAATTTCCCTGGTCATCTTTTTGTTGTTATAGAGATAGTGCGTCACTCCTCCCTTTTCAAAGTTGGACATGTCGTTAAGGCCCAATTCTTTAATAGCTAATTTGGCTAATTCATTTGCGGTGTAGATGGTGTCGGGGAGCGAAATTTCGGTTGTGTGGTATGGTGGTGTTGGCGGAGGTAATTTATCGTGATACTTCAATAAAGCGGTCAACCTCTTATAGAGGCTTACAGAGTGAGTATTTTCCCCTAAACCAAGTTTTTCAGCTACTAAAACAAAAAAGTTAGTACTCGATGAATATTCACTAGGATTTTGAGTTTCAATTTCGTGTAAAACACGCTTTAGTTTTTTGTGTGTGAAAGTCTCAAATTCCGGTAATTGATTGTTGCTATAGATTTCGCAAGTTAAGGAAATGGGTGAGGTGCTTGAAGGATGAGGTTTAAAAGCTATATCAGCAGATGCTGCGATCTTTCCTGTTTTAGAATTTGGTTTGGAGATTGTTTGTATCCTATGGTAGTTTTCTTTTATGCGTTTTTGAGCCGACTTGAATAAATCCTCCTTTCTTTGAGGTTTATCTAAAAATATTATGTATTTTTTGTATGCATTACCATGATACAAGCTTAAAACTATTGAATTTTCGACAACTTGATTTTTCAAATTTGGTAAATCATTAAGCCATGATATTCTGGGGCTTTGATCAATGAAGTCAGAAGCTTCAGCGCTTGTTAGGGAAACTAAAGCGTGATGTGAATCGGTTATGATTGTTTTTCCATCTTGGAGTATTAGACCATACGCACCAAACGAGTGATCATTAAAAATGATTGTTTTTCTACCATCGTCGCTAATTATTTTAGTTAAACTTGCGTAATGACTAAATTCGGTATTCTTTTTTTCTTCCTCAGATAAACGCGGTAACCAAGCTGGGGATGCAATGATATAGCCTTTAACGGTGTAGGCTTTACCGCTAACAGCTATTTTTAACTCGTATTCAAAATCATCATCATGTAGTGGTTTAATTACGTCGACCTGATCGAATTTAGGGCTATTGATAAAAAAATTCCATATTCTCTCTTGCACTCCAACAGCTCCACCGACACAGCTACCTGACTTAAACTTTTCAAAGTCACCAGTTAGATTGTATCCTTCGCCAGTAGTAATGTATAGGTGATAAGGTAAATTTAAATCAACAATGTAATTTTCATCCAGTTCTTGAGCTAATTTTTCATGGTACTTAGAGATTTCATTGAATAGCAGCGCGTCTGCACTCTGATCGTTGTAAACCTCGTTACCGGTGTGGGTTTGGTGAGGGTTGTGCATAATTGGTTTTGCTGCTCTTATGTGCCTTACTTCAACCCCGTATTGTTTTAAAGTCGCAGCAACGTCTGGACGATTTAAAAAAGAATTAATAATTTGATAGAAGGTGCCGCTTACAATATCTATCGTTATGACATCGACATTAAGGATTTCTTTTATTAATTCGATTCCCTTGCAAAAATTTTTATTTAATTCAAAAGAGCTAACTAATTGGTCGATATGCTTTTGTTTGAGTTTGCCTGCGAATGGTTTAAGCCAAACCTCCATTCGTTTGTGATTAGGAATTTTTCGGTTCCTTTTTATGAGCTTAAACTTTTGATAAGCTTGTTCGGCATCTTTGAGAAATTGTGCTGATTCTTTTTCGCTGACTACTCCGCGATCAATGGCTACTATTTTTGCTAATTCTCTTTCGAAATGTGGGAATTTACCTTGACTCGCGGGCTGAGCAACAGTGTCGCTAAAATCAGATAATGCGATTACCCCAAGCCGTTTTATCATTTTCTCAGCTCCATTTGTACCCATACGAGAAAGTTTTCGGCGAATTGTTGTTGCATCAAAAGAGCCACGTTGTACATTTAGAAGAACCTGCTTTAGACAAACCCTCTGCAAATGTTTATCTCCAATCACAAGTGAGCCTCGTGGAGACTCAGGTAATCCTTTGCTGAGAAGCGAATCTTTTTTAGTCTCAACTTTTCCCGAATAGACCATATTAGTTGTTGTTACCTCATTACCAATGTGGGTTTGGTGAGGGGGTGCAATGATACCGAGGCTTGCTGCTAGAATGATTAATTTATCGGGAAGAGATTGAATTTTTTCCATTCTAGAAATCTTCTTTTGTTTTTCGCCTAGACGTAATATAGATTTTAATTTCCTTTTGTCTCGACCGAATTTAACCTTAGTCATCATTTCTATTTGTTTTTGTAATTCCAGTAATGGCGACCAAAATAATTTTGGAGCATAGTAAATTTGAGCGCTAGAGAAATTTTTCTGTAGTTGAAGGTAACATTCCTCGAGAAGGGTCCAATCTTTTTGGTATAGTGCGTTGGTTCCGAGATAATACAGGGCCGCGCCAACAAGGTTAAGGTTTTTAAAGCTTTCAATATGCTTATCTGATAATTCTTTTTGTCGGGTTAAGTCATATTGCTTTCTGTGTTGTTCCGATGTGGCATGTTTTTTGTGTCTTTGAATATATTTTGTAAAATACTTTACATTTTTTCCAACAGATTTTGTTGCTTCCCAAAAAAGACCATCATTGTCTAAATCTGTAATAACTTTATCATTGATCGGGTGGGCGTAATAAGCTCGATTGCTACTGTTTAAAGTATGTGTTATTCCAAATTGATGATCGTATTTTGCGAAACCTTTTAGAGTACTTAAATCCCCCGGTTTATCGTTATAAGCAAACAGGAATCCTCCAGCGCAATACCCATCGCTCATTGCTTGGCGCAAAACGGTCCAAATTTTTATATTATGTTGGTGCTGAAATTGTGCACTTGTTTTATTTCGTGACCATCCAAATTCACCGATAACTAAGGGTATTTTTAGTTGATTGCTCAAATATTCAAGCATAACTCCATAAAGTTCCGGGGAAGATGAGTAGAGATTGACGCAAACACCATCGATATTTTTCATTCTTTTGACGGATGTTATATCCCTAGTTAAATATTTAAACCAATTATCACTTCGCTTCTCTACCCCTAGGCCCAGCAATATGGGTTTGGTTTTTCCAGAAATACCCAACTTTTCTTGCAAGCTAATTTTTAATAAACCAGCGGCATGATCATAATATTTGAAATATTCTTTATAGCTTAATTGCGCAAACTTAGAATCAGGAAGGTTCTTGCCTCGTGTTAAGAATCCGTCTTTTATGTAAAAATTCTCCTCATTACCGAGCTGGATTAGAATCCATGGGTGTTTACCCAAGTACTCGACAAAGTGTTCAACTATTTCAGTTAAACGATTTTTTTCATTCTTACCAATATCGAAAAAATATGGGGAAAAAATAACCTTAGTTTTAAGTCCGTAATCTTGATAGATTTTCTTAGCAATTGGAGCAAATTCCTGCATTTCATCTAGACTTCCTAAGTAAACCTTAATTACCTTGAAACCTGCATTAATAATTTTTTGCGCATCGCCACTAAGAAGTTGGCCATAACCGTTATCTTCACGCACATAAGCAATTCCTGGTTCTCTTTCTCCAAGCATTACCGTTCCGTCAGGATATAGGAGTTTACCTTTGGCAGCTTTCATTGATGCTCGGTGACGAATAGATTTTGCAATTTTATTACGGCTAGGTACAGGTTGATTCGATGTTGGTTTAAGTGCGCAACTTGCACCTACCGTTACTGTCAATCCTACGCCAATCCTTCTCAATGCAACTCTTCTGCTTATAATTTTACTGCCACTGGTAGTAATTAAATTTGCTGAGCCAATTAGCAGGCTTCCTTCACTTATATGGTGAGCGCCTTGAACAACTTGCATGGATTGACTTATGGGAAAGCTGAATCCTCCGGAAAGGTAATGACGGTTGACGCCTTTAGTGTTTCGGGGGTCACGTTCTCTTTTAATGTAATCATAGACACCTTTCTTGTAGGCTTCTACATAGAGAGCGTAGATCTTATCCTTGGCGCCTTTGTCTTCTAGGTTGATACCAGAGATCTTGCCTTGGTTGATATAGCTTTGATAAAAGCTATCTTTAAATTTTTCCTTAAACCATACCGCTAAGATAAGCGAGTGGTAAATCTGGCGCAAGGTGGCAAAGTTTTTTCCGTGGTTTACCTCGTGGTTTATTTCGGGGAGGATTGTTTCGGTAAATATCTGGGATGCTATTTGGTCTATACTTCCGGGGACACGTACCGATTCCCGCCTCGCTTCGCTCAGCGGAACTTCCGGTACATGTCCCCGAGCAACGTAGTCACGCTGATGCATTACCTTCAAACTGGCCTCGAGGATGAATCCCGCGTTGGCCTTCTCG
>JAAEQW010000337.1 GCA_024231025.1 Candidatus Omnitrophota bacterium
CAGGGTCAAATGGTTACAAATATATCCTAAGTCAAAGCCCCAAAGTTACAGCAGCCATATCAGGGGGTAAAATGGGAAATTCCTCAATAATAAAAGGCAAGCAAAGCCTAAAAAATGCACAATGTTCAATTTTTAAAAACTACACTAGGTTTGGTTCACTACAAAACAATATATCACCAAAAGTATTAGGCAAATGGCCATGAAATGGGTACCCATATGCAGTTTACTTAAAACTAATTTTTTTCTGTTTGTACACTACTCATGGTATGTTTTTGTACCAATGACTCATGCGCATCTATTACAAGATGCACCTACATTGCGCGTCTTTTAGATTTCCCTTCCTGCATTTTGCACATATATTAATTCTAGGGAGGATTGTTCACCAATACACTAAGAGGCATACGTCATCAAAGTTGGGAACAATTATGTTAAACAAAACAAAGTAGAATTTATGTTTTTAGTTCAAAACTATCAGAAACCTCTTTTATCTGTTAAACAGGGAGTACTTGAGACCAGGAGCGGAAGCAGAGAATAAGTTCCAGTCCACTTTATTTTGGCTAGTGAGGATAACCTCCATTTTCCCATTTTTTGCACTGTTGCTTTTTGCTTCCGTTTAGCTGCTTAGCATAACAATGTGGTATTCAGCCGACGCAGAATTGCCTGCTCTTTCCAACCATCCCACTCTCGACTCCATTGCACCACCTGTTTTCAAAG
>JAAEQW010000338.1 GCA_024231025.1 Candidatus Omnitrophota bacterium
GGACGCTGGCGCGTCCCGACTGGATTCCCACGCCGGCGCGTGGGAACCAGAAATTATCTCTTTTCTATAAAGGTACACCATGCTGGACGGGGTTTGCAACCCCGTTCGTAACGTTTAATTGCTCTGACTTCCAAACAAAAACGTTCAGGAACAGGTTGCAAACCTGTTCCCGCATAACCAGAAAAATTATCTCTTTTCTATAAAGGTACTCAACATGAAAAAAATCTTTAATACCACCGGCCCTTGTTTTCCAAATGAACACTACATGCTACCCACTCAAGAACGGTGTCAAGGAATAAATGAACTAATTGACCAAAAGCAATATTTTGTGATTCATGCTGCTCGTCAGTCAGGCAAAACTACACTGTTGCTAGAATTGGCCCAACAATTAAATGCAGCCGCTGATTATTATGTTTTGTATTGTTCATTGGAAACTTTACAAGAAATTCCCGATGTTAAAGAAGGCATTCCAGCAATTCTTAGAGTTGTGAAAACTCAACTCAAATTCCATCCCAGTTTAAGAAGATATCCGTTTGCGGATCGAATTGATTATGCTGATTTTAATGTTGCTCTAAGGGAAGCTTTAACTTATCTAGTTGAACTTTTAGACAAGCCTTTAGTCATTCTATTTGATGAGGTAGATTGTTTAAAAAATGGAACCTTGATTTCCTTTTTGCGCCAACTCCGCGATGGTTATGTTAACCGGGGGTATATCCCTTTTGTTCACTCTATCGCGCTGGTGGGAATGCGAAATATCCGTGATTACAAAGGCAAAATTCGTGAAGAACGTGAGACTCTGGGAAGTTCAAGTCCATTTAATATTGTGAAAGCTTCAAAAACTTTACGGAACTTTACTATTGAAGAAATCGCTAGACTTTTTACTCAACATACTCAAGAAACCGGCCAAGCTTTTTCAGCAAAAATAATTCAAGAAATTTATGCAAAAACCCAAGGACAGCCTTGGTTAGTAAATGCGATTGCTTGCGAAATAATTGAACAGATTCTGGAATTTGATGTATCACGAAAAATTTTGCTCATTCATGTTGAACAAGCAGTCCAAACTCTTATTTTACAACGGCCTACTCACCTTGATAGTTTAATGGAACGTCTAACAGAAAAACGGGTGCAAAAAATCGTCGAACCACTGATTTTGGGAGAAACCAAGGGTTATAGCCAATTGGATGACGATTATCAATATGTACTTGATTTAGGATTATTACACCATGTTGAGAAAAAATTGCAGCCAGCTAATCCGATTTATGGCGAAATTATGATTCGGACTCTTTGTTCTCAATCGCAAATGGAAATGGAAAAACGTGATTACCCACCACCAGCATCCAATTACCTTATTAACGGAAAATTGGACATGAAAAAATTACTATCTGACTTTCAGCAGTTTTGGCGTGAAAATAGTGAAATATGGACGAAACGCTATCAATACCAAGAAGCTGCTCCTCATCTAGTATTGCAAGCGTTTTTGCAAAAGATAATCAATGCCGGAGGACAAGTAATACGGGAAGTTGCAGAGGGAACTGGGCGACTAGATTTATGTGTATATTATCAAGAATATAAATATCCAGTTGAATTAAAAATACGCCGCGGTGAAAAAACTTACACCGAAGGTTTAAATCAACTTGCTGATTATATGGATAAACTGTCTTGTAAAGAGGGTTGGCTGATTGTTTTTGATAGACGTAAAAAAGTAAAGTGGGAGCAAAAGATTTCTTGGCGAACTCAATCAGTGGATGGTAGAATGATTCATATTGTTGGTTGCTGAACATCTATAAAAAAGGGACGCTGGCGCGTCCCGACTGGATTCCCACGCCGGCGCGTGGGAACCAGAAATTATCTCTTTTCTATAAAGGTACACCATGCTGGACGGGGTTTGCAACCCCGTTCGTAACGTTTAATTGCTCTGACTTCCAAACAAAAA
>JAAEQW010000339.1 GCA_024231025.1 Candidatus Omnitrophota bacterium
AAGCAAATTGCGCACATAGAAAAGGCGCTCAATGCGAGGCCGAGAAAATGTCTAGGGTTTAGGCAACCAGCGGTAATATTCGATGAATTACGCAAAGCAGCCTAATTTAGCGAGTGGTGCACTTCGGACTTGAATTCGCGCGGTAATGATTCAAGCAACGGGAAAAATATAAACAGCAAAACCCAATAACAGAGACTTTTACCTGATTTTAAGTTCAACACCCAAATAGGCATAAGCTAGAAGTTTTCTGGATTATACCTATATAAGTTCGTTCATTGTTTTAAATACTGCCTTTAGACCTTAACTTTACTACCCATTGAACCAGCAAATGCTGTAAACAACCTATCACCCCCAATAAAATAAAACCACCCAAAACAAACACTACAATTGTTATACGGCCTTTATCAAACCCTGTAATACCTTCTAAGCAAGCACCTACAACAAAAGAAAACAATAACCAACAAATTGAAAAAAAACAAAAAATCAAGCTTTTCATAACAACCCTTTCATCTCCCAAATAACTAAAACCAACACTATACTTAAAACTAAATAACGTCCAAAAAAGTACCAACCCATAAAAAAAGATGTATTTTTTCCCCCTTTTCCAATGAAATATACCACCGGTTGGTACTTCAATGCCCATGACAATTCCATCGAGTTTTTATAAGAACCATACTAACCGCCAAATGGAACTAAGAAAACCAACGAGACCAACAAACCAAGTAAGATATAAGTTGATTTAACGCTATCAAAGATTGGCTTTAGTGCTTCGCAAATTAACCGAATAACACCGATTACAGAAAACATTAAACTCAGCATTAACGCTTTAATTGTCTTTTTGGCTTTAGCATATACCTCCTTCTTTCACAGAAATACCATGCATTTCCTTATTTTACGCTACTTTTCAGCATACCCCGCTGAAGCCCTTTGTTGTGCTTCAATGAAACCGGACACTAATTTAGGTGGTATTATTACCACTCAAACAGAGGTGTTCTATGACAAAACAACGTCGCTCTTTTTCTCAAGAGTTTAAACTTAATTCAGCAAAATTAGTTCTTGATGATGGAT
>JAAEQW010000340.1 GCA_024231025.1 Candidatus Omnitrophota bacterium
AGAAATCTAGACATTTTCTCTTTTTGATGTTGAAAAATTATTCTTTAAAAAAATATATTAGCAACTCAGGAAGATCTCAGGAATCGCGGTCCTGGTTGAAAATTGTCTGAAGAAGTGTGCGGATCGACATCATGTTTACTAGGTCAGATTTTCACATGCTGTAAGATGCTAGGCTAGCAACGCGCATTCGGTATATTTATCCAGTGTAAAAGGGTATGTATTTTAGAAGAAATAAAAGAAATTGAAAACGAAAGCATTCTTCGAAAACTGAAAATGAACGCTATGCAGTTTTCGCTGTCCCAAAAAGCCTTTTTTACCGATCTTGCGTTATCGATCCCGGTCATGTGATAAGTTTCGTTGCAATCATACAAAATGATAACTCGACAATTTATCAATTGGTTTTTGATCACCCATTCATTCGATGATTTTGACAAATTTCTAACATATTCGGATCCCAATTTTGAGTATACAAGATTACGGTAGGATACATACGTTTAGGGATGTTAAAACTTGTTAAAAACTAGGCAAACGTTAACAAACCATTAAT
>JAAEQW010000341.1 GCA_024231025.1 Candidatus Omnitrophota bacterium
AAAGAAGTTACGTAATAAAGTGCGTTTTCTACGTGAATCCGAGGTACTCTTGGCATATTTGCCTCCTTGTGCCTGGCACCTTGTGATTTTTCCAAAAAAAAATCTCAAGGGGCAAACCTTGAGATTCAACGAAATCACGCAATTTCGGTAGCCTGCCGATCCCAAATTTATATTGGAACGCACGGCTTTGCGTCTCTCGATTACTCGAGATTTGCCATTATTCTAACCTATTTTTCAAACATACTATTCCCAACTTGAATATATCATCATTTGCGCTATTTTTCAATAGTGCCAGGCACGAAACACAAAATCATCATATTTTTCAATGGATTACAGAGGAAAATTTAGTGTTTTTTTGCGGCAGTGTTATTTTTGACCACTTTTAGGGTAAATACTCAGAAACGGCCGATACTGATCTTCGACATCTCGGGTCAATAATCTACGATCTAACTCGATATCCTTTTGCGATTGACGGCCATAGCAAGGCTGCTGAACTCTTTTGATATCCTCTCGCAAGAAGAGATTAATTGCAAAAATGAGCACATTAACAATCAACAAGGTCATTACCAAAATAATTACAATGAAATTTAACTTTAACATCTTGATACAGCTTTAACGCAATTTTCTTAGCTTTTCTCTAATTTCCGAGCAATCAGCCTCATCAGGATTAAGCTGAAGGTATTTATTATAGTGAAACACAGCCTTATTTGTGTTTTTCTTTTTCGTCTCATAGATAACCGCCAAATTATAATGTGCATCAAAATCACTGGAATCTATTCGTAGAGCATTTTCCCATGACTCGATTGCCTCATTATAAAATCCGCCACGCACATAAGCAAGGCCCAAATTGTAATAAGCTAAGGCCTTCTCTCTTAGGAGTTGCGCATTTAATCCTTTTGTTTCTTCGGTTAATTTACCGACATCAATTGAATACTTTTTTTCAGCCTTGGTTAATTCAAAATCCTTAGATTTTACTTCTTCTTCTAATTTCCTTAGCTTTTCTTTTTTTGCGCTCGCACTGCTCTCTGAATCCCTAACGCGATTTTTGAAATTAGTACTTTCGTTCTTTAATTTGTTGGTAATATTCACATAAGAGCTAATGCTGTTTTTGAGTTGAGTGTTGTTTTCTAAGAGCGTGCTATTCTCTTCTTTCAAAAAACGCAGGTCATTTCCGGCACTATCAAATACACTTTCTAAATTGTCAAAACGTCGATTTAAATCATTATTCTTGGCAATTAGAACCCCACTAAGAACAGCGAAAACTATAGTTGTGAAAATAAATATTTTCAACTTCATCAAGGACTTTCCTTGATTGCTTTAACTAAAAATTCAGCAAGTTTTTTGTTACTGGCATAGGGCTTTAGACGTAAATACTCCGTAATATGGAATAAGGCTTTTCCGGAATCATTATAAAAATGCTCATACAATAATCCTAAATTATAATGTGTAATCGCATCATTAGGATTTTTTTGAAGAATCTTTTCATAGACTGCTATCGCCTTTTGATATTCGTTCTTTCCTATATGGTGAGCCGCAAGTTTTTTATGATAAAGATTATCGTAGCTTATTTCTTTAATCTGTGTCGGTGGTAATTCACAACTTGCATTGTTACGTTCAGTCGATTCAAACTTAATTTCATCGCACACTTCTTCGGCCAAGGCACGTTTTAAATCTCCCTTGATGCTCTCAAGATCGTTGGCTGCTAGATTACTCTTGTTTAAATCACCAACCATGCCCTCAACTAAATAGGTTATTCGATCAAGATAATAATTAATTTGATCTTTATGTATCGGGGTTTGTTCATAATCCTGCCCAATAGCATTGGAAGATAGTAATGAAATTATCGCAAGAACAAAAAATGTTCGCTGCCACTTAACCATCAGTATTCCTTTGCTCCTTTTAGTTGTGGTATTGTACTTTCTGCAATATTTTCTCTTCTTTTAGATTGTTTTTGCGTAGAGTTATTCGATGTAGTTAATGAGCTTGCCCCTGCTATTTTATTGATTTCATCCTGAAAAATTCTATTCTTCATATCTTTGGGAAAAATATCCGCAGGAATATGATCAACAACATCAGCATCAGGTATTGCTGATTCACCGGAAATAATCTTTGGGCTTATAAAAATAATTAACTCTGTTTTTTTATCCAAGCTTGCCTGTGAGCGAAAAAGACTACCCAAGAAAGGAATTTTTGCAAAAAATGGTGTCTCTGACGAATCGTCACGCTTTTCGTGTTTCATTAAGCCGGCAATCATAATCATTGCTCCGTCTTTTACCTTTACCACGGTTTCTGCTTCAGAAGTTTCAATGATCGGAATCTCACTGCCTATGGCTGTAGTCAATGTATCTCGAACACTGCTTATTTCCGGTTTAATTTTTAAAGTAATGAAATTATCAGCATTTATACTGGGGATAACATTAAGTTTTATCCCCACATCAATAAACTCAACTGATTCAGAAGTGACCGTTGTCTCTCCCTGACTTTGAGTTTGAGTAACATAAGCCTCTCGCGAACCAACCATGATTCTTGCTTCGTCATTGTTAGTTACCGCAATCCGCGGCCTTGATAAAACCTTAACGTCACCAAAAGTATTCAAAAAGTTTAATACAAAATTATATTTATCCGCCTCCAAAGTGCCCATGCTCATATTAAGACTTGAATTGTCAAGGCTTACTGAAGGACTAAATGACGGAGAAACCGGAAAAGTCCCCGTAAAATCAAGATTATCCGCAGCAGTGAAAGCCTTTTGCCAATCGATTCCTCGCTGGTGTTCTTTTTTGAGGGAAATTTGAATTATTTCAGCCTCAATAAACACCTCTTGAGTATCTTTATCAAAAGCATCAACTATCACACCGATTTTGTCCATTCGCCGGGGAAGGTCAGAGACTACAACTCTGCTTGTACGTTCGTCAACATAGATTTCACCAGTACCTTTAGTGGACGCACTGTTGAGGTGTTCCTTAATGTCAGCGACATTCGCATAACGTAAGTCAAATACTTGTGTATCTAAAGGGCGATCCAGCTGGCGAATTGTTTTCTTCATAACTTTAATTTTTTCGGGTATATCAAGCAAAATTAAAGTAGCACTTGCTTCATCAACTATAATCTTACCAATGTCTGATTTAATTTGACTGATAACCGCAAAAACTGCCGACGGTTTTGCGTATTTCAGCGTAATATTAATAAGTTCTCTTTTTTCATCATACTCCTTACCGTAGCGCATTTTATATTCGTTGGCAGTCATGATCATTAATATATCACCGCGCTTTTCACCAGCCAGCCCTTGCGTTATCAAAATAACATCTAAGGCATCATCGAAAGTGACGTTATTAAGAAACAAATTTACACGTCCGGTAACTTTCTTACTGGGAACAATCGTCAAACCCGTTTTCACCGATAAAAGCCGAAATAGATCAATCACACTAATTCCGCGCAAATCCAAAGAAATCCGATCCGCTTTAGTGGTAATTTTAGCATTTGCGGTTGATTCTGTAGTTATCGGCTCTTTCCTGGAGGCAGGATTATATTTTGCCACCTCAGCCGGCTCTCTACTAGATGCCACCTTCCCTCGACGCAAAGGATGACTCAGCGGTAAATCAACCCCTTTAGGCACCTCAGCAAACACGCCGATAACTAAGGGTAGTACAATAAAGATAGTTATTATTCTTCTTATCATTTTAGCTCCCACTGTCCTTGCTCATTCTCGAGGATAATTTTATCCTGAAAGATATTTTTTATTTGCCACTTATCGATTGAGTCACCTTCGTGTAATAGATGCGTTTTATTATCCGAGTTGTCCTCAATTAAAGCTTCGGGATTTGCTGACCAAAGTATACCTACCAACCTTAAAGATGAGATTGTTTTTTCTCCTTTAGCGACAGCATCCGCAGAAACATTAGACGCCTGAGGTTTCATGGTAAAAATATCTCTTTTTTTTGCGATTGCTAATGAACTCGCCAAATCTAAATTAGCCATTCTTCTAATCTCATTTTCTACTGGCTCAACTTTAGCATTAACAACCTCTTTGAATCGTTTCTGAAAGTTAAAACGATTGCGAGTAAAATCAAGTGCAAAAATCAGCGTAAATATAAGTGAAATCGCAGCCAGAAGGTAAGCGAGATTGCGAAATCCCAATTTAAGTGCAAAACCATCAGAGAGCCTCGCGCCCCCCGCACCGCTCAATCCCAAAAAGAAATTTGAAATCTTATTACCCTCACTCCCCCCCCCGTCTTTGGGTGTTTCTATTATTTTCAAAAGTTTCTCCTCCGGACTATTGATCTCGTTTTGCATACACTTATACTACCACCTCAAGTAAAAATCTGCATTATCAAAAATCACAAAACACAATACACAAATTACCCGCCTACCGGTCGGCAGGCCCGCCTGCCAATCCGGCGGGCAGGCACACAAATCACAATTCCAAATGACCAAAATATCAAGCAAAATGATATAATAATATAATTAAAAAATTTCACAAGCCAACAACTCTTTTACGCCTCTTTTTGCTATAAATCTTTCATTACTAATTGCAAGCTTCTTTAGCGCGTTATGACAAGCCATAACGGTTCGCCGTGGATATCCAGACGAAAAATTGTATATTTCCTTTAAAGCGTCACCGTAAAATAATGGCTGCCCCAGGCAATACCCTGCTTGTTTTATCCGAAAATTAACCATTTGGATTGTTTCGTCCTCTGTGAACGGACGCAAAACACATTTAAATGCCGCCCGATCCCACAAATTTTTCATAGCTCTAATTTTATCTAAAAGTTCATTTTGGCCCATCAAAACTACTTGAAGCAGCTTGTGATCGTTAGTTTCATAATTTAAAAAAAGACGTAACGTTTCTAATGTTTTATTATCCAGTTTTTGAGCTTCGTCGATCAAAAGCACAATTGTTTTTTTCTCACGCACCCCTTTTTGAAAAAGATAATTTTTAATCGCTATTTTTAAATCAAGGATATTAGCCTTGGCGCTTACCTTTACACCAAAAATTCGAAGCAGCGACTCCAAAAATAATTCTTGGCTATCATAAACCGGATCTAGCACCATATGTGAAATAACATCGTGGCGTTCCTTAAGCATCTGAAACAATTTGCGAGAAAGCGTCGTTTTGCCAATACCAACATCTCCCAAAATCACCGAAAGCCCTCTTTTTAAGCGAACTTCGATCATCGTACGCAAAAGAGCACGGCGATGATCTTCTGACGCAAAAAAGAAATCAGGATCCGGACTAGTTGAAAAAGGCTCTTTATTGAAACCCAAAAGCTTATAATAACTCATACACCTGCAATCATTTTACGGATTAAATTTAAAGGATAACCCTGATTAGCGTATTCCTTGATTTTGCCAATACGTTGCTTAACTTCGCTCTTTCGATAAAAGCGAATGTTACGCCGCTTCACAATAACATCCAACAAGCCAAAATTAGTATAGTGATTTACCGTTTGATAAGTAACGTCGTATTTATCAACTATTTCCTTGGCTGAGATTAACTCTGGCGACATAAAGTGACTTACCCCTTAAAGCAATATAGCTTTTTGAGTTATTGTGCTAACAATAACTACTGCAACAACAACACATATAAAACATGCAACCAATAGCATAAATACCATTCATATCAAAAATACCACATCTACACTATTTGTCAATTGTTTTTTTTCATGAAATATGAAACTTAACTGGGTACTTGTTGAGGGGAGGTATAAAAAAAATACCTGCCCGTTTAAACGGGCAGGTACAATTTGCAATAATGATGTTAGATGTCAAATGTGAAATCTATTTCTTTAGTGAGTTTTGCAACCGGACTTATAGCAAAGCTCTTATTCTTCAACGAAAATTCAACTAATCTTTACTGACAAGACTTACGTTACTAGCGTTAAGTCCTTTTGGGGTTTTCCCAACTTCGAACTGAACATCTTCGCCACCTGCTAAATTACTAAATTCAATACCAACAAGGCTATTCTTGTGAAAAAATACTTCGTTACCATCGTCATCAGCAATAAAACCAAAACCTTTTTCAAGAATCAACTTTTTGATTTTTCCGGTATGCATTTTAACTCTCCTTTGTTTGCGTTACAGTAAACGCCCTAGAAACAAAAAACTATCATCAACCTCGACACAAACGAGATAAATGTTTTTGTTCTTTAATCAAAATTACTCATAAGAAAGAAAAAGGGAAGGGAATGGTAAAAATAATGGTTTGCTTTTATACCATCGTTCGTTGACTGCGATTGCACTCTACTTTAATTAATATCTGTTATTACGATAACCTGAGTCACGTCCGCCGCCAAAATTGTCTTTTCTAGGCTGCATTTTCTTTGCTTTATTGACGGTTAGCTTTCTGCCTGCGAATTCTTGCTCGTTTAGAGCGTCGATCGCGGCTTGAGCCTGTTCCTCGGTTTCAAATTCTACAAAACCAAAACCCTTTGATCTTCCAGTGTATTTATCAGAAATGATTCTTATCTCTGATGGGGTTACTCCCTTTTCTTCAATGAACCCTCTTAGGTCGCCTTCGTTGGTGTCATAACTTAAATTTCCAATGTACAATTTCTTCTGTTCTTCCATTTTTTTCTCCTAATGAAATACTATCGCAGAAAATTTTGATCAACGTAATACCGCATCCCTCTTCAGCCAGGATTTTGTAGCAACATACCATTTTTATCCCCTGGCCAATTCTTCCTTTTTTTCAATGATCTCTTTCGCACAAACCCAACTATCCCAAAGACAACCCCTGGTAAACTAGCTAGGCTCTGTCATGTAATGAGTTAACTAACATTAGATGTGAAACTAAGGCAAGAAACTCTACGTAGTACTATTATATACCATAATTATGCAAAATATGCAAATTATTTCGAAAAATTGGTCATACCAATTTGCACTCCATATCGAGTACAATCCCCCACACATCTTTTATATCTCTATGCAATCTCTCCTCTTATGGAAATAGTGCATTCCCTAATAACTATGTTTTTCCCAGATTTCTTGAGAGCTTCTTCGGTCAGCTTCAAGGCTCCATAACAGCACGGAACTTCCATTTTTACCGCCGTTATCGACTTTACATTGTTATCTCGAATAATAGCAGTAAGCTTTTCTAAGTACATATCCATCGCTGTATCAAGCTTTGGGCAAAACATTGCCAACGCCTTGCCCTTTAAGAACCGTTTATGAAAATTTGCATAAGCAAATGCAACGCAATCAGCCGCAATAAGTAAATCGCAGTCTTGAAAATACGGTGCGTTTGGACTTAAGAGATGCAATTGTGTAGGCCACTGACACAATTCTGATTTAATTGCCACCGTTGGGGCCTCCTCTGCAGTTTCGTTGGTTTTACCTCTAAAATCCTTAGTCATTGTACCCGGACACCCACAAGGCAACGACGGTTTATCCCCATCATCACAGACAACAGTAATGTTATTTTCTTTCATGTATTCCTGGGCCTGCCTAAGATAGTCATGTTGACCGTGCTCTTTTAAATGCTTCAAGTGGGCAACAATTGTGTTCTTTCCGGCTTTTACAACATTTTCGATAACTTTTCTTTCGCTGTACTCTTGCGCCTGGCGTTCTTCAACAATAATCGCACCTTCGGGACAGTTCCCTATACAGGCTCCAAGCCCATCACACAACAATTCTCCGACTAATCGCGCCTTTCCGTCTATAATCTGCAAGGCACCTTCGGGGCAATTAGGTACACACTTTCCGCACCCATTACATTTTTCTTCATCAATTTTTATTATTTTTCTCTTTACCATAACCTTAACCTCTCAAAAAATGAACCACGCTTAGACGTACTAGCTCACCTACTTAACTGTGCTCATGCATTTCATTTTGCCCATTTTCCCATGACACATTTTATACATTGCACATTTACCAATAATCATAACACACACTGCAATAACGATCAACATAACGATTTGAATGAAAAGTTTTCCGCTCATAACACCTCCTGGTATAATCTTCGATTATACCTGATTACAACGATTATTAATAGATTACAGAGATTAATATATTATCAATTACAGATATTGTTTAACCACATCAAGCAAGTGTTCATAGTCCTCTGGGTAAAATTTAATAACACAACTAGTAAATTATAGCAATTCTATGCGCAAGGGTCAATAGAAAGTGCTTTTTTACCTAGCGCTTTTCCCAATAAAATCAACATAAAGTTTATGTTTAAAATGCAATTCCTTATTCTCAAGCTCACCACTCTCATAAATCATTGCCAACTTTCTATGCACTCCCCTATCCAATGGATTTAAGGAAAGAATTTCTCTTAAATATTTTACGGCTTTAACCTTATTTTTTCTCATGAGATTAAAAGACGCTAACGCATCAAGAATCGGCTCATTTCCAATATGTCCTTGAGATTGAATAATCTCATTTTCCAAAATTTCAAGTTGTTTTGATGCTAATTCGGGCTCCAATTGGAAAAATTCCTCACAACGCTTTAGAAAGTATTTTTCTCCGTAAGGATAAACCAAACACAGCGCTCCGCTCTTATAAATTTTTTGCTCAATGGTAAGTTCTTTGTCTTCAATGGAATCTCTCCAAAGCTCAATATTTAAGCCTGATCGATAAAGAAAAAAGATATCCGGTATGATGTATGGTTTTCGCAACTCTTTTGACATAGCATATTCTAAAATCGGAAGATCATCACTATTAAGCAATCGACTATTGGCAAATGGATTTTTTCGAAAAATATTAGAGCTCAATTGACTATATGCAAAATATTCATTTATCAACTCAAGTGGCAAATTATTACTAATCTCTTCTTTTACTTTATCGCTAATTGCAACATCATCAAAAGATTTAAGCTTGAGTGGCTGGTTAGAACAGACTAAGAAATAATAGCCTCTACGCAACTGATGAGGAGCGCAATATTTAAAAACTTTCCGCAAAGTGTTTATTACCGTAATAAATCCAGTGTTGCCCATTGTGCTATCAATCCATGTACAAAACACTCCACCGGATTTAAGAGACTTAGATACTTGTTTGTAAAATTCTAAAGTATACAATTTGGAGGCCGCAAAATAATCCGGACGACTCACCGAGCTTATAATTGCATTGTATTTTTTGTTTTTTGCTGTGAGGAATATTCTCGCATCGCTATAATAAATATGCGCGTTAGGGTTATTAACGATATTAAAATTAGCTTTTTTTAATCTTGGCTGAATTTGCGCGAAAGCTTTATTAATCTCCACAATGTCGGTATTCTGAAAAATAGATGCTACGGTACCTGAAGTAATTCCTGAACCCAATCCTAATACTAAAGCATCGCTATGATCATTTACATACAAAGCAGGAAAAACTCCCACGGCAATTTCCCCCAAAGCCACTTTGTTACCGGAAATAATCTTAATGCTTAAATGTCCGTTGTAAAAAAGAGTAAGGTCATCCAAGTCTCCAGTTAAAATAACACTATCAGGACCGTTCTTATATAACGAGAATTCATTTTCGCTTATTTTTTCATACTTTTTAGATAATCCCGGTCTTGCCAGATAAAAACTTTTGTCATCCCAATTGCAAACCATTACCCCCATCACAATAATTATAATCAACAAAATAAATGATCTTTTTTTCAAATAGACCATACCAAACATTATCAAACAAGCCAAAAGGCACAACAACCCTATACATAAAATTAAACCAACGTTACTAAAATAAGTATGACCAAAATAAATATAGAATTGGTATCCTAAGGCATTGCCTAAACACGACACCCAAAGAAGATAGCCAGATTCTTTAGCAATATTCTTTTCCTTTATCAAAAGAGATGGTATCATTGCTCCAAAAAACATTAAAGGCAACAATCCATAAAGAGAAAAAAAGATCAACTTTAATAATGGATGGAAAAAGGAAGAAAATTTTCCAAAATTCCATATGTAGATAAAAGACGTATGGATCACTTTAAAATTACTAAATATAATTGCCAAAGAGAGCATTGCCCCCAACATGCATGTTTCAAAACGAAAACGAAATCGCTTAACTAATATAGTACCAACAAAAATAGCAAACATGCTGATTGCCAAAGCAAAAGCAAAATTTTCTCGGCTGGTATCAAAAATGTGGAAACAAGTTTTGTAAAAAAACATCTGAAACAGCGCACTAGCGAAACTCGCTATCCCTAAAGCAACTACCACCTTTCGGGGAAATATTATCCATTGCTCAACCTGATCCCTTATTTTTGTTTGCACATCTCTATAACAAAAGGCAATAATCAGTGCCACTATTGCAGTAATCCCAGCATTGATGTAAAGAGCACAAGTAATTCCTCGCACCCTAATCAAAAATAGCTCTACCGCTAAAGCTCCAAAAAATGCACCAAGATTGTATAAAATGTATGTAGCTTTAAACGTTTTCTTATTGGTCGTTTTAAGATATGCGCTAAAAAGAGGAACGCTAAATCCAATCAATAAAGACGGCACAGCCAAAAGAATAGCCGTTAACAAAGAGATTGTAGCTGAACTGTTTAAAGTTAGCGCTAACCATCCTGTTTTCTGCAGTATGATTAAAATATGTGGAAACGACAAAGCATACAATGCTATTAAAATTTGAGAAAGAAACAAATAATCACGAAACCGATGTGCCTTCATCGACCCTATACCAACTCCTAGCAAAAAAGCACTTAACAGAGTTGCCTGAACATAAAACATATCACCGAAATAGGTAGTTAACAAACGGAAAAAAAGCACTTCATAGCCAATTCCTGACATTCCAGCCAGAATAATCGCCACGCTCTTTAGTCCAGTAATTGTTTTATTTTTCATCATATATTTTTAATCAGCGCTCGACAAAGAATCAAAAATTGACCCACCCCCAGATAACCATTGATACTCTAAAACAGGATAATTGTCGGTATGCAATTTGCCTCTGCGCCCAACTTCCCCTGCAGACCTTATGTACTTTTCTGAAATTAAAGATGTCGCTTCAACCGCATAATGAAAAAACATATCGGGATCAGTAATTTCCAAATCTTCTAGTGCCAATTTTGCCGATTCAGATAAGCGGTTCACATCATAAATAAGTCTAGTTTTCTCCGGTACATTAAAAGCCAGCACATTGAAACTGCCCGGATAAGCAGGAAATAAAAGTACTTTCGAAAAAACTCTTCTCAACCCCCGAACCAATAAAGCAACATCCTTGCCCCATATTAATTGAACCATTACTCCTGCTGGTTGCAAATGAGACTTTACTTCTTTCCAAAAATTTATCGTAAAAAGACTCGCTGATCCCGGAAGATACGGATCTAACACATTAACAGAAATTATATCGTATTTATCTTTTTTAGAATTTAAATAGTGACGACCATCATCAATAACCAATTTAATTCGAGGATCTTCGTAATATTTGAAATTGTACTCCGAGAACACACTTTGAGATTGAGCCAAAAACGGTAAAATCTCAACAGTCTCAATTGACTCAATTTTATCGTACAAAGAAAAAGCCCCGGCAGTGATGCCATATCCCGTTCCAATATTGAGTACTTTTTTGCAATTATTACTATATAACATTGGTAAATGAGCTTGCATTTGTTGCACATAAGAAGTTTCCTTAACTCCTAAATAATAAACTAACTGAAGGCGATTATTTTTAGCGCAGATCAATCCTCCGGGAAGTCTGCTAATCACCTGAATCCCGTATTCGTCTTCATTTAATGCAATTATTTGTTCATCTGCAGACAATTTTACTAAAGAAATAGGAAACTGAAAGGATTGATACATAAAAGCACTTAGTAAAATGGAAACAAAAATAATTTTCACAATCAAACCTTTTTTACAATACATAAGTAAACATAGGGATGCGACTATTATAGTAAGACTCAATAAATAAAATCCACCAATAGTGCCTATAGTACGAGAAAGAAGATAGCCCGCAAATACCCCCCCTAAAGCAGAACCTGCTGTATTTATAAAGTATACGCGCCCCACTACAGCGCCTGAATCAATATTAATATTTCTGACATTAGAAAGAATCAATGGAAATATCATTCCGGTAATCGTTACTGGTATTGCCATTACTCCGAAAGACAAAATAAGCCTTAAAAATGAAGCGCAAAAAGGAGAAGAAATATTTCGAAAAACTTCCTCATGGATAATCCAATGCGCGCAACCTACAAATATAAGATGAGCTAATCCGCTGCTAGCGGTAATTAGAACTAACAAAAAACAAGGAGTCAGGCGTTTTATTTTATGCTGCAATTTATACAAATAAGAAGCAAAAAAGCTTCCGCTCCCCAAACAAAACAAATAAATTGTTAAAAGAGAAGATACTGCTAATGTCCGGTCACCAAGAAAAAATTTTGCCATACGTCCCCACAAAATTTCAAAAGAAAGACCCATGAAACCTGAGAAAAAAACCAATATCGTAAGAAGATGTCTATTGTCGATAAGAGAATCGCTTTTAACGTCACTCTCTTTGGGTATAAAAACCACAGTTGATGTTTGCTCTCTCGAAACAAAAGCAAGCAAAAGACTACTTGCGGCTACAATTACATTCATAATAACCGCTAAACCAAGGGTTCCATATAATCCAAAATGCAGAATAAAAACAAAACCACAAAAAAATGCTCCCAAGGCACCTCCAATGGTATTGCATCCATAAAGAACAGCTACTGTTTTATCTGGAGATACCCACCTCTTCGAAGCAGAAATTATAAGAGGTAATGTTGCACCCATTAAAACGGCAGGTAATCCTATAAGCAGAAAAACAGAACAGAGCTGAATAAATAAAGTAACGAGCAGGGAGTCTGATAAAGGAAGAAAAATAGCAATCTTCACTTTGTATTGGAAAAGTAAACACGTTACTAATAAACTAGTCCCGGCAATCGCTAGCTCTGTTAATCCATAAGCAAAAAGTGAATCGGGATTTTTCTTTTGAATAAATTTTCCAGATAAATACGCTCCCAAAGCTAAAGAAATAAGAAACACGCTAAAAACACATGTCATAGCAAAAACTGTAGAACCCAAAATATTAGCAAATATTCTGATCCAAATTACTTCATATATCAGAGCAGCTAATCCAGATATAAAAGAAAACAATTTAAGCCACTGATAAGGAAAAACGGTTTTAATTCTCTGCTTTAAAATAACAAAATCAGACAAAATTGCATCAGTATCGTAGAGGTGTGGTGATTCATTTTTCGAATTTTTTAAGTTCATGAATAAGAGATTATCATAAAAAACAACTAATCGCAACCTGAACAAAAAATCAAACTAAACAAAAATTATCTCTAAAATACTATGGTTGGTGTATAATAATACTAAATGAAAATTACACCTCAAACCGCTCATCAAAAACAATTAAATAGGGTAGGGTTTAGTCTCTTGGAAGTTATCCTTGTTGTCACCCTGTTGGGTCTTATTGTAACCGCAATCTATCCGTTTTTTGGAACCACTGTGTCAGGATGGGAAGTAAAAGATAGGCAAACTGAAGTGCTCCAAATTGGTCGAGCAGGAATGGATGATATAATACGAAGCCTTAAAGGAGCAACAACTTTCTCTACGGCTAAAGCTAATGAAATTAAATTTGAAGACGTAGACGGTGATGACGTAAAATATAAATTATCAAAGGGAGTCGTGGAGTTAAATAAAGTCGCCCTGATTGAACCTGTAGACAGTTTAACTTTTACCTATTACGATCAAGATGGCGCTGAAACCAGCGATAAAAGTTCCGTTCGTTTGGTAAAGATAGCTTTGGTAATATCCGACTCCGAAAGCAAAGTTTCACCCGTTACCTTTAGCTCGATTGTCATGCCACGCAAAGATTACCTTGCCTACAGCTTAGCGATAAATGAAATTAATTATAATCCTGTTGTAGGAAAAAAATCAAAGGAAGAACAAAAAGAATGGGTTGAAGTATACAATTTCGGAACAACTAGCGTCGATTTAGACGGCTGGACAATTGAAGCTGGCGGTAAAACCGATAGCATTGGAGCATGGAAAAAAGGAACCACGATTATCCCTTCAGGTGGTTATGCAATTATTGTTGCAAAGAGCTCCACTGTGTTCGATGATTACACCTACGATGGAGACGCGATTAGGTTAATGACTGACGATAGCAAAATTGGAAATAAACTCGGCGATAATAGCGACACAATCGTCATCACTTCCGCTGGCACAGTCACAGACACCGTTACCTATGATGATGCCTGGGGCGGAGATGAAGACGGCGACACTATTGAAAGAATAGATGAAACAGCTAATCCTAGTACATCCAGCAATTGGGAAGCAAGCAGCGACACCGGTACCTATACCGCAGGAGCAGAAAACACCACAACCCCCTGAATTACCAGATATTTAACAAAGGTCTCACTTTTAAGAAAGGGTTTTCGTTAACCCGACAACACCATAATCGCAATCACCATTACTAATTCGATTAGAGTAAATGATCTTCTTATCTTCATATTTTTACCGCTATAACTCTACTGCACCATAGCAAAACATTAAAAACTGGAATTCAACAATAAATCACTTACCATTTGTTTCATTTTTTCAACTTCAAATGGTTTACTCATGACCGGTATAGCCTTTTGCTCCACAGAAGCTATCTCATCAAGATCAACCGCATAACCGGACATAATCAGAATCGGTATATTCTTGGTAGCATTGTCTTCTTTCAACCGACCGATAACTTCATACCCGCTAATCCCCTGCATTTTAATATCAAGCATAACGGCATCCGGGCAATTTTTAGCTACAATCTCTAATGCCTTCTCTCCGCTATCTGCTTCGAGAATGTTTTGGTACCCGCTTTCCTGTAAAATTGCTTTTATACCTCTTCTTATGCTATCCTCATCATCAACAATGAGAATTGTTTTTCTAAATTTTTCATCAATATCTTTATTGTATTTAAGCAACTTAAAAGTGAATGTTGACCCCTCATCTAAATTACTATTGACCTCTATAGTTCCCCCATGCAAATCAATAATTCCTTTTACGATGGAAAGACCCAGCCCCGTACCCTTCTCTTTGGTTTTAGCACCAACTTGTTGAAAACGATTAAAAAGCTTAGCTAGATCTTCTTTAGCAATACCTCGACCGGTGTCAGAAATGGAAGAGCGTATATATTCACCATCGTCTTCTAATAGTATATTCACATGCCCTTTTTGCGTAAATTTAAAAGCATTACCAATCAAGTTATCAAACACTTCGATTATTTTATCTTTATCGCCATATACCTCTGCCGTCTGCTCCAAAAAATTAATCCCAAGCTCAATACCCTTTGCCTTTGCCTGAAGAGCAAAAGAATCTGACAATTCCTTGACTAAATTGTTTATATCCACCTTGGCCATAAACAACTTCATCCTTCCCTCTTCCATCCTGGCAATATCTAAAAGGTTATCTACCAAGCCTACCATGAGATCTATTTGATGCTCACAAATAACAAGCATTTTCTTTTGCTGATCGTTAATCTCACCCGACAATCCATCCAATAACTCCGACACACCAAGACGCAAAGGCACCAAGGGATTACGCAATTCATGAGTAATATAGGAAATAAAATTATTACGCATTTGATTAAGTTCCTGCAAACGATCGTTTTTACTCTCTAATTGTTTATAAAGATTCTTTATCCCTCGATTTGTTTTCTCTAACCCCCAAGCTTGCACTTCTAAATCATTTTTTGATCTAACAAGTTCTTCTTCAAAAATTTTATACTCGGTAATATCCGCAACCATATGCATCGATCCTTTAATTTTTTTATTTTTATCAAATATCGGAGTAGTTGTTACCCTCAACCATTTCTTAATATTAGAATCGTAAAGCTCGCTACGTTCAAATTTAGCCTCAACTAGCATCTTCGCATGTGGACAGCCATCCATAGGACGCCCTTGAGAATGAACTACCTCATGACACGCGCACCCTATTAGCTCATCTTTCTTCTTAGCTGTAAACTCAGCAAAAGCGCGATTAACCATAGCGATCTTAAAATTGTTATCAACAATATAAACCAAATCATCCATCTCATCAAAAACAGGTGACCAAGATTGACTATAGTCAAATTTTACTTCTGCGTTCACTGGCCACCTCCTTGGATATCCGCTATAACCTCAAGTAATGATGCACAATCAGGCGACTTCACGCAATAATCGTCAGCACCATTACGTTTGGCTTTTACAGCATCAACTGAATCCACCGAACCGGTCATGATAATAACCTTGGAATTCTTCAAGGCATCATCATCTTTAATGCGCCTGCAAACTTCAAATCCATCAATATCCGGTAAAACAGTGTCAACAATAATCCAATCAGGACGCTCGGCTTTGGCCTTCTCTACACCCGAATCACCACGTTCAGCTTGCAGGATATTGCCAAATCCCAACCCATTAAGATACCTAACAACAATTTTTCTATCCTGCGCATTATCGTCGATAATCAATATTTTTTTATTCATGCCTTACCCCTCTTTTTTTTCGTCCGGAAACTTATTAATAACATACCAGTAGAAATTAAAGGCATCAACTACTTTTATAAATTCTTCAAAAGAAACCGGCTTTGGCATATAACTAGCTGCCCCTCCTTGATAGCTCTTGGCTACATCCTCTTCTTGGCGAGAAGAAGTGAGCATAACTATCGGTATAGCCTTATAGTCAGGATCACTTTTTATTTTCTCAAGAAGAGTAAATCCATCCATTTTTGGCATTTTTATGTCTAAAAGAATTAAATCCGACCGAGGAAATTCACTTTTATTTTGATACTTGCCATCATGATGAATAAAGTCCAAAGCCTCTTCGCCATCACCAACTACATAGATCTTATTTTTTATTCTAGCTTTATCAAACGCTCGTAACGTAATTTTTACATCGGCATTGTCATCCTCAACTAATAGAATGTCGATTGGCTTATTGCTTGCGTCATTATTTTCTATTGAATTCTCAACCACCTTATGCCTCCTTGTTTTTAAGATTCGTTGATATCGTAAAATAAAAAGTGGCCCCTTTGCCCAACTCTGATTCAACCCAAGCCGTCCCTTGATGCTCTTCAACAATCGTCTTAACAATTCCTAAACCTATTCCGGTACCGTCATAATCATCCCGACTATGCAAAGTTTCAAATATCTTAAATACTTGCTGGTGATATTTAGCCTCTATACCGATACCGTTATCTTTAACGTAAAACTGATGGAACTTGTCCTGCTTGTCATAACCAATTTCAATTCTAGGGTTATTCTGGTTATCTTTGACAGAAAACTTAATCGCATTATTTATAAAGTTAAGAAATACTTCTGAGATTTTAATCTTATCACAGTGAACTATTCCAATATTTTCTGCTACTTTTAAATCGATTTTATTAGACTCGATATCAAATTTGAGTCTTTCCGTGATAGAGAGTATCAAATCATTCATATCCACATTTTCATAAGGGTGTTGCAAACGAGAAATCCGCGTTAGCTTTAGCAAGTCTTCAATTAGCTGCCCCATGCGCTTAGCTCCGCTAGTAATTTCGGATATGTATTCTTTACCCTGTGCATCCATTTTATCCTTGCAATCTTCTTCCAAGAAAGTTGAAAACGACACAATCGCCCTTAATGGCGCACGCAAATCATGGCTAGCGGTATGTGTAAAATGATCTAATTCTTTATTAGTTTTTTCTAAAAGACTTTTTTTAGTTTCTAATTCGAAATTAGTTGTTTCTAAATCGTTTCGCGCCGCGGCCAATTCACTTTCAATGCGACCAAGATAAACATAAAACCCTCCTCCAACTACAAACGCAACCAAAAGACTTAACCCCGCTAAAGCAAACAACATAAAGAATAATTCTTTTTCATCGCCTGTAGCATCGATAAAAACAAAAAAGTTTCCCACATTGCGTTTACCTGCATCTATCAGCGGTGTAACCGAGCCGCGATAAATCATATCCTTAAATTGAAACCTAGATTGCCCCGCATTACCTTCTTGTAAAATAGACAACAAAGCATCTTCCGTAGAGTCATCTTCAAAAGTGCTGCCGGCAACAACACTATCAGTCAAAAAGTCCCACTTTCCGGTTTTATTAACCATTTGCAATCCTTCTTTCCACCTTTGACGCTTGAGATACTTTTTTTCAATGGTAAAAATAAGATCAGCTCCTAAAACTTGCTTTAACTGAGGAATCATATGATCTATCTCTTCCCCCAGTTCAAGATACCCAACCTGTTTACCGTTAATAAACCACGGATGCACTAAACGAAGGGTAAAAGTACCAAACGGTCCTAATTCAATACCATAAAAGGATCGCATTGCTTTAGATGCTCCATCGATCGTAAAGCGCTTTATCAAATCTCCATGTCGACTAGAATTATGCACACGCAGAAAACATATTTTATCTAGTCCATGAAAATAAAAATGCGTAACTCGATATTTCGATCGCAACTCTTTAAACAACGGCTCGGTATATTTTAATAGCCCTTGTCGGTCTTTAGCTAACCAAAAATTCTGTATCTGTTTATCTTCCTTTAAAAGATCAACCAAACCGCTTAATAGCTCCGCGTCGCTGTCTAATTTACTTTCGAAAAGTTTACTCATTTCATGCAAAGCGTTATCAACTTTCATTGTCATCATGCCCACCATGTGGCGATAAAATGCAAAGCTAAACACTCCCATCATTACCGCTACAACCAATATAAACGGCAGTAAAATTCGCCTTCTAATTTTTTCTTTACTTCTCATATTTTTCTTTTTTGAGTTAACCATAATTATTATACAGCAATCATATCAATAAAAAAGCGAAAAAAGGGGTCACGTCTATTTTTCATTCTCCATAAAATAGATGTAACCCCTTTTCGCAAGTTGAGCTATCTGTTTATACCAGCTGACCTAAACAAGCCTGAAGATCTTCTTCTGGTGTAGCTATCGGTTTTATATCAAATGTATCCTGTAAAACCTTCAAAACATTCGGTGTCACAAAAGCCGGAAGTGACGGCCCTAAAAGTATGCCTTTAATGCCTAAATGAAATAAAGTTAGAAGAACCGCAACCGCCTTTTGTTCAAACCACGACAACACAAAAGACAATGGCAATTCGTTTACGCTGCAATTAAATGCTTCGGCTAGAGCTGTTGCAACTCTAATCGCAGAATACGCATCGTTACATTGCCCAACATCAATAAGTCGCGGTATCCCATCTATATCGCCAAAATCAAGATCATTAAAGCGATATTTTCCGCAAGCGAGAGTCAAGATAATGCAGTCTTTTGGAACCTTTTCCGCAAATTCAGTATAATAATTACGTCCCGGCTTTGCACCGTCGCAACCACCTATTAGAAAAAAATGTTTTATCTTTCCGCTCTTTACGGCAGCAACTATTTTGTCTGCTGATTTTAAAATTGCGCTATGATGAAATCCGGTCGTAATCTTTTTTCCCAAAGCATCAGGCAATGGCGGCAAGCTCTTTGCTTTCTCGATAAGAGGGGTAAAATCTCTTTCCTTCAAGTGCGTTGCGCCCTCGATACCTGTTATACCTATGGTGAACAATCTGTCGAGATATGTATTGGCCGGTGGAGTCAAAACACAATTAGTCGTTGCCAGCAATGCACCGGAGAATTCATTAAACTCTTTTTTCTGATTTTGCCACGCTCCTCCATAATTACCAACAAGATGTTTAAACTGTTTTAATTTTGGATACCCATGCGCGGGTAGCATTTCACTATGGGTATAAACATTTACGCCGCTACCTTGTGTTTGCCTTAACAATTCATATAAATCAAGTAAATCGTGTCCGGTTATAAGTATTCCCGGCCCTGCTTTGGTGCCAGTTTCAACTTCGACAGGAACAGGATTACCAAAATATTCTGTATGCGACTTATCTAGTAATTCCATTGTTTTTAAATTCATTTCACCACATTTAAGAACTAAATCTATATGCTGCTTTAAATCAAAACTAACATTAGTAACCGTCTTAAACAACGCCTCATGAACAAAAGCGTCTACATCTTTGTCGATACCGCCTAATTCTCTTGCGCCAAATGCATAAGCCGACATTCCTTTTAGCCCGAATAAAAGAATGTCCTGTAAACTCTGGATATCAGAACTCTTACCGCACGCACCAACCTTCGTACAACCCAAACCACCTACTGTTTGCTCACACTGATAACAAAACATATCATCCCTCCTAATTTAAATGACCGAAACCACAGATATATTAATTGATACTACTTTAGTATCAATTAATATATCTGTCAAGTACTTTCTCAAAAAAATAGCCTTACGTTTCCGTAAGGCTTCTCCGTCACTTTTCGAGTTATTTTAATTCTGACAACTATCTAAGATCATTTCACGTTTCCCACCAGAAACAAGAAAGACCTGACCCCTTTTCATTCAACAATGCGCAAGGCAAAATACGGAACAATATTAAATACAAACACAACTATTTTGAAAAATGCTATGCCGGCATAATGGATCTTATCAAAACTCTCCACCGACAACTTAAACCACTTAGTATGCACTCGATAAACAAAATCATGCAACACTACAATGGCAAAAAACCACCATAAAAGTAATCCCATATTAATTACAGAACACCAGCCGAACACCGCACGCATCGTTTCAATCGTCATGGCGCACCTCCTCTTTCAGTATTACATTGTAGCGGTAATAAAACGATTAACTTCACTTCTCTTTTGCTGGACGGTTTTTTTTCTTTTCTTGAGCCTCTAAAAAATCTACAGCCTTTCTTGCTTCAAAATAAAGCTTAGAAAAAGATCTGTGAAGCTCTTCTTCAAAACGTTTCGTTTTCAAAAGTTTATTAAATTCTTTTGTCATTTTCCGTTCAGAAAAGTCAAATTCGTATTCTGGATATTCCTTTGAAACCCATTCACCAACTTGTAAGCATAATGTGATCCGAATTAATTCAGAATAGCTTATGTCATATTTTTTAGCGCAATGATGAAACCATTCCGAAAGCCAATCTGTCATTAATATCTGCTCTCTTTTAAGCATCTTACCTCCTTAATAAGGGGTCAAGTCTCTACTTGACTACAAATAAACCTTCCGCTCTCCTAGCGGGAGTTTTAAAGGGTACCTATCGCTTTTTTTTAGGATCTTTGATTTTATTGCCTATGTGTCCGGGAATAATGTATTTTGACTGGCCCTCTTCTTCGGCTTCATTTAAGTCGACTTCTTCACCCGAAATTTCCGAAAAACGAGAAGGAACCTCACCGCCAACTTCTACACCGAATTGATTAGCTACGTGGGGATCAAGACGACCGGTTCTGCCACCCTTGCTACCCTTGGATTGGTCATCGGAACCAGCATTAGGATAGGGTATACTTACAGAACCTGCCGAAGACGGCGGCGTATTGCATACATCGGGGAAAGCGCTTATTGTTTTACCGCTAGATGATTTGCTGCTAATCTGATTGCTGTTAGCAAATACATTCTCTTTAGTATGCCCTATCAAACCAACTGCCAACGATATCCATATAACTAGTATAATCTTATTATTCATTTTTCCTCCATTAGAAGAGATCCCTAATTCCGGGGACACAATACTTAATTAAATTCCGGGGACACAATACTTAATTATCAGCGAAAAAGAGCGCTACTCCATTTTTTATTACTTATTTAAATTCTGCCGTCGAAACACCTCTGTCTGGGTTTCTTAGACCATAGCATAACCCCATTTTAACAACTTTTATGAGTTTTTCAATCGTTAGAAAGAAGAAAAAGGGAAAAAGAGGCAAGCACCTTTCAATACAACTTTACACGTTGAGCTTTAATGTTTTCGTTTTTGTAGTATTCATCTAGGGTGTAATGCGGCCGATCAATGTATCCTTTGGGCGTTATCTCAACTATACGGTCAGCTACCGACTGAACAATAGCATGGTCATGAGACGCTAGTATTAAGGTGCCGTTAAACCTAACTAACCCCTCATTAAGCGCGGTAATAGATTCTAAATCAAGGTGATTAGTTGGTTCATCTAGAATTAAAGTGTTGGCTTTAGAAAGCATGACCCTAGCTAGCATGCAGCGAACCTTTTCTCCCCCCGAAAGAACCCGCACACTTTTAAATACATCATCACCACCAAACAACATTTTACCTAAAAAACTGCGAATAAATCCTTCGTCATGATTTTGGGAGTATTGCCGTAACCAATCAATAAGAGGTAAATCGGTTTGAAAATATGGACCAAAATCTTTAGGGAAATAACTATATTTTACAGCTTTACCCCATTGGTACTCACCAGCAGTTGCTTCGGCTTCACCAGTTAACACTTCAAACAACGCGGTTTTGATTTCGTCGTTTGGCCCTATGAAAGCCGTTTTCTCACCCTTGTTTAAATCCAACGAGAAATCCTTAAATATGACTTCTCCGTCAACCGTCTTGCCCAACCCTTTAACACTTAGCAAATCGTTACCGGCATCTTTATCAAAAACAAGCTCGACGTAGGGATATTTGCGTGATGAAGGTTTGATTTCTTCAAGGTTAAGTTTTTCCAGAGTTTTCTTACGTGAAGTAGCCTGCCGCGATTTCGCTGCGTTCGCACTGAACCGGGCAATGAAATCTAAAAGCTCTTTGCGTTTCTCTTCTACTTTGCGGTTTTTATCCTGACGTTGACGCAAAGCTAACTCGCGTGACTGTGACCAAAATTTATAATTGCCGGCGTACAGTTGAATCTTTCCAAAATCAATATCAGCAATATGCGTACACACTTTATTTAAAAAATGCCTGTCATGAGAAACAACAACCGCAGTGTTGTTAAACTCAATCAAAAACTCCTCTAGCCACATACAAGTCTCCATATCCAAATGGTTTGTAGGCTCATCTAAAAGCAATACGTCGGGATTACCTACTAAAGCTTGGGCCAAAAGCACACGCACCTTCATGTTTGCACCCAACTGCTTCATCTTTTGAGCGTGCAGCTCGTCTTTAACTCCAAGACTACTTAACAGTTTGGCTGCTTCAGCTTCAATGCTCCAACCGTCAAGCTTATTAAACTCATCCTCTAGTTCGGCTAAATAATGCCCGTCATTATCATTAAAATCACTCTTATTGTAAAGTTTATCGCGCTCTAGCATAATCTCATGTAAATGCTTATGCCCTTGGATTACTGTATCTAGCACCCTCTCTTCGTTAAAAGCAAAATGATCCTGCCGTAGCACGGATATACGCTGGCCCTTGGGCACCGACACCGAGCCGGCATTAGGCTCTAGCTCACCAGAAAGAACCTTTAAAAATGTAGACTTACCAGAACCATTAGCTCCAATCAATCCATAACAATTATTGTCGGTAAAACTGATATTTACATTTTTAAATAGTGGATCTTTCCCAAATTGTAATGTAACTGAATTTACATTTATCATTTTTTTCTCTCTTGCCTACCTCTTTATCGCCCAACGCAACATTGCACTTTTAGAGCGTGGATTAGAGTATTGCTCATTTGCGCTTGGACATGTTGGCTCATGACTGATATCTGAATAGTCACCAGAATCAAGACCCTGTTTGAAAAAATCCATAACACGCTTGTCCTCACCAGAATGAAAAGTTAAAATAGCAACTCGCCCTTTACTCTTTAAGCAAAATGGTAAAGTCCTTAAAAATTGCTCTAATACCGAAAATTCATGATTAACCTCGATCCGCAACGCTTGAAAAGTTCTGCGAATCGAATCGGTTAAAGTATCACCATAAGCTTTGTTATTTAGCGTAGATTTAATAACCTCTGCTAAGTCAGTGGTTGTATTAATTTTATCTCTATTTCTAAAAATTGCCCGAGCGATGCGCCGCGCAAAGGGTTCATTTGAATTATCAGAAAGCAAGCGCTTGAGCTGTTCTTCATCTAGTGACCTAAGCAAGGCTGTTGCCGGCTGTCCGCGATCAGGATTAAAACGTAAATCTAAAGGACCTTGGTATTTAAATGTAAATCCACGCGCAGGATTATCTAATTGCATCGACGACACACCAAGATCAGCTAAAACGAAATCAAAACCACCTTCAGTCTCGTTTAATAACTTAGACATACCAATAAAATTACTAAGTTTAACTGTTAACTCTTTATTGCTAAACCCCATTGCTCTCAGCCTTTTTTCGGTACGCTTGATCTCAATTGGATCTACGTCTAAAGCAAACAATCTGCCATTAGGAGAAATTTTTTTAAGCAGCTCAAGAGCATGCCCACCAAAACCCAGTGTCGCATCTATACCAACTTGCCCAGGCAATGGCTTTAAAATATCTAGAATTTCACTCACGCAAATCGGGCGATGAGTGCCCGCTGGGGTTTTGCCGCTTTCAATAATCTTTTCTACATCTTCACTATATTTTTCAAAATTTAACTCTTTGTATTTTTCATCAAAATGACGAGGGTGGGTGCCTTTATAGCGAAAGCGGCGCTTAGGCTGTTGTGAATCATTACTTGCGGCGTTTGTCATCTAGAAAATCTTTTCCTGCCTCTAGTTTTATTCTTTTGTTGTTTCGCCCAAGGCATTGAACGTCTCTGATTTTTATCAGCAGGTTTACGACTAGCAGCTATCTTAGGGTTAGGCCTGCCCCCTCTAGGTGCGGGCCGTGCCGCAGCACCGGTAGCATCTTGTGCCAACTGAGAATGAAAAGGATGATTATGATCAACTCCTATCTCCAAACGAATCATGCGCTCAATTGCACGCAAACAATCCCGTTCTGGCGGCGAACAAAAAGAAACGGCATCACCACCGGCACTAGCTCGAGCTGTACGCCCAATGCGATGAACATAAGTTTCTGGGGTGTTTGGTAGATCATAATTAATTACGTGAGAAATCGAATCAACATCGATCCCTCGCGCCGCAATGTCTGTCGCAACCAAAACACGAATCTGACCCAACTTAAACTTAGCCAGCGCTTCAGTGCGCGCGCCCTGGCTTTTGTTGCCATGAATCGCAGTCGCGCTAACATTACGCGCTTGTAACTTTTTAACAACTCGATCGGCAGAATGTTTCATCTGCACGAAAACTAAAACCCGGCTCCAATGCTCAGCCTCTAGAAGTTGCGCCAAAAGAGCATCTTTACGATTTTTCTCTACAAAAAATACCTTCTGCACAATGCGCTCTACCGCTGGTTTATCGGGAGTCACGCTAATGAAAACCGGTTCGTTTACAATTTTTTCTGAAAGCTTAACTACCTCCGGGGCCATCGTCGCCGAGAAAAAAAGAGTCTGTCGTTTTTTAGGAAGTCTAGCAACGATGCGCTTAACATCATTGATAAATCCCATATCAAGCATCCGATCGGCCTCGTCTAAAACAAAAATTTCAGTCTCATCTAGTTTTATGTGACCCTGATTAGCCAAATCCAACAGGCGTCCGGGAGTAGCCACAACAATATCAACACCGCGCGAAACAGCACGCACCTGAGGAGTCTGCCCAACTCCACCAAAAACAACCGCACACGACCCCCTTAAATATTTTCCGTAATTTTTAACACTATCACCAATTTGTGCCGCTAACTCACGGGTGGGCGCTAAAATCAAAACTCGATTTTTTCCTCTCACTCGAGGGCGCGAGTTCTTTGTTAAATATTGCAAAATCGGTAAAACAAAGGCCGCAGTCTTTCCGGTGCCGGTTTGCGCACAACCAATAAGATCTCGCCGGTTGAGCAAATGTTGTATTACCTGTTCTTGTATTGGCGTAGGCGTATGATAGCCTCGGTCCGATACTGCTTGCTGCAGCTCAGGCATAAGTCGATTAAATGCTCCTCGTTTACTCATATACTCCCAAAGGGCAACCCGGAATAGCCCATGCTATCCCCTTTAGTGTCTACCCTATTTTTCTTTAAACAATCACCTTATATACTTTATCGTTGGCATGAACAGACTGGGCAACTTTTATGCCTACTTTATCCCCTTCTTTTGCCTCAGTCACGTTGTCAAACTCTATCCGCATCGATTCGATCTTTTGAGAAAAATCCGTCTGTTTCCCTTTGATGCAAATAGTGTCTCCTACTTTAAGCTCGCCGCTTAACTTAATCATTCCGACAGAAATCTTACCAAAGAAATGATCAACTACTCCAATCTCTTGCTCTTGCATATCTGGCCTCCTTTTTTTAGTATTATATCGCGAAAAAACCCGCGAATAATTACAACAAGTTAAGGGGACATATTCTATAAGCAGGGATTGGAATTGTCAAATGAAAAGGTGTCTGCCTCTTTTAGCGTTTTGGCGGTCTGCCCGCACGATTAGGGCGCGATGACTCGATAAACCTTTCAGAGCGAAGATCGGGATGATGGGAAATTGGAAGAACTGACTTGACCAGCTTTTCAATATCTTGGATATCCCGTTTCTGATCAGGAGTTGCAAATGATATCGCATGGCCCCTCTTTCCTGCTCTTGCCGTACGGCCAATGCGATGAACATAATTTTCTGCGTCATGCGGTAAATCGTAATTAATTACCAACTGAATTCCGGTAACGTC
Source organism: Candidatus Omnitrophota bacterium (assembly GCA_024231025.1). Lineage (GTDB taxonomy): Bacteria > Omnitrophota > Gorgyraeia > Duberdicusellales > 4484-171 > JAAEQW01. The sequence goes on from JAAEQW010000341.1 coordinate 26,350, forward strand.
AATTCCACGAGCAGCAACATCAGTAGCAACAAGAACCTTATATCTACCAGACTTAAAACCTTCTAATGCTGCGCAACGCTGGCTCAAACTGCGATCGGAATGCATCTCAGCAGCGCTACACTTCATTTTGTGAATCTCGCGAACAACTTTACTTGCCCCATGTTTAGTGCGAACAAATAAAAGAATCGGTCCACAATATTGGGCAAGCAGCTTACTTAATAATTTTGTTTTAGCCTCTTTTTTAATAATAAAAACCTCTTGAGTAACGCTGGCGGCCGTAGTCCCGGAAGGAGCAATCTCAACCCGAACCGGCAACTTCATCTGCTTATTAGCAATTTGAACAATTTCTTTCGGCATCGTGGCTGAAAAAAGCATTGTCTGCCTATTTTTTGGCAAGAAATTAAAAATCTGATTGATATCTTGCGCAAAACCCATATCTAACATCCGATCAGCTTCATCAAGGACGAGCATAACAACATTATCTAATAAAACATCCCCCTGCCAAACATGATCAATAAATCGACCGGGAGTGGCAATTACAATATTAGGATTTTTACGTAAGGCCTGTATCTGACCATTCATTGGCACCCCACCAATAAGACAAGCCGTATCCATCTTAAATGCTCGGGCAAGCTTTTTAATCGCCTCGTCAATCTGAATCGCTAACTCTCGAGTCGGAGCAAGAATTAACCCTCTGCCCTTACTACCAGCAAGACGCTGAACCATTGGTATAGCAAAAGAATGAGTCTTGCCAGTACCGGTTTGAGCAATACCAATAATATCTTTGCTCTGAATTGCTAAAGGAATAGTCTGGTACTGAATCGGTGTTGGCACCTTAAACTTTAATCGTTTAAGAATATCAAGCAGTTTAGGAGCAATACCTAATCCGTAAAAGTCAGGCTGTGGTTTAAGATTATTTTTATCCATTTATATGATTTATAGTTTGTTCATTTTATGTGTATCTTTTAAAGCTTTAAATCTTTCTACATCCTCCCGACTCCAAGGAAAATCGCCCAACATGCTAAGCTTATGCAACATTTTATCTCTTCTTGTTTTGCACTGCGTACAAAGGGAAAACTTTTTACGAGCGAACTCGGCAAAACTATGAGGATAGCTACGCGCACATAGTGGCGTTGAACAACGCAGCAACCCTAATGAAAACCCTGCAGTCGATAAAGCCTGTGTGGCAAGTCTCTTAAAAAGCATTCGACGATCGGGATTGTCAGACTGGAAACGTGCAAAAGAAATAATACCCATCTGCCATTTTGCGCTAGTCGTACCAAAAACAAAGTTAATCCCCTCATCAGTTATATCATGACTAGTAACTACAATTAGCGTATGAGCTAGTGGCTCAGAGAGTAGTTTTTTGTAATCTCGATGCAGTTGAGAAAAAAGCGGTTGAACAAAATATTGCCGCCGAGATTTGCTATAACCAGGTAACGGTCCTTTTGTATTATCTAAAAGTTCAAAACGAACACCATAGATGTACTGTAAAAAAACTCTTAGATCTTCAAGCATTTCTTTGTCTTCTACACCAAACGGCAAAAGATAAACAGAAACCGGTTTATAAGTAAAATCTCTTTCGTTGTTAAGAGGCGTCAAAGCAACTTGAGCTGCGTCAACCTTCTTCATTGTCGCTAATCTCATTTTTGCCTTAGACCATAAAACAGGATTAGGATTAAGCTCTAATACTTGCTGCATACGCTCTTTGGCCTGGAGGTGTTGATCAAGACCTGAATGCGCCATAGCTATTTCATATACAACATCAGCACGAAAAGGGTTAATCGATAATGCTCTTTCAAAAAAGATAATTGCCCGATCGAAATCTTTTTCTACGTAATAAATTCGTGCTAAAGCAATGATATCTTCAACTTCTCCTCGCTTTGCCACGTCATTGGACCTCTCAATTTGCTCCAACTTTACAATAAGTTGCACTTTACGTTCCTGATCAGGTTGAGCCAATCCGGGTAAACGTGCAATATTCTTTTCGGATACGCTAATAGATTTTATATCCATTTCTCCCAACGCAGGATCTTTCTGAAAAACTATCTTTCTAAAACCGCGCGCTTTAAAAATCTCCTCAATCATTATCATTGATCTTTTTGTTTCTATTGAGTTAGTGTCAACTCCTTCTAAAACAACAACCGCAAGATCTTTAGATCCGCTATGTTCTTTGGCTATATCTGATAAATCCTGCAGGGAAATTTTTTTCTTATTCTTATCTACTACAAATTTTCCACCTAGAGCATTCACTATTCTTTCTATATGTTTATGCTCAGGTGCATTTGATCTTTCCTCAATATTTACAAGAAAAATGTTTTCCAATCCCCTAAACTCTAAAAAAATATCTGCGTCTTGACGCTGACCAATCACTTCAAGCAACTCTTTGGCTTGGGCATGATCCGGAAATTCATCAAGCACCTGTTGTAACATTTCTTGGGCTTGCTTTATTTTGCCCATAGTAAAATAATAATATGCTGCAAGAAAAGGCTGCGGGTAATGCTTCACTTGATAGGCGCTAAGGCTTTCATGCAAAATACTATCTATTTCTTTTCGCAACTCTTCGTGCCCTGGCTCCGAATAGTACCCATATAAATACATCCCCAGTTCATCAACATAAAACCCAAAATCAGGGGAAATTCGCTGATTAGTAAGTGCATCATGTGCCCATTCGGTGAAATACAGTTCTAAAGAAAATTTCGCATCAGAATAAGTAATCGTTGCCAATTCCCATGGTGCGCAATAACCAAAACATTTTTTGCGATCCTTGCGGTGACCAATTCTGAAATGTTCATCATTAAAACTTCCTAACGCAGAGTATCTTTCGCGCAGATCATAAATTCCGTTATAAACATCACTCATAATCCGGTTGGTCTGCTGCAGCATTTCATCGGGAGTGACATTTCCGTATTTAGCATCGGCCTGCAAGCATACGGTAAGACCTACCGCAAAAATGATGAAAAATAATATTCGTATTCGGAAGAAACGATTTTTACTTATCATTTTGGTTAAGTGGTGAGCTATATTTGGTATAACTAGTCTGGCTTGCCTTGGCATGCGTATATTCTAATACTAGCTTACTGCTTGTCAACAAAAAGGTGCCTGTTTGCCCCGTTTTACGGGGTCCTCTTTTTTCTCTTCTTTTCGGCCTTGAATCTCTCTTCTTCCTCAATCAAGCTCTTCCAGTCGTGTTCACCGCTGGCAGGGGATATAACCGCGGAATAATCTTTTTTGCTAACCTTGATGACTTCTATTTCTTTATTTAGAAATCCCTGTATCTCATCAAGCAACTGACGCTCTTCTTTACTGCAAAATGAAATGGCGATACCCTTATTAAATCCTCTACCGGTACGACCGACCCTGTGAACATAATTCTCTGTTTTTACTGGCAGATCATAGTTGATAACATATTCAATATCGACAACGTTGATCCCGCGAGCGCTAATATCGGTAGCGATCAAAAGTTTGCATTGGCTTTCTTTAAACTTTTTCATTACTTCAGTTCGTTTATCCTGCTCTTTATCCCCATGGATCTCCAAAGAATCAATGCCTACTCTCCCCATGGCAGCGGCCACTCTGACAGCCCGAACTTTTGTCCGAACAAAAACTATCATCTTGCTTGCCGGATTATCTTTAATAAACTGTTCCAGAAAAAACCTCTTATCATCCATTTCAACAAACATCACATAGTGGGTTACATTTTTAGATACTGGATCCTTAGGTGATATTTGAATACGTATGGCATTACTTCTTACCTGTGAATAGGCCAGCTTTTTTATCTTATCACTTATCGTTGCTGAGAAAAAAAGTGTCTGATGTTTTCGTGCCAGCATCTTCTTAACATATTTGATATCCTCGATAAACCCCAGCTCCAGCATATGGTCAGCCTCATCAAGAACCAAAAATTCAACATAGTTTAAACTAATATATTCTTGATTTATTAAATCAAACATCCTCCCCGGTGTTGTGATCAAAATGTCGACTCCGCTTATAAGTCTATCGATCTGTTTATCCTGATCTACCCCACCACACAAAGCGAAACTCTTAACCTTGGTATGCTTGGAAAGACTAGCGAAAACTTCTCCGATCTGCAAAGCCAACTCGCGAGTAGGCACCATGACAACGCACCTTATGCCACACCAGCGCTTACTGCGCTTAGTAGAATGTATCATATTAATAATAGGTATAGCAAAGGCAGCAGTTTTACCAGTACCGGTCTGGGCAACAGCCAGCACGTCTTCGCCCTTAAGGATTGAGGGCATTGCCTTAAACTGGATATCCGTAGGCTTAATAAACCCTAATTTAGCTAGGTTTTTCTTTATATCGTCGGAAATATGGTATTTTTCAAATTTCATGTGTTATATACTACCACAAAAAAAAGAGGACAAACACCTTTTTGTAGCGGGTAATTGGGATTGGTGTACCATCGTTGAATCAACTGGATCAAATAGAGATTTAGTTTTAATCATGCCGGCTACTTACGCTTGGCGGCAATTCGGCTTTGCTTCTTTTTCCGGCGCCTTAGGGCCTTTAAGTAAAACAATTCAACTTTCTTACGTGCCCAAGGAGTTTTTCTTAAAAACTTTAAGCTTGAGCTTAAACTAGGATCATTTGTAAAACAGCAAATATTAATATTTTCGCCCATTCTCTCCCAACCATGCCACTCCTCCAGGTCAGTAAGAATCATCTTTAAGGTAACGCCATGTAGTGGATCTTTGTTATTTATTTCTGACATATTGATAGATATTATGAATTCATTGGAAAGAGATAAATGTTCTGCCCTCGGAACTCCTCATGGCTATGTGTGTTTCGATGCGGGTTTGGCAAGATCAAACTTGAGAAATTTATCTCTAAAATTCTTTATTCTGTCGTCAAAAACTATATCGCTGGATCGAATAGGCCTTTGGAGATATATACCATCTAGGGTTCTACACCTACTTAAGGCCACATAAACCTGACCATGAGCAAAAGCTTTACGCCCTAAATCTATGGCTACTCTGTCAAAAGTCTTACCTTGGCTTTTATGAATAGTAATCGCCCAGGCTAACTTTATAGGATATTGCTCAAACGTACCGATAGATTTTCCTTCTATTTTCTTTTTCTCTTCATTATAGCAGTAGGCAATGTTTTCCCACATTTCCATATGAACATCATAGGTATCGTCTTTGATCCTTACCTTTATAGAGTTTCTTCCTAACTTCGCTATCTGGGCGAGAGTGCCGTTTACCCATCTTTTCTTTGAATCATTCCTCAACATCATTATCTGCGCTCCTTCTTTTAGACGCAGACTATCATCAGCTGGGTATTGTCTCTCTTTAAAATCACCTGAGACTTCGGATTCATACTCAAAAAGTCTTGCATGTAACTTATTCAAGTGATATTCATTTATTTGCTGAGCGACTCTGTTAGTTGTAGTAAGGGTTATGTAATTCTCCCCTTGAGGAAGTTCTACCGTTACCCTTTTATTCATTAGTTGCAAGTCGACTTCGGTAAGTTGGTCATATTTAACCTTGTTTAAAAGCGATATAAAATCACCATCTTCCTGTCTATAAATTTTGTCTAATTCAATATATTTGAGCACGATTTTATCAAATATTTTTGCTGAAAAAAAGTATTGGCTACCATAGTGATAATTATAGTAATCTTGCAACTCTTTACTAATAACTACTGGCGGTAATTGAAATAAATCACCGAAAAATATTACTTGAACTCCGCCAAAGGGAAGATCTATCTTGCGATTAAGACGCAAAGAAGAATCAATAGCATCCATAATATCAGCTGACACCATAGAGACTTCATCTAAAACAAGCGTGTCCATCTCTTTAAAAACATCCTGTTTCCCATATACCCGGCGAATATTTTCTTCTTGAATAAATTTGGGCGGAAACCTAAAGAACGAATGGATTGTTTGGCCTTTGATGTCAACAGCCGATACCCCCGTAGAAGCAACCACAACAACGTTTTTCTTGCTAGTTTCTTTAAAATACCTTAAAAGCGTTGACTTACCCGAACCAGCGCTACCAGTAATAAAAAAACAATCTTTTGTATCTTCAAGCAAACGGCAGATTTCCCCAAAATCTCCACTTACATCTACATCCAATAAATCAATCTTAAAATCAGTCAACTCACTCACCGTTTTATTACCTTTTTTTTATTTTAAAAATTCGAAGGACAGCTCACTTAATCATTTTATACTTATCCTATTGCGCCAATGCCTTTATCAAATTTAAAACAAAATAAACCAAAAAATATAATACTAATCCAGTTAGTACTACTGTTTTTATAATTTTATCCTGACGTTTTTTCCTATCCTTCTTTTTCATCTTTGTTATTGTACCATAAAATCGCAAAACCCAGCATTTTGCTGGGCTTAAATAAGAGAACCAAATCTCGACTTTGCTACATATTGAAGGAAAATGGGAACAGAAAAACAACAGAATCGGACCCGAAAAACGAGAAAAGACATCTGTTTACCCCGCTTTACGGGGTCCCCTTTTATAGCTGTAGATTTTATTTAGAAATCTAAGTTTCATTTAATGCCCATTCAAAAGACATATTGTTTCCTGCCTCCCTTCGTGTATAATACATCCGTGAAGAAAAATAAGTTTAAACCCCAAGAGATTATGTTCTCTCCTACAACTCAGTGCAATCTTCATTGCGCGCATTGCAACACTGAACAAACCGGAAAAACGCTCCCTAAAAAGGGAGCCCTTAGATTTCTGGACGCATGCAATGAATCCGGAATTAAACGGGTAGGCTTTACCGGAGGTGAACCATTTTATGCCCTTGACTTTCTCTGCCTGATCTCAAAAGAAGGAGTCCGCCGTGAAATGTTTTTTGATCATATAATAACTAATGCCAGCTGGTTCAAAACCAAAAAGGAATTATCCTCAGTTTTGAATCAACTTTTCCTCTGCGGATACGACGGCAGATTTTTCGTAAGTGTCGATGCTTTCCACAACCAAAACTTACGAAAAGTCGCCTTGTTTATAAAAGTTGCAAGTCAAATTTGGACACTACCTGATATCGTTTCAATCGCCAGTGTAAAAGGAACAAGAGAAAGCGAAACCAGAGCAAAGCTTAAAGAGCTTGCTAATCTCCTCGAAGCTCGTTTTACAGGATTAACTTCTCAGAAGGCCTGCATAAAAAACAAAAATCTTCTCATCAATATCTTTTCTTTTAATCTTAGCCCTGTCGGTAAGGCAGGTCCCTTAAGAAACCCCTGGGACGGAAAATGGTTCAAAGACGACTTCTGCAAAGGTCCGGGTAATGTTTTTTTCGTACTTTCGGACCAAACGGTAAAACCGTGCTGCGGATACGCCCACGAGGCAGACATTCTTACTATCGGCTCCATAAAACGAGATAGTCCGCAACAGCTTTTGCTTAATGCTAAACGAAACCGGTTCATCTCCACTGTTTTTGGCTCTGGACTACACGCAATCAGAAAACAACTTGAATCCTCCGGAATACGTTTCCCGGGTAAAACCACAAATCATTGCTTTTTTTGTTATTACCTTACACACCATATACCGCGCCCGCTCCTCATTAGCTGTCTTAATAAAATACATAAAAAGCCTTAAAGATTCAAATACTTAAAGGGAACAAGCACTTTTTAATTCCGGGGACACCAATTCCAATTCCAATTCCGGGGACACAATACTTAATTATTCCAATTCCGGGGACACAATACTTACCAATTCCGGGGACACACACTTAATTATTTGAAAAACAGAGTTGTGGATTGAGCCTACTTGGTATAGAATGGGCTTAAGCTTAATAAAATGGTCTGCTGGAGTGATGTAATTATGTCTAAACTACTTGAAAGAATATCCATTACAATAGTGCTAATCTCGATTGTTCTGGTTTGGCCAATATTTTTTAGTTTTGCTCAATCTCCAAAGCATATCCCAACTCAATCAGTTACAACAGTTGAAAAATCATACCCAAATAAGATATCCGATTCTTCACCAAAGGAGGGGTCCAGCTCCAAACAGCCACAACCCAACTCCAAACCAAAATATACGCCTCCTTTAACTAAAACCACTCCTCCGACTGATCTATCGGTTAATTCAACTAGCGTACCGTCCTCTTCAACAACAACCCAATCAACAACCACCAAAAATAAACCGAAGCCCTATATTGCCCCAAAATATACGGATAACCCTAATCGGTCAGCTGGTCAATACCTTGACTACCCTCAAACAAATACGAATATCTCTTACTATGATGATCTTAAGCGCCATATTAAACCGGACTCAAGCGAAGAAGAACCGCCTGAACTCCCAACTGAATCGTACTCATCATATGAACGCCAAATAACAAACATTGACTTTGAAGCGATATCAACTCGTCTAGAACGCACGATTGATAATTTAAACTTTGAGGCAATATCGACCCATCTAGAGCGCACGATCGATAATTTAAACTTTGAGGCAATATCAACCCATCTAGAACGCACGATTGATAATTTAAACTTTGAGGCAAGACGTGAATAATAAGGAGGTAACTATGCCGTTAAAACGAACTCTTGTTGCAATTCTACTGATTGCTATATTTCAATTAATTGTGTTACCGGCTTACAGCCATGAGTGGGAACGACCCCACATCCACCTAAGCGGTACAGTAACCACCCCCGAGGGTGAACCAGTAGACCATGCTTCTCTGCGTAATTACGCTGATCCTCAAGTTTGGTTGACTAACCTTCCTGAAGATCCAGGACAAATTGGTCGAGTTGGCGCGTTTCGAAGCTGGCCAGATGGAAATTGGCAATTCCTCATATACTTCTTTGAACCAGAGAAGATTATCGACCACTTTGATGCTATCGGGGTAAATCCCGCGGCAATGGATTGGGCTTTAGATGATCATGTTATTCGACCAAAAGATATGTAATCGCTCTTCCCTTTAAATCAATTTGCGAACTATTGGAATTATCAAATTAAAGGGGGTCTGTTTGCCCCGCTTTACGGGATTCTCTTTTTATTTGAGATTAGATCTTTTAAGATAATGAGGAGAATCCCCCCATTGGTCATAACCTATCTCTTCACCAACTGATTGGACACGCCCCCTAAGGCACGCCTGGCACGCATTTGCGTTTTCATCCAAACAAGGTTTCCCATCATAAAGCTTATACAAATTGCGGTATTTTACGGAAGTAACGTTAGGCATAATAATATTTGCACCAACCTTTAATCCTTCTTCGCGCCCTTGAGGACTTAAAGCTTGTAAAGCGGTTGTTGCCGCAATATTTACATCCTTAAGATGGATCCTTGTTAAGGCAATCATTTTAAGCCCAAGTATAAAGTTTCTTTGCTGATCAAAATCACTTGTCGTGGCCAATGGAGTATTCTTGTGAATAATGTAAGGTCCCATACCAATCATATCAATATCCTGTTTCTGAAAAAACATAATATCATTAACTAAATCTTCACAGGTTTGATAAGGTAACCCTATCATGACGCCAGTTCCAACTTGATATCCAATATTATTTAAGATATCAAGACATTTCAATCGCGCCCCATAACAATGATCATCAGGGTGAAGACGTTGGTATAAATCTTTATTGGATGTTTCAATTCTTAACAAATAACGATGTGCTCCCGCTTCAAACCAGCGCTGGAACGTCTGAGCGCTTTGCTCGCCCAAAGATAAAGTAATGCCAAGTCGATTATCAGTTTTTTGTTTTATCGTACGCAAAATGCTTTCAACAAAAGCAACAAACTCTTCATCTAACCTTTCACCTGATTGAAGAACTATAGAGCCATAACCGTTTTTGTCCGCGAAAATAGCCGCCTCAACAATCTCATCTTCCCGCATTGAAAAACGCTCAATAGCATTATTACTTTTTCGTATACCACAATAAAAACAATCTTTTATGCAGATATTACTAAATTCTACAATCCCTCTAAAATAAACTTTACTCCCTACATTCTCAAGCTTTATTCGATATGCACGATTAAACACATCCTCAATAAGATTCTCATCGTCAGATGAGAGAATTTTAAGCATTTCTTTTTTATCCATAATTAAAAATAAAGATCTCGCTTGCCCTGTTTTGTAAGTTCGTACTTCTCTATTAGCTGAGAATAGATTTCTGGCATGTTCTCTTTTACTTCTTTGAGCTCCTTCTCTATCACTCTCTCGCCAATCTCCTTATTTTCTTGCGACGCGAAATCATCAATCCATTCTCTAAAAGTTAATATTGCATTTAGCTTACAAAAAACGCCCTCCTGGCCAGACTTTAAAAGACCCATAATGCATTCACCCGTTCGCCCACAACGATAGCCTGCGGTGCAGAATGATGTAATATACCCCATCTTGGCATAGTCACGAATAACTTCTTCAAGCGACCGCGTATCACCAAGTAAAAATTGCTGTTGGTTTTCTTGCTGAGTAGCGGTATTTTGAGAATACCCGCCAACACCAATACAAGTTGACGCATCTGTTTGCGTACAGCCAAAACGAAAAGCATCTTGACGCATTTTGACACTTTCTCGTGCAGTAATTATCATACCTGTATGAGGCACACTTAAACGAATCACTACCATTAATTTTTTAAAATCTTCATCGCTTACAAGATACGGAGATTTTGTTGTATAGGGCGCGTTTTTTGCAGGTTCTAATCTTGGAAAAGATATTGTATGAGGCCCCACACCAAATCTACTTTCAAGCTCACGGGCATGTGACACTAGCCCCATAACCTCAAAGCGCCAGTCGTATAAACCAAAAAGAGCGCCAATCCCAACATCGTCAATCCCTGCCTCAAAAGCCCTATGCATAGAGTAGAGCCTCCAATCGTAATCACTTTTCAATGTGCCTTTAGGATGCATTTTAGAATAAGTATCATGATGATATGTTTCTTGAAAAACCTGGTATGTGCCAATTCCGGCTTTTTGCAATTTAACCAATTCGCTTATCTGCATAGGTGCGGCATTCACATTAACGCGGCGTATTTGGCTATATCCATTTTTTGTTTTGGCTTTCACGCTGTAAATACTCTTTAATGAATTAACGATGTAATTGATATCTGTTGTGGGATCTTCTCCGTAAACAGCTATAAGCCTTTTATGGCCTATTTTGCCTGCCAAAACTTCAACTTCTTTAGAAATCTCATCTGTAGATAACACTCTACGTTCTGATGATGAATTCTCTTTTCGAAATCCGCAATACATGCAATTATTAACACATTTATTTCCCATGTAAAGCGGAGCAAAGGTGACAATACGATTGTCGTAAACTTTTTGTTTAACTTTAAGCGCGGTTTCCCTCATCTCTTCAAGAAGCTCACCATCTGCTACATGCATAAGTGCAGCGGATTCATCAAGGTCAAGAGTCACAATATTTAAAGATTTATTCAGGATATCTTTAATGCGTTTCTTGTCTGGATTCTTGTTCTCTTTTATTTTGCTCAAAATTAATTTATCATCAATAAAGTCTTTCCCGTCAGATGTTAAATATTTTTTTATCTCTTTGGGTTTAATCCTTTCTTTGATCCAAATATTTACATTTTCTTTACAGTTTGCCATAATCGTCCTTTTGTTTTCTCAATTATCCAAAACGTCCATCGCCTCAGGAAACGGTGAAAGAACATTTTTTAAAACACCTTGCATAAGTGATATAGATACGCCATAATTTGTTATCGGAATATTCTGCGCTTTTGCTTTTTCAATTCTTGCCAATACTTCTCTTCTAGTTATCATGCATCCCCCACATTGAATAATAAGTTTATATTTTTTAAGATCATCAGGAAAATCCCTTCCGGCACAAGAATCAAATAAAATATCCTTGCCTATATATTCCTTTAGCCAGCGTGGAATCTTTACCCTGCCTATATCATCTTCTATAGGGTGATGGGAACAGCTTTCAGATATTAAAATTCGGTCTCCATCCACAAGCTTATGCATTGCGCTAGCTGCTTTAACCATACCAACAAGATCACCTTTTATGCGTGCAAAAAGAATAGAAAACGTTGTGCACTTTACCCCTTTAGGCGTAGCCGCTACCATTTTATCAACAACCTGGGAATCACAAACAACAAGATCGGGATTTTTTTTCAATTTTCCTAATGCATTTTTGTACTCGCTTTCCTTAACTGTAATCGTCATTTGATCATTATCCAGTGCGTCCCTTATGGTTTGGACCTGAGGTAGTATTATTCTTCCCTTAGGAGCTTCTTTATCAATAGGCACTATCAATATAGCAATTCCCCCACGAGGAATAAGATCGCCAATGATTGGCAATGGCGTTAAAAAATCAGACGGCATAACCGATATTACCCTTCTTTTAAACTCATGCATCACGTAATCCTGATTGCTTTTATCGTTGCAGGATATTACTAGAATATGTTTTGAGTATTTTTCGATTTTATTAATAAATTCATCGTCAGGACGCTTAATGTCAACTTTATTTACCACAATAATAACTGGTGTTTTCTGCTTTAAAGATTCCTTAAAGATTTTTTCTTCATAATCGCCCCACACACCAGGTTCAATAATTAACACAAAAACATCAGAACGTTCAAATACATTTCCTGTTTTTTCTAAGCGCAAAGACGCAATCTCGGATTTATCATCTATACCAGCAGTATCAAGAAAAAGCACCGGCCCGATGGGAAGAAGTTCCATGGCTTTTTCAACCACATCAGTGGTTGTGCCGGGAACAGAAGATGTTATAGAAACATTTTGGTTTGCGATATAGTTCAAAAAAGTAGACTTACCCACGTTAGTCCGACCAAATAATCCTATTTGCAAACGCAATGATTTGGGTGTTTTAAACACAGCAATTCCTATTCTTTTTTGCTTAATGCTGATTTGCGGGTTTTAAAATATTAATGCTGTCCGGTTTCTGGCTTAACCCTCTGAGCATTCATTTCTTTTTGCTTCTCGTCAATCCGTTTACCTCTTTGAACATACGCAGTGTGCAGCAATTTGTGACTAAGTTCACTACATGGCCCATCTGTAAAAAATTCACTATATATCTCTTGCACAACAGGATTCTCATGCGATTTACGAAGCGTTAGTGACTCATCTTCATCGTAAATTGCTTTTGCGCGAGCCTGTCTAATTTCTGGCGAAGTCGGAATAGGCTGCCCGCCGCCTCCGATACAACCACCGGGACATGCCATAATTTCAATAAAATGATAGTCGTTTAATTCACCCGCAACAAGCATTTCCATTATTTTTTTTGCATTAGCAGTACCATGGCCAATCATAACTTTTAACGTGGCACCTTTAAGAAACGCCCAATCATCCACTGTTTTCTTAATGGGGATCGCTGCAGAACGAACACCCTTCATCCCACGCACCGGCTCAACCTTTAAATTATCAAATGGAACCTCTTCTCCCGTAACAAGTTCATATGCTGTTCGAATCGCCGCCTCCATTACACCGCCTGTAGCACCAAAAACAAGGCCTGCGCCAGTGCCAATCCCCAATGGATTATCAAAATCATATTCAGGCAAATTTGGAAGATCGAGACCGCACTTTTTAATCATGTCAGCAAACTCGCGCGTTGTTAGCCCATAGTCAACATCCTGCGCTCCTGAATCATTCATCTCAGGACGCTCAAGCTCAAATTTCTTAGCTGTGCAAGGCATCAAGGAAACACTTACAACATTTTTTGGGTCAAGGTTGCTTTTCTTTGCATACCATGTTTTAATTACCGCACCAAACATCTGTTGTGGACTCTTTGCGGTTGAAAGATGACCAAGATAATCCGGATAAAAATGCTCACAAAACTTAACCCACCCTGGAGAGCATGAGGTGATTTGAGGAAGTTTAGCGGATGAATCTTTTTCAGTAAGAGCTGCCCTCAAACGCGTTAAAAGCTCGGTTCCTTCTTCCATGATCGTTAGATCAGCAGTAAAGTTAGTGTCAAAAACTCTATCAAATCCAATACGTTTTGCAGCTGTATTTAATTGCTTTGTCATGCTATTGCCTGCGGGAAGCCCAAACTCTTCCCCTATCGCAGCGCGTGGGCTTGGAGCAGTCTGCAAGATAACGTGTTTTGTGGGATCATCGATAGCTTCCCAAATTTTTTCAGAAGGATCTTTAGCTTTTAGAGCTCCTGTGGGGCACCTGTTTATGCATTGACCACAGTTGATACAGAGAACTTCGTTTAATGGCTTATCCATGTAGGTTTCAATCTTAGTTTGAGCACCACGTCGTGCCGCTTCAAGAACACCCACTTCCTGAAGGTCAATACAAGTACGAACACAACGGCGGCATAAAATACATTTATCCATGTCTCTTTGAACTGAATAGCTTGATTCATCAGCTGAATATCGTTTTTCTGAGATATGACCAAACTTATACGATCGGATTCCATAATTTTTAGCATAAAACTGCAATTGACAGTTATTGTTTCGTGCGCATGAATAACATTCACCATGATGATTCTTTAAAAGAAGCTGAAGAATGTTCATTCTAGCGCGCCTTACTCTGGGCGAATATGTTTTCACCTTCATGCCTTCAGTAACAGGGTAGGCACAGGAAGTTTGAAGGGTTCGCTGCCCCTCCACTTCAACTACACAAATCCGGCATACACCTGCCAGGCACAAATCTTCATGATGGCATAAAGTAGGTATCCTTATTCCAATAGTAAGTGCTGCTTCCAATATTGTAGTTTGCGCCGGCACAGTCACATCAACACCGTCAATATTAATTGTTACCTCTCCGGAAACACCATCTTCTTTATTGATGCGCTGGCTAACAGGCGCTCGAGATGTATTTTTTGCAAATGGCTGCTTATCCATATATTTCTTTCTCCTTTTTATCTTTCAATAACGTATACTCGTTATTAAATTTTTCAATAATGTCACACAATGCCTTAGGCGCTGTTTGCCCAAGTCCACACTTTGACGCATCTGCCATAGTCTCTGTGAGAGAAAACAAATCCTTAAACTCGTCTTCATCACAGTTATTCTCTTGTATCATTTTAAGCCTTTCCTGTAAAACAGGAATTCCCTCTCTGCATGGCGTGCATTGCCCGCAAGACTCTTCGGCAAAAAACGCCAAAAAGTTATCGGCTATATCTAGCATATTTCTTGTCTTATTAAATATCATAATTGAACCGCCGGTTGACAAATCTTCAAACGCGATTTTTCTCTTGAATTCATCTTTCGTAATGCAAGTTCCTGACGCCCCACCAACCTGCACAGCCTTTGTATCGTCAGCACCAACCATAGAAAGAATATCCACGATTGATGTTCCAAATTCAATTTCGTAAACGCCTGGTTTTTTGCAATCTCCTGAAACACTGATTATTTTTGTTCCAGATGAATTAGGTGTCCCTATTTCCTTAAAACAACTTGCCCCTTTTGCGATAATATGCACTACCGCTATCAAAGTTTCAACGTTATTTACTACTGTTGGATGCCCGTTATACCCTGTGTTAACAGGAAAAGGAGGGCGATTTCTAGGTTCTCCCCTACTACCTTCAAGTGATTCAATTAAGGCTGTTTCTTCGCCACAAATATACGCTCCGCTACCTAGGTGAATTTTTATATCAAAATTAAACTCCTTACCAAAAATATTATTTCCGAGAGCATTTTCTTGACGCATCTTTTCGAGCATATCCTCTAAGGCAGGCTTAAATGCCCCGTACTCACCTCGAAGATACAAAATACCTTCAGTAGCGCCAATAGCATATCCGGCAATCACCATACCTTCAAATAATGTCTGGGCATATTCAACCAACAGTACACGATCTTTGAAAGTTCCCGGTTCTCCTTCATCGGCGTTACAAATAACAAATTTTACATCAGATTGTTTTTCTGCAGCAAGTTTCCACTTCAAACCCGTTGTAAATCCTGCGCCACCTCGTCCACGCATATTTGACTCGCTTATCTCTTTAATAACAGCGTCAAAACCGCAATCAAGCGCTTTTTTAAGCCCTACGTAAGCTTCAACTTTACTAAAAATAATCTTTCCATCACGCTTTGTTGCTTTGGTGGTGTATGCATTAGGAAGAACACCCCCCTCTTTGCATGCCTTTATAATGGCTTCGACTTCTTCTGGATTAACTGGTCCAACAAGCGTATCGTTAACAAGTATTGCAGGAGATACATCGCACATCCCAAGACAACTGGTTTTTTCAAAACTGAATTCTCCATCTTTTGTGCATTCGCCTGCTTTTATCCCCAGTGATTGCTCAAAAGCTTTTACAACATTGTCGGACCCGGCACATTTTGATGATGCACATGTTGAAACTCTAATAATATTTTTGCCATGTTTCTTGTTTGTAAGAAAAGAATAGAATGACACCACCGAATAAACCTCAACTGGATGAATATCAAATTCATCTGCTATATCCTGCATGTCATTGTCAGAAATATATCCTTTTTGTTTTTGCACTTCCTGGAGTCTCGGCAGAAGGGCCGACCTTCTCTTGTATGGTTCTAGCTTTTCGACATTTGCGTTCTTAGTGAAAATCTGTTTACTCATTACTTCTCCCTGTATTTTTTAATAAAAATTACAAACCTGATTTTTTGGTTAAATTGGCTTACCCTAATATAACATTATTATGTGACTCTGTAAACATTAATATTCAACTATTTTAGGGATTTGAGTTGTTTTTGATAATATTGCATTAATTTCTTGACTCATAATATAAAATACGTTACTATAGTAACATTAAGTATTGCTTTAAAAGGATCATTTCTTTTTGCTATAAATGTTAATGCATCCTATTTAGCACACAATATGAACTTTACATCACAATATCCATATTAAAAAAGGAGATTACATGGCAAATAAGAGTGAATTAGCGAAAAGAATGCTTAAATACAGGAATGTTATCATCAAACTAAAAAATCTTGGGATAGTAAAAGTTTTTTCCGACAACATTGCAGATACCTCAGGGCTATCATCTTCTCAAGTCAGAAAAGACTTCTCCTCTCTTAGCATAAAAGGAAGCAAGAAAGGAGGTTATCAAATACAATATTTAGTTGATAGATTTGAAGAAATTTTAGGCGCAAAAAACGAACAAAAAGTAATAATCGTTGGATATGGAAACATCGGAAAAGCCATTATTAACTATCAAAATTTAAATAATGATATTTGCAAAATCGTCGCTGCGTTTGATATCGATAAAGAAAAAACTAATTCCGGATTAGACACGCCTGTCTACCATATAAGCGAACTAGACAGTTTTTCTAAAAAAAATAAAATTAATATCGGCATCATCGCAGTACCAGAAGAAGTCGCGAATGAAGTCTATGAACACATGTACAATGCAGGCTTCAAAGGAATATTAAATTTTACCCGCATTCATCTGAAAGAAATTGAAGGTATAACAATAAAAACAATAAACATTGACCTTCAAATAGAAAACTTATTTTATCTTGTTAGCCTCAAGGAACAAAGCAAAGATGCGTAAAAAGAGGATCCATTTTCAAAGACTGAGAATACACCTCGTTACTTTTAGGAATTAACAACGTGGTAGAGAAAATATTTTTGGTGAATATAAAAATATAAATAACGTAGGGGCCGCCCTTGTGTCGGCCCGTAACAATATCAAATAAATCAAACATTATCGCCAAATGATATTTCAATTACTCTTTAACGGGCGCGGACAAGCAGCGCCCCTACAAAATAAAATAATAATCGAATTCGCTGCTCGGAACTCTTTTGAAAATTAATTCTCTGTAGAAATGAAAGCTTTAGTAGATTCAGTAATTTCGTCCATGCTTAATATTTGGAAAGTAAACCCCTCGAAGTTATTTATATTAAATAGTAAATCACCACTATTTGCAATAAGCTGAGCATTATCACCATGAGTTTCTATATTCGCTTTAGTAGGATCAAAATCTATACCTCCAACCGCAGAGGAAGAACCTGCCCCTATTTGCAAGAACCAATTTGTAGCTAATGAATTATATGTTCCGCCTATTCCTCTGCTAACTAATCTTGCTTCTGGGAAAACATCATCAAAATGCCTGACTATCGTATCTTTTCCCCTTGGATCAATATCTATAACAACATACCCATCAGGCTTAAGTAATTCTTTTGCCTTTAAAAGCCATTGTTTTGGTTTCCCCGTTGGATCACCACCAACCAAATCAATAAAAGTTACTAAATCATAGCTCCCACGCGTTAAACCATTGTCATCAATATCGAGCGAACCAATTTCGCCTAGAATAAAATTTACTTTAAGATCAATATCTAATCCGCTTTCCTCTAATTGCTCTTCTGCATCCATCATAAAGACTCTATCGCGTTTACGTTCCATGCTCACACAGGTTACCTCTTTACCCATTAATGCCAGCATAGTCGGTAAGTTCCTTTGACCACTACCGACAATTAATACTTTATTGATTCCAGAGTCATTTTCCTTTACTATAAGCCCTGCCAATCTTTTCGTTTTATCTAAATCGTTGCCAAAATCCCTACCACCTTCCCAGTTAAGAAGTTCATGCGCTTGATCAAGAGTCATAAACTTTTTACCACCCTCTGGAAAACTTTTTATCGGTTTAGCATCAGCTTTTACAATAAGGCCTCTAAAGCCATTGGCATACACCTTAACTGGTTCTTCTGTTATTGAAATAGCTCTTCCATACTCATCTTCAATCGGCAATTTTTTCCACTTTAATTTACGAAAAACCGATGACTTAAAAAAATCACGCGCCCCCAAGACAACTGTTCCGTTCTCACGGAAGTTTATACCATGATGATGAATACGAGAAGCAAACCTTGGTGTCAACAATACAAGATATTCAGAATGGTCAGTAGGTCCATCTGTTGTAAGAAATACCTGTTCAAATGGAATATCTGCGTGTTTGGCAATTAAATCTAACTCTTTTCTCCCAAAAACTGACACATCGCTAGTAATAAAACCAACTAGACCATCTATAGTTGTCTTACCTATTGCAATTGGCATACGAGCTAAAACATCTTCTTCTTCAAACTCTGGCAAAGCTTCTATTGACTGAGAAAAATCACCTGTAATCGGCCTTACCTGAACAACATTAAGTTGACCGTCCTTGAAAAAGAATTCCATATCAACCGGAAACCCCAAATCTTCTTCTATCTCGCAGGCTGTTGTTTTAATCTCTCTAATCTCTTCTTCGCTGAACGGAGATAAGTATTGTCTACCTGATGCGTCATTAATTACAACTGCGTTTTCCTGCCATTTTTTATTGGTATATTCAGCTATTTGTTCATCAGTATGATATCCGCCCATTCCACCAGGGCCAAGATAAAAACCTTTCCACTTAATACGTCTGCGACTACCATTTCTTCTGTCATATTCCTGATAAACATGATCAATTACATCTATATCTCTGCGTATATCAATTATTACATTACTACTTCCACCAACAGCAACCTCCCCCTCGCCGACTACACCTTCAATTGTTGTGTATCCCTCAAGATTTGAAAAAGCAATCCCGGACTTATCTGCCCAAGAGTATTTCTGCAAAAAAACTGAATAAGAAACATCCTGATATCTATCAGAAACCACATCATGAGGTGGTTTAAGAATCTGATGCAGCATGTAAAAATCCTGAAAATCGTCAGTACATCGACTCATATAAAATCCAGCCCAACTCTTTTCAAAAGAGTCTTCACCAAACCTAGACGAACGCCATATCTTATGCATTCCTAAATGTTTGATCTTTTCCCGCCAACTTTTAATTAAACCCTCCGGTAAGGTTTTAGAAAAAAGATAATTCTCGATAACATCCTTAAATTTACGACGTGCCTCTCGATTAACTTCATAATCCGGCATAGGATCAACCCTGTCTTTATTACCAAGTGCTCTTTTTATGTCAGGCGCTTCTCTAAGGTTGACGAAAAAATCAACCCACTCGCCCTCAGAACTGTATTCCGTTAATACTGAAAACTCATTACGCACTAGATCTAGTATTTTTTGCCGTAATGTAACTTCATCATCTAAACACTCAAAATAAAAATTTAAAAGAATCGTTTCAATGTCGTTTGCATGCGTCTCTGAAAGCCACCTAACAACAAACCTTCCTTTTTCAAGAACACTTTCTTCAACAGCATGTTTAATTTTGCTATAAACATGAGTTTTCCAAAATTTCCCATATCTTTCAAAGATCTCCTTAAGAAAATCCTCTTCAAATGTAACAAATGGCGGAATCTCAAACCCAAGTTTTTTATCAAGACCTCTCTCCTGAAGGATCATAAGCCGTGCAGCTTTTGCGCCGCATTCCTTGCTCAACTCATCAAACCTCTTATCTATGGAAATTTTTTGACGCCCCGCTACTTCTTCATCCAGTAATTTCTTGGCATTAATCCTGCTATACCCCGGAAAACTACCTCTGCTCCTCATAAGCTTTAAACCTTTTGTTATGTTTACATCACTAGAGAACTTACCACTTGCGCCACGTTCGCCATAATCATGCGCATCCCAAACTGCCCCCAGCTCATCTTCTGAAGTAATATCTTTTCCTAAGGCATGCTCAGCCCCCCTCTTCGTTTTTAATATATCTAATTGCACCTCAATATCGCGGCACTTAATTTTTTCTATAAACGCTACTACTAAGGGGTCCTTAGCTATATCGTCATGCGTTAAGCTATTCATAACATCTTTTACAGACCATACTATGCCTCCAGAAAAATAGCGTCTATTTAAATGCTTACGCGAAGATGCGTCATATTCCTTTTTTATATAATCGTATACGCCCTTTTTGTAAGCCTCGACATATTGCTGATAAATCTTTTCCTTTATTTGCGGGTCATCAATATCTATGCCATTCACCTTATTTTTATCCGCATAAATTTGATTAACAATGTGCTGCTTTAATTGTTGTTTAAACCAATTAGCTAAAAGCAAAGAATGATACATTTGCCGCAACTGAACAAAATTCTTACCATTATTAATTTCTTTTTCGATCTCAGGTAAAACAATCTGACGCATGATTTTTGAAGAAATTCCACGAATTTCTTCAGGTCTTCGGTCTTTGGTCTGCGGTCTTTGGTCTGTTGCACGAAGTGCAAGACCCTTCGATTCACTACGTTCACTCAGGACTTCGCTTTTGGATCTGTTTAGGGCTACGTAATCTTCTTCAAGCATCACCTTAAGCTTAGCTTTGGTAATAAAGGCTTTATTTTTATCCTGATGGATAGTGGCACTTTCTGGAAAAATCCATACCTTATTAAAAGTATTTATTGGTATATTGATAGTACCGTACAACTCCTGTGTCCTAGCATAGATTCTATCCCAAAACTGTTTCCCTAAAGAACTCTCGGGATAAGTTAAAGAAGATACTAGTTGTTTTAAAATATAATCTTCTCCCAACATATCACGCCCCATATCGGTTATTCCTAAAGACTTCGTTATAACTCTATCCTCTTCATAAGGAGACAAATTAACCCATAAATCATCTTCGGGAATAGTCAATGCGGCTAAAAAATAACGGATAAGCTTAGCCGATTCATCTTCTAGCGTCTTTTCGCCTAATTTGCTATCACCCTCATCAAGAATAAAAGAAAACTTAAATGGATCATCAGGATGGACTCTTATCCCTCGTAATACTGGTGGGGAATAATGAGCTGTTGTGGCAAGAATCTTCGATGGAACAGACATATAGGGCAAAGCTGAAACGTAACTATCCTGAGATAGTTTATCAGCAAAAAACATAATGCCAGACACAAAAATAGCGCAAGCTATAAAAACACAAATCGCCCTAAATGAAATTGTTCCCTTTCTATACACTAAACAAACCCCTCCTATACAGAATATCATTTAGAGATAACATATTTTATGTGGAAAAACAAGGCAAAAAACCTAATTCCGGGGACACAATACTTAATTATCAGCAGAAAAGGTGTCTACTCACTCCATTTTACGGGGGGGGTCTGTTTTTTATAATCCTCTTAAAAAATCTGGGCGTAAGGCGCTTTCTCCATTGATTGCCGCGGTTAGTTCGGTTAATAGTCTATCTTTATCTCGTGGCAGTCTTGCCTCTAGGGCCAGGTGATTAGATGCATGATTTGAACGAAAAATTGTTTTTTCCATCTCTAATCCTGAAATAATATCGCGTGACTCTTGCAATAATTCGATTGGGCTCAATTCTTCAAATTCACCCGCCTTACGCTGCTCATCCATTTTGGTTGTGGGAATTAGCATCAACGAAAGAAACGATAAATATCGAGGCTGCATTTTATTCAACGCTTTAATACTTTGATCAACGTGTATTTTAGAATACTTTTTTTGACCCAATCCTAATAAAAGAATCACTGATGATTTTATTGCCTGGTTGCTCAACCTATTCACCCCTTCGACCATCTCTGCGACTGAAGAACGCTTGTTGCAATAATCTAGAATTTCTTGACTGCCGCTCTCAAGTCCAATGTAAACCAAACGCAATTTATGCTCATAAAGTTCTTTAAAATCACTGTCGCTTTTATTGGTGAGATTGTACCCATTAGCATAGCTAGAAACTCTGACAAGTTTAGGAAAAGTTTTGCCCAATTTCTTTAAGATCGGAATTAACTGTTTATTTTTTATAATCAGAGCATCACCATCAATTAAAAATACTCTTCTTGTATCTGGATAGATTCGGGCATGTTGGGCAATATCGCTGTAAATCTCATCAACCGGCTTCATCCTGAAAGGTTTGTTCAAATAAGCACCGCAAAAAGTACAATGATTATCTGAGCAACCACAAGTAACTTGGAGCAAAAAACTATCTGCTTCAGCCGGCGGTCTAATAATGGGCGCAATTATTGCCATACTCTAACTGGTAATTCCGGGGACACAATACTTAATTATCAGCGGTTTTCTTTTTCGGTCCTGGCTTTTGCCTTTTTAAATCTCGGCCAAGTATTTGCTCAACCCTGCTTAAGAATGGCCTATTCCCAAGGGGTCTACCGGTTCTTTCGTGGGTCTGAAAAATTTTTACATCCTCTGCTTCTGACTCGGTAGATAGAAAGTCTTTCCAGTTGTTAATTAGCCTTTGAAGCAATTTGTCTTTTATGAATTTGTTTTCCCCTCTATCAATATGCTGTTTTATACTTGACCACTGGTAATTGTAGGCTTTGCTTACTAGCTTTGCTTTTACTGGATTGAGCAGAATATAGCGTAGCGCGGCTAAAAGATATTTCTGATCTAAAACATACGAGGAAAACCTTCCTTGCCAAAGGTAACCCCTCCATTCCTCCCGAAAATTAATATACCTTGTATATTTACGGTGCGTTTCTCCTATTGCCTGGGCAAGATTGCCATTTTTACAAGGAACGGCGATGAGATGGATATGATTCGGCATCAAACAATATGTCAATATATCAACATTATTCTTCTCGGCATTCTCTTCAAGAAGTGCGAGGTATTCTTGATAATCCTCTTTTTTGAAAAATACTTTTTGTTTGCGGTTTCCGCGCTGGATAATATGATGCGGGTAATTTTCTACGACTACTCTTGCGATTCGAGCCATAAAACGATTCTACCATTTAGAGGCAGCTTGTCAATAATTAAGTATTGTGTCCCCGGAATTCTGGTTATTATCGAAAAGGAAAGCTTAAAGGGCTGGATTGAATTATTAGAAGCCTTTATTGATTTTTTCCATGTAAAATATTTCTATATCTCCACATTCATACTTATTTTTTTCATAAATATTATATCCCAGTTTTTTATAGAGATATATATTCTTATCGCTTTTTGAACCTACAAAAAGTTCATAGCGTTCAGGATTGTATAATTTTTCAATTTCTTGCATAAGGGCTGTGCCTATCCCTTGGTTTTGCATGTCTGGGTGGACAGCTAATCTCCCCACATAGCACGTTCCGTTTTTTTCGTAGGCACGGACAGCTCCTACTACTTTGCCATCTGACATGGCTTTTAGGATTATATTGTTTTTGAATTGATTCTTTAATTCTTCAATAGTCTGTTTAAGGGGAGGGATGTCGTAATAATTGTATCGTTCTGCTTCGCTTTGATAGGCTAATTTTTGAATCTTTAATATTTCCTCGGCATCTTTTGTTTTCGCTTTTACTATTTTATAATTCATTTTATTGTTTATTTTCCCAATTCATATACGAATTTTGTATTTTCTAATAACACTATACCTTTTATCCTAATTCTACTCCAAATAAAAGCCCCTTGCAACTTTATTAGCTACAAGGGGTTAAAAATACTGGCTCCCCGTCCCGCCTATGGCGGGATTTCAGTCCGGGGCCGAAGTGCGGAGACTTCGGCATTCCTTCGGACATTTCGTCCTCAGTCACTCAACAGCTTACTTCGCAAGAGTTCGAACCATTCTCAAAAAAACATAAAAAAATCCCCCATCCTTTCAGATGAGGGGGGTATGCTTTTGAAAATTGAACAATAGAACAATAGACCGCAATTGAGTTTCTCTTTTTTTCTATTCTCTATTTTCTATTGCTCAATTGCTCTATTTTTTCGAAGAAAAAATTGGCTCCCTGTATTGGACGAATTGAGTAACTGGTGCTATGAGAAGAAGGCGGAACTTATTTCACATTTCAAGGTCTGACCCTGTTATTTTCTGCGGCTTGCCTTAGCTGAAGCCCCACAGCTCCATCCCGTAAAAGGAAGAAATTGACCTACGACCTTATGAAATAACTGATAATAGTCTAAGCTGCCAGACTTACCTTCAACGGAAAAATAAAAAATTGCATATTCTTGGTCAGCGCTAAAGGCAGCTCGAGACACGTTAAATATAGCTGCGTCAGGATATTTTTTATTTATTTTGTCCCAATCTAAATTTCCGTTTTCATTTTTTTTGAAACTTTTATATTCCGCCTCCGGCATAAAATATACCCGGGCATTATCCATAAACCTATCTTCAAGCCTATATGCCTTCTGGTTCAAATCACGCAGCCTATTGATTATGTGTTTTTTGCCTATACCAAGTCTGCTCATATTAGTAAGCAAACGATCAAGAACCGGCAGGGTTTCCTTAAACTTATCCAAGTTAACGGTGGTTTGACCGGGAATAACAATATATGTTTTTGCTTTAAAGTCGCCAAAAACTGAGGAAGCCAAACAGGCAGAATATATCTCATATTCTTCGTTAACAATCTTATCTTTTTGGGATTGCATGCGTTGGACTTGTGAAGCAGTCTGAACAATAGCATTGCCATTTTCTGATTTGTCATCCAACTCGCGCGCTTTGACATGATCAGCAGCCTCTTTGGCTTTATCGCCCTTATTGCCATAAGCAATACCTCGAGAATGATAAGCCAACGCCCAATCAGGATCTAACTCAATCGCTTTCGTGAAATCAGATATGGCTTGATCGTAATTCCCTTTGCCACAATAGGCAACCGCCCGATTATAGTAAGCTGATGCATAGGTAGGATCGACTTTTATGATCTCACTACAATTAGAAATAGCGGAATCGATGATCTCACCAAAAAAATTTTTAGGCAGTTTGATCTCATCATCCTGGGCAAAAACAATACTCGAAAAAAATAAAACAACTGATAAAGCCAAAAATTTTCTCTTCACCTTACCTCCTTTGTGGTATTTCGGGGAACGGTTCTTATCTCCAATCAAGAAGATAACGGGGTCAGACTCTGCTTGCCCGCCTCTGGTGGGAAAACTGAAAATCCTGCCCGTTTCCTTATTTTTCACTTATTTAGCCTTTATAGCTTTTTAGTATCTTCTGCATTGCGTTTGGTAAGCCCTAGCAAGAAATTCCTCAAGAGTTGATCTCCACATTTTTTGAAATTCTGATGACCCTTTTTTCTAAACAATGCATTGATCTCTGACTTTGTTACATTAAATTTAACTAACTTCAATATTTCAACGATATCATCATCCTTTAACTTTAAAGCGATCCGTAGCTTTTTAAAAATTTCATTATTGTCTAGGGTAAAACTATGCGTCTTTGGATCAACCACTTGATCCTCACGCTTACCTCTCTTGTAGATAATTAAACCGTCCAAAAATAAAGCAAGAGCATGATCACTGCATTCAAGAAAACGCTCATCCTCTTCTTTGCGAAGCATATCCAAGATTTCACCCACGCCTATGTTATGCTCCATTAATTTAAAAATTTCCACCATAACAAGATCTTTCATCTTTAATGCATAGCGCAATCTACGAAGAATATCATTATTTATCATACATTATCCTTTATTTATCTTTACAGCGAAATCCGCCTCTGGCGGATGTAATTGGTGTTATACAAAAAAAACGAGATATTTTCCGCTTTCCCGCCAAAGGCGGGCAGGCTTAACTGCAATTTATAGCATTCTTTCTATCGTTGCTTTTTTAGCAGCATAGGCTTTACCTAAGCCAATTTCAATAGCCTTATCGCAAAAGGCAATCGCCGCCTGGTATTCACCGGCATCAACCATAATTGATATTCCCCGTTCAACAAAACGAATCTTAGGCAAGTATTCGTCTAATTGGCGATTGCTTTCGGCTCGCGCATGGGGCAAATATTCCTCGGCTTGCTCTACCGCCTGCCGGCATAAACCAATATCCTTAGCCTGATAAGCATCTTCTGCCAAAAGATCATAGATGAAAAATTTTACCGCGTTAGGAATGGAGTTATTTTTTTCGAGATAGTTTAATAAATACCGTTTAGCCGTCTCGCTACCATTAAGCACAGCTTCGCTATGCCCCGTAAAAACATTGTCCAATATCTCATTTGGTCTTTTCGTAACCTGCCGACGTCGTTCTGCCATTTTAACACTCCGTTGCTTACAAATACAAGAGTTACAGGGCCAGATAGAGACAATGGGAACGGAGTTAACTGATTAACTTATGCAGTTCCTTATCTCTCCCACCCAACTGTCAATATACCCTTTTTAGCAGCAATAATCAAGCGTGACTCGACCTACGACCTGTCGATCCGGGTAGGGCTTTCCCTTCGGCGAACCTGTCGTCTCTTCGTTCCTCCTCATAGCTCACTGCCGTTTCACTTTTATCGAAAAGGGGTCAAGTCTCTACTTGGCTACATGTAGGCCTTCTGCTTTCCTCAATTGCATGTCTAGAAACAAAAAGGGGTCTGACCCCTTTTCGAAGACTGAGAATATTATTGCCAAATAATATTTCAATTATTCTTTAACGGGAGGAAACAAGCCCCTCCCCTACAAAACAAAATAATAATCAATGGATCAGACATAAAAAAATCCCCCATCCTTTTGGATGGGGATATTTTTTGCAAATGGCTCCCTGTGTTGGATGGACTTAGCAAGTGGGCATATGAAGCAAAAATTAAAACTTAAAAGGTACCTGCCCCTTTTTCTTCTTTGTTCCGGGGTACCGCGGCAAGCTTTTGGTAGGAATCACATATGATGATCCACCAGGATTAGTATCGCGCACCGACTGATTAATCATAGTCTTACCGCCAATAATATCTACACCAGCCTTACACTCGTTAGTGCAGCCGTCAAGATCGTTATTATTACCATCATCGCACTCTTCATTAAATTTCGTCCGGGGATAACTCATCTCACCATCATCAACAATACCGTCACCGCAAATAGGCATTGTGCAGTTGTCACGGCAAAAGTTTGGTGCACCCCAATGAAGCCCCTGGTCACACTCTTCACCCGTATCAATAACGCCATCTCCGCAATAAGCCGAACGGCAGCTCATTCTACAGCCATCAACCGCTACGTCACTATTGAGCGTACCATCATCACAGTCTTCCCCCACCTCAATAGTCCCATTGCCGCAAACGGCGGCCTTTGCATCAAACCCCAATGTAAACAACATTGCACTAACAATAATTATGACAACAACAGCTTTATTCATAGATTCTCCTTATATTTGCTTCTAAAGCACCTTTAACACTAATATATATTACTGCCTATGAGAGCATTTTACAAAACAAAAAAATAACCCCCTCATTTCTGGGGGGGGGCGATTCTTGAAGATATTTTTGAAAATTGAAGACTTTTTGAACACCTTAATATAACAATATACTGAAATCCAAAATTCGTCCGTGTCAATAATTAAGTATTGTGTCCCCGGAATTTGCAGAGCTTGAATGGCGCAAGAAACAAAAAGTAACGCTTAAGCTTTCAGGGAAAAAAATTATCATTGAGGATTGGAAAAGATAAATAGCAAAACTTTTGTTACGCAATACGCTTTTATCTTTTGCATTTAGGATTAAACGATGGACGATATTGAGACTCTCTTGCCGAGCTATGTTTTGGCCTATTGCCAGCACTTCCCTGTGACTCTAGATTTATAGGAAACGACGTTACCAACAATTCTGTAAAACGTGATCGCTTGTTTGGATCTCCGGCGATTAAACTAGGTCTTTCTATTTCTGTCTTAAAGAAAACTCCATCATACTGTTGTTTTATCAAAGGATGAGCAGCGTTGCTAACCATCACTTTTGCTCCTCTTCTCGCTAATTTTTCTGCCAATTTCGCCAACCTCAACTCATCAGAATGTTGGAAAAGCACAGAATTATACTCAGCAAAACCATTATTTATGTGCGTTGTTATGTAGGGGGGGTCAAAATAAATAAAATCTGTCCTTCGTCTTGAGTCCTTAACAGCTTCTTCAAAATCACAACACTTGAGCTTGGCTCTTTTCAAAAGGCGACTCGCTTTTAATAATTGATCTGCATCAAATACTCGACTATTCTCTGATGAGCTTCTCCCTATAGGAACATTGAACTTACCACTCTTATTCACTCTGTACAAGCCATTCCAGCATGTTTTATTAATGTAAATAAAATAAGCTGCTTTTTTTATACGGTCTCTTTCTGTGTTAAACTTTTCTCTAATTAAGTAATATGTGTCTTTGTCACCTTTTATACGCTTAAGAATTTTTATAATTGATGGGCAGTTATTTTTTACCTGACGATAACAATTGATTAGATCTGGATTCATATCTGCTAGAATCGCTGCTTTAGGTTCTAA
Organism: Candidatus Omnitrophota bacterium; assembly: GCA_024231025.1. GTDB lineage: Bacteria > Omnitrophota > Gorgyraeia > Duberdicusellales > 4484-171 > JAAEQW01. The sequence goes on from JAAEQW010000341.1 coordinate 55,161, forward strand.
AAGAAAAAAAAGGGCTCCGCTACCCAAAAATGGCTCATAGTAGGTACTAAATGTTGGAATATTATTCCTTATTCTGGGGATGAGCCACCTTTTTCCGCCTGCCCATTTTAAAAATGGATTCATATAGTTACAATCCTATGCTTAGTTTCTGCCTAACCTTAAAATCTTTCACTAAAGCTTCCGACTGAATAGATGAAATCATATCAGACAATTGAGCGAAGGCTTCTGCCGATATCAATCTACGAAGTCTTGCCCGTTCGATGTCATTCGCTTTTGACAATAGACCTTTAAAACAATTATATAAATAAATAAAACTCTCATCAGTAGATTCAGATTCTTCGGGGCCAAGCTTTTTATACAACTTAAAGTTATTTTTCGTTGTTAAAGATAGGCACATATTCGAAAAAGATCTCGTTTCTATCATTTGGACAGAGCTTCTGAAAATATCCCTATTATCTCTATCTAAATCTTTGAATAAATGTATCAATTTGTCTTGCAACTCTCTAAAGTATTTTATAACTTCTTCAAATTTTTGCAAATGTTTTGACTTGTCTAAAGACTTACCTAAGCGACCATGCGAGTATTTTGTTTTAAGACTTAGTAAATATTCAGTAAAGTTTTTCCCGCTAAACTTACGAGCATTTTCATAAATTTCTATCAGCTCTCTATCCGACAACTTACCTCTAACTTCTTGTTTAGGGTCTATAAAAGGTAGCATTTCTATCAAAGAACTAACCCTTTTTAATTCGCCAACATCGCGCATCATGTCATCTTTTTTGCCCCATATTTGTCGTATTTTATAAGCTCGAAAAATAGTAGGCCTTTTTATCAATCCTTTTGTTTCTTTTTGGATTTTCCACCCCATAGAGTGAGGCTTCTTCACCCCCAACTCCTTAAGGCAGTTCCCTATTTCCCATAGAGCTTCCAGCCTTAACTTCACTTCAGTGTGAGAGTCTCTATACAAATTGTTTAGATCGGTAATTGAATTAATTATTTTACTTAAAATAGCCATTTTTTGCCGTTCTTCTATCCTATATCCATTTCCTCACCGAGAAGAGTTCCCACTAACACATTCTCTACTTTCAGGCTCAAATTTACCACATTGTCTGCCACCTCTGAAACTGAAGGGACTCTGCCTCTTTTCTCAAATAGCCTGTGCACACAATAGGGGCTAATAATTTGAGAAACGTAACTTAAAAGCCTTACATCAAACTTAACACGTCCAGTTTTATTTACATTTCGTGAAATAAAATCGGGATGCTGAGTATTGACAATAAGCGAATTTCCTAAGTCAATAACTCTATCTTCACCTGCATGGTTTTGAAATTCAATTTTAGGTCCAGGAGAAGTGATAACTTTTTCATTTGAAGATCCTGAAGTAGAAGAAGCTTGTCCCGCACCGGAACCACCACTTGTATTCGAATCACCAGGACCGCTCTGTCCCGCATCAGAAATGGAACCACCAGAACCTGTACCATTCGCCCCTTCACCACCGCCACCTGGTACATCTTCTCCACCAAAAGGCACATCACCATCTTGAGAATTAGGCTTTTCATTGTAAGTTCCTGGTTCACCAGAAGGAACTAGTTGCTCAAACTCTAATTTGAACTTCTGAAGTATCTGCGATAGGCAATCAGACATAATTTTGCTTATTTTTTTAAATGATTCTTGCGTTTTCTTGTTCATAGCATCGTCAATCAAAATCTTGAGATCTGTCTGCACTTCACGTAATATTTCATAAAGTTTTTCTCTATTAACAGAATCTTTCAAATCATCTCGCGTTAAATTTGGTGAACAAACGTTATTGATCTCTATAGATCCCACCACAAACGGATTCGTCCAAACATAACTAATATCGCCATGCAATCGTAGATAGTTCTTAAAGCTTTTTAAGTCAGATATACTTTGAATGCGACGTCTTTTGTTCGTTAGTACCGGCAAACGATTCTCCTGGGCTTTATCAAGAACTTTTAAATCCACCTCGACAGAAATTCCCGATTCATCATTATCAAAATTCACCGAACGCTTTAATTCTGGTCCGACAAGTTTGCTGTAATCAAAATATTTACATTCGTAATGCTTCTTACCTTTTTCATTAATAAAGATTCTTATCCTTTTAGCACGTAACACATCATCAAAATGATGCTCAATCTCTCCTGCAAGCGCAATAGCAAAACTACTTTTCTTAAAAACATGTGGATCAAAACGAGAAATTGTAACACGCGTTCCACAATCAGTTAATTCATTTTTACTGTTTTCATAACAATGCACATCCTTTCTTTCATCAACTGTACGATCAATTTTTATCACGGCTTCTTTGCACCCTTTTTTCCTACTTATAAACACGGCATCTTTAGCGAAGGCCCTAAAAGCATGGACCCCAAACCCAAACTGACCATTAGCCCAAGCAACTGCCTTTTTCCTCGAACGCCCCACACTGGAAAGCAATTCGCACAATTCATCAGGTGCCATACCAGCGCAATTGTCGGTAAAACTGACTGTTTTCTTGTCGGCATCTATGTGTATTTCGATGCGTGGAACCATTCGCTTACTTTGAAACTCCGGCATAGAGGCGGCATCTATAGAATTATCTATATACTCCATAGCTGCTCGATAAAAGTCCTTATACGTTCCTGAAATCTGATTAATTAATTCATTTTGATCCCTAATTTGCAAACGTGTCTTCGCTATAGTTTTCATATTTTACATCCTCCTTTTATTATTCGATAACGAGTTTGGCTACCCTCGCCTTCCCTAATCACTTCACCTGTAGCCATCAATAGCTTAATCAATACATAGGCTCTGCCAGGATTTAAGCGCGCATGTGTTGCTAGCTCGCGCGTCTGTAGACTACCGAATTCAGTTAGTACATCACGTATACAGTCTAGATCTTGCATTCTCTTAATGCAAGCGATTCTAGATCTATGTTCTATCCATGGTCTAACAGATTCAATGAAAGTAGGAGAAGCAGGTATATTTAATTCCTTTCTAAAGCTATCAATTGACCCCCAACACCTTCTAATGCTAGCTTCCAGATAACGCCATTTCCGATTAGACTGCAACACTGCAGTATTTGGATTATACCCAATTTCATCCTTGATCTTTAGGTATGCTTTAATAATGTCTCTTTTTTTTCGAGATAAAAGTAATAACTCAATATCTTCATTTTTTATTTGATGTACAATTAGCAATCTTTTTACGTAATTTGAAGATACATTATTTGCCTTAGCCACTTTAGACAATGCTTTCAAGCGATAAAAGTCTTTAAGCAATTTTTGTTTGGATATGTATGGATATTCATTCCCTCTATATTTGAACAATTTATATTTTGTACCTTTAACGAGAATCTGACGAATTCTTTGTCTGCTCAACTTTACGATTTTTCCAACATATTCTAAAGTCCCTCCTTCATTATAAAGATCAAAGCATTTTTTATAAAAAGTAATCCTGTCTGGAGAAAGAGCACTCCCTGCCGCTTCATTGATAATTCGTAAAGTGCCCGGATATTTAATTCTTAGGTTGCTTATCGCTACACCAGGTTTGCTAGATCCTTTTATTTTTTTATCTATCTCGGATTTCCAACCTATGGGCAATCTCATGTTAAGGGACAAATCAATCTTAACCAATAAATTAGATATTTCCAACAATGTTCTCGTGCCGCTATTTTTTTCGCTTGCGATTAACTCTTCAGAAAGACACACCAAATCGAATAAAAAACTAGACCCTAATTTTTCTAGGATATTTCTTGCGCGCGCCGATAGTGGAATATCCAACAAAGGAATACACAAAACATATGTTAAATACTCCAAACGCTCCTTTTTTTCTTGGTTTGTCAATCCATTCCCCTCTAAAGCAAAATTCCGTTGATTCAGTTTGAAATAATTGAAATAATCTATTATTTCATTCACAGTTTTTACGCCTAAATTTGGTATAGATAATAACTCTCGCCTACTCAGCCTCATGCACTGAGTTTCAGTTTCAAAACCCTGTTCTCTTAAAGCATTTTTAGCCCTTACCGACAAGGACATTCTGCGCAGTTTTTTCTTTTTCCTCATAATTTAAATTTCTTATGCTTTGGGAAACGAAATCTAGCTTTAGCCTCACGAATTTTCGAATCAATAGCAGAAAATATCTTCACTATGTCAGATTGAGAATATTCATAAACACTTCTGTTAGAGCAATTTCCCAAAATTTTAAGCTTTTTTAATACTTCATTTGTTCTCTTTTCTGCCAATTTTCTAAAGCGTTCAGCCTTTTCACTATTTTTATCCATAACATCTCCTTGATAAATAACATGTTTTTTTAGTAAATAAATGGCTTATTTACTAAATAATACCATTATTCTCTAAAAAAGTCAAGTAAGCCGCTATAATTGCGAAAATGCTAGGATGTCCCTCCCTCGGCAAGCGCAGTCGTCCGGCTTCATCTGCCAGGGGCAGATTCCGCAGCGTTCTTTGTGCGCTTGCCTCACCCTCCGATATAAGGTAGCCAATCCTAAACGCCCACCGCGGCCAGAAGAATATTTTCCGGATTAAAAACGAAATTTTTCGATACATTAAAAGCCCGACGAAGGTGGGTGGCTAAGGCAGGCTAAAGAACCTTACGAATTCACCAACCAAGGTGGTTTTGCAGGCTCTTAGCGCAGGTGCTGTAGTGCCCTAGCACGAAAGCCCGAGCACAGAGACTGCTTGAATAAGCGAGCGCCAAGCGAGTGGCCAAGCGAAGCCCCCGGCCCCAGCCGGGGCGAGCGGATCTTTCGCCACCCACCTAGCCCCGCCCTAGCGGGGCGGCACAGGTATCAGATTAAAGGTTTTGCTTTCTGCATTGGCGAATGGTATTCGGAATCACAATAGTGAAGAAATAATTCGAATCTAACCTGAATGGGGAGCCAAAGTCTTCTTTTCGAAATTCGTCCCGCCCAAAAGGCGGGACTTTTTCTTTTTCCCCAGCGCGCGCGGAATCCGAATAAAATAGATTCATTTGGATTGATTTTGTTGAATAGATGATCGATTGAAAGAATTTTTTTGCCAGAAGATTTCTTTGGATTCCACGGGAAGAAAAAAGGGATTTTCGGACGAGGTCAAGGGTTTGTGACCGGAGGCTACTGCCGTAGGAAATGCCGAGAACATTCCAAATTTATATTATTCAGACAGCGACGGCCTATGCGGCCGCCATTCCGATAAATGCCTACGTCATTTATCGGCTAAATACCCCACCCTTTAAGGTAGCCCAACGATATCTTGAAGTTCCCCGTAGATTTTAAAATTAACTCTATCTAAAAAATAACCCCTAACATTACTGCTTTGCTAAACCCACTAACCCATCAAAATCAATTATTTTATCGGAACCACCAAAAACATCTTTAGCCAATTCTTTTAACCCCAAATCGTTACTAACCAAATAATCCAAATCTGTTAAATAAATAAGGTAATATTGATCGTAATGGTCGCCTTCCCTTACTCCCCTCCCTAAAACAACATATCTATAAAATAAAGCCATAAAAACTCTAGAGCTAGTAGAAAAATAAGGATAACGCCTGGGGGTATCAGTAATTTTATTTGTTTTCTCATCAGAAACAGATTTTCCTGCTCTTAAAAATAAGTATCGAATTAAATCTCTTCTCATATTCATTATTGTTTTATCATTGTAGAATTCATCAAAACTCATCTTGGGAACTGTTATTTTCTCATCTTTGAATTTATTAAAAATGCGCTTTTGAGTTGCTTTGTATTTTTTATAATTATCTTCCTTTTCCTGCTTAACGAGATTCAATATTTCTTCTATATTCTTTGGTTTTCGACCATTCGCTAAGGCTCCAAAAATGCTTTTAGCATACTCCGTTTCTTTAGAACCCAAAAAGATACTTTCATTTTCAAGTAGACCAAGGTCATGCCTAATTATTCTACTCCAATAATTAAAAATCCTATAATCTACCATACTTAGTAATATTTTGGAATACCTAATGAGTAAAGGTTTCCGCCGGGTGGAATAAATACCTAAAAGTTCAGCCAGTACTTCGGGGGTAGGATAAAACGAAAAGTATTTTCGTCTGAATGCAGAAATTATGAGTTTCTTGTCTTCCTGAATCGGATGTTTATCATAATTATCAAAAAAGTTGTTGTCGACCGTAATCTTTATTCCCATATACTATTCGCAAAAACCTCATGTTTCTTTAAATATTCCGATGATTACGTCGTGCCTTGCACCTAATCCGTTATTTTATCCCCAATTCTAGCACACCATACGGTGAGGACGTTATATTGCTAAAATTAACTGCATCATTTTCGAAACTCACGTGTTTTGTTCGCAACCAACAGTCGCCAATCTTATATTCTATATCAAGGCTTAAAGCATAAGGCAATTTAGGAAAAGTATTTTGGAAATCCTTTTTGGGCATAAAAACAACATAAGCAGACTTAGCGCTTCTTTTTTCTATGGTAACGCCATTAAAAACGTCTGGGGTGATATTCGCGCTCTGCTTGGATATGATTTGCAACTTATCGGCTTCTCGTCTCGCATAAAACTTACCAATTTCTTTATCGTTAGCATGAATCGTTATCCTCATATCTTCTATGATACCACCGATTGCATTATTATTAACTATGGATAACTTCGTATTCACAATGGGAAGCATGAAAGACTGACCCTTTGTTGTAAATGCAGAAGTCGCTAAAAAGATAGCCCTACCTATATTTATTCTTGGATAAAAAGGAGTAAGGAAAGAAAACCATAGAGTTGAAATTAACGCAACCAAACTTACAAAAACTTCAATTCTTATCTTTTGGGCAACCAACAAATAGATCATCCAAGCTATCAACAAAAGCAATAGAATAGTTTTAAGATTAAAAATATAAATTCTTGCAAATGAAATGCAATTCATAATTTCCCCCTTCTTTCTTACTCAAAAGATTTTATCAACGGCTTACTAATTTTAAATTCGTTTCGTTCCTCGCCCCGTTAATTTGTCTATACTAACCCCCAAAGCATCTGCCAACTTAATAACCGTCTCAATCTTAGGATTTTTAATTCCACCTCGTTCAATTTTTATAATGGTATTATAAGAAATTTCTGATTCTACAGCGAGCTTTTCTTGAGACCATCCTTTTTGCTTGCGAAGTTTGACTAAATTCTTCAGATACATATTGTTTGACTCCTTGGTAGTATTGTGATACAGTATTGCAATACTATATTGGATTACCCCGTATTGCTTTATTCTGAGCTATTTTAACTCGTTTCTTAATAAAATCAAGGAGATATATGTATAACTTCAATTTCTACCGCCAAAGCATAAAATTGGGAGCAATAATTGCTTTGATTATATTGGTGATACAGATAATTTCCCTTGCGAGATAACGGGAGGGGGCAAGCCCCTCCCCTACAAAACAAAATAATAATCAATGGATCGGGCGTAAAAAAATCCCCCATCCTTTTGGATGGGGGCGATTCTTGAAGATATTTTTGAAAATTGAAGACTTTTTGAACATTTGAGCATTTGAGCATTGGACCGCATTGCCCCATTGGATTTTCCAATGTTCTAATGATCCAATGTTCCAATGCTCTAGCCATTTTTTTCGATGAAAAAATTGGCTCCCCGGGTAGGGGCAGAAATTACCTTAATAAAAACAATGGGAATATTTCTGCACTTCCTCGGGCAGTAGCCCTCGGTCGCTCAACAGCTGCCTTCGGCAGAGTTCGAGACCAAACGGGGACATATAAAATAAAAATCCCCCGCAAAATGCGGGGGATATTTTATTCATGGCTCCCCGAAGAAACTTCAGGAACAATATCTCCCCGGAGCACCTGAGTAATATCGCTTCTAAACCTTTTAGACACTATACCAACTTGAACCTTGTCATTTCCTATCTTGATGTGTTGTAAAATCCAATTCAGAATAAACCTTTTCTGATAAAGTTTAAGGTGATCTTTAAATATCTCATCGAAAGAGCCAAGTAACCGCTTAACATCACCCTCCTCTAAAGACTGTACCTTTACGGCATTGATCTCACGATTAAGATGATCTATATTATCCATCATCTTTCTACGCCTATCATCCAATTCAGATAGCTTTTGCTCCACGAATGTCCTGCCTTTATCGATATTCATAAGATTATCCATAACTTTCTTGGCTTTAGCATTCACACTTTCAAGCTCAACGGCAAACACGCGTTTTTGCTCTTTAAGGCTGGGCAGTTGCCTGCTGAATTTCTCGTTTAGCTTTTCAGTAATCTTATGGAGCATAAGAGGAGTAGAGACGGCTGATTGCGTAAGGCGTTGAACGGCTAATTCGAGTTCCCGCTCCGGAACCTTAAATTTACACTCATCATTTGTACAGTAATAATAATAGTAAACTTTTCCGCTCTTGCCGTGCCCATTTCTTCCTTCCATTCTTGCACCACATTGATGACAGCAAAGCACACCATTAAATATATACGTGTGTTTTGTAGGCTTTGCGCCATTATTCCGATGTTTGTAATTTTCTTTCAAGAGTTGTTGGGTTTTTTGGAACTTGCTCTCGTCGATAATAGCCGGCCAAACAGCCTTGCAAGTTGAATATCTCATTTTTTCCGGCAAAGATTCTTGTTTTTCAGCTTTACGTTTTTTATTGATCTCTTTCATCCCAATATACGCCTTGTTGCTTAAAATCTTCAATATTGAACTATAGCAAAATTTCTTTGCCGGATGATATCTGTCACGACGGGAGGTGTACTCTTTTGATAAGTAACCTTTTTTATTTGCTATTATAGCAGTTCTGACAACTGAACCGTTTTCAAGATAGGTATCAAATAGGAAACTTACAACTTTAGCCTCCTTTTTATTAGGGATGAGATAACCTTTTTTGTTTTTATCTTCATCATATCCCAACAAAGGAACACCGCCATTAAATAACCCTCGTTGAGCTCGCGCATAAAGCCCTGAGATTGTTCGCTCGGAACATTGCTCTCGTTCAAATTGGTTTAATGCTCCCATTATCGTAAGGAAACATTTGCCCTGCGACGTTGTTGTGTCAAACTGTTCCTTCAGGCAAACAAAATCTACTTTATTTTTATTGAAATAATCAACCATATCCAAAAGATCCCTTGTTGAACGGCTTATCCTCGACAAAGCAACGCACAGAACAGCATTGATCTTACCATCCTGTATGTCAGACATCATTCTAAGATACTCTGGGCGATTTGTATTCTTAGCAGAAATACCTCGATCTACGTATGTGTCTACAATCACCCATTTCTGTTTAGTTGAGCTTGATTTCATCCTGACGTAATCTCGAAGCATCTGTTCTTGATTCTTGAGAGACCCTTCTTCCAATTTCGCCTGCTTCTCAGTACTCACGCGTTGATAAAGGCTACATCTTTTTATTTCCATTTATGCCTCCTCTCATTTTCTGTACCTTTTCATCTGCTGGGTAAGATCTACAATTATCCAGCCATCATTTAAACGCGTAGCTTTGTACCTCCCTATAGCAAATCCTGCTTCTATTGCTTGATTGACAAGATCGCAGTTGTTAATTATTAGAGCGGAATCATCCATGCTATTCAAAAAGTAAACATCAGGATCATCTATCCACCCTTGTTTTTGAAAAGGAAAGACGCAAATACGACTATGTTCTTTTTGAAAGATAACTTTAGCCATATCAAACTCTCTAGAAACCCATCTCCCGCATCCTTTGCTCAAATAAAGATTCCCTGCATTCCTGTAACTGCAATAATACATATTGTTTCGTTCAATAATTGTCTCTATCATTTTTATGCTCCTTATGATTTTGTGTTATAAATAGAAATATCCCGTCAGCTATCAAATGGACTATTTCATCTTCATTTGGATCTGTTACCATTGCTGGATCATTACGTAGCATAAAGGCCTCCTCGTTTTCTTGCCTCTATATTGCTAGTTTCCCATACCAATAACAGACTAAAAAGCATCTGCTATCAGCAATCCAGCAAAACGATTATTCTTTCACTTCGGTATTTATGTCATGACTGACGGCAGGAAATACCTTACTCGCTCGAATATCGCTGGCGATTATTATTAAAGCTCTACTTTTTTAAACATCGTGGTTGCGAAGCTGTTTTTTGCGCTCTGAAGAGCTGCATCAATCGCCCCGAACATTTTTTCAACTTGCTCTACTGAAAAGGCGTACGACTTGCGCTCCGAACAATTTGCCAGGATTTCTAATTGCTCGATTATTCTGTTCGATCTTTTCGTTGCTATCCGCTTGAACCTTTCTTGTGGTGTTTCGCTCATCGACAATCTCCTTCCGTTAATATAACGCTAATACTCAAGATATGCTCTATATCTCATCTGCAATGATTATATCGTATATATATAATCATGTCAAGATTATTTTTATAACTTCAGGATAGCCTGAGATTGCTCTAGATTGAGGATTTATTAGCAAAAAAGGTAAAATCCTTTACTCGGTTAAAAACCACCCTACATTTGAATGTAGACGAATTAGACAGCTATTCTGTTATTCTTTTACGATCACACCCCTCTTTATCATTTATCTTAAAGCCATGCTGTGATAAAATGACATCATGATTGATTATAACTGGATCTTCAGTGCATTGGTCCAATCCTTAGCCGCAATGATTGGGGTAATAGGCATGTTTGCGGTATATAGATTGCAAACACAAGAAAAAATAATCGAGAAGAAATTTGAAAAGTTTCGTATATTCTTAGAAGAAAATACAGGAACGAAGATAGATAATCCTACGGAAGAAAGAATTATTGAAAAAGCCAAAGGTGTTAGACAGAAATACCAAAAAATCATTAACGATTCCCCAAATAACCTTAATGTTATGAAAAATACACAAGGATTCACCGATAGTGCAATGGAACAAGCATCAAGCATAGCCGATGTGGGGATAGAAATATTTAAAAAACATACCATAGATATTGATAACTTTAATGCATCTATAGAGCAACATAAAAATAAAAATAAAGATATATCTAAACAAGCTTTAGATATAGTAGGTCAACTAGTTTTTCTGTTTGGTTTAAGCGTGTTAGTGCTTATATTTAGTAAAGTACTTACTGTGACAAATACTGAGTTGTTTGAACCGGGAACAATGACAGTAGTATACGGAGGGCTTGTTGTTCTAACTATAGTCTCTATTTATCTTGTCATTTTGTTGCGTACTATATATGTTTTCTGCAACACCTGTTTTTCTGTTAAGTAACTGATTTTAAAATAGACTTAAAAGGTAAAATTCTTTACCCTATCAAAAGCTACTCTACATTTAAATACAGACGAATTAGAAAGCTACTCCTATCTTCTTTTGTGCTTTGAGGAATAATCGCTTTGAGACAATGGGCGGGTGTGTTCCTTGGACATGAAAATTACCAAAGCTGGTTTCACCATAATACATCTTATTTCTTAAAACATACTTTAAAGATTGAATCTGAAATTGTTTACCTCGTTTAGTGGTTGCTCGTAACTTATTAAGCTTACGAACAATGGTTGTATATTTATGTCCCTTAACTAGCCACCTAAATATTCTGACTACGTTCTTAGCTTCAGTTGGTTTAATCTCGAGCTTCTTGCCAACCTTAACATAACCAAAAGGTATCGGTCCAGACCCACGTTCACCGTTCTTAGCGTTATTAATTCTCCCGTCTTTAAGGCGGGCAGTAATAACGTCCTTTTCTAATTCAGCAAAAACATCAGCAATACGCTTAAAAGCTTTCTGTAAAGGGTCATCTAGATTATATTCTGGGTCTACTACAGAATTAATCTCGATGTCATGTTTCTTGAATTGTGTCTCAAGCCAAAGAGATACAGTCAACTCGCGACTCAACCTATCTTGTTTGTAAACAATGACATTATCAATAAGACCATCTTCGCAATCCTTTAATAGTCGCAACAAACCCGGCCTTTCTTTTATCGCACCACTAATACCCTTATCTTCATAAAATCTGTTAAGCTCCAGATTCTTATCCTTACAATATGCCTCAATCTTATCTCTCTGGATTTCTAATCCTTCGCCGTTTTCGACTTGATTAGCAGTTGATACTCTGAGATACCCTACATTATATCTAGATTGCATAAGAATTACCCTCCCAATACAATAGATAAACCATCGAGGAATTAAAATGTCAAGTTTCGTGTTGAAATAGTTGCCTAAGGCAGATCAGAAACAGTGTCAGGGAGAGTGCATATTGCAAGATGGGTAATGATTTATGGCTGGAAAAGTTAAAGATTTTTAAAAAAATGTTTAGTTCTTGCCGATAACGTATTTTTTAAAATAGTTCTTAGTACCTCCGAAGTACGTTTTAACCCTAGCAATACCAAAAAAATCATAATATCGCTTAGTAGTGGATCCATCCTGTGCTATGTCTCGTTTTTTAGCATATCGTGCATAAAATGGCTTGTCTTTTGGAGATAGAACGACATCAATGCATGCGCTTGGTCGTATCGCCCGTCTAAGAAGCGTTCTTAGGTGATAGTCGGCTTCTGGCAAAGAATACCCCACAAAAACAACCCTATCCGCTGTGGCTAATTCTGCGTAAGCATTATACCATACTGTCCTTATATGAATATTATCAAAATTCTTTTCAAAGGTCGGCGTAATAATATACGGTTGCAAGACGTGTTTGTTCTTTTTTCTTCTTACTGTGTGCCCTAGACAATGCTTACAAAAACTATCTTGCACGTACAGTTTTCGCCCCTCATTTGCCCCTAACCCTGTATACATCCTGTTACAGTTGGGACAAAAAAGCCAATTAATGGAGCCATGTAGTTTAAGAATTTTTATTCTGTTTTTTTCCTCTTGATTAACAGGCGGAATGGCTATCCCGTCACAATCTTCCTTTAGTCGCAAAATGCAACAACAAAAATCTGTGCTGATTTGTTGCTTTTTGTTTTTTGTTTTCTTGGTAATTTTATACACAGAGTCTTCTAGCAAAGAGTCCCAATTCAAAGATATTACGCTGAGCCTATTTCCTCTTGACCGTTTTTTTATCGTCTCTTTAACAAAATGACTTGCTAAAGAATCATAAAATTTATCACCGGTAGTTTCTGAACGTAAAGAAGCTTCATGGAATACAGTTAAAATAAGCCGTTTCAAATCGTCTCTAATACTGTCTAACTCTTTCCAAGAATAATCAAAACAATTACGTCGTTGCGCTATGGTTTGATCTAGCAATGTAAATAAGTCTTCTAGACTAGGTAGGGCGTTGGGATAAAATATCTGATCAATAAATTCTCTGAGCTCTTTTCTCCGAACAAGACTTTCGCCATACAATATATCAAACTTTTGGGAAAAAACTTTAGTTAAAATGAGTCGCTGCAAGGGAAACCCCGCACCATACGAGAATCCTGCTCCGAATACATAAACTGTCTTGGTAGGTAGGGCTGTTCTCACTTCAGTTTGAAATGTTGGTTTAGCACCTTGGCCCATACAATACAGTGTCGAACACCGTCTGGCCCAAGAACTTTTTCTAGAGTGCCTTTAGTTTTATTAAGATTTCTAACAATTTCTTTTATGGTCGGCGTGTTATGATACTCCCGTTTCTTGCACCACATATAATGTGTCACAGTCTTGTTTTTTGTCTCGGTAGCCGGGTATGGCTTGCCTTTTGCAGAATGCTTCATTTCTCCATATTCTTTAAATTCACTTTCCGGATTATTTTTTATAATATCCTTACACATTTTACAACTACAAACCGTTTTATAATATCCTGTGATTGTTTTTGAACCCCCCACAGCACGAAGGGCACGAAGGGCATCGCGGAAAAGAAGTCGCGTGTGTAGTTGTGGAAAATAAAATTTTGCCGCAGGAAAGCCTCCACCCACAGGAACAACTCCACGATATTCACCGTATTCTAAACTATGTGCGACCCCTACTAGATTTGGCGTTATCCCGCTTTTGCCTAAAGCCACGGAAAAAAATCCCCCGTACAGATTTGCTACTGGAGCAATTTGCCCTAGCCTATTAATTAAATTAATTAAGGCTTCTAGCTTTATGGCCGAAGCATCTTGTTCATACAAATCGTCTACCCACAATAAGAAAATGTCCGGCTTAACTTTTGCATATTCTTCTACGAGCATATCAATTTTTTCATTATCTATTAAGATATCCTGAGATATAACAATTTGGCTTGCCAAAGGTTTCTTTTTTGCCTTTAAAATTTTCTTAGAAATTTTAGAACACATTACATTTACCTGCAACCACTTTTTAAATTCACTTTCGAATAAGTAAAAATATGGTGCTACAATAGTTGTCGGAGAAAACATATCCGACACTTTTAGCCCGATATATCTGTAATACTTTGCAGCATCGGATCCTTCCAATTCCCTAGAAACGGTTTCCAGCTGAAAGTTAATAACTCTCTGACAAAACCCCCGTGTTACTGACGAATCTTTAAAATCTTTGGGAATAAGTGGTCGTTTTTTATTAAGTATGCTCGTTTCTACAGGCTCACCGAAGGCATCTATTAATTTTTTAATTGATTTCTTTATTTGCCCTTTTGATTTTTCAGATTGAGACTCTATAAGGCTCAAATCATGCTGAAAGGCATGCGTTTGAGGGTCTATTATATACGGCTTATTTTTTGCCTTTGTGGAAATAAACATAGCTATCGCGCTTGTCATATATGCCATAATGTTTGCATTCACAATAAGCTGATCATAGGTGGCCAAAAGACTGCCTAGCAAAAACTTCTGATCAGCGGCTGTTCCAAACCGTACTAAATGAAATCCTGCTATTGGCTTCATGCTTCCTGAACGTCTTGTTTGTTTTTTTGGATATACTTTTTTATCCATGTTTTTCCTACTCGCCAAATTTCTCTAGAGCGTGGTGCTGATATAACCTCTTCAAATGGCCACCGTCCGTCCTCGCGATAAAACTTAAGACCAACTCCTGCTGATTTGAGGGCTCTCCTCATTTCTTGCGTAATTTTGCGCTTGGGCATACACACGTAAGAAAAGTCTGCTCCTAATTTATGGTCGTATGATTGTCGTATCGCTCTGCGCCAATTGAAAAGCTTAAACTCTATGGCAACAACTGTATTATTTTCAATATAAACTAGATCCGCAAACCTCCCCAACACAGGAACCTCACGGCACACATCCATTGAGAAATGTTGCGTCAATCGTTTATAAGCACTATCCACAAGGGTTCGTTCACACATTGCGCTTCTTAAAAATCCTTTCCGCTATTTTGGAGTTTGTTGCCATTTTAGGATATTTTGTATAAACATATCTCAACAGAGCATACAAAGAGATCTCTAAGCAACGACATTTAAAAGTATGAACACCCTCCCATTGCTCTGCTGTTAAATTTCCCAAATTGCCATCTTTAACAAAATTTAAACCATTGTTCGTTAAAGAAAATTCAACTGCGTTATTGCGCTCGTTATCAGAACCACCTGCTATTCCTGAACTCACCTGCCAATATTCATACTCACACATATCTTCTTCTGCCTCCTTGTCCGAACACGAAGGCCGCGGATTTACAAAGCCAAGGTTAACTAAAAACTCTAGGTCTGCGTAGATTTGATCCGCAAAAGGTCCATAGTCATACGGCTGGAAGTCAGGAAAAGCAGAGTCCGGAATGGCTTTTTCCAAATTGAACTTAGCACGGATTTCTTTCTGAAACAAGAAAACCATTTTTACCATACGAATGCGTGTTCGTATCGGTTCGTTCTTTTGCCCCTTATATCCTTTGGCATAAAGCAATAGCATTATAATATCTTTTGTGCTTGTTATTTTCGCCATGTTTCCCTTTGCATGTTCTTGCCTCTATTTTTATTATAAATCCGTTTCCGGCATAATCAAGAACTTCTTGGCCCGGCATTTTCGCTGTTTTTGATCTCCACACTACACCTTATATAACAAAGGGTTTGTTTTATTGACACCTGTTTCATTCTTACTATAATAAAGCCATGAAAGAAATCGATACTTATTTATTCCACTACGCAGAAAAACAATATGACACCCAAACTGCTTTACTAAGAGACATAAACACAAAGATAGCCAATGTGCTTGTTGCTATAGGTTTTTTGTTAACCCTCACTGCCTATCTGGCTAATGCTATATTTAAATTACAATTAGAGCCATGGTTGCTCTTACCACTCTTAACCCCCTCGATCCTGGGTGCATATAGCTTCTTAAGGGCTCTAGGCAGAGTTATACATTTTTTGAGGCTCCAAGAATATAAGCTACCGTCTATGGAGGCAGACATTCAAAAGGCAATCATAGATCTGCAAAAGAAAAACAAAGATGAAACAAACGAAAGTGATATTCTTCAGGATCTTACCCAAAATTATATTACAGCTTTTAATGATAACATGACTTCGGGATCAGAAAGGCACAAGCTTTTCAAGATTCTCGTCAACTATATTCGTAACGGGATTATATCAATTATTATATCTTTTGTGGTTTTATTTTTTATAAAAACACCCACCTGTCTATTGACCGGTAAAGAAAAAAGGGAGGAAGTAAAAATGATAAGGAACATGGACCAGGAAAAAGAAGAAGAGCAAAAACAAGACAATGAGCCTAACAACGAAAAAAATAATAGTGCCCAGCCTCAGGAACCGTCACAGGAACCTGAAAAAACTCAACAACCGTCTGTTCTCGGCAATCCAACGCTAGTGACAGCGTCTGATCATTCTACAGATTCTGAAACGGTGAGTTCTGACGATAATAAATCAGAAAGCAAGCCAGAAAACGAATCAGAAAAACAGGAATAAAGGCATATGTCTGAGCGCAATAAGACGTATTAACTACTCCTGCCACGGGTTAAAATTCAGCTATCAAAGTAATGGTACAAGTATCCATAAACCCATTACCCTGATGTTCCGTATTTACAAAATACTTATACAGATCCTCTCAAAAGCAAGTCAAACACGCAAATAACTGTTACAATTATTGTAATAATCGCGAGAAGTTTCACAACGATGCCTTCTTTTCGGTCTCCCGACCTTGTCAAAAACGAAATCATTCTCGTAGTCACATAAAACCCTATCATCATCCCGATTGATGGTATCATCTACAACCTCCTTTTGTGTGATTCATGCTAATTCTGCCATGCGGTTAGTTTCCCGTCTTCAAAATAATAATAACTACCGTTATAAACTACTTGTTCAAAAACACCATAAGACGTAACAGTCCTGTTAATTTCAGGATAAGACCACAACCCCATGACTACCTTTAGATCCGATTTGGACATCCCGATCCATACCTGGCCTTCGCAAACTCTAATTTTTGTCTGTTCATCTGCAAATAATTCTGGGTGCTTCGCTACATACACTTCTCTGCGATATTGATAAATACTGACTTTATCACCTGTAATGGGTCCTGTATAACTAACAAGTCCACACCCTATGCAAAATAATGTAGCTACAAAAATCAATATTATTGAAACTTTCTTCTCCATAATTCCTCCTTCCGCCCTCCCCAAAAAAAGGGGGGAGCGCATTTCTACTACCGACAACCGTTAAGTAAATCCGATAGAGCTGCATTCTCCCCGTAATTACAGGAACCAACAACTCCACCACACTTAACGGTTAACAGGGCCAAACCCTGTCTTATGGCAAAATTAAATTACACCTAATTATATGAACACTTAAAGTTTATCACCCTCCTTACTATCAGACAAGCTAAAAACTATTTGAGCCTACATTACCCCTAGATTGGGTTTTTACAGATTTAAAAGGTAAAATTGTTTACCTACCTATTAAAGTCGCTACATCGATAAACTAAAGCCATTCTGCCTTATTCGGTATTACTTTTAGTAACATTCTCCCCAAGTTTTACCTATCTTACAAGAAACGGTAAATTTCATACCTTTAATTTCTATCTCCATGATCTCTTTAATTCTTTGCAAGCTCTTATCAATTTCAAGATCGGGAACTATAACAAGTGCTGAATCATGAACTGTAGCGCTTATCTTGAAACCTTCACTATGAAGTTTAACTAGGGAGAATTTAAGAATATCTGCAGCAGTGCCCTGAATGCAATGGTTAACAGCCCGCCTTTCAGCTTTCTTACGATCAGTTATGTTGGAAGCATTTATATCAAGAAGAAATCTCTTACGCCCATAATAAGTTTCAGTAAAACCTGTAGAGCGTGCTTTCTTAATTGTTTCTGACTTAAAACTTTCTATCTCAGGTATTTTAGATTTATATACGTCCATTAATTCTTGGGCTTCGCTTATTGATATATGTAGGTTTCTGGCTAGACCATTGGCTTCTTGTCCATACGCCAATCCGAAATTAAGCGTCTTGCCTAGCTTACGTTCTTTATCAGTAACGGAATCATACAGAACCCCCTTCATGTCAGCAACAACTTTCCTATGTAAATCCAACCCTTTAGCCCAACACTCCTTGAAATACACATCATCAGAGAGAGCGCTAAGTATTCTCAGTTCAAAGCTATTATAATCTGCTATGATGAACGAATGACCACCATCTGCGCATATGATACCTCTAGCCACTTCAGGGATACTTTGGAAACTATAGCTTTTTGTGTATAATCGTCCTGACATGCATGTATCTATGTACCTACAGAATATCTTACCTTTAGCTTTATCAGTAGCTTTATGAATTGCCTTCAGAGAGCTTAAGAGTTTCTCTAGGTTGCGGTAGGTTGCAATTTTATCGGTAAGGGGGTTATTGACGCCTTTAAGCACTCTCCGAGAAGTGCTGTACCGGCCTGTTCTCGTCCTCTTAGGATTAACCCCTAAAACCTTGAATAGAATATCGGCAACATCCCTTGAACTATTGAAGTTAACCTCACCTTGAATACCGAGTATTTGCTTGAGTTCTTGTTCAATTCCGTTCTTCTCTTGCAAGGTTTTCTGGATTAATTTATCAAGTTTAGGAAAATCTACGTTTAGACCGCGTTGTTCCATCGCTTGCTTAACGTTAATCATGTCGTGCTCTAGGTTTTCTATAATTTTACTATGCATTTTCGTAATGGTTTAATGTGTTGGGGACCCCCTACCCCCAACATCAATATATAAACCATCGCATTTTCTGCGTGTCAATAAAACATTTGAAATAGTTACGGCCTAACCTTTGAGTTTATAATATAAAACTCTTGTGCGACTAGATCTTTTGTGCCGATTTTCTTTATCAGGTAATACGAAGCTCCCCCTAACGGGTTATATCCTTCAACTAACGAAGTACCTCCGAAAAACTTTTTTGCTTTATTGTTGATTATCTCTGCATGCTTGGGATCGATTCGATCGATAAGAGCGTGAATATGTATTCCGGCTGACGATGTACTGTGCCTTTCATAAAACACAAGACACCGAACAAAACTATCAAAGTATATTTCGTCATTCTTATTGAGATATTTTATGAACCGCTTAAACTCTTTCTTGGCTGTCTCGTAAGAGACAAACTTTCTAAAATTAGCGTTGAAAAACAATGTCCACTCATAATCTCCCAACAAATACCGCCTATACGCCTCTAGAATTATCTGCCTCTTGTTCCATGCAAGGTTATCTTCGAGTTTAATCTTCACAATTTACCTCCTGTCTTTAGACAATAAAAAAGGGATACCAGAGTGCAAACTAAGGTATCCCTTATGATTAATAAAACCGATTTTTGATGATTGGCTACTTGGGAATTCGCCATCTTTTCGCCTCTCATTAATTATACTTGTCAGTGTTGCCACTAGGCATAAATAAAAAAAGGCAGCCGCGTTTTCTTGCGACTGCCTTTTAATTTTCCTCTGAAATTTCTACTTTTATACGCCTTTTTGCGTTAATAACAATGGCGTTGTGATTCTTTCTGCCCCTACAAAAAGAAACGGGAAGCGTTAGCCATAATACTAAACGCTTCCCGATATTATTCTGGCTCCCCGGGTAGGGCTCGAACCTACGACCTATTGGTTACAGTTACCCTCTAAGTTTCCTTAAAGACTGGACTATATCATTACCGTCCCGCCATGGGCGGGATACGGTATCAGGCGCTTCGACCCCGAAATTTCGGGGGCTACTCCCTCGCGGGATAGTCTCTGCACGTTCTCCGAATAATCGGAGCTTCGCTCAGGATTGCCATATTCTTACGAACTTAGGTTTCCCTGAATTCACCTGATTCTTCACTCTACAGTTTCCTGTAGAGGCTGCCATGCACCGAGATCCTTCGACTCAGTCGACCTAAGGTCTCCTTCACTCAGGATCAATTCGGCTATATAATTTTTCTGCCGTTTTTGGCCTGAAAAATTATAGTCTCATTGACAGCCAACCGCTCTACCAATTGAGCTACCGGGGAATCACCAAATCTTAAGAGAACGAAAAGTCTTTAAATTATAACCTATTTGCATTTTATCGTCAAGTAAAGCGCAAACTTGAAAAATATCTATTTCTTTTTTATATTAGCCAAAACCCACTCGAATATTCTTTTAGTAGATTTTGCTACATCGTGGGCTTCTTTTTCGTGAATACTACGGCAGTCATATTGGATGGCGTTCTTTTTGGCAATAATCCTTTTCAGAGCAACGCTTTTTTCTTTGTCACCAGGTAAAGATACAGTCGCCATAAGGTCGCAAACATCTTTATGGTCTTGAGAGATGGACCTTGTGCCTAATCTATAGACGCAGATAGCATCAGCTGAAGAAATAACGCATTGTATGGCTAATGTTCCTACGGCATTGTAGTTCTTATGGTTCAAGGCAGAAATCATTTCTTCGTAATTATCTTCGGCCTTTTTAAGATATTGGTATGATGCCGCGGGATCTTCTTGTCTGGTTCTTATATTCTTTGGTCCCATATGTTATATCCAGTCCAAAGGATCTTCTCCGTAAATCACCGAGTAAGATTTTATAAGTGACGCAACAGGAGAAAGCCTCTTTTTTAAACGGTTAATAAATTCTTTTTTGGTTTTGATATAGGGATCAAGGCGTACCTGAAAATATTCATCAAAATCATAAGATATTTTTTCAATAAAAATTTCTTCTATGAGGGGCAAGTCTTTTATGTTATTTGCAACAATAGCTATATCAACATCGCTTTTTTCGGTGGCTTGCTTTGTGTGTCGGCTCCCATAAAACATAACTGAAGCTAGTTTGTTGGAAATTTTATGTTTTCGAATAGCCGCAGTTATGAAGCTTATAGCATCTTTTAAAAAAGAATCTTCTTTACGAAAGGCAGGCATTAGTATTGTTTTTACTAATCGACTTTTGACGTTTAATCGGTATAGATGAAGTTTTCCTTTTATTTCGCGGTTAAGAATACTATACTCATATAGCTCTTTAAGCGCAGCGTGAGTTGCAGGAGGGCTAAGCTTAATTGCTCTAGAGATTTCCCGACCGCAGGCCATAAAATCTTCGCGATAAAAAGTAAAGAATCGCACGATTTTAACTTTAGCGTTTGTATTAAGAATGTTATCTAGTGATTTCTCCATAATTTGTAATTGTTAAGTAAACCTTACACGTGTTAAGTATACTTTACAATCAAAAATTTGTCAAATAGTAAATCAAACTTCCCTAATACAAATCAAGAATTTCTCTTTTCTCGGTTCTGAACTCAAATCGATCGATGACGCCTTCTTCATATGCTTGTTTCAGTTCTCGCAGCGCCCTAAAGATAGTATACTTCTCCTTTTTATGCTTTTTCTTGCCGCTAGTATAAGACTTAGCGAATAACTCTCTTTTCTTTGCTCTGAGTTCAAAACGATCTATCGCTCCCTGATCATTTAATTTTTTTAATTTTTTAAGTTGATTAAAAATATACGGACTCAGATAGACTGTTTCTTTCTTTTTTCCATCCATCTCCAAAATTTGACGCTTCTTGGATCTGAATTCAAAACGATCTATCGCTTCTTGCTTGCGCAACTTTTGAAACTTTGCGATGTCATCAAGAGGATCGTGCTTATTCTTTCTGTGATGCTCCTTCTTTTCTTCAAAATCATCAAGATGATCACGATCTCTTAACTCACCTACATTAAAAACCGCACTATACTGGCTGAAATCAACTAAAATTAGAGTAGCTTTGGCAAATTCCATTGTATCTTTGATTTCCATTTTGCTTATGCCTAAGCTCTTTTCCTTACCAACGATAAGACCAAAAATCGTAGAAAATAGCGATTGTGACGAACTAACCATAAAATGCGCTTTATCGCCATACTCACCAAGATATTCTATCCGATGATTACCTAGGGTCATCGAGCTGCCCTTATCTAAGGTAACATATGATTGTTGATACTCTCGTTGATAAGTGTATCCGCTAAAAGGCACGGCAACTAATAATAGAAAAACCATTAATCGTTTCATTATCTCCTCCCTTTTGTTATTTGAATTATTATCCATGTATCCGATCATTAGACGCAGATGATGTCTAAAAAGACTACATAATGGACGATTCTCATTTTATCCAAAAAAGATAATAAGTAAAGTAGACTTTTCTTTCATCTCCTGCGTCTAATGGTTGAAGGTGGCAAATTTAAGATGGGGATTATTATTGACAAATATACTTAAAAAGGAGAGCTCAGTGAAAAAGGTAGCTTTAGCATTAATGTTTTTGGTAATCGCAAGTCCGCTTTACGCCAGTGATTGGGATAAATTCGGTAAAGTTGCCGCCGGATTAGAAGGGTTACGCCTTCTCAGCAGAGGCAGAATTGATGTATTTGGCGCTATTGCCGGCGTCAATGGCAATAGCCGCAAAGAAAAGAACAGCAGCAGCAATTACAATGGTTATTACACTGATTACACCAATTACACTTATAACAGCCGCCGTCACCATCGCAAATGCTGCAAAAAAATATGGGTACCACAATATTCCTGGCGCAAAAAGTATGTTCCCCGCCATATTGAATATACACATTATGGCAAAGTAATAACTGGTGGCCACTATGTTAAATATCGAGTTGAAACCGGAGGGTATTGGAAAACCACATGCAAGAAGAAAAAGTCATCTTTATCGCGTCGAAGAAGGTACCGTCGTCATTAAGAAATTAAAACGGGTATTTGTCTTTGTAGTGGCTGTGGTTTAGCCATGGATCAAGTGCATCGTCGATAACTACATACGGGTAATCTGTTGTAAGAATTACTGGACGCACGGGCATTTTTACCCACGCCCCATCATCAAATACAACATATACCTTTGCTTTGAGATCCCAGTATATCTCTAAATCATGGTAATAGTGATATACACGCTTTGCGTTGTCCTCACAAGCCTTAGCTTGCTTTAAACCATCTTGTGCAGTAGAAGAGGCTATGGGATTACATCCAGATAAAACAATAATCATCATAATAAGAACAACTACCTTACACATAAATACCTCCTTATATCGAATTACCAAGAAACCCGCCTGCCGGCGGGCAAGATACAAATTACAAGATACAAATCACAAACAAATACGAAATCCAAATATCGAAATTCGAAACAATATCGAAATTCGGAACAATATCGAAATTCTAATGATAAAAATTATAAACCCGAACAGATCATCTTGTTTTGAAAATTAGAGTTTTGGTCATTCGAATTTGTTTCGTTTTTCGCCTGCCTGCCGGCAGGCAGGGATTTCGTGCTTCGGATTTTATAAATGTTGCATTTTGATATTTGGTTATTATGTAACATATTCAACTAAACTTGTTTTCTGTCTAAAAGTGCCTGACCAAGAGTTGCCGAATCAATATACTCAATTTGAGTACCTAAGGGAATACCGATTGCAATACGATAAATCTTAATCTTAAACGGTGATATCTTCTCAATTAAATATTGAGCGGTTAATTCTCCGTCGTTATCGGGATCAGTTGATATCACAACCTCTTTTATTTGCCCCTTTTGCAAGCGGTTAAGCAACTTACCAACGCTTAAATCCTCTATATTCATACCATCAAGCGGCGAAAGAGAACCAAGCAGGCAGTAGTAAAGCCCCCGATAGTGAGAAGTTTTCTCGATTGCCATAATGTCTTTCGGTTCTTCAACAATACAAATTTCCTGGGCATTTCTCTTTGGATCTGAACATATACTGCAAACATCATCGGTCGTAAAATTATTGCAAAGCTTACAGGGTCTTATTGACTTATGCATGTCTGCAATATTTTTGGCCAAATTTTCTACATCGGTGGGTCGCATTTTTAAAAGGTAAAAAGCCATACGCTCTGCGGAACGCTTGCCAATCCCCGGAAAACGAGAAAAATTATCTACTAAGTCATTGAAAATTTTAGGAAATGCCATATCTTTTAAGAATTACAAGATACAAATTACAAGATACAAATCACAAACAAATCCCAATATCCAATACTCAATAATCAAACAGTTTGGTTATTTGAATTTGGTGATTGATTATTATTTGGTTATTGCATCTTATATCTTGGTTATTGATTACTCGTGTCTATTAATCGTCTGTGTGGAGCTGGCCGCCAAAAGCATCTAGGATATTATTTATAAAATCATCAGGGCTGCCTGAAGCTTGCACACCACCATCAACTTTCACCTCTTCTTCATCATCCTGCAACTGAAGGTTAAAATCAACTGGCGCGATATCTTCCAAAGCAAATTTGATTTTTACATCTCTGCCTAAAAATTCAGTAATAAAATTCTCTACAAAGCTGCGATTTTTCTCTTTCTCGACAATCTCCTTATGAAAATAATCTTTTTCACCAAAAGCAACCTTAACAAAATTTCCCTGCGATGAAAAAGGCTGAGCGAATGAAAGGTGTGAGGCAATTGCTGCCCTTATCTTATGCATTTGAGAAAGAATGCTCTCCCACTTAGTCTTAATCTCAGGCAGTATTGAATTATCTTCTTTGGCCAGCGGTTTATCAATTGTTCTCACGTCAACTGCGGCTGCCTCTTCTAAATCAAGATTATCCAGCTCTAGCTCAAACTCATCGCCTAATTCAACGCTTAACCTTTCCTCGCTAATTTCAGGTTTTACTTTTGGTTTAGCTGGCTTAACCGGCATTACCATGTCCTCGCTAGGTATCGCAAATTTTATAAAAGCAAGCTCTAAAGGGACTCTCACGGTATTGAGCCTGCGAGAAAGTTCTTTTGCTTCAATAAGTAAATCAATTACTTTTAGAATTTCGGCAATGGTAATGTTTCTTGATGTTTTAAGAAAAAACTCTTTACTATTTGGTGAAACTTCTACTAGATTGTTAAAGTTTTTTTCGCTGATTTTCGCAAGAAGCAGATTGCGCAAGCTTTCAATTAAACCGTTAAAGAACACTCCTAAATCTTTTCCATCTTTAATTAAGTTATCGATAAAACCTAACAAAAATGATAGATCTCTATTAACCAAAGCTTCAACTGCCTGATTAAGACTTACTTCGTTCATGATCCCCAAAAAACCAAGAAGATCATCAACTGCCGCCTTCTGGGCAACAACCGGTGCAATCTGATCAAGAAGCGACTCAGCATCACGAATGCTTCCTGCCGCCGCACGGGCAACAACGTATATTAAATTTTCATCTACCTTTAAGTTCTCAACTTTAATTATCTTGTGCAATTTCTCAACTATCTTTTCAATCGTAAGTAAACTAAATTGAAATTTCTGACAGCGAGAAAGAATTGTTGGAATAATTTTTTGAGGATGAGTAGTCGCAAAGATAAACTTTACATGCTCAGGCGGCTCCTCCAACGTTTTAAGTAACGCATTGAAAGCCTCTTGAGTGAGCATGTGTACTTCATCAATAATATATATTTTATAGTGGGCGTGTGCCGGTGAAAGCTTTGCTGCCTCTCTTAATGCGCGTATTTCATCAATCCCACGGTTTGAAGCACCATCAATCTCAATAACATCTAAAGACACTCCTTTAGTGATATCCACACAGCTAACGCATTGACCACACGGTTTGGTTGTTGGTCCTTTATCGCAATTAAGTGATTTAGCTAAAATCCTGGCTAAAGATGTTTTACCCACCCCTCTGGGGCCGGTAAAAAGATAGGCATGGTGCACGCGCTTACTCTCAATGGCCTTTTTAAGCGTAGCTACCACGTTTTCCTGACCTATAACTTCATCAAAAATCTGGGGCCGATATTGTAGTGCAAAAGCTTTATAACTCATAAGGAATTGTTAGTATAATCCTATATTGCTTTTAAGTCAAATTATTTGAGTTGCGGGCATTTTCAACCATATATTGAACAATTTCAAGCTCATCGACATCAAACCAAGTAGCATGACAACGCGAGCAAGTATCAACTTCCACATGATAAGCGAAAGTATAAAAATGACGCACCATCACCTCGCCGCATTTAGGGCATAGCAGCTCGTGTTTCATTCTAACCGATGAAGCATGAAGCTTCTTTCCTGCCTCTTGAATTAATTTAGCCTTACGAATAACTTCCTGCGGAAACCCTTGCTCCTCTCTGGTAACGATACGGGCCATCTTATCATCGCTAACAAACATTCCATGACAAATAGTGCATTGTAAGGTTGGAACTCCTTCATATAAAACCTTACTTAAAGATTGCGCACAGC
Organism: Candidatus Omnitrophota bacterium; assembly: GCA_024231025.1. Classification (GTDB taxonomy): domain Bacteria; phylum Omnitrophota; class Gorgyraeia; order Duberdicusellales; family 4484-171; genus JAAEQW01. Next base: position 81,540 of record JAAEQW010000341.1, read on the forward strand.
GCGGACAAGTATTAGTGCCAGTGGGCGCCTTTTGCTTTAGCTTATCAACTAAATTTTTATCATCCGATAAAAGCATGGTTTTGTCCGTTCCTTCCGGCCTTATAAAACTATCAAAACGAAGGGTCCCCATCGTTAGCATTTCATGTATCGGAAATGGTCCACTCCATTTTCCCCCATCAGCCACAAACCACTTAGGCTCTCGCACTTTCGCAACTCTTATGTCAGTATAACGCTTCCTTTTGGTCCCTTCATTTTTTTTCAAAGCAGAAAAATCACTATGACCCATATCTAAAAGAGTGCCAATGCGACGCATCACTGGCGGATGGGTTGAAAACATATTTGAAAGTGCACCTTCTTCTTCGTCTAATTTACTAAAATTTGGATTAATAATAAAAAGGCTCTCTAAAGAATCATAGCCCATACCACCAGCCCGCCACCCGATGCTTATTCTGCGCAGAGCTTGCGCCAAGCTTAAAGGGTCACGCACAAGCCTTGTTGCAACCGCATCAGCGCGATACTCACATTGACGTGAAATAAACATGCCGATCAGTTTGCTCACCGAATAAAGAGCTGATGCAACCCCATAGAGCACTGCCATATAAATTATTGCTCCCCCGCGACTACCTCGACCAGCGCCTCGCATACCCTTTGCAAGAGCGTACCGAATAGATCCATAAATACTGAACAAAGAAACAGCAACTGTTTTAATTAACGTATCTTGGGTTACGATATGTGCCGCTTCATGCGCTATAACCGCTTCGAGTTGCGCTCTAGTTAAGCGGGACAAAAGCCCTTCAGTTACACCAATAACAGAATTACCTGAAAAATCAGCAATTGAAAAGGCATTCATTCCGTAAACCGGAATAACAACGCAGCCAATTTGCCGGCCCCCCGTTGCAACACTTACTTCGTCTATAACATTACGCAAAATTTTATGGTATTTATCTTCTTTGTCGATATTCTGAGCTTTAAGTGTTTTAATTATTCGCGGTAAGTTTGCGTGCGTTGAATAAAACCAATGGAACATTCCCACAACAAGCGAAATACTGAAAATATAAAATAAAACTTTAGGGGAAAGAGTAAAAAGCTGTACGGTGCTTACAGCTTTTTTTATCCGCAAAAGAACCATTCCCCTGGCAACAATAGTTAAAATCCACGCACTAAAAAAATAGAATAAAACCAGAAAGATAAACAAAAAGAAGATTTGTTTGGTTTTACGTTCTTCAATATCGATAAATGAGAAAGACATTATTTAAACCTTCGGTTTAAAGACTATAGACCACAGACCATAGACAGCAGACTATATTTTATTTGGTAAAGAGCCCTTGGTCGATCCGGTCCCGCCTTTGGCGGGAGGTCTTTTGTCTTTGGTCTTTTGTCTTTGGTCTTTGATTCCCTGTCTTTGGTTTTTAAAACTGCACTTTAGGAGCTTCTTTTTGAGACTGGTCCTCTATTTCGAAAAACTCACCCTTCGTAAAATTAAACGTGCCTGCAATAATATTTGAAGGAAATACTTCAATCTGGGTATTGAAACGCATATTTTCGTCGTTATAGTGTTGACGGGCAAAAGATATCTTATTTTCAGTAGTTGTGAGCTCCTCTTGCAAAGAAAGCATTTGAGAATCTGCCTTAAGATTAGGATAACTTTCAACAACTGCAAATAAAGATTTTAACGTACCTGATAAAAAGTTCTCTGCTTCGCCCTTGCCCTTAACGCCTTGGGCGGATTGCGCCATATTTCTTGCTTGAATAACCTTCTCTAAGGTCTCTCGTTCATGAGTCATATAGCCTTTGGCAACTTCAACCAGGTTTGGTATCAAATCATGACGACGTTTTAGTTGCACATCAATTTGTGCCCAAGCATTTTTTACCCTCTGGCGAAGACCAATTAACTTATTATAGATCCCAATCGGTATAGCAAGCAAACACACCAAAATAATAATAAATAATATACCCATTACTACCTCCCTTCATATAGTCATAAGCAATAAGGCTCAAAATACAAAAAATTTTACGACTCAAAACCTATATCTTATGACTCTTACTTAAACAAAATAATCAAAAATATCAAATACCCTAAAAAGAAAATGGCCCCTTCGCGTCGGCCTATTCCGTGTCTTGTTTTCATAAACACAAAAGCAACTACGCTAAAAAGCAATAGCACCAGAAGCTCAAAACGCAAAATTGATGCATCAATGTGAATCGGCCTTATGCAGGCTACCACTCCTAAAACCAAAAGAATATTAAAAATGTTGCTGCCAACAACATTACCCACACTTATACTGCTCATCTTTTTTTGTGCGGCAACAAGAGAAGCTGCCAATTCCGGCAAAGATGTACCTATGGCAAAAACAGTAATACCAATAACCCATGGGCTTACGCCAAAATATTTTGCAAGATTCGCCCCACCGCGCACCATTAGGTCTGCACCTAAAACTACCCCCAACAATGAAAGGAAAGAAATAAAAAACGCCACCCTAATGGTATTAGACTTTTTGAAAATGGCTCTAAATTCAAACCCTTCGATTTCAGAAGGATCAAAAAATTCCTTAGCACCTTTGTAAGATGTAATTAAAAATGCAAAGAAACAAGCAAGAAGAATTAGTCCATCGCTGCGGCTCAGCACTAAATCAAAACTTAATACAAAAAGCAACAACACGGCCGCGATCATAATTGGCAATTCACGCCGAAGGGCATCTTTGTTCACTTTTAGCGGACTAATCAAAGCGCACACACCAAGGATTAGTCCAATATTTGCAATGTTACTGCCAATAATATTACCCAACGCAATACCCTCACGATTGTGTATTGCTGCCATAATACCAACACCGCCTTCCGGCGCACTCGTACCGAAAGCCACAATAACTAAACCGATAAATAGTGGTGATAATTTAAGAAGGTAGGAAAGCCTTACCGAACTTTGAATAAACCAATCGGAGCTATAAATAAGAACAAGCAGCCCCGTACCGAAAATAATAGCATTTATGATTAACGGACTCATTTAACTCCATGTACAGGCAAGCTCAAAATAACCTGTACCATCAGCTAAAGATTTAACAAGTTTAACATCTGGATTTTTACCGCCAGTAAGCTCTAGGGCCACCTTGCAAAAACTAAACGTAGCAACCTCAATAAGCCGATGTTGTTTTTCAAAACCACAAAATCTAAGCATAATGTTTTTGTGCCCAAGATTGGTAACGGCAACCTCACCGAAACTGAAATACTTTTCAAACATCGAAGCGGCACGCTTAATTATAAACTCCGGACTACCCAACTTAATGAATATACTGTAAACACCTCTGAGTTCTTTTTTAGTGCAATCTGCAGAAAGACGCATAAGTATCGACTCATCGCCACTACCTAGCTCCGACACTATTGCCGCTAAAAGGTGCATGTAAGTGTCAAATGATACCCAGGTAGTAACTGGTATAAACTTGGAACTCAGTATTCTTTGGTCTTCTTCGCTTACGGCATTTAAAATCTTACTGAAACCCGCATCACCGAAATTTTCTTTTACCCAACCTATTGATAGATTAATTCTTACTGCTTTTATTTGCATATTACTTCTCCACAAATAATCCCTTAGCTGTCAAAATTGCCTTAGCTTTAGAAAGAAACACCTCCATGTTCAAGGGCTTCGGGATGTAATCTACTGCGCCAACTTCTTTTGCCTCTTTCGACACAAAACCAGAATCGTAAGCAGTTACAATTATCGTATCCGGAAGCTCCTTTGTTTTCTTAACTCTTCTCATCACATCCAACCCATTACATTGCGGCATTTTCAAATCCATTATAACTAAATCAAAGTCATTGTTTCTAATTGCGTCTATGGCCTGGCGCCCATCTTGAGCAGTTTCAATATCAGCAAAGAATTTTCGCTCTAAACTACCTTTGAAATATGCCAACACCTCTTGCTCATCCTCAACTATAAGTATCTTTGCCTTATCCATTCTTCCTCCCGGAATTTAATTCTTATCATGGTACCATTTTATCCCCTAAAATGGTGTTTTCAAGATAATTTCAATTTTCCTCATTTTTAAAATGCACCAATGGGCCGTCTCCTCCGTTTAACCTCATCGTCATAGATTGATCAATCCAAAAAACTCTTCTATCAAAAGTTGAGAGCGCATATATCTGAAAACCATTATCTGTTAAGCGATAATCATAAAAATAAGTTTCGCTAATGAAATCACTGGATTGTTGTACGATATCTAAAATTTTTGGAAACTCATCGCATTCTTTTTGAAATTTATTGCACAACACTGCTAAAATTTGAACTTGTGCAACCGCAAGGCTCTCTTCTGTGTCCATATCCACTTCGTTAATATATGTGATATGTGCATCCTGCGCCAAGATATTGATGGAAATAAAGAACGCCGCAATGAGAACACTGATTTTTTTCATACTACAATCATATCGCCGAATAGTCTGCTTTACAATAGGAAAGTACCGCATCAGAAAGATTCTGCCTGGCTAGATTAAGACAACTTACTATTACACTTGCCATTTTTACCCGATATGATAGCATATGATGGAATAAATAAGATATGAATATTCTAATTATCGGCGCCGGAACCGTTGGCTTTAGTTTAGCCCAACGGCTACTGCGCTTAAATCACCACATTACCGTTATTGAGCAAAAAGAGTCCCTGTGTGATGAAATCAGCGCTAAGCTTGATGTATTCACGATAACCGGACATGGTGCCGATCCGTCACTGCTCATAAAAGCTGACATTGCAACGATGGATATGGTAATTGCAGTAACTCCCAGCGATGAGATTAATCTACTTGTTTGCAATTTTGCCATGCAGAATAACGTGCCTAGAAGAATCGCCCGAATCAAATCAGACATTTATACCGCCAATAGCTCCTGTATTGATTTAAATAAACTGGGCGTAACAAGTGTTATTGAACCAGAAAAAGAAGTTGTTGAGAAAATTCTCCAATACATAGAGTTACCAGGAGTAACTGAGGTTGCTAATTTTCAGTCAAACAACATTCTACTGCGAGGATATCGAGTCACCAAAGACATGCCGATTGTTAATAAAACTTTACTCCAAATAAAAAACATGGTAGAAACCTCCCCAATGCTAATTGTTGCTATTGTCCGTAATGGAATGAGCCTCCATCCCCATGGAAACCAAAAACTTCTCATCGACGATGAGATCATTGCAATCATGCCTCGAGAATCATTTAAGTCTTTCTGTAATCTTGTTAATAAAAAAATTACCAAACTAAAAAAAATCATAGTTTCCGGCGATTCCTTAACTGCCATTCACCTTATTGAAGCATTAAGACCGCTAACCGATAGAATTTTGCTTGTTGACCCCGACATAGAACACGGTCACTTTGCTGCATCACGCCTTAATAAAATTGACATCCTTCACGGAGACTGCACTGATGCTAATGTCTTACAAGAAATCGGCATTGAACATGCCGATTGCTTTATTGCTGCCGGCGAAGACTTCGAAGATAATATCATGTCTTGCTTGCTAGCAAAGAATGCCGGAGCAAGCATGGTAATCGCTATTCGAAACGACGATAAATACATTAAACTGTTTAGCACCTTAGGTATCGACCACATAGTAAACCCTCAAGACATTACATCAAATATGATTGTCGAAAAAATTCAAATGGTACATATTGGTTCTTACTTAAAATTGAAAACAGCAGATATTGAAGTGCAACGTCTAAAGGCAGGCAAAATGTGTCCGATAGCCGGAAAAGCGCTCAACACTCTTGATAAATTCATTAAAAAATCGATTATTATCGGGGCTATCGTCAGAGGAAACCAGATAATTATACCTTGGGGTCAAACAATAATCGAAGAAAACGATGAAGTAATAGTGCTTTGCAAAAAAGAGCAAATCGATTGGGTTATAAAATGGTTTGCTCCTAACCTAGGTGCCAAAATCGCATCAAAAGTAGAAAAATTCACAAAAAATAATCAGTGAACAAAAAATTCATTATATTTTCGGTTGGCAAACTTTTAGAGATTCTTGCCTTTATTCTTATAATTCCAGCTGCTATTACACTTTTTGAAATTAAGCAGAAGCACTTGCTTGTTGCCATTTTAGACTATCGGCTGGTTGGTTTTATTATCGCAATAATAAGTTCGTTCGTCACCGGAAACATTTTAAAGACATTTGGCAGTAGCGAATTAAGCGATTCCGGCATAAAAGAAGGTTTTGCGATCGTCACCTTTAGTTGGCTTTCTTTAACCTTTTTTGGGGCCATACCGCTGATGTCATATTTTCTTCATCAATCCGCAAACATATCAATAATTACTTTTCTTAGCGCTTTTACAGATTCTTACTTTGAGATAATGAGCGGTTTTACAACAACCGGAGCCACAGTAATAAGTAATGTCGAAATTTTGCCTTCGGGAATACTTTTTTGGCGAAGCCTTACTCATTGGCTTGGCGGCATGGGTATAATCACACTGGCCTTGGCAATATTGCCCGCCTTTGGAATTGCAAGCTATCAAATGTTTAAGGGTGAAGTTCCCGGCCCTACTGCCGAACGGCTTAAGCCCCGCCTGGCCCAGACAGCAAAGATTCTCTGGAGCACTTATGCAATGTTAACCTTGCTTGAGGTAATTTTCCTACGAATCGGCGGTATGACAACGTTTGATGCTCTCTGTCATTCTTTCGGCACTATGGCCACCGGAGGATTCTCTACAAAAAATGCATCAATTGCCGCATACAACAGCCCCTTTATAGAATGGGTAATTATAGTTTTTATGTTTTTAGCCGGAATGAATTTTATTATCCACTATCGGATACTATTCTTTCGTAAGTTTGATATTTTACAAAATAATCGTGAATTTCATTTTTATTTCTTTATTATCCTAATTGCAATTTTAGCCAGCGTAACAGTTCTTGCCGTTAAAGGAGTAAATTCAAAAAGCCAAATTGCCCAAAGCTTTCGAAATCAACCATTAACCGAAAAAGCTATTGATAAAAAAATTACAAATGAAGATGCGAGAATCGAGTCTTTCTCTGATAAACTACGCCACAGCGCCTTTGCGGTAGTTTCAATCACCACCACTACCGGATATTGTTCGGCTGATTCTGACGTTTGGCCGAATTTTATCCGTTATTTACTAGTTATTCTGATGTTCTTTGGAGGATGCGCGGGATCAACCGGAGGCGGAATAAAAATGATTAGAATCATGGTAATTATTAAATCTGCTTTCCGTGAGATAAAAGCACTTATTCAGCCTCGCATAGTTTTACCTCTGAAAATTGCCAAAAAAACTTTAGCAGAAAAACAAGTACAAAATATTCTAGGGTTTACTATGCTTTTTTTGGCTTTTTTTACAGTCTGTTCACTTGCAATGAGTCTATTTATTGAAGATTTTACCACTTCTTTCACTTCCGTGGCCGCAACGATGTGTAATATTGGACCTGGTTTATCAGGCATTGGCGCAACAGAAAATTATGCGTGGATACCTTTAGGCGGCAAATGGATTCTTGTTCTTTGTATGCTTTTAGGCCGGCTCGAGATCTACACTGTCTTAATCGCTTTCGCTCCTATCTCCTGGAAAAAATAATACAAAAACATCAAAAAAAGGGGAGGCATTTCTGTCTCCCCTCTTATAAACATAGTTGAACTAGTGATTAATCTTCGTGACGGCGTTCGCTTCCACGTCGCTCATCTGCCTCTCTTTGTGCTTGACGTCTTTCTCCTCTTCGTCTCTCAATTTGAGCACGGATATCATAAGCTTTGTCCTCAGAGATCTTAAAAGTTACAATAATGAGAACAGCAATCGTCGAAGTAACAACGGGGATACCAACGTCACAGATTCGCATCCAGAATAAAGCACTGACTGATTGGTTTAATTCCAATGCAACATCAAAACCTACCATGTTAATTAAGAAACCGGAGATAAGCGATGAAAGGGCTACCCCCAGCTTAACCATCCACCAATAAACAGCACTAAATGTGCCTTCGCGACGTTCTCCAGTTTTTAACTCGTCAAGATCACAAACATCAGCAACCATAGAATTCATAAGCACAAAAAGAGATCCTAACCCAAAAGCTATAAAAGGAGCGCTAATTAATAACAGATAAGGGTTATTGGGATTATAGGCAATCCATTTTAAGGCATAGCCAAAGATCGAAATAGGGATTGTAATAAAAAAAGTCTTTCTTTTGCCTATATGTGTTGCTAGCCATGAAGTTAAAAATATTACTCCCACGCTACATAATGCACTAAATGAACCATACCAACCCAGCAACTTACCGCCTTGTGAATAAGCCTCGCCCATAGAGCCAGCCCCTTGGAAAATGTAGTAGAAAACAATATAGGCAGTGAAGGCAGATGCAAGCATAAACCCGCCAAAAATCAACAATGTAGCACCGCAAAGCTTTACAAAAGGCAAACACTGAAATGATGTAGCTACACCACTAAAAAACTTTTTTGTGACATTTTTAGCACCGCTAGTATCTGGTTTTGGTAAATCAGTAAAAAACTCTTTACTAAAAATAGCAGGAAGTACGCCTCCAATTATAAGGCAAGCACCGATAACAATAGCAATAACTCGCACTCCATGCACCCCATCAGTAAACCAGGCTTTATTATGCATAATCATCCAGGTCCAAGGTGCGATAAACCAAGGTAACTGACCAGCAAAACTGCTGACTGCCTGCAGACGTGTCCGTTCATGGTAATCCGGCGTCATCTCGTAGCCTAAAGCGATCCAGGGAATAGAAAATACTGTGAAGGCCAAGAAAAATAAAAGCTGAAAGAACAAAAAATAACCAACGTAAAACATTTCGCTTCTGCCCTTATACAATTGGAACATAAGAGCAAACAAAATACCGCCTAAAATAGCACCGACAAGTATTAACGGTCTGCGTCGACCCCAACGTGTTCTAAGATTATCTGAAAAGTATCCAGTGATAGGATCGGATATAGCATCAACAATACGCGGAAGAAAGCCAATAAAGCCGACTATCGCCGGATTTACGCCCAAGCCAAGGTTTAAAATCATAACCATTTGCCCAATAAAAGCTGCCTGGGCAGTATTAGCAAATGATCCCATACTGTAGGCTGTTTTTTGGAAGATGGAAACGCGGTCTTCACGTTTCGTAACGTGGTGATGCGGCTTACTAGCTACTTGCTCCATTGATTTCCTCCTAATAATCCCAAAAAAATTAAAATAAACCCCGATTTATAAGGCTATATTATAACAAATGGCAATGCAAATGACAACTAGTTTCAGTTGTCCTGCTGTCTGTGGTTACAGGGTTGATTATTTTCGGGGATTCTCTATAATGAAGGAAAATAATGTAAAAAATCAATATGATCACGTTGAATTAGATCAATACATTGTAATGCCTAACCATATTCATGGCATAATAAATATTGTAAGGGCGGCAGATCTGCCGCCCCTACAAAATAATGATAATCGATCGAAAATGATATTATCCAAAATAATCCATGGCATTAAATCTACCTTCTCCTTTCTTTATCAGGATAGGCGATTTTCGCCTATCCTGATATTATCTTTGGAAACTGGATTCCCAGCATTCAAAAAGTTTGCTTTTTAGGTAAAAACGTGCTAAATTTACATAAAAGACCTATAAAATATAAAAATTTGGACTTTCGCATATTAATTGTTATGTTTAAAAACAAGGAAAGAAATGATTAAAAAATATTTAATTTTACTTATTTCAATTTTATTTATTGGTTGCTCTTTAGCGCAAGATAATATAATCGATACAGAAGAAAAATGGAAAACTATCGTAAAAACAGAAAATTCGGGAAAATTCATTCTTATAGGAACCTTTCAAGATCGTAGCCAACTTAAACCTGGGGGGTTACGTGCATATTCTTCAGGAGTTTTGCACATTGGATCAGAAAAAATACCTATCCCATATTCTGACAATTATAAAAGTATGAACCTAGAACAATATAACAATAAAACTGTTAGAATGGAAGCTACTGTTCAGATTTTAGAAGAAAATGGGGACCCTTATCCAGAATTGAATCCCGTATCTTTTGAAATGTTTAAAAATAGCATTAATAATATTAAAAAAATTGAGGAAATGAAAAATTGAAAACATAACAACGCACTCCAGCTGACCAAAACCTGCGGTTTCGGCAGCTGAGTTTGAATGTTATACCCAACCAACAAATGCAACAATTTAAAACCAGAAGATCTACCCGATTAAAAAATTATGATTATTCCCTGAATGGTTATTATTTCATCACGATATGTACACATGAACACGCAAATATATTTGGTGAAATAATAAATAATGAAGTATCCGTAGGGGCCGATGGCTGTCGGCCCTCTATAGATGTAAAATTAAATGAATTTGGTTTAATTGTTGATGACGAATTAAAAAATTCTGAAATTATTCGAAACGAAATAAAATTAAACACATAATCATGCCTAATCATATTCACGCAATTGTTATAATTCAAAATAATATCATAAAGGGCCGACAGCCATCGGCCCCTACAGATAAAATTAATCAAAATCAATCAATCTCAAGAACCTATTTGGCAACGTAATTACCATGACCATATTATTCGAACAAAACATCATTAAACAAAATACGTGAATATATAGCCAGTAATCCCACAAATTAGCAATTGGACGCAAATAATATTAAAAATTATTCTGTAACCATATACGCAAAAAATAGGGAAAATATATTTGGTGAAATAAAAAATACAAAATATGTAGGGGATGGGCTTGCCCCATCCCGTATAGAATATCCTTACATAAAATTATCAATAGTCGGAACAATAATCAATAACCAATGGAATTACAAAACTACCCCCCCCTTACAACCACTTAATCAGCTCAGACAATTTCTGCTTTTCTTTAGGTTCAACTGGTTTGGCAGGATATCCAAGAGCAATAACGCTAACTAAGCGCTCATCGCCCTCAGCTTGCGCAAAGGATGCAACTTCAGTGGAATAATCTTTCTTGTCACCGGCTATCCAGCAAGTTCCAATATCAAGGGCAGTAGCTGCAAGTAAAATATTCTCCGTTGCAGCCGAACAATCTTCAATATAATATTTAGTATCAACAGATAGCACCACTATCGCAGCGCTAGCACCAATCATAAACGCGCCATTAGGTGAAACCAGCTTGGCCAGCTGCTGAATCCGTTCTTTACCGGTAACAACCACAAACCGCCATGGCTGAACGTTGCGTGCAGTCGCGGCCAACCGCCCAGCATTTATAATTTTTTCAATACTCTCACGCGATATTTCTTTTTCACTATATTCACGCACTGAAGTCCTCTTGCTTATAACATCAAAAAAATCCATATTACTCCTTATCTTTTGAATTCAACAATTATCACTCTTTCAACCGTTGACCCAGCCTTTAAACATTGCCCGATCGTCTCACGAGCAATAATGGCGGCACGATTTTTAGGAAAATGATAAACACCAGTAGAAATACAAGGAAAAGCAATTGATTTTAGCTTGTATTCATTTGCAGTGTGCATACAATTGCGATAGCATGCGCAAAGTAAGGCATCTTCGTCTTTCTCACCACCGTGCCAAACCGGACCAGGGGTATGAATCACATACTTAGCTTTTAAATTGTATCCTTTGGTAATTTTGGCCTCTCCGGTTTTACAACCACCAAGACTGCGACATTCGACAAGCAATTGGGAACCGGCAGCACGATGAATAGCTCCATCGACTCCGCCTCCACCTAAAAGAGAAGTGTTGGCAGCATTAACAATGGCATCAACTTCGCAATCAACAATATTTCCAGTAATAACCTCTATTCTACTATCCAATGGTCCTATTCCTTAGAATATTTATCAAGAATTCTCTTAATGTCCTCTAAAGGGTTTCCCTTCCTGACGTATTCATCTGCTCCTAATGCCTTAACAAAAAAATCTTCTATTTCAGGATAACCAGTAAGTATCACTGTCTTTATTGCCATCTCGTGTTCTTTCACGTATTTAACCACTTCTAAACCAGTTAATCCTGGCATATCCTGATCCAAAAACGCTAAGTCATAATCATTCTTTTTTATCTTTTTTAAAGCTAATTGGCCATCATAAACAACATCCACATCATGCCCCCTTTTACTCAACAGAGCTTCTAATGCTCCCGCTGCATCTTTGCGATCGTCTGCAACAATAATTTTCATAACGCTATTCCCCTTCTTGTATTTTATTATCCGTTTATTTTCGATACCACGACTTCCATCCGAGCGCACGAACAAAACCATAATATAATTTGGCTGATCTAAAATTATTTTTCTTTAAAATGCTATAAAATTCCTGATCCACCTCTTTACGCTTAACAATTGCCCGCAATTCCTTGGTAAACTGATAAAAAACATCATGAACTAAAGAGGCATGATAAGTCTTGCTTACCCCCGTTTCTGCATTTAATACTGCTTCTGGCGTACCCAAGCACACATCAAACACCTTTCCTTTAGGACTGCACCCATCCCAACAATATCCCCCTTTGTAGGTGCCATTGATCGTCACTGTTCCGTCTTCCTCCAACTTCATCCACTCATTCTCAAACTTTCTGCCCGTAATCGCCGACTTATGAACAAAGTCTTCATTTATTCGATATAAATACACCCCCATATCCTTCTCCTTTTATAATACTGCTACCTTATTTTTTATAAAACACAATAAAAAATTTCTGACTCATACGGCGGAGGATATCCACCTTCGCCTTTACCATCATTGTCGCAATCTAAAAATTGACCACCAGTGCCTTTAAGGGTTCCCCCCAAATGCAATTTATGCGGACCTTCATTGGCCCAACCATTAGATTGCCAGGTAATATGGCTACCCGACACTTGCATGGTTCCTGGATCTTGATAAGAATCGCGCCAGAATCCATCCTGACCGCGCCTCAATACTCTAAAATTATGACCCCAATTAATGGAACTTTGATCAACATTCTTGTTAAAGTTAATATCAATCTTCATAGCTGATACATTACCAACAACCACATAATTAAAACTGGAATTTATAACTTGAAACGACACATTAAGCTTTGTTGCCCCTTTAATTAACGGTGCTTTAGGTTTACCATAACCAATTGCTGGCTGATTCATCTGCTTACTTTGCCAAGTTGGCGGTTCCGCCTGCAAAATTATGCCAACAAATAAAAAACTAATTAAAATCAAAACCACTCTCAAACGCTTCTCTTTCATACCTCCTCCTTCTCTCTATTCAATTATAACACCTACCGCATCGGTTCATTTTACCATAACAATAAAGCGTATGTCTAAAAAAATATCACCCCCAAATTACTGGATTATTTCAGGTTGATTTGATAAAAAAGAACCGATTTGCTGTTGGCTCTATATTTGGTATAATGTTCTGACATTTTATGAGGCTAATATGAGCAATAAAACCCTAAAAATCACCATTGGAAGTATTAACGTTTCTATTGAAACCAACAATCAAAGATACTTTGACTATTTAAGCTGGTATTTCAAAGGCTCACCCGCATCGATTGATACTCCAACTCCAGTTGATATCAAGATTAATTGGGTAAAAAAATTAAAATCTAAAAATCTTGCTCTGAGAATTGGAAGTAACACCTACCAAGATAAAAACGCGTTAGAAATAACTAGGAAAATTGCTAAAAAAGAAAAAGTGTTATTCAACGCTGTTTTAGAAAAAAACAAACTCATCTTGAATATTAATGTTAAACGAAAACGTGAAGACATCTTGCGCTATAGATTTGCTCCTGAAAAAATAAACAGCCTCTTCTTTGAATTAACTTTCCCCTTTCTTTACTATCCAGCATTTTGGTATGCTCAATATTTCCTAAACCAGCACCTCCTTCATGCTTCGGCTGTCGAATGTAATGGCAAAGGAATTATCATATGCGGACTGGAAGGAATCGGCAAAACCAGCTTGGGCCTTGGATTGCTAGATGATAATGCGAAATTCTTATCCGACAATCTTGTTTTTTATGATGAAAATGATATTTACTCTTGCTATGAGTGCGTGCGCCTTAATAAGAATACCGAAACCGTTCCTTGGCAAAATAAATTTAAAAAGATAAATCGCGGCAAAAATTTAAAAGACTTTTATTTACCAACTGAAAATTTTAATATTAAAAAAACAAAACCAACAATTTTTCTATTCCCTTACTTTAGTAAGCAATATGAAACCAAAGAAATTGATGCCAAATGGGCTGCCAACTACGCTATACTGCTAAGTCATTTGCCATCGGAGCTGAACAATTACAGCCAATTTCGTAACTCATACAATCTTTTTGATTTAAATTCAAATTTACCCCTCAATGCACAAGTAACATTAGAAAAACTACTCGCTAAAACCAGGAACTTTATGGTAGGGATGCCAAAACAAGACGGTTTAGAAAAAAATATCACCCGAGTAAAGGAACTGATATCTCATGTTTGATAAAATAACCCCTATTGATTCAAAATGGAAACGTTACTTATTTTCTTATGCTTCTATTGGGCGTAAAGATATTGGGTTTTACTCTAATTTCGGTCATGGCGATAGTGGTGACGATGCATTTTTGTATCAAGCTCAAGATTTGTTAGACACTAAAATATTACCAATGTCGAAACGTTGCTACACTTTTAATCCGCACCGATTAAAAGCTTTCCTTCTTGGCGGAGCTAGTTTATTTCATTGGCAAGCCCCATACATCCCGAGGCGATTATTAAAAAAGAAGAAATGGCCGTTTCCGGTAATCTTATATTCTGCCGGTATAAATTGCGACTATGGCGCATCTTTTTCCCAAGAAAGCTTAGATAAAATACATTCACTTTGTTCTTTAGCTGATTACATTACTGTTAGGGACTTATTAACAAAAGAATTCATAGCAAATTTAGGATTTCCTAATGCTGAGATATTACCTGATTTAGAGCTAATGGTAAGACCAAAAAAAACAACCCCAATCAAAACAAAAGATCACAAAACCGTAGGCATTACATTAACACCTCATTCTGCCTTTAACGAAGAAACATTCAAAAAAATAGAAGATCTATTTGTTGATTTTACTAATTGGCTTACTGATAATAAGTATACTGTGCTATTTATACCTTTTGACAGTTTAGATTCTGAGTCTACGCGTGAGAAAAAATTGCTGGATAGTATTTTAAAACGCATCAAGAGCCCGATTAACGCGTCATCGGCCAATGCAGATCTTTCACCAGAAGAAATACTAAACTTAATACAAACTCGGTGTGACTTTATGGTGTCAATGCGTTTACACAGTGCAGTTTTTGCGGTAAATGCTAACGTTCCTTTCTTTTGCTTATCTTACAATATGATGCATAAAGGATTTTTACAAGAAATCTCACTTAATGAATTGGAATTACCATTAAGCCATGTTTCATCAACGCAAAAGCTTCAAGATAAATTTCAATTCATAGTTAAAAATTCATTGCAGATCAAACGACAAATGACCTCACAAAAAATCAGACTTTGCAATGAAATCACCAAACAAAACGAGATAATAAAAAATCTCCTCAAATAACCAGCCTCCCCTGCCTTATTTTCATTATTAGACAATTAATTGCGTATTGGCTAATTTTTACCCATGTACACCGCGTAGGTGTACATAATTTTGTGAGTTATTTCAAAGGAAACCCGTGTACACCGCGTAGGTGTACACGGGTTTATGGATTATTTAGGGGTTGTAGTGGGTTCGGTATTAGCCTCTGCAGCCGACAAAGCACCGGATGCGTCGATTTCTCCGTCAAAGTCGCTGTCTTTTTCATAACGGACGGCAATACCATTTTCGTAAAAATGAACTATGTCAAAAATACCATCAAAGTTGCTATCGATACCGGATCGAGAAATACGGTTATTTTCGAAATTACTTCTTAGGTATAATTTACCGTTGTTGGCATAAAGCTCGCCAAAAATAAGTGTTTTATCTTTGGTATACATAAAAGCGTTTTGATATTCTTCTTTTTTAGCTCCGCTTACCGACAACGTCGCCTGCTTAAGTACTTCTTCACCGGCAATCTTGATTATCTCCCCTTTATCGTAAGTTGCTTCTGTTGTTTTCCCATCAAGAAGCGTAATCATCTTATCTAATGAACCATCATCGTTCCAATGCAAAGAAATGGTATAGTTGCCTTTTTCATCATACTGAATTTTTTCCACGTTGCCCTTGGCCTCGACCTTTGATTTTCCCTTGGGTTTGTCTTTAGGCTTGTCTTTGGAACCGCATGAAATAAAAGTTAAAAAATAAACAGCCACCACCAAAACAATTGCTACACTTTTAATTTTACCTGTTTTCATAAATACAACTCCTCTTTAAATAGAACCTCTACTTTTCACTATCCTTCTTAATCGAATCATAAACATCTTCATCGATAGTACCAGATTTTCCGTCTCCACTCAATGGATGGTAGAAAAATATTGATGGCGGAGCAACCGGTGCCCCAATTTGAGGCATAGTTTGTGAAAGCGGCGGCAACTGTACCGCCGGCACTGTTGGCAATGTCGCTGGAGCATCCATTACAACATCTGGCACAACTTCCAAAGCAGCCGGCACTGGTGTTTGTATCAATGGAATATCGATCATAATTTCGGGTTTAACATCTAAATTTACAGGAGGCATCGGTGGAATGATCGGTATGATTTCCACTTCAGGAACAACTGCAGGAGGTGTTAACTTATCCCTAAGCATATCGATTAAGCTTGGCTTAGATGGTTTTGCTTTTCTCTCTTTCTCTAACTCTTTTTCAAGCGGCGGTAGAATGATTTGATTTGCACTCTTGATTTCTGCTAAAGCAGCAACTTCTCGACTGGCAATTAGCTCATCATCAAGATAATCTTTAGCAGCCGCTGCTTTTTCTATCTGATTATCATCGAAAAGCTTACGACTAGCAGAATCAATATCCTGCCAAGAAAAATCAGCGTTAACGCCTTTCACCAATAGAGCCGGGCTATAATTGCGTAACTGCAATCTTGCCCCTTTAGCGGCCCAAAGATCATTAATTCTCATGTTACCGCTTGCTGCCAAAACAGCAACGATACCTCCATAGGATATAACAAAATCGGCGATGAAGTCATCAAACACTTCTTCAACCCAAATATCGCCAAAGGCTCTAATGTTAAATTTGTAACTACCTGCAATAATTCGATTATTCTGCGAACCAACGCCTCCATTAATCGCGCTGAGATTGATCACATTACCAATTAAATTTATCCCCAAAGGATTACCGTTAATCAACGAACCATCAATAATCATATTAACATCACCGATTTCTGATCGGATCTGGTTGATAATCATATCTCCGTTAACCTCATTTAAATTAATTCCTAAATAAGCTTGCGCGTCGACAACGCCGGTTGTGTTTAAATCTAAGTAGTTAGCAGTCTGCCCTATTTGACCGGTATTCGCGATCAAATTAACATGGTTAGAATTAATGTTGCTTGTTTGCGTATTGTCGGCATCGAAAATTGACCATGATGCATCCAAGTTAGTTGTGCCAAGTAAAGTGTTGATCGTGCCAAGATTAATGTTTCCGGCTAAAGTTTTAACGCTCACATCACCTTGATCGGCAGTAACCACTCCGGCATTAAAATCACCATCGGTAACAAGTAGATTTATATTACCGGTAATCGTGCGCAAATTGCCTACGTTCATTTCACCGATTGTTTCGTTTAAGAACATGTCACCATAGGAATAAGCATTAATTAATCCTTTGGTAGCATTCGATGAATCAAAATCAAAATAATTATCACTACTTCCAATTTGCCCATTGGTTGCGGTTAAGTTGATATTGATTGCGTTAATGTTGCTACTATCGCTATTGAGTAAATCATTTATGCTATTGTAAGCAGTAATTGTAGTTGTGCCTTGTGTTGAGTTGATCAGACCAACATTTACATCCGCATTTTCACCGATCAAATTAACATTTCCGTTAAGTGATGTAATTGTGTCAACATTCATGTCGCCGTCAACCTCGCGAATGTATGCATTCTGGCTGACTTGCGCGCTTAATAATCCACCTAGAGTATCGACATCTAAATAATTGCCCTCTGCTCCTACATTATCGCTGGCAATTAAGCTTATGTTGAAAGCATTAATGTTAGAGACATCACTATTGAGGCTGTCGACAATCGAGCCAAAAGCAGATAACACAACATCATCACTTGCAAAAATATGATCCACAAGCAAGTCATTTAATGACGTAATGTATACATTCTCAGAAGAGTTAACGCTTAGCCCATGACTTCCCCACAATTCAATTTCTAAAGGATTAGAAATAGATCCAATCGAAGCAACAACGCTAGTAAAAAACAAATCCCTTGCCCTAATGTCTACCGTTGCATCATTGGCATGATCAAAAATACTTCCAACCGATGATAAATAAACATCGCCGCCTGTTGACTCAATATAGCCGATATCCATGTTGTCAATTGCTTCATTAATGTGAATATCTCCCGGTGCGTTAGCATTAACTAAACAACCAACATCAAAGAAATCATCAAAAGTACCAATCACTCCGTTTTGAGCATTCAGGTTGACTACTCCGGCAACAGCATTTGCGCCACTGCCTGCGCTATTATCAAAAATTGAACCAAGAGCATCAATAATTGCCTGACCATTAGTCACAAAAATATTGTTAATATACGCATCACCATCAGGTGCAAAAACTTCTGCATCGCCGTCTTCAGTAACTTTAATGTCATCAACTTTTAAATTTCCAGCAGTTTCAAGCAAGTAGACACCGTTTTCGGCAGCAGTGTGGACTTCGCCTAAAGATAAGGTATCAATTTCAAGGAAATTATCTTTTAGCCCAACTGTTCCTTTCTGAGAATCGTTAGCTTGTACCGTTACAAAAGATAAGTACTGACCGGTAATACCTGCTGCTTCGTCCGCATCACCATCTAAAATTGAAGCGTAAGCATCAAGGCTTACATCGCCCAGTAGAGTATAAATTCCTCCACCAAGAGAATGAACAACAATATCAAGATTACTTTGTAAATTAATATTGCCTCCGGCAATTAAGCTTCCGGTATGAAGATTATGTTGTGGACTAGCAACAAAGATATCTCCACCAACATCGCCACTTAACAATCCTGTAGCATCAAGCCCAACATCTAAAAACTGCCCTGCGCCTGACCCACCAACATCGCCTGGGGCCTTTAAGTAAAGACTCTCGGCTCTTACATCTAGGCCGCCGGTTTGTAGCGCATCAAAAATTGAATTTGAGGAATCAAGGCTAATGTGTTTTACAGCATATAAACTATCAACTAAGATGTCTCCCGTGTTTTCCTTAATAAAAATACTATCGCCTGCGCGAGCAGTCAGCTCACCGCTAAGATCAATTAACAGCTCATCACCTAGCCCAGTGCCAACGCTATTATCAGCTGCCTCTAAGATTGTATCACCGCTAATTAAGCTAACGCCGCTTAAAGCCTGGCTAATACCTTTGGCTACTTTAATTCTGGTGTCTGCAGTACCAGCATCAATCATTCCAAGTTTTAGAGAGCCTTCGCTGCCAAGATAGATATTATTGTTATTAGATGAAGCGCTAACTACTCCTCTAGCTTCAATGTCAACATCATCACGTAACTGGATAGTTATTGACTCTGAACTCTGACTAAGAATATCCTTGCGCTCTGCAGCCATCAAGATAAGAATCTTATCTAAAATTGCTTTCTCTTCTGGAACGCTTTCGTCCAATTCCGACCAAGGCTTTTGTCTAAGCTCAGCAATAGTTATTGTTACCGCGTCTAAATCTTTACCAATCATGCCATTAGCAAGTAAGCCAACATCTGTACCGATAACATTTGGATCTTCGATGCGCACTTCAGTGTCTGAAGTTTCCTTTAAAATACCAACACCAAGTGAATTTTCGAGCTGATCCTTGGTCCATGAATAACCATCAGTTAACCTGTTCCAATCATCTGAGCCTTCGGCAATATCATAAGTCCATCCAGCATCATAAATATCACCTTGACTACCATAAGTTAAGTGAAGCGCGTGATACTCTGCGGTTCTCTTATCTTCTAAATCGGTCATCTGCACTTGAGTCCAGCTCATATCAGTATAATGAGTGACTTCAGCATCAGTTAACTCAACCCTAAAACTTGCTTTATAAACGGAAGGATCATCTTGTGCGTTACGGTATCTCCAGTAAGTAGTGTACTGGCGCTCTCTTAGCCTTTCGTAAGCATCAACCGTACGCTGCGCGCTATCGCGAGCTTTGGTGCTATCGTCATCATCACGCAATTCCATCTCTTCCCAAAGATTAAGCAATGCGGCTTTGGTTCTTTCATCAACCGTTTCAACGCTATTATTATCAATAATCGCAGCCGGTGCATCAATTGCAACATTTCCACCTAAAGACTCAGCTTTAATCAAGTAGAGATCACCACTTATCTCCTGAATATACATATCCCCAGCTGAGGTAGCATGCAATCCACCATTCTCCGATGAAGCACTGTCGACACGCGCTACATTTAAAGCTGATCCAACGTCGCCATGGCTAGACACAATACCAACCTTGTTGCCTTTAATAAGGTGGCCCGCTCCGCTACCAACAATATCGGTATCCGCTGAAACTAACACATCACCTGTCGTAGTAATTGAAGAATAACGCAAGTCACCCGAAGGAGCATGAACGCGAATATCCCCACTGGCTGACAAAGCTTGGAGTTGACCATTATTAACAAAACTAATATTGACTGGTGCCTCAATTATTCCATGCTCTAAATCCTCTATAACACCAATGCCGGTTTGTGCATTCAAATTGACTGCATCTGCAGTTATACCTGCATACTCATCTAAACCTTGAGTAATATTTGCACCAGTTGTGATGTTAATCGCTCCGGAGCTATTTTTAATTGGACCATCAACAATAACTCCAGCATTAGAGGTAACATTAATTAAACCGCTAGTGTAACCCATAAAATTAATATTAATTGGATTAGAAGCCTTGATGTTAAAATTATGCAAAATTGTTTCAGTTGCATAACGCTTGTAATTTTCATGATCCTTAATGTAAAGTACCGCCATTACGTCCATATGCCATCCACTATTCCAATACCAAGGAGTCTTGGTTAAATAGTATGAGCGATCGTACCAGAATGTTTCATTGTGACCGGGCGCAACCCGCAAGGTATCTGCGCCAATTGGAGTTGTCGGTTGACGCGTAGTAGCAGTAACCCCTCCCCAATGATAGTCAGTTCCGGCATTAATACCAAAAACACGATGACGATATCTGGTTTGCCATTCGGTCCAAGTTGCTCGATCACGCAACGTCCAAGAATAGTACTGATTTGCTCTTGGATTATATTGAGTAGCTTTAGAGCCCCAAGCTGTAATAATGCCATTATCCAAATCTAAAATGCCTGTGGCATTATTGTTAGTAAACTCTATGATGTTCCCGTTAATTCGTTTAATTAAAGTAATCAACGGATCACCGGAAATTGATTTTTTAGCTAAATCAGTAATTTTAACCGTTCCCTCAATACCGTTACCCGTGTTAAGCGAACGTAACCTTATGCCATAGTTTGATGGATTAGTAATATTAATCCGACCGTAACCATCCATAATTTTTAGCTCACCAACAGCAGTATTCATAATGTTACCAAAAAGCTCCATATACCCACCCATGATCTCACCAACGCCTAATTCAAAACACTGATTTTGCGCGTCAAAGAAAAGCGGTATATTAGCCATATCTTCGGTTCCGGCTTTTTTATAAGTAGCAAGCGGAACCTCATAAAGAGCATTAGTGCCTGGAGTCCATGTGCTTAAAAAGTTCTGCGCCGCAGCGATTGCAGCCGGTGTAATGTGAAGCATCTTATCCTGAACACCGCTTTGAATGATGCCATTAATGTTAAGGTATTCACCGGCAATAAAAACCATATTTCCGGCAATTACCGATGGCTCACTAGCAAAATCGGTGTTAATCAAAGTTGCTGGAAGACCCCAATGGGTTACATCATAACCACCATTATAGGCTGAATTAATAATCGCATCCCAATGAGTCTTAATATCTCCGGCGATATTCTTAAATCCATCGCTATAGCCAATAAACACATTACGTCCAGCCTTAATGCGAATAATATCGGCAATAATGTCTACACCTTGTTTCACCTGAACACTACCATAGCGGCTATTAATATTAATCTCTCCATTTAAATTGCGAATATCACCATCAACAAAAATGTCCGGCGCGCGCATACCATAAGGAGCTGCACGAGTGTTCAAAACAGAAATCAGCGGTGTTGAGTCGGAAGAAGTTTCAATGTAGCCAAAATTAGCGACTCCACCCATATTGCGTTTGTTAATGTCATTATTCGTCTTGACTTTCGCATTGTTATAAAAAATGTCTCCACCTTGTTCATCAGGAATTGTCATCTTATTTGTACGCAAACAATTCATGCTCTCGTTTTTAATTTCGATTAAAGTATCACCAGGGGCAATCAACTGACCCGCCAAAGATGACGTTAAAGAATTAGTTTTGATGTAGATATTACTTGATTTTGCGGTAATTTCTTGATCAACCTTCATTACGCCAATATTTGCGCTGCCGCCAAGATCAGAAAGCTGTGCTTCCAGCATTGATTTTTCAGCTCGATACTTTGCCAATAGGCCTCTTAAGTCATCAGTATCATTAGTATCTGGAATCAATTGCGACTCCAAATCAATAATCTCGGCGTTAAGCTCAATGATACGAGTATTGATGTTCGAAATAGATGTGGCATAAACTCCAATCAATGTTGTATTTTCATCAATATCACTTTGCAATAGAACATTGTCATCAGTAAAATCCTTGTTTTGATCAGTTAAAGTTTTATTTTCATCTTGCAAGTCAACAATTTCATCATTGATCTCCTTGATCCTAGCCTTATCGTCTTTAGGGTCAAGGCCCGCTAATTCGGTTTGCAAGCCACTTATTGTTTGGTCGTTAGTGGAAATTGTTGTTTTATTAGTGTTGATTGTATTCTTATTGGCAGTAATTGTGTTATTCTTAGTTGTGTTATCATTTGTTAAATTAGTCTTCTTTGTTGTCTCATCGTCCCTTTGACTCTCTTTGTTAGTCTTTTCGGTTTCTAAACCGCTAATTTGATTAGCCACATCACCATTAGCATAGTTGCTAGGGGTGCCACTATCAACCTGATCTTTAATCGCATTAATCAAAGCATCTAAGGTATCGATGCGTCCTTGAATATCATTAGGTAGGTTCTCGCTGTTTAGTGTAACTGAGATTCCATCGCTAGTGTTAGTTTCATCAACTGTGCCATCATTGTTAATGTAAAGCTTTTTGACGTTTTCAATACCGACTTCAACTTTACCATCAATATTAATTGACGTTTTTGATATATCAGTTGAAGAACCAGCCTTAATGTCTAACGACACATCTCCTCCGCCAACAAGATTACTAAAGAATGATCCGATTGCGGCTAAAACTTCACGATAAAGATCTTTTCCTACACCATAACCTTTTACACTAGTGCTTCCTCTCTCGGTAAATAAACGAATATGACCAACACTTCTAAGGTCAGCACCGGAACCAATGTTAATGCTAGCTGCCTGATCAACGCGTGCGTCAGCATCAGGTTTAGTCTCAACCGGAAACGCGGTTTTATTCCAGAGATCAGTATTGGCAAAAACATCAAAATCATTAACTGCGCCATTATAATTTTGCCCAGTCATAAGGTTAATATCACCTTTACTCAAGATTAATGTGCCCGCTCCGATGCTAATCGCATTTCTAACAATCGTAGTTGATACAGAAGCACCTTGCGCCGCACCTGCCGCACCATAAGTTTTGACATTAACATTAGTTGAGATCGCAGCTTTTGTGCGCAGGGAGATATCAACATCGCCGATGCTTTCAAGACTTGAACCGCTACCAATACTAATTGTAGAATTATTCTTAGGATTATTAATGATTGATACCGCTTTTGCAATTGCAACCGCTCCTCCACAATCAAGTTTAACTTTATCGTACATGTCTGAGTAGTTAAATGCGCTTAATCTAATTGTTCCTGGATTAGATGGATCACCGAGCACTCTAATTATACTGTTATCACCAATTGTGATATTAGTATCACCAAACACAGTTGATCCACTTTGCGCGGCAGCCCCACCAACAAATCCGCCAGCACCAGAATTGATGTTATATCCAATATTATTTTTAAACATGTAGTTAGACGCGTCCATCTTAAAATCTAAAGATGTGATATTAGCATCTGCACCGAGGGTAGCATTAACGTCACTCGAGACATAATTATTTGCCCAAGCACCACTCAAATTCAAAACTGCGGCACTTACGCTGTCGGCTTTAGAATTAAAGTTGGTTGAATGGCTAGCGTTAACTTTAACTTGCTTCATGGTGTTACCGATGACATTACTACCAACCTTCGCTTCGGTATTAGCAATTGTCTGTGTTGCACTATCTGCAGCCTTTAGACCAACATTAATCACGCCACCAGAACCGGACTGGGCCTGTGCGTAATTCAAATCACTACCAATAGCCACAACTTCAAGGTCTCCTCCGATAAAAGTAACTGTATCGGCGACTGTTGCTTTAATTGTGTTGTTAGAATTAGCCCGAGTCTTGTTGACACCAACAGCAATAATTCCTCCGTTCTTACCAGAAACATAAGCTTTCTGACTAGTAGTTGAATTGGCCGCAACTTTAGTTTTTCCTGAAACACCAATGTTAGTGCTTCCGCCAATCTGACTGCTAACTCTTGCTGTATTGTCAGCTAAACTTTCAGTACCTACTCCGCCTAAAAGCAAACCGCCGGATGCAGCCTTTGTTGTTGCATACGCCGCGTAGCTTTGTCCCGACTGTAATTTTTGCTCGGCAGTAACTGATAAGTTAGCAGCATTAATAAAGCTATTTGCTCCTGTGTAGGCAGTTACAATTGAGCTTATTCTAGCCTCGGCTAAAGAAATACCGACTGAACCAAGAATTGAAATCGCCAGTGCACCGCTTGATACATATGCGCGCGGATCAGTTGTTGCTAAAACTACGATATCATTAGCAGTTAAAATGTTTGCGTTATTACCAATGTAAGCTGAAACTGTTGACGAAATAAGTGCCTCGCTGTCTGAACCTGATCCGGAAATTATTCCCGCGGCTCCGGCAGTTGTTTTAACAGTTGCAGTCTCGGTTGCATCGGCTCTTATATTCAAGCCGTTAACAGCTTTGCCGACGTCACGGCCAATGCGTGAATTATTTTCAACGCTAGCCTGTGTTTGACCATCAATGTTAACTTTTGCTACTGACGCACCAACACCAATAGCACCTACCGCACAACCAACGCTTTCTACAACAACACTGCGATCAGTAAACGCGTGGACATTAATTGTATTAGCATTCTTTATGTTAGTGTATTGCCCAACTGTTGCCAGAGTCTTTGCGCTGTCATTAACAACTGCAACTGCAGCACCAGCACCGATGAATCCTCCGCCTCCGGCAAAAGCCTTGGCATTAACGGTTTCATCAGTATCGGCAATAACATCTACGTTACCAATAGCATCAACCGTTGAATACTCACCGACTGACGCGCCGGTACTTTGATTAATACCAATTACACTGATTCCGGCACCGACACCCGCGCCCAAACCAACCGCAACCGCACCGGTTAAAGTTTTAGCGTTAACTGTATCTTGCGCCTTAACTTCTACTTTTCCACCGGTTGTAATAGTTGTTTGATCACCAATTGACGCACTGGTTGCACTCAAGACGGCAGCTGAGGTATTATTCATATCACCGGCAACACCAACGTTGGATGTCTTATCCTCGATAATTCCTTTTGCTTTTTGGTGACGGCTATCCGATGAATCCATCATCGCATTATTATCACGCGATGTATCTTTATCAGCATAACTTGCTGTCTTACCATCACCAATACCCTCCTGAGTATCAGCATCTAGCGCACCACCAATAGTAATTACACTGATTGCCCCCCCAACACCAACTGCCAAACCCGCACCGCCGGCAATTGTGTAAGAATCAACGATCTTAGTTGAAGCTGCGTTAACGGTTAGGTTTCCTCCGGCATGCAGTTTTACCTCATCGCCAACCGAAGCTACAGCTGAACTTCTAATAATATTTACATCGGTTGCAACACCGGCTCCGGCTGCAAGGCCTCCACCAACACCACCGGCAGAACTGCCGATATTAGCGCTGTCACTTGCTTGAACGTTTACGTGTTGATTGCTTGCGGAAGATTTTTGATTAATTTTAGCATTAGTGCCAATAAAAGCCTGCGTAATTGATTTAATAAGATTAACGCTAACTGCACCGGCAACTCCCGCCGCTCCGCCCAATGCACCAGAAACTATAAACTTTGTAATGTTAGCAACCGATACCGCCTTAACTTCGGTAGTGCCTAGGGCATCAGTTTCGGCTTCATCGGCGATCGACGCCTGCGTTGTGCCTGTTACCTTAGTTACGTTTACAGTACCTGCTGCACCAACCGCTAAACCAACACCAGCTGAACCAGCGGTGCTATTTACGCTAGTTGTATCAGACGCACGCACTCCTATTCCACCGGCATCAATGACTGCCTTGCCAATTGCGGCAATTGTATCTTTAATAACATCAATGATTACAATTGTTCCGGAAACAGAAAATCCACCCGCAGCAACACCTACGGCGATTGATTTAATAATTGAGCTAGATACACTTTCAACATCAACATTATTATTGGCGTTAATGATTGATTCTCCAATCGAAGCTTCAACGGACTTCGCGATAACTACCGTATCAATAGCGGCACCGCCGGAAACGAATCCACCGGTTATCGATTCGGTATTCCCATCAACAACAGTTGCATCGTTTGCTTTAATCTTAACATTTTGATCACCAACACCATCTTTACCTGCAGAATTGATTGTTACGCTATTGCCAACAGTTGCTTTAGTCTCAGTTGCAACAACCGTTGTTTGAATTGACGCATTTACTCCGGCTAAAGCTGCCCCGCCAATACCTATCGTATCAACATCAATATTCTGAGAAGAATGGGCAACAACATTTAACCCCTTAACTGTACCAGGAATGTAAGTGCCTGCTCTGCCCAATGCATTGACTTGTGCATTGTCATCGATGTGTGCGTGAGTCTTATTTACAATAGTATTTACATTTAAGGTTCCACCAACTCCAACGCCCAGCCCAACACTTGCGCCTCCACTGACCGCGTTAAGGTCAACTTCGTCACTTGCAACCACAACAACATTACCTTCTGATTCAATATCCGCATCGCCAATACCAGCATCGGTCTCATTATCTAAAACATTAACCGAAATTACTCCGCCTAAGCCTCCGCCAAGACCAGCCGCTAAACAAACTGCGAAAGTATTAAAGTCCTCGTAAGAATTAGCAAGCACACCAATCGTATGAAGTGCCCCGATATTAGCTCCGCTAGCAATATAAGCTAATGTCTTTTTAGCAACAACATTGGTTGAGCTGGAAATTCCAACCCCGCCCCCGACCGCAACCGCTCCGGCACCAATCTTTGTATCTATCTTTGAATCACTATCGGCAGAAACTATGACTGACTGATTCGATTTTCCGGTTGTTGTATTCTGATTAATGTCTGCATCATCAATATGGGCTAAAGTTTGCGATGTATCAACGACAACTGCGATCGCTCCGCTATTAGCCGCACCAGGTCCGGCAACAGCCAAACACCCAGCACCAGTTACCAACTCTTCATCCTCGATAGCATTGACGGACAATACCCCATCAACATCAACTATCGCGCCATCATCAATGAACGCTTCAACTTTATTCGTTACAACATTAACGCCAACTGAAGCACCAAATCCACCACCCATACCGCCGGCTAAACTACCAACAAATAGCTGCGACTTAGTATTGTCGCGAGCCTGAACGGTTAAATCATTTCCCGCCTTAACTTTTGCGCCGACACCAATAAACGCCTGAACTGGCGCATCTGAATTTTGAGCATTGATATCATCGGTAATTTTGTAGCGATCCTGCTGTGCAGTATTTTGATTAGTCATATCTGTTGATGCTTGGTACTCATTGCCAACACCTTTTTGTTCTTCAGACACATCGTACTGTGACCATTCATCAGTCGTTGCGATGTTGTCATTTAAACTACCCTTTGCATCTGCATTCAATGGTCCGCCAACTACTGCAACACTAACGGCCCCGGCTAAACCCGCGCCAGCACCGATACCTGCGGTACCAACGTAAGACTCTAATTGTTTATTTGATGCGGCATCAACTAGTATGTCACCGGTCGCGTCAACGAAACTATTTGACCCAATTTTCGCTGTAACAGAATTTCGAATTACATTTACATTTAAAGCAGCGCCGGCTCCAACCGCCAATGCACCACCAACCGAACCAACGATCGAAGCAATCGTTGCGGTATCGCTGGCAGTAACTTTTACATCAGTACCGGCAATGTTCTGATTAATTTTAGTATTGTTGCCAATTTCAGCCTGAGTTGTTGATTTTAAAACATTAACATTAATTGAACCGGACACACCAGCGGCACCCGCAAGACCGGCACCAATTGAACTACTGGTAATTCCAGCCTCTGAAATTGCTGATACATGAGTTGTACCTGCCGCGTCAGTTTGAGCATAATCACCAATGTAAGCACGAGTTGTATTGGCAATAGTATTAACGCCAATTGAACCAGACACCCCGGCAAAAACACTGGCGCAAAATGATGCAGTAAGCAGCAAGACGTCCATTTCATCATAAGCGGCAACCATGATGTCGCGTCCGGCCATTAAATTTGCACGGCCCGCAACACCAGCTGAAGTATCGGCAACGCCAACATTAACTCCGATTGCTCCACCTACACCAGCATAAAGTCCACCGGCAATATTACCAACAAGTGAATTCATCCGTTCGCTCGATTGAGCTTTAATTATAATATCTTCTTTAGCATTAACTGTTGAATGTACTGGAACACCTGATTTTAAATCACGACCAATACGCGCATGTGTATTTTTAACTAAAACTACCGGCGTAATCCCTACTCCAACACCCGCTCCGGCAATACCAATCGCGATTGATCCATTTGCACCATAAATTCTAGTATGATCGGCTGCCATCAGCATTACACTCTGGTTAGCTGCAGCGGCACTGTTGTTACTATTAATCGCGACATTATTGCCAACAAGGGCATTAGTATTATTAACGACTGTAGTTAAAGCACCGGATCCGCCAACGCCAGCGACCCCGGAACCAGAAATACCAACGATCCCGTTAATAACAGTTTCATTGGAAAGTGCGGTAATTGAAAGACCTTTAATTGTAGTTTTATCCTTGCGATTGCGCAAAGGTGTAAGTTCTGAGGCGTTAAAACTTTCAGCGATTGAATCCCAGGCATTACCCGGATCATCTTTGCTGCTTTCGCCAAACTTACCGCTCCATTCATCATCGCCAGGCTTATAACCGGCATCATTGGCACCCGTAAGAGTGCCGACGTTAGCTAAGTAACCCGCCGCATGACCGCGAGCGTTAACAATTGAATTATCAGCAATCTCTGCGCTTGTATTTTTAACGATTGTATTAATATCAAGCGTTCCACCAACTGACGCGGTTGCCGAAATTCTCCCCGATCCCGCAACATTAGTCATAAATGTGTCATCTTCGGCTTCTAAAGCAACATTACCCTCGGAATCTACAGTCGCCCCTTCCTTTATATAGGCGTGGGTATTATTTACCATGGTATTTAAAACCAAAACCCCGCCTACCGCGGCGGCACCTGCACCTTGAAGACTCAACCCTCCACTGGTTATAATCTGATTATCATGAGCGCCAATAATGACATCGTCATTAGTGTAGACTTTCGCATCTTTACTAATATTTGCGTAAGTGCTATCAACAACCGCATTGATTACTGCGGTTCCACCAACACCGGCAGCGCCCCCAGCACTTGCAGCCCCACCAACTGAAGCAATCATCAAATCATTATCTGCATCGACGACCAAAGAATCACCACGATCACTTTCTTTATTGATTTCGGTACGCTCGCCAACCTCTGCCAAAGTATTTAGGATAATTACATTCAAAGCTAATGAACCCATTACCCCGGCAGTTCCTGCTCCACCGGCAGCAACGGTTGCAATAACATGATCTTGATCCGATGTGGCAATAACTTGCGCGTCGCCTTTGACATTAACTTCTGAGTCAGGCCCAATAACCGCGCGAGTATCACGATTAATAATGTTTAGCGCCATTGCACCACCTACTGCGGCCGCGCCTGCACCTTGAAGCGATCCTGAAACAACAGTTGCGAATGTTTTGTCGTGTGCTTCAACTGATAGGTCTCCTCCAACATTAAACGTATTACCTCCGCCGATAAAAGCAGATGTATTACCCAAAGTATCGGGACTTCCTGCACCTGATGATGTTTGGAAAAACTCTGAAACAGTAATTTGGCTGTTTTCGTCAACGAAATCTGAAACAGTATGTTCAATGCCTTCAGTGTCAATGAATGTTCTATTACCTTCTTCTCCGAGTTGGCCATCGGTTTTTGATTTTGCGCTATCGCTATCTAATTGTGAATTAGGGGTATTGGTCTTGTTGCCATCTTCATCCTTACTTGCCAGGGCATCATTTGCATCGGCATTATCCATTGCCTGGCCAATTGCAACTACCGCAACTGCTCCGCCTACTGCAGCAGTTCCCGCGCCGCCTCCGGCAATACCTAAAGAATGAACCGCGTTGTCACTCTCACCATAAATATCTACATCTCCACCAGCATCAGCTAATACACCTGACCCAGTATTTGCGCTTGTCTTATTTAAAATTATTGTGATGTCCGCGGCCCCGCCGATTGCTGCAGTCGATGACGCAGCAACGCTGCCCATCGCACTCAATGTGTTAACCTTATCAATAGCTTGAATTTTTATATCCTGACCAGTGATATTATCGCTTTCTCTAAATCCAGCACTCTGGTTAACTTTAGTTCCGCTGTCAATGCGGGCGATAGTATCGGCCTTAATTACTTTTACACCTAATGATCCAGCCACTGCGGCATTACCACCAACTGATACGCCGGCAGCAAATTGATCAATATCTTCTTGTGACTGAGCTTTTACTCTGGTTTCACCTTTTGCATCAGTTGTGTTATTAGTTCCAATTTGAGCTCTAGTTTCGTTAACCATTACAGCAACAGAAGCGGCCCCGCCAACTGCGGCGGTCTGTCCACCGGCGATAACCGCATCAAGCGTTAAAATTTCACTTTCGTTTACTGCGTCTAAAGTTAGATCGCCGCTATCAGCAAGAAGTGTCGCGTTATTTTTAGTGTAAGTCTTGGTATTAGAATTAACTACTGCAATTGATGCCGCACCCTGCACACCAACTTGACCACCACCAATACCAACGACTAATGAATCAAGATTTTCTGAAGATTGACTGCGTAAATTAATATCTTTGAGCGCTTTAACAATTGAATTTTCACCAATAAAGCTTTCGGTATTCTTAACGACTACGGTTGTTGTTGCCGCGCCACCAACTCCAGCGGTCTTCCCAATTGAAATTTGCCCAATGAAATCATTGGCATCGGTGTAATCATAAGCACCAACTGCAACTGATTGATTTGCTCCGGCGCCAGTTAAGTCTTCATTAATTCGCGCATTATCACCAATGTACCCTTTGGTTGTATTTACAATAACATTGGCAGCTAATGCTCCAGCTACTGCAGCATTACCGCTAGCAGCACCAGCAGCTATAAAGTTTTCAATATCTTCAGTAGAAAATGCCTGAACTGACAAACCTCTTTGACCTTCGGTGTACTTTTCTTGTAAATGAAGTTTGCCTAAATCTAAACTTATATCTGTACCATCAGGAAGCGCAAGTTTATCAGCACTTAGAAGATAGTCTTCCATTTCACCGGTCCAGATAGCACGCTCATCACCTAACCCGCGAGCTGTAACTTGTGCTCCGTTACCTATATATGCCTTAGTGTTTTTGACAATAGTATTAATTGCCATTGAACCACCAACACCCGCTTCTTTACCAAAAGCTCCGGCACCGGCAATGATGTTAAGATCAGTTTCACTTAACGCATTAACATCAATATTACCATCAGCAAAAACTTGCGCATTATCGTCAATAAATGCATGGGTAATATCAGTATTAACCTTAATTGAACCAGCCCCCGCAACTCCTGCAGATTTACCAGCAGCAGCACCGACGACAACACTAACACCCTCTTCCTTAGTATGAGCGCGCACCTTTACATCCCCTGCCTTATTATTTGAATCAGCGGTAGATTTTACCTGAGCGCCCTTACCAATAATCGCGCGTACAATCTTTGTAAATACGCCAACATCAGCTGCGGCACCAACTCCCGCGCCATCTTTACTGGCAGCTGCTCCACCACTTACAGCAACGACGATCGTGTCATCATCAGCTTCGACGTTAACTGACTGACCATCACCTTGATAAAGAAGATCCTGATTTATCAAAGCATTGCCACCGATTTTAGCTTCAGTAACCGTAGTAATCACATTTGTATTTAGCGATCCTGCAACACCAGCTTTTCCGCCGTAAGCGCCTCCGGCAGCAATAGATACTATTAGCTCATCACCTTGGGCATTTACATTAATTGCTTTTTTAGCATTAACCTGGGCTGATTCACCAATGGCGGCTGTTGTAATATTTGAGATAACATTAGCATTTATTGATCCGCCAACGCCGGCTTTTCCACCAACTGATCCAGCAAACGCAACATTCACTAAATCTGTATCAGCCTGTGCTTTTAAATCTACGTCGTCTCCCGCCTTCACCTTCGCATTATCACCAATTTTTGCTTCAGTTATTGCAGTTGAAACCAATATGTCTAATACGCCGGTAACTGATGTACCCTCTTGACTTCCACCGCCTGATCCACCACCTGAGCCGCCGCCTGATCCACCAGTCGAACCACCGCCAGTTGATCCACTTTCACCTTCTGAACCACCCTTGAGCGATCCCCATGAAAGACCAGCAGCAAGACCAATACTTGTCAGTAATTTTTTACTCAACGCATCAATATCAACATTATCATCAACCGTAACTTTAGCCCGATCATCTATGCGCGCCGATATTATATCGGTATTCACAATATCAGCGGTAGATACACCAACACTTACCTTATTAGATACTGCAGCCGCAGCTGCAAATGTTGCGGCATCTGTATCAGCGCTGGAAGAAACCTTAAGTTCTTTAGCGTTAACCGTTGCATCTTCACCAACGAAACTTTCAAAAATATTCTCAAAGACATTAATCGCAAACGAACCGCTGATTGCGGTTTCGGCCTGACTCTTTGATGCTGCTGCCGTACCTGATACAGCTTCAGTATAATAGTTGTGTGACCTTAAATAGTTAAGCGGATTAAGCGCCTCTAGCCACTCAGCGAATGTTGTTTTTGTGTTTGACGCTCCTGGATCAGCTTGAGCTGTTGCTTGAGGTGTAAGTCCTGGATCTTCACCCATTACAATCTTCTTAGCAGATTCCAGAAAATCAAAATCTTTCCAGATAATCGTGCCATAGATAAGTGGATCAACCCTTAAGCTCTTCGATGCAATACTAACTACCCCCGCAACATCAATGAAGGAAAAATTTCCTGCATAAGCTCTAATCCGATTAAGCGCGTGCAGTATCGCAAAAGCAGCACCTACCCCAACCTTTGCTTCATCACCGGAGACTGATGTTGTTGCCCATGCTTTAGATGAGATTTTACTCATATCTTGAGCGTTTATCGTAACGTTATTAGCATTTGTTATCCTGCCGTAATCTCCAACTCCAGCTTCAGTCTTATTAATTGCGTTAGTAACTGCGAGCGATCCTGCGATACCGATTTTATTAGATTTAGCTGCAGCTATACCTTCGGAAGTAAGAGTTGATATAAAGTCATCATGCAGGTTATGGGTTGAAGTTGCGTTCAATTCAACATCTGCTCCACCAGCATCAATCGATGAACCAGTTGCAACAAGGCGCGTCTTACCATTGACTTCTTCATAGTCGCCCATTATTGCAAGGGTGTCATTGGTCATATTAGTAATTGCAACGCCAACACCAATCGCTGTTCCTCCGGCTTCCTTTTTTTCTTCCGGGGTTGGTTTGCCATTTATAGTTTGTTCAAGTTTCTGATCAATCTGGGCCCAGATAACTTTGTGCGGCCCGACAATTGCTGATCCTGAACCAAGAGTCTTTGCGTTATTGTTAGCGGTAGCTTTAACACTTACTGGACCGCCGCTTACAACTTCTACATCTTTACCAATTTGAGCAATTGTATCATTGTCGATCACATTAACACCAATTGCTCCAGCAAACGCAATGCTCCCCTTTCCTGACTTACCAGTATTACCTTTTTGATCAGCTAAAACTGATGTACTCTTTGCTTTAGATGTATCACCTTCACCGCTAATTACTTCGTCTTCAGTTTGACCAGACTTTTCAGCATACTTATCAGCGCTGGCACCACGCGCAGTTGCAACTGCCATGATTGTATTTTTAGATAGAGATTTGGCTTTTACATCCAGCTTTCCATCAGTTTTTAGATCACGTAATAATGCAGCCTTTGTAGTTGACACATCTACACCAACCGCAACAACCGCTCCTGCAGCAACCTTACCGCCTGCAGCCCTACCACCAACTGATGTATTATTTGTAATCTCACTATCTGCGGTAATTGACACATTACCACGGGAAACCAGCTGACGGTCTAACTGTGTAGTGTAAGTTGCGTCAGGTTTTTCAACGATCGCTTCAGTATTATTTACTGCAACTAATACTGCAACCGCGGCATCAAGTGCCGCATCGGTATCAGTACCTTTAGCTGCTGCGGCACCCGCCGTTGCAGCTGTAGTTGAGAAATAAAGTGAATCTGCGTCAACATTAATGTTATCTGAATTTAAAATTTTTGCGTCTTTTGTAATCACAGCTTTAGCGGTATTAATTGTTGTATTGACTGCAACTGATGCACCAATACCAATCTTAAAGTTACTTGAATCACTCTGAGCTTCAGCTGCATCTTTATCGGCAACGCTAGTTTCATTAGTAAGTGACGGATTACTCTCATCAGTTGTGGGAGCCGGTGTTTCGGCAACTTTAAGTTTATCAATCTTAGTTATTGCTGAAGCTGTAGCATTACTGACAACATTGTTGCTAGCTTTGGCTCCTACATCACCGGTAGCACTTACTTTTCCTGCCATAATTGCCTGATTATCACTCATCGCAACATTAACTGCTAATCCTCCAGCAATACCTATCTTTAATGCGCTTGCACCAGCAATTGCGCTGGCTGAGAAATCATTACTATTGTCTAAAACAGTGAGTGGAGCCCCTAAAAGATCGGTGGTTTCCTTTATATATTCTTTCATGCCCGCATCAACTAAAACATCTCCACCGGCATTAATTACTGACTTACCAATCTCGGCTTTATTACTATTAATTACAGTATTTACCGCAACACCAACACCGATTCCGGTACCAGCTTGAACTGCGCTTCCATCACCACGAGCCTTTCCATCCTGGTTAGCACGAGTCTGCACTGTAACATCACCTGCTATGGCATCAACCACAAGACCGTCATTAATCTTTGCAAGATTATCTGATAAGCTTACATTAACACCGGCACCAGCAGCAACACTTACCTGACCTTCATGAGTCTTTGCCTCTTCCGGCTTAACTGTTTTTTGTGCTGTTTTAGTAGTCTTGCCCTTACCAAAGGTTGACCACTTATCAACTAATCCATTGAAATCCTTAACCTTTCCGCCTTGTTTTTGATTGATTGGTCGCGTACCAGCGGCAGTTGCAACAGATGAAGCTTGTGCATCAGTCTGGCTATCAGATCTAACAAATACATCTCCTCCGCTAGTATTAACACTGCGGGCTAAAGTTGCCTTAGATGAATCAAGGGCAACGTTGACACCCATTGAAACACCAACCGCAGCTCCGGAACCCTTAGCATCACTACTAGCATCACTGATTGTTTGAGATGTATGATCAGATACAACTTTCACATCACCATCCATCGCCGATGTAGTTACCGCTCCGGTTCCTAAATAACTTTCAGTTTCATTTAAATATACTCCAACTGCAATCGCAGCATCAATCGCAACACCAACATCTTGCTCGCCCGAGCCAGTTCCAGTACCGGTTCCAGTTCCACTACCTGTTCCACTGGTATTTGGATCTGGTTCTGGAGGCGGCGTTTGCCCGGTATCTCCTGAAGCTAGAGTTGATCCCGGTTTTTTGATTGGTTGCGGCTCATTAGTTCCAGCAAATGCTTTGACTTTTGAAATATGACGACTACTTGCTTTTAAATCGAATCCGCCTGCCTTTTCTATAACTACACCATCTTCAATGTGTGCTTTGTTAGTATTAACTCCTACACCAACCGCAACCCCCGCACCAACACCAACGTGAAAATTTTTCTTAGGAGTCGTTGGAGCATTAGGGTCAGCTGGATCCTGTGCTGGCGGATTTTCTTCTTCCTGTTTATCTTCTTCTTCTTGTTGCTGCTGCTCTTCGCTTTGATCTAATGCATTAGCATCATCTACATTGTTCGCTTTTTTATTTGCTTTTTTCGCATCTTTAGCCACTTTTAATGTAACTTTAGCACCAGCATGTGTTTTGTGTGTTGAGTTATTCTCTGAATGAACCTTAATTGCATCTTCACTCTCAACACTTTGCGATGCAATGACCGCTTCATGATCGTTAAGAACAACATTTACCGCAATTGAACCGGCAATGCCAACAGTCTTTGCTCCGGCACCACTTACTGCAATTGCCGCATAGTCATGACTATCATCAATTAAAGTTGCTTCCTGCTCGCCAATAACCTTACCTTCTGCATCTAATATCGGCACCATATCCTGGTACTCAATCTCAAGCATTCCAGTTTCAACCGCAACCCCGCCATCAGATACAACTACTGTATCAGGCGATAATTTTGCAGTTGTATCCTGCACACCAACATTAACCGCCAAACCAATACCAATTCCAATATTACTTTGAGTGACGCTTGCATTAGCAGCCGCATTTCCATCATTGTTACTTAGCGCACGTACCGTTAGGTCATCTCCTGAACTTATATCTAATGCATCGGTTGATGTATCATCTTCTGATTTCTCAATTGATGCTAGAGTTTCACTTACCCCAACATTTATACCAATTGCTCCGGCAACACTTATCTGCTGATCAGGTAAAGCCCCTTTATCCGGCTTTGCCTTTGGCTTCTTAGAGGCTTTGGCTTTCTTTGGCATCGGGGTATTAACTTGCTGTGCATCAGCGGTGGTCCAAGCATCTTCAATTATACTTGGTTCTTCTGCAGGGGTTCCATCTGGATTTGTTGCCGGCGGCTTTGTTTTTGCTGCGGCGCCTCCGGCACTTGCTTTTGCTTGTGCACTGCTTAAAGTATTATTCTTTGCCTCAACTGTTATTGCGCCTTCAGCATCAACGCTACGTTCAATATAGGCAAGTGAAAAATCGGTTGCAGCTGTTACTGCGATTCCAATACCAACTGCAACATCAGCACCTACTGCATCGGCTTTCGCAATGGTTATTGTTTCATTCTTATGGTCAGTCTTTACACTTACTTCTCCATCACTATCAAGCTGATCACCAGTTCCAATGTAGGCCTCAGTAATAGCAACGCCCACGCCAACTGCGATTGCACCACCAATGCCAAGACCAAAGGCTCCGGCTTTATCGTCAGTAGTTCCGCTACCTGTGCCAGTTCCGGTGCCTGTACCTGTGCCAGTTCCGGTGCCAGTTCCGGTGCCAGTGCCTGTGCCTGTACCAGTTCCAGTGCCTGTACCTGTTTTTGGCGCAGGTAATGGAGCTGGGCTTCCTCCAGCCTCTGCTGTAGTAACGCTTGAATGACGACCAGTAGCACTTATGTCTACTGACCCCGAATCAATTACCTTGGTACCAGTTGCAATGTAAGCTGTAGATGTATTTACGGCAACGCCAACTGCGACAGCTGCGCCGATACCGATTTTGACTTTATCGCTTAAGTTTCCTGAGCCTCCGGTTCCAGTGCCTGTTCCGGTTCCGGTTGTTGTGCTTTCTTCTTTGGGGGTGTCCATTACGTTGGTTGTTTCGTTTGAAGATTTCTTTAAACCTTTAGCGCCTTTGGCTTTTGTTTTTATTGTTGATCTTGCTCCGGCGTAGGTGTCGGTATCAGAT
>JAAEQW010000342.1 GCA_024231025.1 Candidatus Omnitrophota bacterium
GTCGTATTATATACATTCTCCATTAATGTCTTGTTCTCCTCTACAGTAGCATTTGATCATGTGACGATTGGTCTTGGAGCGTCTTCTCTTACTGCACCAAGTTGACCGCCACTGCCTGCGTTATGCGTAGGGAATACCGTAATGAGAGAAGCAGAGCTTCAGACGGCTCTGCACCTGGTTTTGCGTTATGGCACCACAGGATTCGAGCAAGGCATTTAATTAGCAAAACGGGTACTGAGAAAACTGCCCATGCATATGGACCGTTTTCTGAACCATACTCTATAAAATCGACCAAAAATGGCCATTTCGATATCACTTCAGTCGAGCAGATGTAACTACTGAAATGCCCGTCCGATCACAGTCATTTTGGTGTCATTCTAATCACAGTGAAATGCGCTTTCAATATGCCAAGAAATACCCAAAAGTACCATACCTGACGTTTTGACAGCTCGTGAAGCTTTATTTTCAGGAAAAACCGCTTTACTTCAGACTCAGTTTTTGGCCATAACTCCATGGGTACTGTGAAGTGCCACTTTTTTGGTACCTACGAGAGTACCCCCAACCAATGTTTATAAACCACCGGAATTAAGCAAATTCAAAAGTACAATATTTTGTCAAACAGGCGAAAGTTTGCTCACGACCAACATGCAATTTTGCCATTTTTGAGCCGTTTTCCATCAAAAAGGCACAAAATTTCCAAATTGTCTGTGTTTTCGTGACACCTTCAGATTCTACTCATCGAGAGGGATCGAATGCTGTATAGAACGCTGCATCTGGGTTCAATTTTCATCTACTTGGTACAATTTTCCAAGTGTACACATTTTTGTATGGATTTCACAGGTGAAAAAAATAAAAATAAAATAGAAATCAATAAAGCTTAGTTTTTTAACGCTGAATCCAAAAATGAAGTCCATTTGCCAGTAGAAATTCATTCTCACCTTCATTTGAGGCATTCATTTTCTTGTGCCACATATGGAATCTTTGGAACCTTAAAGCAAGGTGAGAATTAATTTTTACTGGCTAATGGACTTCATTTTTGGATCCAGCGTCAAAAACTAACCACAGGCGGTAGGTTTTATTGATTTTTAACTTTTTAAATTTTTCCACCTGTGAAATCCATACAAAATTGCTTCTTTACCTTTCGTTGGATTTGGCATCAAGGCTTGCGTTATTCGTTTGATGGAAAACGGCTCAAAAATGCCAAATTGAATGTCAGTTGTGAGCAAACTTTACCCTGTTTGACAAAATATTATACTCTTGATTTTCCTTAAATTCCGATGGTTTATAGACATTGGTTGTGGGTACTGTGGTACCAAAAAAGTGGCACTTCGCAGTGCCCACAGTGTTTTTTGCCAAAAAACTAAGTCTGAAGTAAAGCGATTTTTCCAAAAAGTTTCACGAGCTGTCGAAACGTCAGGTGTGGCACTTTTGGGTATTTCTCTGTATGTTTGGAAAGCGCATTTCATTGTGATCAGAATGACACCAAAATGACCGTGATCGGACAGTATTTCAATAGTTACGTCTGCTCGACTGAAGTGATGTCAAAATGGCCATTTTTGGTCGATTTTATTGAATATGGTTCAGAAAACGGCCTAATTCATTGCGAAGAGTGGTCAAAAATCGATGCAACAAATGCCATTGTGCTTGAAAAAGATTGCTTTACAATCGCTGTATTTCAGTTCAGTTCAGAATTTTTGAAAGTGTCCCCCTCCTGTTACCAATGCTTGATGTACGGAAAAACTGGTTCTTAGAAAGTACACTAGATGCTGTGGAGAATTTTACTTTCTCATGCAAGACAGACTACTTTCACAGATTTATGCACCCATCATCAAGCACCTGTCTGCATGTTTCCTTCTGTATTCATCCACTCATTTTGGTGCACAGGTATGGCTGCCATCATCACGTCTTTTGCACCAGGTCATTGGGGGGCAGCCACAAGCTGAAAATTTTCACCCAATAGTGGTACCTACAGGGTGTCCCAGAATTAGTGTTCCGAAAGTAAACGCTTGTTTCTCTGCCACCACCCAACCGATTTTAGTGCTTTTTTAACTAAATAAAAGTCAATTGTTGGGAATTTGTTGTCTCCAAAGCCCAACTGAATTTCGTTGAAAGTGAGGAAATTGCAGCATTACAAAGTTTTGCTGGTTTTTATGGTGTGGAACTGGTCAAAAATTAGAAGTTGAAGCAAATTGACGAAACTCGCTGTCTAAAGATTGAGGGTAGTGGCCTCAATTTATGGTTATTACCCATTTGATTGAGGGTAGTGGCCTGAAGAAGGGTCCTCTTTGGACCCGAAACATAGCCGAAATAAAAACGTCGCTATCTGGGTCAAAAATCTCTGACTTCCGTTTTACTATCAAACTTTACGCTGTCTAAAGGTAACCTTTGGTGCTGAAATCAAGAATGAGGTCAGTTTTTCGCTAAATTTAATTTTCATCTTGATATGAGGTGGTTAAAAAGTGGATAGTCTAAATCAGTGTTAAAAAAATTTTCACCAAAAATCTGACCTCATTTTTGAATTCACCATTAAAAATTACCCTTAGACAGCAAGTTTCGTCAATTTTCTTCAACTTCAATTTTTTGACCAGTTCCACGCCATAAAAAATCAGCAAAGCTTCGAAACCCTGCAATTTTCTTAGTTTGAAGGATGTGCAGCTGGGCTTTGGAGACAACAAATTCCCAACAATTGGCTTTTATTTGGTTAAAAAATCACTAAAATCGGTTGGGTGGTGGCAGAGAAACAAGCATTTACTTTTGAAACAGATTCTGGGACACCCTGTGTTTCACCATTATTTTGAACTCTGTGTTTACGTTGCTGTAACTTGTGAACGGGTGAAGATATTGAGTCAAAATTTGAAACACTGGCTTGGCATATCATTCGGTATAGCTGTGTAAAAGGGCACCTCAATTCGATTTGTGCTTGCTGAGAAACAAGCATTTTATTTGTGACATTGAATAAAAAACACCCTGTAGATGCAGAAATAAAAGTTGACACAACGGAAGCTTGAAAATTTCAGACCCAGTTATCCAGAGTAAAAACTTTTACTGGCAACGTTTCGTGCCCAGCGAGGGCACTTCATCAGGCCCATACCCTAAATCACAAAAGAGAGAAAATTAGGCACCGGAAAGAATCAAAAAGTAAAATAAGCTACTAGCACGCCAAATAAATCAGCCGAAGACTGACGACAGTAAATATTCGCAATCACGTATATGCAAGAGTTATGTTTAATGGGCAAGGTTTTGTTTCTGAAAGGCAATTCGCTGCCTTAAATTTGTTCCTAGACTAAAATTAAGTTGTATCCGAACTGATTTTATATCATCAGTGTTTTTGTTCACCCGACCCTATAAGCGATATTAACGGTATGTTTACCTTTCATTTTATTCCACAGAAATATCTTGAAAGGTGCAGCCAAAAGAGTGGAAAAACGCCAAAAATCGCAAAAATGCAAAAAGGGGAACTTTCGAATAACTCTGGAACACCTGGAGCAATCTTCGTACATTTTGACGTGTTTATACTTGAGGCCAATTGGGACAATTTTGCC
Organism: Candidatus Omnitrophota bacterium; assembly: GCA_024231025.1. Taxonomy (GTDB): domain Bacteria; phylum Omnitrophota; class Gorgyraeia; order Duberdicusellales; family 4484-171; genus JAAEQW01. The sequence goes on from JAAEQW010000342.1 coordinate 3,543, forward strand.
AAAAGTAGTGATTGACGGTTTTCTGGACAGGAGCTAGATAGATAGCTAATTACATACACGTTGTAGCATAGTCTAACTAACTAGGTAGTTACAAGAGCTAGATAGATACAGGTACCCCCAAAAGTCTTTGCGTTTTTTCTGTGGCTCGAGAACCACTGAGCCGATTTCAATGAAATTTGGCACGCTTACTGATGCGAACCAAGCTCATTCGCCTGCAAAATCTTATCCCTCTGCGTTGACTCTGTGCTGAGAAACTACAGTGGAAAGTTTGAAATCTAGGCAAA
>JAAEQW010000343.1 GCA_024231025.1 Candidatus Omnitrophota bacterium
AATTTAAATATACATCTTTGCAATGTTTTGGTGCATTTTACTAGAATATAATTTTATTTCTCTGATTTCGATTAAAATGCGGGAAAATGATTATTTAAATATCGCATCCATGGTCCCTGGTCCCTAGTCCGTGAATCTCCGAAAGGCGACTGCTGACGCTCAATGCTGATTGGTCGTCTGCTCACCTTTCGGATGTAAACAATCGCCTTTCATATGTAAACAATCGACGAAAGATGACTGATGCTCATCACTGATTGGTCGTTTCCTAGCATTGATTTTTGATGCTTCCTCAATTGCAATGGCGACAGGAGCTCAGCAAATGGCCGAGGTGAATACGCGTCAGGAAGTGAATGGCTTTTCCAGCCAAGACACTTCACGACGTGACCGAGACAACCAGCGGAGTGGTCCAAAAATGCACGTCCTAGAAGTTAAGAATGTGTTAACTTTTTTTGGGGTGTGTTCAATCAGAGGTGTGAACTTAGTGCCAAGTTGTGGGGGTGAACAGAAATTTAATGTTAACTATATGTGCAAAACAAAAAAGCTATGAGGAAAATTTCTCAGCATTATTTCTTAATTTGATGAAAATTGTTTATATGGAACTATTTTTGCTACTTTCCAAATTTAACTGTGTCTTTTGTTTATACGTACAGTTATAGCATAA
>JAAEQW010000344.1 GCA_024231025.1 Candidatus Omnitrophota bacterium
TAAAATTGACTGAGTTAACTTCTGTCCATGTAGGTAAAATGCTAAATTTTCTCCACCTCCCTCACATATTTGCCTCTAGCTCTCCAACCACACGTCCGATCCAGCTCGCCGCTATCTTATTTCTGACAGACCCCAGCTTTCTGAAGTTGAAAAAAAAGAAGTTCTCAAAATCAGCGCATGAGAGTGCGCATGGCACCCCTCCCCAACCCCTGCAAAGTCAAAATAATACGAATAAAACGTTCGTTCCTTAGAATTATGATATCAGCTCACAAAGGCGAATCCATAGACACCAAACACATATTACCAAATGTTATGCTGAAAAATCGCCTTTTTGAGCCTTAATTTGAAGCTTTTCTTCAATTTCTGACCAAACCAGCATGAATACACCACAGATTTATATACCAGTTCTTCTTATCTCGTCAAGCCGAATCGATCGATGTCAATATCGTCGCCATAGCCCCAATTTGATTTTTCTATGTACTGGCACTACTTTCCAGAAAAATATATTTTTTGAATTTCGCGCCAAATCGCTGCACATAGAGCTTAGCAGTAAATTGCAATAGATTCACCTCATCGAGGCGAATCGATTGGTATATAATCTGTCCGCCTAGCTCTAAATTTGACACTA
>JAAEQW010000345.1 GCA_024231025.1 Candidatus Omnitrophota bacterium
AACTTTTCTTTTGAAATGCCAACTCTGGGTGGTTTGCCTGGTGCTGGATACCGGTCTTAGGTCTCGTCGGGCAGTAGTAGATGCAGTGGATTATTTCACTTCTCGCCCTTGAAGTAACCTGCTTAGAAACTTCGATTGATGCTTCGGCTGACAAGACAGGCTCTTAGGTATAATTAGACCGAGCAGCCACGCAGAAGAACTTGCCACCTGGCAACTTTTTCATTCCCTTTGATCTTTGCTTAGTTTGATCTTGACTTTTGTTCTCTTTCTTGAGGATGTGTCAATGCATACTTGGTGGTGTGTACCTAATTTGAAATGAAATTATAATGGGTTTCTATTCTTGTGTTTCTGATTGGGCCATGGCACATTTTATTAATATCAAGAATGTATAAGAGAGACAAGAATGTATCGCTCCGTAGAGCGAACCGCATCCATAGCGCGCCCCGCTAAGCCGATCAGTCAATAGAATTTGGATCGATCCAAATTTGGATCAGTCACTGCAAACGGAACTGCGCGCGTCGCCCACGCATTCAAGAGTAGACTAAATGTAGGCCATGGTCCTTCGTCTTTTTTGACGGCAGTAAGAAGAAAAAAGCAAACGACACAAAATAAAGTAGTAATGGACTTTGAATTTTGAATTAACTAGCCAAACGAAGAGAAAGTAGTACCTGTTTCATGACATGTCAGGTTTAAAAATCATATTTTTAAAAACCTGCAAGCGGAAAGCATTTCAAGAGTATAGAAATATGGGAACTGTGAAAATTCGGCACAGCGCAGCACAATAGCATTGAAACTGGTATAAAACTAGAAAGGGCAAATGGACAAAATAACGTCGATTGCTGTTGTTTCACAGTTTTTGTTGTGATGTCCTGTGCGACGTCAGTTATCCTTCGTACTACAGTCAGACCTCGATTTAATGGACGCATTGGGAACAGCCAATTTGTCCATTAAATCGAATCATCCATTATATCGAATCAGGTACTAAAATTACTAAATTTTCAAGATTTTTACCATTTCAAATGAAAGGGTAACTTTCTAGGTACTAGACCATTCATTTTGCTTCATTTCACAGAAAAAAAGCCACAACAATCGACTATTTGTACAAAAAAGTGCAATGTGCCATAAATATGGATGGGAATGCAAGAAATATTAACAATTGAAGCTTGATCATCATCTCGAAAACTGATTTTTCTCAAACAACTACTCCAATTATTCAGTCAAAGGACATCCATTAAAACGAACCTGGGACATTGTTTGTCCATTATATCGAATCACAAAGGTCATCCACTATATCGAATCAAAATACATGCAAAAATTCATGTTTGTATCACAAGGTTTGTCCACTAAATCGAATCATCGAATCACAAATTTCCACTAAATCGAGGTCTACAACATTTGAAAATTTTTGTACCAGCCTAATCGTCCATTAAATCGAGGTATCCATTAAATCGAAGTCCACTAAATCGAGGTTTGA
>JAAEQW010000346.1 GCA_024231025.1 Candidatus Omnitrophota bacterium
CCAAACCTACCAGAAGCAACCAATTGGGACCTCCTTTGGCACACATATATACAACCCTTCGGAGTACCCTTCCGCGAAATGTCACCCCTCAACACCTCTTGGTTGCTTTGCTCTGTGGTGAAATACAAATTATTCATAGTATCAACTTTAAAAAGATTTATTCAAAAAAGCTACGATAAATTTTTCTTAAAATTGGAGCGGTGATAGAGGGAAAAGAGCACTTTTTGGATCTGCAAACAGAACTGCGGGCCCGCATCTGCGTGCTGAGATATTCTAACTTAAAGTTGGTAATGGTGAAAAGTATGCGCTTTTAAGAGCAAATATGGTGCATCTTTACTCGGATCGCATAGATCCAGCTCCCATTCAACAGATCTCGTCAAATGGAATCGATTGGTATGTAAAAAGTTGCTTTGCGATGCACAATCCCTGAACTAGGGATGATACAAGGTTATGCTGTACCCACAATCCCCATGTCAGATGAAAAATGTCAAAAAAATAAAAATCATTTGAAACATAGCGTTTAGGGGTCAATTTCATAAACACTCTTAACTCATAACTCTTAGACTTTTAACTCTTAGCTCATAAATAAGAGTGCTCTTAAAACCGATTTCATAATTTTTTTGGGTGACTCGTAAATAAGAGTCAATTTCTAAGAGTCTTAAATAAGAGTCTAAGAGTCTGGAACTTTGCCAACAGCAAATTTTGGTCCGGAGGCGGAAAATGTCAAGGAAAAAGATGTTTGGTGTGTTGGACACAACAAACTACATACACAACAAACTACATACACAACAGACTACAAGAAATTGATAGCTCATAGACATTCTTAAGGCACAGGGCGAAACAATGCAATTAACTGGCGCCGAACATCGACTCCTTGTTGCAACAGAGGGTCTTCAGGGTCATCTTCTTCTGGCCTCTCCTCTTCCAATCCTGCAGCATTCAATATCATTGCTTCCTGCTCTTCCACTTCGTAAGGTCACAGCCTGAGGATAAAGTTATGCAAAATCACACAGCACTTTATTATTTTTGCAGCATAAGAGGGAGAACGGACTCGCAGGAGATTCAAGCATTAGAAACGCTTCTTCAAGATGCCAATGGTGCACTCAACTCTACACCTAGTTACTTTATGCGCATGATTAAATCGTTCTTCTTGATCTGTCGGGTTATTTTTGAGCAAGGGAGGGATTAGCCATGGCAGGCTGGGATAAGCAGAGTCAGCCAAAATAAGCAGAGTCAACCTTTTTAGTGCTGATGCCAGGAATCAACTCCATTTGATCGGAAAGATTATTTTTGTACTAATTCAGAATATTGAAAGAATTGGCCTTAATTTTGATACCCTCAAATGTTACAAAAATATTTTCTTCCCATCAAATGGAGTTGATTCTTGGCAACAGCACTAAAAAGTGGACCTAAACGCTAAGTTTCATTGATTTTTAATTTTTTGACATTTTTCATCTGACAGCATGGGGATTGTGGGTACAGCATAACCTTGTATCATCCCTAGTTCAGGGATTGTGCATTGCAAAGCAACTTTTTACATACCAATCGATTCCGTTTGACGAGATCTGTTGAATGGGAG
>JAAEQW010000347.1 GCA_024231025.1 Candidatus Omnitrophota bacterium
TCCCAATGATCAGCCTATTTTCTTATCTTGACTACACTTACTTCGTAATTGCTTCCTGTTTTTGGACCTAAATCGCATGAAACAAGCCTTAAAGCCAGCTGTCACAGAGGATAGTAAATAGCGTTAATTTGTCTTAAACTCGAGAAAAGTGGCTATGGTAGTTATCTAAAAAATTTAATTAAATGATTGCAGAGAAAACCAATTTAAAGGATTGCTGGATAGTAGAACCAGATGTATATGAAGATGAGAGAGGGTATTTTTTCGAGGGGTTCAATCAAAAGAAGTTCAAAGAAGCTACAGGGGTACATTTTGATGTAAAGCAGATCAATCAATCCAGGTCATCACAAAATGTATTGAGGGGATTGCATTTTCAGAAAGGAGAAAAAGCCCAAGCCAAGCTGGTTTCCTGCATGGAGGGTGAGGTTCTGGATGTGGCTGTCGACTTACGAAAAGACTCCCCAACTTTTGGCAAATATTCGGTAGTAAGGCTTTCTGCCATGCATTACAGAGCCTGCCGTCATCCAAAAGATACTCTGGCATTTGGATAAGCAAGATTCACCAATTACCGCTAATTCTTGCAGAGCGCCGCCACTGATTGAGTCAAAACAAATAACAACTGACGATTACGTTATTCAGA
>JAAEQW010000348.1 GCA_024231025.1 Candidatus Omnitrophota bacterium
AAAACACCACTTGCTCGTGGTTATCAAAGTCGACTTTATTAAATACAGCCACAGTTAAATACTCCGAAATTTTCTTACCCTAAGGGGTGTGAGCGCTGAAAGTGCCGAGACTTTATCACTTCGTTTGCTCCCTTGCCACTAAATGAGATGATAAAACTAAGCAAAGTTCTCAAGCCGAAATAACAACTCAAAAACTAACACTTTATGGAAAAAATATACCAGTCAACGTACGCATTAAGCATTGTTAATTCAAAACAAAATATTAACATCGCCAACTTTATTACGTGAACGTAAAGGTAAAGTATAGCGTAAAGAAAAAATGACAAAAAAATTATGCCGATAAAGCCAAGTAAAATCAGTTTTTAAAGAGATGTTAGAGAAATAGCTGAGACTGGTCAGAGCTGAAAAAAAACGGCGCAGGTGCGCCGTTTTATGAAAAGAGTTTCAAGATGGTTATTTTAATTTGCCATCAAGTTCTTCGATTTTTGCCTTCCAAATAGCAGGGCCTTGCGTATGCGCATTGGCACCTTCACTATCAACAGCAACGGTTACTGGCATATCTTCTACTTC
>JAAEQW010000349.1 GCA_024231025.1 Candidatus Omnitrophota bacterium
TAATCATCCCTATTTTTCAATTCCCCTGCCATGTAGAAGACGCTGTAAAAAGCCTATTAAAAAGAGAAGGAGTAAAAATCTTAATGCTCTAGCTATAGACGAATTGAAAGAGATTTTTGACTTGACAGGCCAGGGTGTTTACCAAGCGATTCAATTCTTGAAAAAGCAAACTTTGCGCACCATAAAATTTTGTTATTTTTCAGTTATCAAGGGTTTTGTTTCTGACAATAATCATTTTAAACTGTTCCTGCTTGCATTTTTTGCTGGTCATTATAAGGTTGCTTCAAAATTGCCTTGCAGTCGCCTCGTGGACAGAGTTATAATTCCATACTGGAATCACAATGAGGGTTTATTAAATTTAAATCAAATTTTTAATTGCTCCCAAATGCGTAGAACTTTGCCTTTACCTCATACCGATCGTCGTAAAGTGCAAGTGACATTTCGTTTTAATCCACCACTCGCAAATAAATTTCATAACTATTCAAAAACTCTTAAGGAAGTTGCAGATTTTACCTGGTTACAGAATTTCTTGCAGTGTACTTGTGAGTGTGCCACTTCGATTTACATTTATCAGCCCTTCGGACACATTGTTACCGGCGATATTAGCATTTTACCTACTCATAATTTAAAGATTGCTTTCTCCAAAGGTTCCAAATTTAGGCTACCTGTTTTCCTAACTAAGGATAAATTGCTTTTAGAGTTATCAACCATTTTTAGTGATTATTGCTGTAGGGTTAGTAAACGTAGCAAAATTCCTATTGGTCTTTTTTCCGCCTGTAAAAAAATATTTTTTGATCTTGTTAATAAGCGCATTACATCGCTTTCAAAGCACAGTGGTAATACACCCCCTTCTCTAACCGGTGCGGATTGGCGCTGCTTACATAAGTTTCAAGACAAGTTCGTTATTGTTCCTGCAGATAAGGCTTCCGATAACTTTATCTTCGTTTGCAAATATTACTATTTGCAAGTTATGTGTACAGAGTTGGGCATTGTAGAACATTTAGGTATTTTTACTGCTGCAGGTAATGGTATTTATGAACCTGTTTTTTTCGATTTACAAAGTATTCTCAATAAACATAGGGCTTATGCATCTTATCTTGGTTTAGTAAATAAAGCAGAGGACGAGGTTTTGCCAACAATTTTTGCTGTCCCTAAATTGCACAAATCCCCTTATAAATTTCGTTTTATTGCCGGTGCTCATAAATCCTCTATTAAGAAACTTTCCCTGTTGCTTCATCGCATCTTGCATTTCCTTCGTACACATTTACGGAATTATGCTGCCATTGCCTCGCGTAGAACAGGAAAAAAGTTTTTCTGGTCTGTGGACAATTCCGAAGCAGTAATTCAACTACTCAGTAGAGCTAAATCTTCTAAAGTAGTTTTTACTGCTGATTTTTCTACTCTGTTTACTAACTTACCACACACTGTTATTAAGACTTCTCTACGAAAACTTATCGATCTCTGTTATAAAAATTCTGGTAAAGCATTTATTAACGTTACCCATGACAAAGTTCGTTATTGCAAAGATCTTTGTGCTTCCAACTTAGTTGGTGGCTATGCTTTTTTGCAAGGGGAACTTTTCGAGTTACTCGATTTTGTACTAGATAATACTTTTGTCACTTTTGCCGGTAAAGTTTTTAGACAGTGCAAAGGCGTACCTATGGGCGGTAATGCTAGTCCTTTGATTGCCGACTTAACTTTGGCTATGTTGGAATTCGAGTTTGTCAAAAATTATAATCATATCGAATGGCCTATTGCCAGATTTGTGGACGATTTAATCGTTTTGGATTGTCCTGACTTTCTCATCCTTGTCAAAGTAATTTATTCTAATGAGCTAATTTTGGAGTGTACTTGCTTAGGCAATCATGCTCATTTCCTAGATTTGGACATTTTGCTTGCTAACAGAGATATTATCATTAATGTTTACAATAAAGTTGATTCTTTCCCATTTAAAGTTAACCGCTTTGGCTACCCCGATAATACGGTACCTCTACAATCCCACGTTGCAGTGCTTCATAGCCAACTTGTTAGGTATTGTTGCATCTGCAGTAATGAAGATCTCTTTATTGAAAAATCTAGAGACCTTTTCTCAGTGTATTTTAAATGGAA
>JAAEQW010000350.1 GCA_024231025.1 Candidatus Omnitrophota bacterium
AACTGCCAGGTCTTCAGCATTTCCTTGGGGTGATACTCCATCTTGGCAGCATTCTTGTGCGTTGGCACAGGTGGGGTTCCAGCAGGTATATAACCCCTTGGGGGAGGCTGAAGAAACTAGGCAAACCCTATAACAATAAGGCATAAATGATAAGGCATAAATGATAAGGCATAAATGGGGTCAGAGTAAAATTAGATTTAATTCGACTCCGACCCCTTTTATTTATATTTATAATCATCGGCTCGTGGCTTTCTGCTATTTGACTGATGATTCGTAATGCATGGGCTTTAAATTGACTGATTGCCATTGTTTTCATCGCGTTGCCTCCTTCTTGTGCGGACTGTCAAGGATGCCTTATTGCTTTTGCAGTATAATGTAGTCAGATGATATAGTCAAATGGTGCTACCCTGCATGACAACAGTCGCCCATGCCTTTCCTGGTGTAAATTATCGGGATACGTCCCCTATTTATTTAAACAGAAACCTGTTAAGCCGTGTAGAGGCTATCGCATGTTTAATAGTGAAGTAAGGGAGTTATAAAAACAAACTCCCCGTTTCGGTGCGAAATTTCAGAGGCAAAGCGAGCCTTCGCTTTCTGGGCCGGTGCATTTAATTGGGTTCTGTCCCCCAATTTTCCCCAATTTTCCGATGAAATAGCAACCCAAATGGAAAGCAAATGAGAAAAAATGAAAAAAAGTTTGCGAACATAGTTGTACCGTTTGTGAACAAAAGTAACATGAGGAGCCGTGTACGGACCCGTACGCACGGTTCTGTGGGCAGACGGGAGCTTCGGCTACCTCTGACCCGATACAAAAAAACGGCGCTTTTGGCAATCCGCTGGATGTTCTTGTTCTTGTTCTTGTTAGTGTTGTGCATTTGGAGAATTTTTAAGGTTTTTGTATTTCCCAAGAAATATAGTGTAGGAATTGTCAATAAACTTGTCAGTTGCTTTAAATAACTCATTCAATGCCACATGTGCTGTCTTTTGTTTTTCACTTTTATCACTACATTCTTCGGCAAGACATCTTTTCCACAATCTTGTCTTTGCATGTGCAATTGCAAAGTAGGCATGTACACTTTCCTTGTTAGCGATATTTACAGCATTGTTAGAGTCTAGTAGCTTAAAGGCTAGATCATGATCTACTAATCGTTTGATTTTATTTCTGTATATTCTAACCTTTTGGTTCCACAAATCTTTTTCCTCTACATACTGTTTATATTCCTTATTAGCATTTGAAAGATCCCCATTTTCTAATGCCCAATGTGTCTTTTGGAGCTTATATGTTCTTGACGATATATGAAGATTGACTTCTTCGAGTGCTCTTTTAGCCTCTTCGATTTCTTGTTTAAATACTTCATATTTTTTATCTCTCTCCCAAGAAACATCTTGGTATATTATGGTTAAGTAATGCCCTACAACTCCGGTAAGAAAGAAACCAATTATTAACAAAAATAATTGCGAGTTAAATAGGGGTACAATATAAAAAAGTAGCAAATCAGATTGCAGATGGCACGGCGAGCAAGTAGCTAAAATCACAAAACAATACATTTCACTTAGAAGTCCGGGCAATT
>JAAEQW010000351.1 GCA_024231025.1 Candidatus Omnitrophota bacterium
ATCATGTCGATCTGCACACTTCTTCAGACAATTCTCAACAACCTATACGATAAGAAACGAACATGCAACACCTTCTAACAAAGTGAATAATTTTTTAAAAGAATAATTTCTACACCAAAAGACAAAAACAGCTAGATTTCTCACAAAAAAAAGAAAAAGGCGCGTTTTATCTGAGTTTGATATCATTGAATAAATTATCGATTTTTGTCATTTGTGCGATTACCGCGAAAATTAGCATACGAATTTTCGATGATACTAATCATGAATATATTAGAAGGCGGAGTTTTCGAATAGTATACCGATCTAGCAAAAGCAAACTTTTTCAATTGTAAAGTGAAATTATTTTCAATTTCCGTTTAGTGTACCGATCGATACACTATTCAAAAACTCCGGTAGAAATTCAGTTTGCGTCTACCACAGTATCCATCCTATGCGAAGTAAACCTGATGAAAACAGGGCTGATGATGGAGAAGATGGGCGTCGGTCAACGTTTGCTTGCCTTTGAGCTGCTACGCACTAACCAAAACCCTGTA
>JAAEQW010000352.1 GCA_024231025.1 Candidatus Omnitrophota bacterium
AATTGAGCAAAATTCTCTCCTTGATTAATTTCTTGCTCAAGAACAGGTAAAACAATCTCGCGCATGATTTTTGAAGAAATTCCACAAATTTCTCCAGGTCTTCGGTCTTTGGTCTGCGGTCTTTGGTCTGTTGCACGAAGTGCAACATAATCTTCCTCTAGCATTACTTTTAAATGGCTATCGACGATATAAGCTGTGTCCTCACCCTCGTAAACAATCGCTTTATCGGGAATAATCCAAACCTTATTAAAAGTATTAACGGGAATGTTGGTTGTACCCAATTTTTCTTGGGCTTTAGCATAAACCTTTTGCCAGAACTTCTTACCTAATTCACTTTCAGGATAGGTTAGTGATGACATTAGTTGTTTCAAGATATAATCTTGGGCAAGTAAATCTCTCCCCATACTAGTTTGACCGAAATCCTCAGGAACGATCCGATCTTGTTCATAAGGAGATAAATTAACCCACAGGTCGTCTTCAGGTGTAGTTAAAGCGGCAAGGAAATATTTAACCAACTCTATAGATTCAGCCTCTAATTCTTTATCTTTTAACTTAGAATCTCCATTATCGACGATAAAATCAAAATGAAAGGGTTTATCAGGATATACTTTTAGACCTTTAATCACGGTAGGTGTAAAATCAGAACTTTGCGAAAGCATTTCGCCAGGGGGTGACATTACAGGAAGTACTGAAGTGTGACTTTTTGCCGTTGTTAAAGGAGATTTACCTCCCTTCAATATCCACCCTAATCCAATAAGAATGCATAAACCAACACCTACACAAATTGCTTCAAATAATAACCTTTGTTTTTTCGTTTTTATTTTCATTTTCTGTCTTTACCCGTAAGGTCTTATAGCGAGCGAATTTAGAACCCTCCCTTACAAATTAGGGTATCACTAATATATAACATATTTATATAGAGAATGTTATCGAAATGCTTGATTTTATTGGGTTTTTTGAAAGCGGTTACAGAATATTAATTCGGTACCTGGTACTTAATTCGGAATAATGTTAGAGGAATCAAAGGGGGTTTGATAATGATATTTTTAATTTATAGTTTCTTAAGCAATTTTAAGTCACCACGGATCAGGGCTAATTTCTTTTTACGACTCCATCCTTTGATCTGTACTTCTCGCTTGAGCGCATGCGACTTATTGGGCTGCTCTTCAGCGTATAGCAATTTCCTAGCGCCAAAAGCCTTTGTGAATCGACCACCTTTTCGACTAGTGTGCTCCTTAAACCGTCTATCTACATTATTGGTTATACCGGTATACAAACGGTCCTTGTTGCACTTTAAAATATAAACATACCACATTGATTCGACTATACTCATCATAAAGGTCCTTCGACTCCCTCCCTTTGGTCGGTCGCTCAGGATACTTCTCCTCGCTCTATTATAAATAAAAACTCGCTCAGCGCAAATCTAAAAGTGGCTTGTGCTGAGCGAGCGAAAACTGTTTCATAACAGTTTGAGCGAGTCGAAGTACTGCCTCGCTAGGAATCGAACCTAGAAAACAAGAACCAGAATCTTGCGTGTTGCCAATTACACCACGAGGCAAAATAAGGATATTATCGCCGTATAAACCTTCACCTTATGTTGTGCCGAAGCTGCGCCTTCGGCCACTACGAGGCAAAAATAAGAACATTGGCGTCAATATAAAGCGAAATCCCACGAAGCCTCGGCGTAGTGGGAGACAAAACTAACTTATATGTTGCCGATATAAACCTTCACCATGTGTTGTGC
>JAAEQW010000353.1 GCA_024231025.1 Candidatus Omnitrophota bacterium
AGCAGGAATTATTCGAATTTTCAAATTGAAATTAGAATAATTGGTGTAATTTATTAGCCGCCAGATGTCAGCCAGCATTCGGAACGAAATCATTCGTTTCGTATTCCGCCAGCTAATGATAAACGATTTACTGAACCCGCGGAGTTACAGTCGCACCGGTCTTTACAAAAGAAGGCTGAAAAACGGCTAAGTCAGGCATGGAAGAGGCGTTTGCCGTGCTTCACCAGTTCGCTCCATAAACGGATTGGCTTATGATCTGGTTACTTTTTGAAAGGCTCTTTTTAGGGCCACCTTAAACAAATTGCAGCCTGTCGCCGACAGAATTTTTTTTAACCTATCCAAATTTTAATCTTTACCGTACTCTATGTTCAAACCTTCGTACGAATAAAGCCCCATGGATTGCATGACAAAACCCATGAATATTTGTTCAAATAAATATACATTCACCGCAATAAATTGTGCAATCCACAAACAGAAATCCATGTTTTGAGTTCATTTCTCGTTCGTAGTCTTGCATAGC
>JAAEQW010000354.1 GCA_024231025.1 Candidatus Omnitrophota bacterium
CTCGGGCCAAAAGTTCTACGCAACTGCCCATAAATATCAGAGGTAAACTTACCCTTGGCTTCAATATCGACTCCCGCATCTTTATAACTGGTTCCTGCCATTTTTTATACCGTAATTTTGTGTAACTGTTTAGCGAAAATTAAATTCTAAACAAATGTAGTACAAGAATTTTGTATAACCCCTTCAGGGTTAAACTATTATTATATTCAGTAACCCAGGGTTGCACTGCCGTTTACCCTGGGCTATGATATATAACCCCGTTGGGGTAAAAGCTTCTTCTCCACTAAAAAAGGCTTATTTTGTTGCTTTTCTCCTGTTTTCCTGGCTTCCTTATAGTTGTTTTTTTCAACTGGAAGGGGTTGCATCAAAGCACACTGAATAGATACTTTAATGTATCGATTCAGTGATTTTAAAGTTGTAACGGTAATTAAAAGCATTTGTGAAATCTGTGGTTTCAAGTCTTTTGTAAACTATACATCAACTTAATTTTCGCTGAACAGTTACGTTTTATTGATAGCGCATCATGGCCAGTAATTAGTATCCGGTTGGTCTCCCTTAAACTTGTCAACATAGTTTCTATGTGAACTGTCTTTTGAGAAACCGTGTTTTTCCAGTATCCATTTGCTTCCTGATCTTTTATAAGTAATTTTGTAAGAATTATCTGCCAATCTCCATCTCCAGAAGAAAAAGTGTGACAACCCTGTCATATAGATATTTA
>JAAEQW010000355.1 GCA_024231025.1 Candidatus Omnitrophota bacterium
TACCACGGGTGTAAAAAATGCTTCGAAGATCGGAACCACCTCCTGCCAAATGAACTAACTGCATTGCAAGCTTACGAACGTATGTGGGAGAAAAGGGAATACCTGAAATGGCTAGGATATCGGTACAGGGAAATTTGGGAATGCGATTTTTGGTACAAAATGGCCAACGACGAGCAAATGATCAGATTCTTCGAGTATTTCCCACTTCCTGACAGCGGACGGCATGGCGTTACGGGGTTGAAGCAGCAGCCAATTTACATCAACTCGAGCGGGGAGTGGAAGCAAGAGGGGGTGATAGAAAAACGTATGTCGTCGTTTGCAGGACCCATCTGAGAAATGAGTAAAAAACTGACTGAGATTGATATTTTCTCTCTCTCTGTGCTGCTTATGTGTACTCATCCTAGCATTTACCATTGTTAGAATATAATAATAATAATAAAAAGTTCTGCAGAAAGTATTCTAGCATTTTTCTCTTAAAGGTATAGAACTGAACGCCTCATATGGTAGATCTGACCTCGTATGGTTTGAGCAGACTGGAAGGACTGTTTTGAGCGAAAAACAATTTTTTTATTTCTTTATTTTTGCTGAGAGTAAGAA
>JAAEQW010000356.1 GCA_024231025.1 Candidatus Omnitrophota bacterium
AATGGAAAAAAATATACCCTTCGAGAATCGGAGTAATACTCCAATAAGCATGAACTCGCAATGAGCTTAATTCGAGAAAACTTAGAGGTTTTGTTTATGTTATCAGAAGCGACACAACATAGATATAATAAAATTCTATCGATGGAAGGTCACGAGGAGCGGTTTCCCGATTTATGAAAAGCATTTTTTGAGATTTGCCTAAATATTTTAAATTTTACAATAGCTGTTAGAAATATATCATATTTTTGCTAATAAAAGCTCAATTCTAGAACAACTAATTCAGCCGTCAGTATCTGAAAGGAAAGGTCAAGACTTGTATCGCAGAATTGCTCCCTAATTCAAGCTGCGATAACGGAACCCTTAGCATTTTCTGGAGCCGGCGGAGGATGAATAAAGCAGTGAGGGTGCAAAACGCTATTACATGATAGAAAGTAAAGCCGACAACGAAACGCTGCTGGATAGCTTATTGAAAAAGCAACTCACGCTGGAGATAACTGGGAAAATAAGGTAGCAACAATTCTGTTGAATAAAGAGATAAACTGGGAGAAAAGGTTGAAAGAATAAAGATGGCCATTGAAAAACCTCAGCGGCAATGAAAAGGAAACCATTGTCGCAGAAGGTAACAACGTTCTGAAGATACTTCCAAAGAAACAAAGAGAAAAATTCTGCTAAACTGTTTGCTAAAATGCATCACCCTAACCTGGAAGGAAGAATACGGTATCCGGATGAAATGGTAGGAGGTTACTTACTAAACCATGTCAAATTTTTTTTACTGATAATGACAACGATGTAATACCCAAAGATGGGCCAAAACTAACACGAGTTATACGAGATGTTCCCTCAGCAATTTTCTCATATCACCGTTCTCCGAAAGAACTTAAA
>JAAEQW010000357.1 GCA_024231025.1 Candidatus Omnitrophota bacterium
AAGAGCACAGCCGAGTAAGTAAGAAGGACTTGTCATATTTTGATAGTAAAACAAATAAAAAATTTACACCTTTCGTAATCGAACCATCCGCCGGAGTAGACCGAACGTTTTTTGCCACTGTTTGCGACGCCTATCACGAAGAAGAAGTAAAGGGCAAAACAAGAGTTGTCTTAAAACTTAAGGCAAATCTCACACCATATAAGGCTGCAGTGCTACCCCTTCTTAAAAATAACAGCGAAGTGGTAAAACTTGCAAAAAACATTTTTTATGATATAAAAGATAAGATACCTCTTGTTTATAATGACACAGGGGCGATCGGAAAACTTTATAGGCGCCAAGACGAGATTGGCACACCTTTCTGTATAACTGTAGATATTGAAAGTTTAACTGATAACAAAATTACCATTCGTGACCGCGACACAATGCAGCAAGAGAGAGTTAACGTAGATAAAATTTACGATTTCATCTGCGACAAAACCGATTAAATATATTGGTTTTCATTCTTGTCAATTGACAAGCGAGTACGACAAAAGAGGAGGAAAGCAATGGCAAAGAAATATGTATATTTCTTCAGCAAAGGGAAATCAGACGGAAATGCAAAAATGAAAGAAATCCTAGGCGGAAAAGGAGCTAATTTAGCTGAAATGTGCTCGATTGGCCTTCCAGTTCCTGCCGGTTTAACCTTAACCACAGAAGTATGTAAAGCTTATTACGACAATAATCGTAAATATCCAAAAGAGCTGCGTGCTCAAGTTGACGCAAACCTTAAAAATCTTGAGAAGGTAACCGGCAAAAAACTTGGCGACAAAAACAATCCACTTCTTGTTTCAGTGCGAAGTGGCGCTGCAGTATCGATGCCGGGAATGATGGATACGGTTTTAAATCTTGGACTTAATGATGCAGCCGTAGAGGGCCTTGCCAAACTTACAGAAAATCCTCGCTTTGCCTGGGATTCCTACAGACGATTTATCCAAATGTTTGGTGATGTTGCAATGGGAGTTGAACACCATGATTTCGAACATCAGCTTGAAGAAGTAAAGAGGGAAATCGCAAAAAGAAAAGGTATAAAAAACGTAAAATCGCTAGTTCAAGAAGCATTAAACAAAACAATTCCCGATACATCGCTAAAAGTAGACGATCTCAAAAAATTAGTTACTCGCTACAAAAAAGTATACAAAAAATCAACCGGACATGATTTCCCACAGAAACCAATCGATCAACTATGGCACTCAATCAATGCTGTTTTTGGTTCATGGAATAATGACCGCGCAATCGCATATCGTGAAATTAACGGCATTAAGGGTTTGCTTGGAACTGCCGTAAACGTACAAACTATGGTTTTCGGAAATATGGGCGAGGATTCAGGAACCGGAGTAGGTTTTACCCGCGACCCTTCAACTGGCGATAATAAGCTTTATGGCGAATTCTTGATGAATGCCCAGGGTGAAGATGTCGTGGCCGGTATCCGGACTCCGCTTCCAATGAACGCAATGAGAAAAAAAGATAAAAACTCTTATGATCTGCTTCATAAAATTAGAATAAAATTAGAAAAGCACTACACTGAGATGCAAGACTTTGAGTTTACTATGGAACGCGGAAAACTTTACATGTTGCAAACTCGCAGCGGAAAAAGAACCGCTCAGGCAGCAATTAAAATTGCTGTTGATATGGTAAAAGAAAAGCTAATCACCAAAGAAGAAGCCATCAGGCGAGTGCAACCAGAACAAATCGATCAACTTCTTCACCCAATGTTTGATACGAGCGAAGAAAAGAAAGCAAAAATACTATCAAAGGCAGGCCTTCCAGCATCTCCAGGTGCTGCAGTAGGACAAGCTGTATTTACCGCAAAAGACGCTGAAATTTGGAAAGAAAAAGGTAAGAGTGTAATTTTATGTCGTCTTGAAACTTCTCCTGAAGATATTCGCGGAATGCATGCTGCAAGCGGTATTTTAACTGCAAGAGGCGGCATGACATCACATGCAGCAGTAGTCGCTCGAGGTTGGGGAAAATGTTGCGTAGCCGGTGCGGGAAACATTACAATGGAAGCATCTAAAAAGCAAATGTTTTGTGGAAAATCAACCATAAAAGAAGGCGATTGGATCTCTCTTAACGGAAGTAAAGGCATCGTTTATCTAGGAAAGATAAAAACTATCTCGCCAAAAATGACTGGTCCTTTTGATGTTCTAATGAAATGGGCCGATGGCGTTAGAAGGCTAGGCGTACGAACAAACGCAGACACACCAAAAGATGCAGCAGCTGCGATTGGTTTTGGCGCCGAGGGCATTGGACTAACAAGAACTGAACACATGTTCTTTGAAGGTGATCGAATCATATCCTTTCGAAAAATGATTCTTGTAGCTCAAAAAGTGAAGGACCTCCGTGATGCAATCGCATCAGAAACTAGTTGCTCGGTTAAAAAAGAGCTATTAAAGGAGTTGGAAAAACCATTATGGCAGTACACTCAAGCATTAAAAGAGCTTCTGCCTTCACAAAGAAAGGATTTTGAAGGCATCTTTAAGGCGTTAAAAGGGTTTCCTTGTACAATTAGATTTTTAGATCCACCTTTACATGAATTTTTACCGCAAGACGAAAAAGGGCAACAAGGATTAGCAAAAGCTATGAAGGTTAACTACTCAGCAGTAAAGCGTACAGTCGAATCACTTCATGAATTCAACCCAATGCTTGGTCATCGTGGATGCAGGTTAGGAATCAGTTACCCTGAAATAACCGAGATGCAAGCTAGAGCGGTTATTGAGGCTGCAATCAACGTAAAAAAGAAAAAGATTAGCGTTAATCCTGAAATAATGATCCCCTTGGTTGGAAATGTAAAAGAACTAAAAATGCAGAAGCAAATTGTTCTTGATATAATCGAAAAAATTAAAAAAGAAAAGAAGTTAAAGAAGCTTCCTTTTGATCTTAAAATCGGAACAATGATCGAAGTTCCACGCGCTGCCCTAACCGCAGATGAAGTAGCAAAAGAAGCAGAGTTTTTCTCATTTGGAACAAATGACTTAACTCAAATGAGTTGCGGTTTTTCAAGAGACGACGCCGGGAAATTCTTGGGTGATTATGTTGATATGGGTATCTATGAAAGTGATCCATTTCAATCGCTCGACACAGCTGGTGTAGGAAAATTAGTCGATATGGCATCAACATTAGGAAGAAAAACCAGGAAAAATATTAAATTAGGTATTTGCGGAGAACACGGAGGAGACCCAGCTTCAGTTAAATTTTGTCATGATGTAGGGCTCAATTATGTAAGCTGTTCCCCGTTTAGAGTTCCTATTGCCCGACTAGCCGCTGCACAGGCAGCCTTAGAGGCTAAAAGCAATAAGAAGTAGTTTGTTAAAAATTTATTATGGAAGCAATTAAGGCATATCTTGAATTAATAAAAGACATACCCCTTCTCACCAAAGAAGAAGAGGTAAAGCTGATCACAAAGGCTCAGAAGGGCCATCGTGAATCACGTCGTAAGTTAATTAATTCCAACTTAAAACTTGTTGTTAATATCGCAAAGCACTATGCTTACTTCGACTTGCCTCTGATGGACCTAATCGCCGAAGGCAACATTGGCTTGATGCGAGCGATTGATAAGTTTGACGTAAGTAAAGGGTTTAGATTTTCTACTTACGGAGCCTGGTGGATACGTCAAGCCGTAACCCGAGCCCTTATCGATCAAGGTAAAACAATCCGCGTTCCGGTTTACATGAGCGAATTGATGACTAAGCATAAAAAGGCAAAAGAAGCTTTGCGCCAAAAGTTTAAAAGAGATCCAACAAGAACAGAGATGTCTAAAAAAATGAGACTTAAGATTGAAAGAGTCGGCGAAATTGAATTATGGATGCAAAAAAAGGCCTCCCTAGAAGCACCAGTTGGCGGAGACGGAGAGTCCCAACTTGGTGATTTTATGATTAGCAAAGATTACGCTGACACCTCTAAAGAAGTAGATAAAATATTCAACAAAGAAAGAATCCAACACCTTCTCGATTTTGCTACTAAACGCGAAAGAAAAGTTTTAAACATGCGTTTTGGAATAACTAACGGTAAAAATCATACCTTAGCTGAAATTGCTAAGGTGTTAAAAGTATCCCGCGAAAGAATACGCCAAATCGAAAAAGAGGCTTTAAAAAAACTTAAAAAATACGCCCTAGAGGAACAGAAAAGAGAGCTTGGAACCGAATAAAAAATCTAATGTCCAAAATGTTTACAATGAATTTGTTTCGAATTTAGATATTAGAATTTCGAATTTTTAAAAGGAAGAAAAAATATGTTATTAGAAAAATATATTCGCGATATCCCAGATTTTCCCAAGAAAGGCATTATTTTCAAGGATATTACAACTCTCCTAAACAACAAGAAAGCCCTCCGGCAAACTATTGACGAGCTTTATGAGAAATTAAAAAATAAAAAAATTGACTATATAATGGCAGCCGAATCCAGAGGATTTATTTTTGCGACTGCTCTTGCCTATAAGCTTAAGTGTGGTTTCGTTCCTATTCGTAAACCAGGAAAACTTCCCTACAAAACCTATTGCGCAACCTATGCATTAGAGTATGGCACCGACTCCTTAGAAGTCCATCGCGATGCCGTGCCAAAAAATGCCCACGTGCTCATTCTCGATGACTTACTCGCAACCGGGGGTACCGCTTTTGCAATGGTAAAATTGGCAAAAAAACTAAGCGCTAAAATCTCTGCTATAGCTTTTGTGATTGAGCTTACATTTCTTGGTGGAAAGAAAAAGCTCAAGGGCTATCCAGTGCACTCCTTGATAAAATATTAATTTTTTATTAGGACGTCATAAATAACGTCTTACTGATCCTTACGACTTAATTGCCCCCATAGCTCAGATGGATAGAGCGCGGCCCTCCTAAGGCTGAAGGCCCTGTTCGAGTCAGGGTGGGGGCATTTTTGTAACCGCTTTCAAAAAACCCAGTAAAACCAAGCATTTCAGTAACATTTCTTACCTAAATATGTTATAAATTAATGATATAGTGTAGGGGCGCCGCTTGTGACCGAAACCCTGATGGCTCTCGAAGGGTCTGCGCCCGCTATAAGACCTTGCGGGGACATGTACCGCCCGCCTGCCGGACGGGCAGGGAAGCGCAGACCGAAGGTCGAGAACGGTACGTGTCCCCGGAAAAAGAACATTATGAAAAAAGGTACAATATCATTCAAATTTACCGCCGTTTTGCTGGTAATTGCGCTATTTTTGGCGATTGCCCTGCCGGGATTACTGCGTTTAAATGCACCACAGGCAATTGCCTATAACCTACCATCCCCAACGAAACTACTCGCATTATCCGAAAACTACTCTTATCCAGTATTAAAAGGTCTACGATTTAATCCCGAAAAACCATTAAATATTGAATTCATCGTTGATTCAGCTAATAAAGAAGATGTCACTAACCAAGAAGCTTCACGTTTGATTAGATATTTTCTGGCAGGATTAACCCTTTCTCAGGAGGAGTTATGGGTTAACCTATCGCCACACGAGAAAGATCGCGTTGCCTCAGATAATCTTGCTATAACCGATCTTGGAAAGGATATGCTGGGTCAGGATTACGTCCTAAAGCAGTTTGTATCATCTTTAACTTATCCGGAAAGTGAAACCGGCAAAAAATATTGGCGTAAAATATATGATCGTGTAGGGGCGATTCACGAATCGCCCGCTATATCCACCTACAACAAGGTCTGGATTACGCCTGCTGAATCGGTCGTCTACGAGAAGGCCAACGCGGGATTCATCCTCGAGGCCAGTTTGAAGGTAATGCATCAGCGTGACTACGTTGCTCGGGGACATGTACCGGAAGTTCCGCTGAGCGAAGCGAGGCGGGAATCGGTACGTGTCCCCGGAAGTATAGA
>JAAEQW010000358.1 GCA_024231025.1 Candidatus Omnitrophota bacterium
TGACCCCTTTTTCCCTTTTAGCTTGTCAATTTGCGCCTAATATGGTATAAATATATAAGTTGGGGAGGGGAAAGAGGTCTGCCCAATATGCTTATATTACTCAAAAGTCGCAAAGCAACGATATCTTTTAAGGCAATTAGTGCTTTAATTGTTGCTGCGTTTTTAATATCAACTGTAACTGCTTATCTCACAAAGACTTCCACTACTTATGCTTCGGTAGTCGACTACATGCCTCTACCTACTGAGTTAATTAACACAACACCTCACTATAATCCGGCAACAATACATGGGGTAAGGTTCTATGCGGATAACCCATTTAAAATTGATTTTATCATCGATGAAGGTAATTCACGCTTTTCAAACGCTGATCTTAAGAGCGAAACTTCGCGGCTTATTAAATATTTCCTTGCAGCGTTAACGATTTCTGAAGATGACCTTTGGGTAAATCTTTCTCCTCACGAAAAAGATAGAATTACCCCCGAAGCTCTAGGTGCTACAGATATGGGTCGCGATCTTTTAGCCGAAGATTATATTTTGAAACAACTTCTTTCCTCGCTTACTTATCCGGATAATCCCGTCGGCAAACGTTTTTGGAGTAAGGTTTATGAGCGCGCTTATCAGCTTTACGGAACAACTGAGGTACCGATGGACACTTTCAATAAAATATGGATTATGCCGGATCGAGCAGTAGTCCATGAGGCTAACAATGGGGCATATTTAGGCGAAAGACATCTAAAGGTTATGTTAGAAGAGGACTATGTTGCACAAAAACAAAATATCGTAGGGGTCGACCCATGTGTCGACCCGGAACAAAACAATATTAATCATAACGGGCGGACACATAGGTCCGCCCCTACAAATAATCATAATGTCAATCAATTATCCGCCCAAATTGCAAAAGAAGTGATTTTGCCGGTGATTGAAGAAGAAATAAACAATGGCAAAAATTTCTCCTATTTACGCCAAATCTACGATGCCTTAATCCTTGCAACCTGGTTTAAAGAGCGGCTTCGCCGTTCAATTCAAAATTCCCGCCTGCCTAAAAAGTATGGCGGGCAGGCAAAATTCAAAATTCAAAATTTATTAAACAAGGTATATTTCGACAAAAATAAGGTCAAAGGTATTGAAGGTGAAGATCCTCAGATCAAGGAAAAAATTTATAGTCAGTATTTAGAAGCTTACAGAAAAGGCGTATATAATTATGTTCGTCGCGACTTTGATCAGCATTTGCGAAAACGCATTAACCGTCGTTATCATTCCGGCGGTGCTGAAATGCTTGGTAAGCATGTTAGAGCGGCTATTGTAACCAAATCTGGTAATTCGCCAAAGGAGACAGCTAGAGGAGATTTATCAGAAGCTTCTGCAGTGTTTAATCCTGTAGATGATGGGAAAAATGAACCCTGGCCGCGTGGTCATTCTGGAAATGCCGTAGACGAACACTTAGAAAATGCCGCAAAAGGATTAACTCAAAGAAATGGTGGTATTTCTAAAACGAATCTTGTAAATGCGAAAAGACTTGTTGCGTTGGCCATTGATATGCTTCGCAACGTGCCGATGGAGCAGTTAGATAGAACGAATTATCCTCTTGCGGATATGGTTACTTGGCCGAGCCAGATTATAGATCTTTTGCTAACTTTGAAGAAAAATAATGTCCTATCTAAAGAAGCAGCAGAGTTTCTGTATCTTTTAGGTGCCGGTGTAAACGGGAAAAAACTTAAAGATGCCCTAGTCTTGCTTAAGGCTAAGAAAAGTGTAAAAACCGATCTAATTGGTGGTTTGCAAAAACTTAGGCGTGAGCTGGATATACATTTTAGTGATTCCGAAATGTGGAGGAGTGGTGTGGATGCTGCTCGAAACTCTAAAGCGGAAGTTATTTTTGAACGGGCTGGTGAGTTATTCCAAAGTGTTTTGCATGATCGGAATATAACTTTTTATTCACCGCTTGGTTACAATTTGTTCGTAGGGTATGCGGAGGACTTGCTCGATATTTTTAGTGTCGATTTTAAGATGAGTTCAGAATTTGATATTAACCATAAGTTAACAATGGTAAAGGATAGTGTTTTGTTTGCGGCTCAAGAAAGCTTGCTTTCTTCGTTTGAAACAAAATTAGCGGCCATTAAAGAGAAATTCAAAGCTGAGCGTGAAGGTGACAGTGGTGATGAGAAAGATAAATACCAATCCATTTTACGTCAGGTAAGTTATCTTTATCGGAAAATAATGGTCGCTCATGCGATTGAACTAGATTCAGCGTTTGCTCTTGTTGCGATTGATAAATATACAGAAACAGTAAATAGCATTTTTGTTGACGTAATTCCTGCCTCAAAACAAATTCAAGGAAATGTTAATTCAGTGAGGAAAACCATCAATATGTCTTTAGGTCATACAAGGGTTTCTATGCACCCTTACACTGGATCAGGTAATACGTCAATTCATAAGGCAGTAGAGGACGCTCAGGAAATGGCCGACAAAGGGCAGATCGATGAAGCGAGATGGCTACTTATTGGGCTTAGAACAGATTTAAGTAGCGCTTATGATAAGAGTGACATAACCATTTTAATGGATAAGTGGAATAAGCGTTATTCAGGTATTGGCGATTTATTAATTAGAGATATACCGAAAACATTGGATAAAGTAAAGCAGTTCATTGTGGTTATGGAAGATTTAAGAAAGAGTGAAATGACATATGATCCTAATCCATGGTTCGCTCCGCTGCCGTATGAGTCTCTTTCATATAATTTTACGTATGATGTGCCAATAAGGTTTGGTTCAAGCGGTAAACTTTCCGGTCCTATTGAAAGAAGTGATCCCGAGAAGATTGCGGGCATCGTATATTCAGCGTTGGGAGAATTGGCGCAAAAAAGCCAGTTGTCTGCAAATACCTTGATTGGTGGGCTTTATCGTTATGTTTGTAATGGTCGTATTGAATCATTGCCGGATGAGTCACTTATTTTAATAAGAGATTTGTTGCTTTATTATGATTCAGAAGTTGGATTGGGCAAGCGCGATCAAGCTTTGGTGACCTTTGTTATTAACGGTCTTAGCGCAAGAAGCATTACACTTAATGGACTCGTGTTAGCTAAGCCCATAAAGGCAGGTAAGATTATCTCCGGCATTGGTAAACTCAGAGAAGACCCTGATGATCCGGTAAGAGTGGAGGATAGCAGTGGTGAACCTCAAATTGTCGGAACGCTTAAGCTGATCGATAGGGAAGGTGAGGTGGATTTGTCTTTGCTTGAGCAGAGAGCGATTGTTTGTAGTGATCAAGCACAGATGAGTGAACTAAATGCTTCTTTTGAAGAAGTTGATAAACTTATCGCAAAGATTTCCAGCGATTCTTCTCGCGATTTCTTAAATGACGTGTTTGAGACATTTAAAAAATCTCTTCCTGAATATATTTTTATTACTAATGGCGAGGAAGGCACCGGCGAGCGTAAAGGATTTTTTGAAATGGCTGAAACTAGTAATGGAAAAAAAATTGCTACAATTGATGCGACCCTTCTTAATAAGCATCCAATAGCATTTCTTCATATGATGATGGAATACGTAAAAGATGAATCGTGTTCTGCGTTAGGGCATCAAGAAAGCTTCAGCAAAATGATCTATGATTTTCTTGGTAATGATACGGGAAAAAGAATATTTGAAAATTACGGAGTTCGCATGCGGCGTAGAGAGCAAGCTGGCATTTATGATGAAAATTCCTACCACTATATGGCTTATGCTTTGTTAGAACAGGAATTGGAAGAAGAAAATAGATCCCTTAGGCAATATTTGCAAAATGTTCAGCGAGACGAGAGTCATGAAATAACCAGAAGAAGACTTCGCCATGAAGCAATTGCACAGCGAAAAGCTTTCGAAATAACTTCTCAAGGCGTAAAGTTGAAAGAATATTATGCGGATCATTCGATTACAGAAAAGATGACCCTTACCCAAAAGCAAGATTGGGAGCGTATTTCTAGCATGTTAAATTCTGAAGATCCTTTAAGGTGTGCGGCGGGTTTGCGGATGATTAAGGAGCTACCTAAAGGGATGATAAAAAGTTTAGTTGATAATCCGATAGACGATGTGTGGGCAAAGGTAAAGGATTATTTCTTTGATAAAAATGAATTTGTGCGTAAACGAGCCATGGAATTGCTTAAGGTGGTTGATGTTAATGTTTTTTGGCAAGAGTCAGGCGGGCCTCATGAGGATATTTTATCCAATTTGAATCTTGATGTAGTAGAAGATCGACGCATAGCGGTGGATTTAATCGCGAGTTTACCAATGGAACAATTAGAAGCAATGGCAAATTTAGATGATCTGCATGGAGTTTTAAAGGGAGAGACTGATTTAATGAGATCACAAGTGGCAATGCCATACGATAATTTGCCAATCGAGTATGCGGTTTTGTCAATTTTGAAAAATTTGCCTCGGCAAAAAAGAAAAGATTTACTAATAAAAGATCCACGCTTAGGTATTGCTATAGAAAGATTAAAATTTCAAGAAAGTAAGCCGTTGGTTAAATTGGTTGCGCAAGAATTATTGGATCTTATCCGTCTTGAAAATATGGTTTATCCGCGTTTATTAAAAATTTGCGCCGCCGATGGAATAACTGGCAAGCTATTGGAAAGAGAAGAATTTAGAAAGCAGTTAAACATTAAAGAACTTGCTGATGCTTTGGGCGTTTCGCAAGATACAGTTTGCCAAGAGCTTGCAGATATTGCTGAAAATATAGAGGGCATTGTGGTTGTTGGGAGGCTCACTCTTTACCCTAATGGTCCTTATGGCCATGCTTGTCGGGGAAGTTATGCTTATGATGGTAGCCTTTCTGATTCTGCGATTTGGGAGGGGGAGCAACTTTTTATTCATGAAAACTTTTCAGGAGACAAGGGCGATATCCTTATTGCTTTAAAACGCTTAGAAGAAGCCAAGCATGTTTATGCTCCTGATTTGTATCATCCACCTCACTTTAAAGATCCTGATCCCCTCAGACATAATGCTAACTTAAAAGCACTTTTAGATCGTACCGCAAAATCTTTGGGCGAATCATCTCCGCAAACGCAGGGCCCATATGATATTGGCGCTTCGGGGGAGCAAAACCTAGAGCATCAGTTAAGGGAAGCATTAAAAGAGTTCAAAAAAGAAATAACCGGTTACAGAACAGGAAGGAGCGGCCAAAGCTTTACCCCCAGTGCTTTACAGCGGCGAACCACGGGTATTTTTAGAGGAGCTCGCCGTATTTATGAAGAAAAAACAAAGGGTTTAGGGCTTTCAGTTTTAGAGAATTTAAACTTACTTAGGCAATACCAAAGCGATGTCAATGCAATATTTTACAATGAATTAGGAGCAAAAGATGCTGAGATATCTTTAGAAGAAAATGAATTAGAGGTATTGATTAGTGAATATGAAAAAAGGTCGGATTTACCCCCACACATAAAAGGTGGGATTGATTTTAATAGTATCGGTCCAGATCTTCAGATTAAGGGCCGGGGAGTGCATAATTTTAATAGTGGTAACTTTGGGATTGATCCAAAGCGCTTTGAAGGGTTTAGTTTTCAGATTATAGAATTAAAAGACATTGAAGATGTAGAAAATTTCTTAGAAATGCCTTTAGCGGCCTAGAATATGTTTTTCTATTTTTTTAGGTGAGTTGAGACCGCCGCCTACTGCCTGCCAACATTTTTTATTTTCCATACAAAGGTAAACCGGAGTTTTTTGATCATGAGCCCTAATCCACTTTAACATTTTTGCATAAATTTCTTCACGCAGAATTTCTGGATAGCGTAGCTTTTTGTCTTTACCCAGGAATAATTCACCAAAAAATATATCACTATTGCCAAAACGTTGTTCGCTTATTGCTTTAAGCTTTCGATTGCAACGTAGAGTGCCTAAGCTTATCCACGCAAAAGGCCCTTTAACATGCGAATAGAGTTGTTCTACAGTTTTTTTATAAAGAGTTTCCCAGTTTTTGCCATGAATTATTGGATCAAAATGAAAACCTATTTTGTACCCATGCTTTTGGCATTGTTGAGCCCCGCTTAACCGCTGGGCGAGAGTAGCTGTGGCTAGCTCTTCAGTATCGGCAAAATGTTTAGGGCTAAGCGACCAAGAGATAACCGCATTGTCGGTTGGTGTGATGCTTAGCAGATTATTGATGTTGTCACTTTTAGTTTTTAATTCAAACAGTACATTTCTATTTGCGAAATACTGAATAAGTTTTGTTGAATAGCCGGTGATATGATCTAGGGCAAGTGAGTCGCAAAATTCTCCGGTACCAATACGAATTGTTGATTTTAGTTTCGAACTGAATCGATTAAATTCAGAGAAGAAATCATCGATATTAGCGGGCAATATTATTCCGGGGAAGTTTGTATAGTGTTGCAAGTAGCAGTATGAACAGTCAAATGGGCATCCAAATCCAAGATTAAATATCCAATATCCGCAAGATAAATGCCCTTTTGTGCATGGGCAGGGTTTTATAAAATCCCATTTTTCCTTAGTTAAAAAGATAAGAGGCTTTTTAAATTCAGATATATTGAGCTTGTTTGTTTTGATGTATGCTTTATAAGATTGGATTTTCTCTATTGCTATACTAGGAAAAGCTTTCCTAAAATTATTGGCGAGTTGGGAGTGTAAGACGTTTTCTTGAGCGAATATTTTTATTGGTCTAAAAGGATTTTGTACCTGCCAATTGTTTTTTAACGGTTTTTTAATATCGGGCAAAAAAACAGAAGCAGTATTGATATTTTCACTTAATGGGAAACGGCGCTTGATTAAGGCCTTCTTAATGGCGAAGAACTTGTCTTTGGCGGTGCATTCTTTTTTATCAAGCACAGAACGTAATATTTCTTTAGTGTTGATTTTTTCTCGATGTGCTATTTCAAAGATGAGACGTGTTAATTCTTTAGACTGATTTAAATTCAGCGAGAAGCCAAAATGTTTTTCAATTATTTTTTTCATAATTGGGCCAGTAATTGTTGATAATATTCTATTTCACTGCTTCTGTCGCGTTTGACGGCTCCTTTTAAGTATATTGTGCATTTATTCTTCAATTCTTGATGGGCAATTTTATAATTGTCACCACTTAGTGAAGGCAATATTTTTTCTAAAGCGTAAATTCGAAATTTATCCATTGCTTTAAATTTTTTGGATTGCTGATCAGAGTGCCCACCTTCTTTGATTGTTAATGCCTTTGGTATAAGAAAAACCGGCATTGCTGCAGTGATGCGTAGTAAAAAATCATAATCTTCACAAGCTGGCATGGTTTCGTCAAAGGTGCCAACTTGATTAAATACATTTTTTTCTATTGCGATTGTGGATATACTGATGCAGCATAGTTTTGCTATTTTTGCAAACGCGAAGCCGTGTGGATTTTTATGGCGGGCTTTTTGGTTTAAGAGTGACCCATTTCGATACCAAATTTCTTTTGTATGAAACACCTTATATTTTTGATTATTTTTTATGAATTTATGAGTTAACAGTAATTTATCTTTGCTAAATCGGTCATCAGAATCTAAAAAGCAAATGAACTCTCCTGAGGCTTGCTTTAGGCCGTTATTGCGTGCCCCAGACACTCCCCGATGATTTTGTTTTATATAGCGAATTCTTGGATCGGTAAGATCTTTAATAATTTGATCAGTATTATCGTTTGAGCCATCATCGACGATGATTAATTCAAAGTCACTAAAGTCTTGGCTTAGTAGCGAATCTATTGCGATTTTTAAAAAATCACCCCGATTAAAAGTAGGAATAATTACGCTAAAGAATGGTTTTTTCATAAGCATTTATGTTTGGTAAATCTTTTTGTATGGCGGATTTTTTCTTTTTCGGTATAATTATAGCATGGGAGTGTTGTATCTTGCAATAACTCCTGACTGTAGTGGCTGGGCTATGATCGTGATGATCAGAAAAGTTATCTCAGAAGTGTAAAAAAATGCTCTATATTCACATACCTTTTTGTCGCAAGAAGTGTCCTTATTGCGATTTTTATAGTATAACTTATCATCAGGAATTGGCAGAAAACTACATTAACGTTTTATCTGGGCAAATTGCTGAGCTAGACGGCAGATTTTCTACTATTTATATTGGCGGTGGAACGCCATCAGTTTTGAGTTGGCGATTATTAGCTAAGCTATTGGAGTCGATTAAGCCAAGCAGAAAAGTCGAGTTTACTATTGAAGTAAACCCCGAAAGTCTAGATAAAGAAAAATTAAAGCTTTTTCTGGATAATGGTGTTAACCGGATAAGTATTGGCGTTCAATCTTTAAGGGGTGATAAACTAAAAAAATTAGAACGTATTCACTCGACCGCAGATGCTCTTTCGGCAATTGACGAATCCTCTAGCGCGGGTTTTGAAAATATTTCGATTGATTTAATGTATGGTGTTTGGGGGGAAACTCTTTCTAGCTGGCAAAGCGAACTAAAAAGAGCAGTTACTCTGCCGATTCAGCATATTTCTGCTTACGGTTTAACGATTGAGAAAAATACACTTTTGTTTAATCGGGGCATACTTCTTGACGATGGGCCACCTTCTGAAATGTACAAATTTAATTTAGAATTTCTGCCGCAGCAAGGATTCAACCAATATGAAGTGTCGAATTTTTCAAGGCACGGATTCAAATGTCAGCATAATTTGAATTACTGGGAAAACAATTCTTATGTTGGTGTGGGCGCTGGAGCGGTGTCATTTAAAGATGGAGCAAGAACGAAGAACATCGCAGATGTTAATGAGTACATCGCTAGAGTGAAATCTGCCAAAACGGTAATTACCTTTAGTGAGAGCTTATCTGCATTGGAACGGGCCAAAGAAACAGCAGCAATTAAGTTGCGCACGAAAAAAGGGGTGTTTTTTAGTGATTTTTATCAAAAAACCGGATTTCACTTTTTAGAGTGGAACAAACAGGGTTTATTGCAATTATTAGAAGATGGGTTGTTGACGTACCGGAAGAATGAAAAGGGCGAAAAAATAGGGGTTTTTCCAACCTCTAAAGGGTTTTTATTCTGTGATACGATAGCGATTATGTGTTTATAAAATAGGGGATGAAGCTAACTTTACCCCCTGTTTTAGTGTATTGCTAAGGTGAGTGTTGTGTGATAGAATGTGCACTCTTAAAATAGGTGAAAAATGAAGTCAAAAAAACAAGATTTAAGCAAAATTATCTCGAAATTCAAGAATAAAAATGTCTTGGTTGTCGGAGATTTAATTTTGGACCACTATATATTAGGTAAGGTTGATCGAATCTCTCCTGAGGCTCCAGTGCCGGTTGTTTGGGCAAACAAGGAAGATTTTGTTTGCGGTGGGGCGGCTAATGTGGGTCTTAATTTGGTATCTTTAGGGGCTAAGGTTAGTCTTTGTGGCATATTGGGTAAGGACCATTTCGGTAAGGTGTTATTGGATCATATCACTAAAGGCGGCATCGATACTGCTTTAGTCATAAAGGATAAGAGCCGTCCGACAACGATCAAAACGCGTATTCTTGCTAATCATCAGCAGGTAGTAAGGGTTGATTGGGAGTCGGTGGAATTTCTTACTTATCGAATGAATAAGGCTATTTTAGAGAAAGTTGAAAAAACAATTGATAATTTTGACGCTGTGATTATAGAAGACTATGGTAAGGGGATGATTAATCCAAGTCTTGTGGGTGATTTGGTTAGCTTATGCAAAAAGAAAAAGAAGATAATTACAGTTGATCCCAAAGAAGAACATCTAGATTATTATGAAAATGTTACCGCGCTTACGCCTAACTTGAAAGAGGCTGAAGTTGCTGCGAATATGAAAATCAGAAATAAAGATCAGCTTCCTTTGTTGGGCGAGCTGATTGTTGAGAAATTAAAACCAAAGGCGTTGCTTATTACTTTGGGAGAAGAGGGGATGATGTTGTTTGAGGATGGACGTCATCACACTATTCCTACTGCTGCGTTGGAAGTTTTTGATGTAAGCGGAGCCGGTGATACTGTTATTGCGGCGTTTACGCTTGCTTTAGCTACCGGTGCTGCTTTTATTGATAGTGCGATTATTGCAAATTTTGCCGCAGGAATTGTTGTAGGCAAGTTGGGGGCGGCTACTATCAGTAAAAAAGAGTTACTTAAAATAATAAACAAGACCGGAGCAAGTGGCAAGGATTAAAATATGGATGTAATTGGTGTAATTCCTGCTCGTTATCAGTCAACGCGGCTTTCTCATAAATTATTGCGCCCCTTGTGTGGTAAACCGTTAATCCAATGGACATGGGAAAGCGCATCTAAGGCGAACTCTTTAGACGATATTCTTATTGCTTGTGACGATATAAAAATAAAAGAAGTTGCCGAAGGCTTTGGTGCTAAGTGCATTCTTACTTCAACGAGTCACACCTCAGGAACTGATCGCATAGCCGAGGCCATAAATAGTATTGACGCAAAAGTTATTATTAATATTCAGGCTGATGAGCCGATGGTTCATCCTTCAATTGTGAATGAGTTAGTGGCAACAATGCTTAAAAATCCAACGCTGGTGATGGCAACGGTAAAAAAAGAAATAACTGACACAAATGAGATAGATGACCCCAACGTTGTAAAAGTCGTTTGCAGTAAGGATGGTTTTGCTCTTTATTTCTCTCGTTTTGCGGTGCCTTACATTAGAGAAGCGCCCAGCAAATATAAGTACCATAAACATCTTGGAATTTATGCGTATAATAAAGATTTCTTGTTTGCTTTTAAAAATTTGCCGGAATCAGGTCTTGAGAAGGCTGAAAAATTAGAACAGTTGCGCGTTTTGGAGGCGGGTTATAAAATAAGAGTCATTGAAACCCAATTTGATTCTATTGGTGTGGATGTTGAGAGGGACCTTTATCAAATAGAGAGTATTTTGAAGGAGAGGGATGCTAAACTATAAAAATAAATTTATTTTTATTGCTGGGCCTTGCGTGATTGAAGATAAGGCCTTAACTTTAGACATTGCTGCTCAGTGCAAAGACATTACTTCAAGATATTCAGTGCTATTTGTTTTTAAAGCTAGTTTTGATAAGGCTAATCGAACCTCTGTTGGCTCTTATCGTGGGCCTGGGCTTACCAAGGGGGTTAAGATTTTAGAAGAGATAAAGAAAAAATACAGTCTACCTATTTTAAGTGATGTGCACTGCACACATCAAATAAAGCAAGTTAAAGACGTTTTGGACGTCATTCAAATACCGGCATTTTTGAGCCGGCAAACTGACTTAATCTTAGAAGTGGCAAAAACAAAAAAAATAGTAAATATCAAAAAAGCTCAATTTATGGCACCAAATGATATGGTGCACGTTATAAAAAAGATTGAATCCACAGGGAATAAAAAAATACTTTTAACTGAGCGCGGAAGCTGTTTTGGGTATAATAATTTAGTGGTTGATTTTCGTTCATTTTTAACTATGAAGCAAATGGGTTTTCCGGTTATTTTTGATGCAACACATTCATTGCAAAGACCGTCAGCTAAGGGCGGAATTTCCGGTGGAGACAGTGAATTTGTGCAGCCATTAGCTAACGCTGCCGTAGCTTGCGGAGTGGATGGCCTTTTTATGGAGATCCACCCTAACCCCAAAAAGGCTTTGTCGGATAAACATACATCATTTTCATTAAAAAAACTTGAGAAACTTTTGAAAAGAATTACCAAGATACGAGAGGCATCAAAATGAAAAAAGATATTTTAAAATGGGCAAAAGAAGTGCTGCAAATTGAAGCTGATGCCATTGTTGATATTAAAAAGGATTTAGATGGGGCATTTTCTAAGGCGATCGAGATTCTTTTTAACAGCAAAGGAAGAATTGTTGTTAGTGGTATGGGCAAGGCAGGAATTATCGGGAAAAAATTTTCTGCGACTCTTTCTTCAACCGGTACTTCCTCATTTTGGGTGCATGCTGCTGAGGCAGTCCATGGTGATTTAGGAATGATTAGAGAGACAGACGTTGTTGTTATACTCTCCTATAGTGGTGAAACCGAAGAGATAAAAAATCTTATTCCTTTTGTTGAAAAAATTGGAGCAAAAGTTATTGCGATCACCGGTAAGTCTCGATCTTTTTTGGGCCGTTACGCTGACAGCGCAATCAGCGTAAAAGTTGAGAAAGAGGCCTGCGCTCTTGGTCTTGCTCCAACAACGTCAACAACGGCGATGCTAGCTGTTTGCGATGCGATCTCAGTAGTTTTAATGAAGATGAAAGGCTTTGGCAAGCATGATTTTGCATCATTTCACCCCAGAGGTTCTTTGGGCAGGAAAATTTTACAAGTAAAAGATATTATGCGTAAAGGAAAATTTAATCCAACAGTAGATGCCAGCATTAGTGTGAGAGAAGTTCTCACTAAGATTACTTCCTCCGGAGCCGGTGCTGCTGTGGTTGTAGATAACGATAAAAGATTAATCGGCATCTTTACCGATGGTGACTTGCGTCGAAATTTACAGAAATATTCGAATATTTTAGATAGAAAAGTTAAGGATGTAATGACAAAAGAGCCGATTACCGTTAAAAATACTGATCTTGCCACGAAGGCGCTTAATATTTTAGAAAAGAAAAAAATAGATGAAGTACCGGTTGTCGATAAGGATGGCTGTCCGGTTGGCATACTTGACGTGCAGGATTTAATTGCAGCAGGAATAATTTAGAAAGTTGTAAGTCGTAAGTTGTAAGTTGTAAGTGATAAGCCTGCTTGCCGGCAGGGCTTAAGTTTTTAAAAGGATAATATGAAAAAAGATATTGAGAAATTATTTCAAAAGATTAAGCTACTTGTTTTAGACGTCGATGGAGTATTAACAAAAGGTGAAATTATTTATAGTGACAAGGGCAGAGAGATTAAAATTTTTAATGTCAAAGATGGATTAGGCGTTTTTCTTCTTGGTCGAATGGGAATAAAAACAGTAATCCTGACAGCTAAAGATGGAGGTATTGTTAGGCACCGAGCAAAGGATATGAAAGTTGCCGAGGTTATCGGAGGAATTTTGCCTAAAGAAAAGATGCTGCCGTATATTACAAAGAAATACAAAGTAAAAAAGGATCAGGTGTGCTTTATTGCTGATGATGTGATTGACATCGGCGTTTTAAAGGAGGTTGGCCTTGGTGTTGCGGTGGCTGATGCTGCCAGTGCTGCCAAGCGAGCGGCTAATTATATTACAAAGAAGAAAGGCGGCGAAGGCGCGGTTAGGGAAGTGATTGATTTAATTTTTAAAATTCAAAAAATGGATAAAAAACTTTCTCAATGGCTAAAAAGACCTAATTGGGATTAGCGACCTTGACCGAGATGGTTAATCTGATATAGTAAAATGTTTTTGAAATTTTTAAATTTAATATTTTTGTTTTGCTTGTTCTTTGCAATGAGTGGTTATTCGAGTGAAAAAATTAAAGATTTTTATTTGTCTAATTACAAAAATGATGGTTCTCTTGATTGGGAAGTGAAGGGTGATGAGGCGCTTATTCATGAAAAATACGTAGATATCGATCGAATGGATGCTAAATACTACGCGCAAGATGATGTTATTTTAGTTAAATCTAAAACTGCCAAACTTAACAAGGAGAACATGGACGTTGCTCTTAAAGAGGATGTTCATATCGAAAATCAAGAAGGGATAACTCTTGATACTGATTCATTAGATTGGCAGCGTAGCAAATCCCAGCTTGATACCGACGATTGGGTAGAAATCAAAAAAGAAGGAATGCAGGTAAAAGCTAAGGGCCTTTCTGCTGATACCGAGCTTAAGAATGTTGATTTTCAAGAGAATGTGCAGGCGCAGATGCCAAATAAAAATGGCGAGGTTCCTACGGTTATCACTTGCGATGGTCCACTAGATGTTGAATATAATAGTGGTAAGGCAGTGTTTAACAATAATGTAAAAGTAGAGCATCCAGACGGGACATTATTTTCTGATAAAGCAACAGTATTTTTTGATACTCAGGAAAAGGATATCAATAAGATAGTGTCGCAAGGTAACGTTAAAATTATAAAAGATGAGAATGTTACATTTGCCGAGAAGGCAACTTATTTTCGCCGAGAAGGTAAGATAGTGCTAGAGGGGCGCCCAAGACTTGTTTATTTTCCTAAAAAAGGGGAAAAGGTATTTTGAAATGAAATTATTGGAAGTGCATAATCTGTGTAAAAGCTATGGTGGTAAGCAAGTTGTAAAAGGGGTAACTCTTTCGGTTCGTCGCGGTGAAGTGGTAGGATTGCTTGGCCCAAATGGAGCCGGTAAGACTACCTCATTTTATATGATCGTTGGAGTAATTTCTCCAGATAATGGCGAGATTATGTTTGATAATCAGGATCTAACATCTTTGCCGGTGCATGTAAGGGCAAAACATGGCATTGGATATCTTTCACAGGAGCCATCAGTTTTTAGAAAGCTTACCGTAGAAGACAATATTATGGCGATAGTTGAAACACTTCCGCTGTCGCGCGTAAAAAGAGAAAGACGGCTTAAAGAATTATTAAACGAACTTAACATAGCGCACTTAAGAAAGCATAAAGCTTACACCCTAAGTGGAGGGGAAACTCGCCGTCTTGAAATCACACGGGCGCTTGTTACTAACCCTTCTTTTTTGCTTTTAGATGAGCCATTTTCCGGAATTGATCCGATTGTTGTTAAGGAGGCTCAGGACATTATTTTAGAATTGAGGCGAAAAGGTATGGGGATTCTTTTGACCGACCATAACGTTAGGGAAACTCTCTCGATTACTGATCGAGCATATTTAATTGCTGACGGAAAAATTATGATTTCAGGGACATCTGAGGATTTAATAAATGACACAAGAGCGCGCGAGGTTTATTTAGGCAGGGACTTTTGTATGTAGTTGAAGGGTGAGGATAAAAGTTTTGTGAAGGATAGACCGAAGGATAAGGAGATAAAATGAAGGTAGAAACAAAAAAGTTAGACAAATTAAAAAGAATTCTTACGATTACAGTTGATGGAAAAACTTTCCTAAAGGATAAAAAAGATTTTTTTATCAAAATTGGCAAAGAGCTCAAAGTTCCTGGTTTCAGGCAAGGCACAGCTCCGCTAGATGTGATTGAAAAGCATCACGGTAAAAAGCTTAAAGAGGAGTTTGTTGGCGATAATTTATCAACTTATTATGCTAAAGCATTGGAGCAAGCCGAATTAATGCCCGCAGCTACACCTCGTATTTATGATGTGGAGATTACTGATGAATATTTAAAATTTTCTGCAGAGGTTGAGATCAGGCCGGAAATAGAAATCAAAGAAACTGATTACAAGGGAATAAAAATCAAGGAAAAGATCGCCTCGATTACCAATAAGGAAATCGATAAAGTTTTAGATAGCTTAAAAGATGGTTTAAAGAAGATGATTGATAAAGATTTAACTAAAGACCAATTGGCTAAATGGTCGGGTTATCAGGGGGTAGATGAATTGAAAGAGGCAATAAAAGCTGAACTTTTTGTTGAGAAATTGCGCCAACGAAGAAGGAATATAGATAGTCTTATCGCAAAACACCTTTTAAAGGCGATTAAGGTTGATCTTCCTAAGGCAGAAGTTGAAAAGTATCATGCCGATTTGCTTAGTCGTGAAATGCATAATTTGCAAAAACGTGGAGCATCAGAGGAAGATTTAAAGAAATACGAAAAAGATTTAGAAGAAAAAATAAAAGTTCGTGCCCAGGAAGAAGTGAAGCT
Organism: Candidatus Omnitrophota bacterium; assembly: GCA_024231025.1. Taxonomy (GTDB): domain Bacteria; phylum Omnitrophota; class Gorgyraeia; order Duberdicusellales; family 4484-171; genus JAAEQW01. Next base: position 15,598 of record JAAEQW010000358.1, read on the forward strand.
GTTCTATATTTTGCGGGCGATTGCCCAGAAGGAAGATATGAAAGTACAAGGCAATACGAATCTTGGTGAAGTTGTTTTAGGGGTTGTTTTGAGTCTTGCTGAATATAGTTAAAAAAGGAGAGCACTATGGAGAATCAATATGTTCCTGTTCCTATGGTTATAGAGCAAACTGGTCGAGTAGAAAGAGCATACGATATTTATTCGCGCTTGCTAAAAGATAGAATTATTTTTATCGGTACTCCGATTGATGATAATGTAGCAAATGTTGTTATCGCGCAGCTTTTGTTTTTGCAAATGGAAGATATTAGCAAAGATATTAATATTTATGTTAATTCTCCTGGAGGGGTTATTACTGCTGGCTTGGCGATATACGATACGATGCAGTTTGTTAAGTGCGATGTTGCAACCTATTGTGTGGGTCAGGCTGCTTCAATGGGGGCAGTTTTGCTTTGCGCTGGAACTAAAGGTAAAAGATTTGCGTTGCCTAATTCGCGAATTATGATTCATCAGCCTTGGGGAGGCGTGCAGGGAACTGCTGAGGATATTTCTCGTCAAGCTGATGAGATTTTGCGCTTGCGCGCAACAGTGAATGGAATACTCTCTAGTCATACCGGCAAGGCAATCACAAAAATTGAGGAAGACACCGATAGAGATTACTTTATGACCGCAAGCGATGCCAATAAATATGGTATAGTAGACGAAGTTATTAATCCTACCGCAAAAAAAGGTAAGGGAAAGAAGTAAATTGGCGCTATGATACGTAAAGGGTTAGCTTTTGGGCTATTATTAGGGTTAGTTTTTTGCGCTTGGGCAAAGAGTGAACCGGTAGATGTTATCGTAATCGTTGATCAAGATTGTGAGTTTTGCTCGGTGAGCATGCCTAAGGAGTTTTTGCGGGATAAATTTGACAATCTCAATTTTAAAGATATCGACTATAAAGAAGCGCAAGCAGTAAAGATTATAAAGAAGTATAAGGTGAATTACTTGCCTTGCTTTATGTTTTCTTCGGCGATTAAGAAAACGAAGAACTATAGCAAAATCGAGAAGTTTTTTCAAACCAAAAAGAGAAAGATTTTTCTTACTAAAGAACGCTCAGGAATTTTTCGTTTTCTTAATAGAAAAAAAGAAGACAAAAAAATTGATTATTTCCTAGACTTCTTTGAAGACAATTCTTCTGATATTTTTAATGGGTTGGAGGAGTTAGCTAAAGCAGGCAATTTTAAACTAAATGTTTATTTTTTGAATTTTACTAATCCCGGTTATGGTTATCCGCATCAAGAAATTAATACAGCTTTGTTAGTAAAAAAGTTGTATCCGGATAAGCTGTTTTCTTTTTTGCGGCATCGATTAATAAATATAAAAGATGTCAGTTGCAGTGATTCATTGGAGTCTGTCGGGATTGATGCCGCTAAGATTAAGGAATCTAACGATGAAGCAACGCTTAGTGAGTTAAATAAGGAAAACTATTCTTTCATTGAGGAGATTGGCATTAAAGCCGGCAATGTTGTTTTGGTGGAAAACAACCGAATTTTTAAAATTTTTACACCGGATCAGGAAGTTCTAAAAAAGCTTTTCAGGCGTTGATGTTATTTTGCAACAGTGCCATAATAATAATTTTTTAATAACGGGAGTAATATGAATAGTGCAGTTGTTGGTTTGCAGTGGGGCGATGAAGGCAAGGGGAAGATAATTGATTATTTGTCTGGCGATGTTGATGTTGTTGTGCGTTTTCAAGGTGGTAATAATGCTGGGCATACGGTAGTTTTAGAAGGCAAAAAGTATGTTTTTCATATTATTCCTTCAGGCATATTACGAAAAGATAAGATTTGTGTTATTGGCAATGGAGTTGTAATTGATCCGAAAATTCTTATTGAAGAGATTGATCATCTAAAGAAGATGGGCGTTTCGATATCTCCTAAGAATTTAAGAATCGCTTTTCTCTCGCATGTCATAATGCCATACCATCGCGTCATGGATTCTTTCCGTGAATCAAAAAGAATTCAAAAAATCGGAACAACTAAAAGAGGCATTGGCCCTTGCTATGTTGATAAAGCTTCTCGCTGCGGAATAAGAATGATAGATCTTATCAACCCAAAAGTTTTAGCATTTAAACTGAAAGATAATTTAAAAGAAAAGAACCCGCTGTATAAAAATGTTTACGGGAGCAGTCACTTTTCATTTAAAAAGATTCTAGAAGAATATTCACGATACGCGAAAATTTTAAAACCATATTGTTGTGATACTGTAGATTACCTTTACGAAAAAAGAAAAAAGAGTTTTCTTTTTGAAGGGGCGCAAGGAACGTTTTTAGATGTTGATTTCGGAACTTATCCGTTTGTTACCTCTTCAAACACTGTAGCGCCTAATTGTTATTTGGGTAGCGGTGCTCCATTTATAAAAATTGATAGATTCATCGGTGTCACTAAAGCCTATACGACCCGTGTTGGTGAGGGGCCGTTTCCTACAGAATTTGCCGGAAAGTTAGGTGAGCATATTCGCGCGGTGGGTAAAGAATATGGCGCAACTACTGCTCGTCCGCGGCGCTGTGGTTGGTTGGATTTAGCTATTCTTGATCGTTCAGTTAAGGTAAATAACATAACCGAAATTGCCCTTACCAAGCTTGATGTTTTAGATGGGCTAAAAGAGATTAGGTATTGCAGCTCTTATACGGGAGCTTTTAAAAAGTATAGTAAGTTTCCTTATGATTTGGGTGAAGCTCGGCCAGTTTATAAAAAAGTGGATGGTTGGAACGAAAAAACCGCTGATACAAGGCAATATCCTAAATTACCAAAATTAGCTAAGGACTATATTACAACTATCGAGAAAACATTAGGCGTGCCAATAAAACTGATTTCAGTTGGTGAAAACAGAAAAGCAGTAATTAAAAAGTCATAAGCCGTAAAAAGGGGTCAGGTCTTTCTTGTTTCATTACTTGTGAAACAA
>JAAEQW010000359.1 GCA_024231025.1 Candidatus Omnitrophota bacterium
ACGATTAGAACAGCCGATTGCATCTCATGGATTGCATCTCCACAGATTTCAGCCTCTGCTGTAGGAGTTTCGACAAAGGAAGCTTAGTTTGTTTACATTCGGCCGTGATCTTCATTGTTTAACGATTTTCCGATGGCACCGATGCAGTTGCATGAACATTCCGCTGATCTTTCAGACATGGATAAGTCATCTGGGCTCTGGACCACCCCCGGCCTTTTCTGAACCAAATTTCAAAGCTCTTGAAGCTCCACCCAAAAAAATTAAAGCTCCACCTTCAAAAATTGAAAGCTCTTAAAGCTCCTGGCCAAAATCTTCTAAAAGTGAGTGAATAATGGTAAAAATCAGTAAATGGTGGTAATTTAGTGAATAAAAAGCTACAAGGAAGGATTTCGGACAATAAATGTCACTTTGATTTGATCATATCATGAAATATTGCAAAAATGATGAAAAATAAGCAGCTTTATTGTATGAAAGAGACAGTAGGGTGGTACCTGTTCTGAAAATGGGGGTCCCCAAAAAATAGGTCGCTCTGGTTGCTCCAACCAAAAATAGGTCGCTCTGGTCCCTCCAAGCAAAAAATCACTATTTTTAGATGTTTTGCACCAAATTTAACCAAATATCTCATGGATTTACTACATAAAGTGAAAAAGACTGCTAGGCTGCTTCTCTAAATACTCTAAATACTCTAATACACTATGCTTAGTAAACCCCTGTGCAAAACGCACACATGTCCATGGCAATGGAAGCTTGCTTTAGTTTCTGTAGGTTAGGACAAAACAGGAAGTAGAAAATTATACTGTAGCTTTACAAGAAATGGCCATGTGGACAAATATCATCGCAATGTCACCAGAAGTTTGCAAAGGGTTAAAAAACTGGCTGCAGCAGAATGGCCTGAAACTTCATGGCAGTGATGGCATGAAATCCCATGGCAATGGCAGTAGAGCAGCATGAAATCCTATGGAAAGTCCAGTTGAATGTAGACTATTTTTTATAAGTTAGTATCAATAAATTTTAAAAAGTACATTTTAAATTCATTTTAAATTACCACCAAATTTAACCAGTATCTCATGGATTTACTACATGAAATGAAGAATAAACACTACAAACAAGCAAAGGCACTTCTAAAACCAAACTGCTCACCTAACTCATTAAATGGGCAGGCAGTCGATAGTGCTGTAACCAGATAACACTAAGCAAGTTTGTGATGAATGGAATGCAAAATTGGCTATTTTTCAGAACACAAACAAACTTAACACCACATGCCTGAGCAGCAAAATTCCTACCACCCCCTTTGTCCAGAGCAAAAAACCCTACCACCACCGCCTGCCCCA
>JAAEQW010000360.1 GCA_024231025.1 Candidatus Omnitrophota bacterium
CTTTTGTCTTCTGTTAACCAAAAAAAAGAAGAGCTGAAGATCTAACCCAACGAGAGCTAAATGACGCCCTGGAAGTGGGGCCATTAACTGAGGGGGAGGAAGAACCCGACGAAGAGAGCCGGAAATGAACAGCCTAAAAGAACAAATCCTATCCCAGGCGAGTATAATTGTTGGTAACGGCAATTTCTCGCCAGGGGCTAACGAGAGGATTGAAAGAACAAGAAACGTTGCCGATACTTTTATTGATAGCGTCATGGAGGATATGTTTCTTGCGGTTGGGTGGGGTTTTGCCATTAGGTGCTTTAGTAATCCCGACAACATTCGAAACCAAGGTGAGTTTACTACAACAAGCATAAAAGACTGTCTAAAGGTAGTGAGTATTGTCCCTGGTATTTGCCAGTGGTACATATTAAACGAAGAGCTTTTTTTTAAAGGGGCTGATTTAGAGCGGGCGTTTTATTTTTCAGGGGAAAGAATAAGAAGCCTGATCACAAAAACCTCGACGGAACACACATTTAAAATCCCCTTTTCGTACATTAGTTTGTGTGGGCTTGCACTGGCTTCTGAGATAACACATTCAATCCATAGCGAGAGTGTTTTTACGGACGGTCTTAAGGCGCAATACTTGCGAAAGCTTAAAGAAACAAGAGAAATACACCAATTTGATTACAATATTGAAAACGCTGCAACTTTCTAATGTCCCAAGAGAATCCGTTTATATACTCAAGTAAGAATTGTTTTACAGCGGGGGAACTAACGCCGACAATGGACGGTAGAAGTGATCTAGTGCTATACCAAAATGGGGTACGTAAGCTAATAAACTTTTTTCCAATTCCTTCTGGCGGGGTGGTAAGACGCGCGGGAACCGAGTTCGTTACTGTCTTTGAGGAAGAAAAAGAGGAGGGGAGCGAAGAAGAAGTAGATACAAACGTAAAGAATCCCATAAAAAAAGAAGACGCCCCACAGCAAAAAAACGTTAGGGTTATGTTCCCATTTGTTTTTAGCCGAGAATCGAATTTTTTAATTATTATTACGATTAACACAAAAAAAGACGAGGCCGAATGCTCATATGTTAACAAAGGAAAGCTGGAATCTTTAGCGGAGCTCCCTTTTGCCTTTAAACCAAGTGATTTTGGTTATGTAACAGAAGGAGGAAAGGCCTATTTGTCTTTTGGTTTAGATTATCCCGTTTATGAACTTAGCCTAAACATTGCTGAGGATAGCGCTCTAACTCTTAGGCCTTTTGTTGTAACAAGAACATTAAAGCAGGAGGGGGTAGAACCCCTACTGCCTGAAGCCCCTTTAATACAAGCCCTGGCGCTTAAACGATATCTAAAAGAGGCCTCCTTCTTTGCGGGGAGCGAGGGGGAGGCCGCAACCTACTGTAGGAAAGGGTTAGACGAAATAAGGAAAGGAGTCCCGGAGTTTCTAAAAAATTTTTGCAACGGAGGGTTTACATCCCTTAGCCAGCGTAAAGTAGTCCTAAAAGCCCTAGAAGACCTGCTTGACAAAAGTTTGTTATACCACAACACCCTAGCTATATTTAATGGTAGGTTATGGGGTTTGGGTACAAAAAAGAGTATGCACGAGATCTGTGCTAGCCGGGTTGGAGCTTTTGAAGTTTTTTGCGCCCTTGGGGGCGCCCCAAGCCCCTTAGACCCTATCTTTGCCACGTTTTCTAGTGGAGGGTTTGATTGCATAGTATGGTCCATACCTCTTGCAAAGGAACTAATTGTTGCAACCACGGATGGAATCACTATTTTAACCGAGAGGGACCGAACAAAGGAAGGGGCCGTAAAGGTTCATAAAGAAATAGATATTAGTGTGTCAAAAATAAAGCCAGTGATACTAGATAAAATTATTTTTTTTGTTGGAGGAGACAGGAGAAAGATCTTTAGTTTGTACTACTCTAGGGAAAGAGGGGGCTATCAGACCTCAGAGGTGAACGTTTTTGCCGAGCACTTGTTTAGTGACGGTATAAAAAAAATAACAGCCACTCAGTCACCGTTTAACATGCTAACGGTTGTTCTAAGGGGAGGGTCTTTTGCAGCGTTTATACATGACCAAGAACTAAAACTACTTGGTTGGAGTCATCACTTTTTAGGGGGGGATGGGCATGTGTTGGATGCGGTTGGTATCCCGGACGGCGACAGCGATAAAATATTTTTTAGAGTTCTAAGAAGAGCCGTAGAGAAGGGTGAGCAAAAAGAGTTTTTAGAGTGTTTTGATTGTAGAAATCTAACCGTTAAATCTTTTCAAATTCCCCATAAACTCAATTACTTGGATTGTTATAAAAACATTCAGAGTGACACTGATGATAAAATTGATGAAGAGTTTGAAAAGATTTTTAGCAACGAAGACTTTCACGAAACAGTGGCAGAAAGTGAGCTAATTAAATCTTTTAAAAAAACAAAAGCTTCTGTTGAAAACATAGAAAATAATTATACCTTTAATGGAGTAAAGGTAGGAATATTAAATGAAACGAACAAAGAAAAACAGGCCATCACATCCTTTATCCAGGAATACATAGGAAATGAAGACGAGAAGGAGGGAGGGGGTGCAGGATATGGAGACCTTATAGCAACCACAATTGGCCTGGAATATGCTCTTGTGTCCTTGGCTGAAAAATACGTGGGCTACAGGGTGAACTTTCTAACGGGAAGCAGGGAGTTTGAAAGAAAGTCAGACGATCTGTTAAAAGAATTGAAGGCAATGCTAAATACCTTACAAAATAACTTTAAAAAAATAAAAGAATGGTTTGTGAAAAAAAACGAACAGGAACAGACCCTGAATGGCGACATAGTTTATACCCCCAACAAGGATATAGCTTTTAACTACACTATTATAAAGTCGTTTTTACACTTTGATGAAAACGATAAAAAGTTCTTTGTGGTTTTTCCGTTGCTTCTTGATGTCCTTAACGACTGTTCTGAAAAACATGTAAAAGCTGATTTTGTAACAAAAAAAAGAGAGGTGAACAGGGGGGTTTTGGCAAAACTAAACAATGCGTTTTTACAAACGGAAGGAGGATGTAGCAAAATAAACCTAAGAGAGTTTATTTTAACATCTACGACAAAAGAAGATTTTTTTTCACAAGAAATAGATAGGGGCAAGCAAGAGCTTGATAAGATAAAAGAAGAAGAAATAGAGAGGGACAAGCAAGAGCTTGATAAGATAAACAAAGAGCAAAACAATAACGACCCACCGGGGACGTTGTTTTGCGAGTTATTTTTAAAAAAAAAGGAAGAGAAAGAGGAAAACATAATAGGCTCCTATTACGACGAGCTCGCAAAAACCCTTCCCGATTTTTTAAAGAGTGTCTTTAAAGAGGATCGCAAGGAAAGTAACCCCCATTTGGCGGTGTTTTATTTTGTTTTTGAAACGATTGTCGCTAATCTTGCCGTTTTTAAACAAAACATTTCAGGAACATATACACGGCTGTTTCAGAAATTCATAGGCTCAACACTAAAAATCCCCACCCCCCAGGAAATAGCACACCTTTGTTTGTTTTATTCAAAAGATCATTTTCCCCTTTGGCGACGACTGTTTCCTGATATTGATCTTGAAACTATCAAAGTATTTTTAAGATTAGGTCAAGAGCCAAAGACCACCCTTTGCGATGAAATAGAGGGTATAAAAGCCCCTTATGTTGGATTTGAATGTTGTGTTTTAGGGGACACAGAGAAAGTTTTTACCGGCGTTGTTCCTGGGGAGCCGATAACATTTAAAACACCAGCTCACTATGCAACTATAGGATTTCCTTATGCTTCTCAGCTTCAAACTTTTCCTTTTGTCTTTCCTGACGATTACGAACACGTCCTCAAACAGGATGTAACCGTTGGCCTAAAGGTATATAATACAAAAGGTGGGTTCTTGCAGATTTTAGACAACAATGGAATAATTAGAAATTACGAAATACAGCCCCTAAAATTTGACATTAAATCACTTGAACACTACAGAACAGATAAAAAACTCCTAATAAAAGAAACGGCAGACGCTATGTCAACGCCCTTTTTAACCGGCTGGGTTGACTTTTCGGTATATACTGGAATAGGTAAAGACGTAAGCTTGACTTTTAAAATCAAGGATCCTTACCCGGTAACTTTACTAAAAGCCTATGTTAAGGTTAAAATGCTACCCCATTATAGAGGATAAGATAAAGTTTGAATGAAAACCGCAGAAGCTTTTGCCCATTTAGCCGACACCGCAGATCGCGGTGTTAAAAAAATTGTAGAAGACAAAAGAAAAAAAGACGCTTTTGCCGAGTTACCAGTTGTTTGGTCAGACTTTCTTCTTTCCACTTCTGAAATGATGGAGGAAGCGCAAAACCACCTTGAGGTTGCAAGTGACGCCCAAGGACAATCGGGTTGTTTGGTAAACTTTCCAGGGCAACATAAATCTTATAAAGAAAGTGGTAAGGGACTGTCTCAACATGTTTTTGAAAGGTACGACGAGCATTCAAAAGACCTTTTAAATAGTATTAAAAACCCTGTTTTAAAAGAAGGCCTACAATCTAGAATTGGAGGGTATAGAGGAAGCCTAGCAGAACACCTGGCAAGAACAGAGGCAAAATTAGTTCATGAAAAAAGATATTATTCTACAATAGAAGGGTTAGAAAGATTAGAACAAGCAACATACAAAACCCCATGCTTGTTTAAACACAACCTAGCGACAATAACGGAAAGTATTAACTCGTTAGAGATTACCTTGCCGGAGAAAACAAAACTAATTAAAACTGCCGGAGATCGATTAGCCAGCTCTGTAGGATTAGGCCTCCTCCAAAGCGATCCACAGCAAGTCTTACAGGTGGGGATAGAGGACAGTTTTAAAAAACACCTAACCCCAGAACAAATATTTAGTTTTGAAACAAAGGCCTCTAATCTTCTTGAACAACAAAAAAACGTAGTTAAAAGGGAAATAAAAGATAAATTTAAAGTTCACCTTCGGGAAATCCAAAAGAAAGGCAAGGGGGCAGAAGGGCTGTTGTCCTTGGCGGGCAGGGCCTTTGGAGAAGAGCATCCCGAATACATTAAAATGAAAAACGAGGAAACCCTTGAGCTTTTAACCTTTAGAGACATACAAGAGCTAAAAGCGATCCCTTATGAAGAGGGGCTAAACCTTGTTGAGGCTCGCAGGCCAAAGGATGGGGATTCTTCCTATCTAAAAAAGTATGCTGTCTATGAAAAATTACGAGAGACTTTAGCAGAACAAAATAATCAACTACGCACCGACCCGGCTGGTTTTGTTTGGAAATGGTATAGTGATGAATTGGGGTTAATAGAAAGCGGATATAAACAACTAAGGTTTATTCAAGAAAAACAGAAAAGCAAAGGGGTTTCAGACCCAAAATTCCTTACTAACGAACAAAAACAAAGCTTTCTAACAAGATTAAAAACCGAAGATCCAAAGGTGTTAGCTCTTGAGATTGAAAAGATAACATCACAAGGCACCCCTTCCCACCAGATAGGCCTTGATATTTTGAATGAGGTTGTACAGGATGATAGCCTAGAGTCTCCGATTTATTTTTACGCAAGAAGCAAGATGCTTGGCCAGCCAGTAAAGAACGAGCTAGCGGAAGTGATTGGAGGAAGAAAACAACTGTTTTCTGGGCAATCAAACGAAGAAAAAAACACCCTAGAGGAAAAAATCAAAGGAAGCCCTATCTATAAAAACTGGGCCAGAAAGACAATGTTTCACCAGTCCTACAACAACAAGGAGGTTATTCGAACATATGAGGGAATCCGGAGCTTAGCCCGCCACTACATATTATCGAATATTTGTTCTGATGCTAAAGAGGCAGTTAACCGAGCTAGCGAAAAATTAATTTTAGATAACTATGACTATGAGGATGATTTTTTTCAAAGAGGATGTTTAAACACTTTGATGCTTCCAAAGAAAATCATTCACGACGGAGAGGTTCATAAAATCGACAGAAACAAAACAAGAAACGGGCTCCTAGAACTTCGAAAAAAAATAATCAAAAGCGAGGCCGGTGTTGACCTTAACAAAAGTTTCCCAAAACTAGCAAAGAACATGGAGCACCTTGAGGAAAACAGACAAGCGAAGATTGATAATGCCTTACGTTCAGGATCTTTCTTTTTAGGAAGAGATGGAAAGGCGGTTTATTTTGTAGCTTACGACGAACTGGGGAAACAAAGTTATCCTCTTCGAAAACAAAACGGTGAAAAATTAAAATTTAACCTAGTCCCATGAAACCAGATTGCCCGGGAGATGAGGGCGACATAGAGAATAAAACGTTTTTTCTCGACGCTTTTAAACCCACAGAATACGATATTAACATTGCTAGAATCAAAGAGCACGGGAGCGCGGCTCTCGACAGTTATATAACTGCAGAGCCAGATATCCCCCAAGATAAGATCATTGGAAACAGAACCCCACCCCTAACAAAAGAAGACTTTGATACAAGATACAAAGGACAAATTGCTTACGACCCTAATATAAGCGAAGAAAACGCAGAATATATTTTATGGAGAAGAAAGTGTAGCAAAGTAAACAAATCTATTATAGAACAAGGCAACGGAAGCATTAGGGATATTGTGGCAGACATAGGTATACGGGCAGCATCAGAACTTTTAGACCCCCAAGTGCTATGGTCCGCATTGGTGCCAATTAGTAGTCCCGCTTTTATCTCAAAGGTTTTTGGAAAGCTAGGGGCTCACGCTATTACGGGGGCGGCTGGTGGTGCCGTTGGGGCAACCTCCGCGATACCCGCCAAGGCTTACAGCAAAAAAATGCTAGGAGAGGACTACACAAAAGAAGAGGCACGAAGTAGCTATACCTTAAAAGAAGGACTGGAGGAAATAGGCCTAGGGGCAGTTAGTGGAGGTGTTCTTGGGGCAGGAATACACGGGGCAAAAAGGTTAAGGGAACACTGGAACCTAAAAAAAAGTAACGCAATTATCGACGCAGAATTCGAAAAGAGTATAAAGTCTGTTGAAGACAACCACACAACACCACCAGAACAAGGACTAAAGAGTAACCCTGTTATTCCCGTAGAAGAAGTGCACAGGTCAAAGGCTACTGTACTAAAGGAGCTCGAACAACACTTTCCAGAATACTATAAACTTGAAGCTGACGTAGCATCTTTGGAAACAAGCCTCCATGAGGACTATGGAACAAATTGGAGCGAAGCAAACCTTCCCACTCAAAAACGAGCACAAACAGATCTTTTACAAAAAAAATTAGAGGGAATGAAGATAAGTCATGCTTCTGATACAAAGTTTCAAGAAATACTAGCAAAAAGGGAAGAGTTGGAGCGCCACCTAACAAGCTCCATCGGGCATACCCAGTCCGAGACGGGAGCGTATAAGCAAGACACTGAAAAACTACACATCGCAAAAGAACAAATCAGAGAAGGAAAAGAAGTTAATGTAGCTGATCCAACAAGCGAAAAAAGCATACATACTTCCCAAGAAGAGCCTATGTTTTTTGAAAATGTAGATGAGGAGCTAAAACACTTTATGAAAGAGGGGGGGGCAGCCCTCGTTGATCCAGAAGTAAGAGCGCAAGCGCTAAACAATATGTTGCTGCATAAAAACATTAGTTTTATAAAAGAGCACCAATCCGTAAAAATAGCTTTAAAGCACTTGTTACAAGGTGCGGAGCTTAGAGGGGAGGTTATCAGTAAGAAATACCTATGCGACTTTTTCTTAGAGCTAAAAAAAACAGATTTGTTTTCTCATTTTCAATCACTAAAAGATGGGATTTTAAAAACAAGAAACAAAACCCTTGAAAGAGATGTGGCTCGTGAGCTAAGCAATTTAACCTTAAAAAAAGCGCAACCAGGCTATACCGAAAGCAAGATAGCTTTAGACCTAGCTAAGTTGGTTTTAAAACACCAACAAACCGCTGTTAAAAACCTAAACAACAAAGGGGGGAACATAGGGTGGCTTCCTGGTTACATCACGCGCCAAACCCACTCACCGGCTAGACTGAAAAAAATAGGGATAGAGGAATGGAAAAACCTTATCAATCCACTTCTTGACAAGGAGCTAACAGGGAACATTGACCTAAACCAAGTATACAACAACCTTGTGTCGGGCAAGCACCTAACCGCTAATTCTACGCACCCCCCTTCGGGAGAACCGAGCGACATACTAAAAAGACTATCGGCCGAAAGAAAGTTACACTTTGCTTCCGCTGATGGGTGGTACAAATACAACGAGGTTTGTGGGGAGTCTGGCCTGTTTTCAAGTGTACTAGGGGCCTTGGAAAATCTAGGGAGAACAACCGGTTTGTTAGAGAAGTTAGGAACAAACCCAAAGAGTCATTTACAAGACATAAAAACCGCATTCAAGGTTGATTTACAAGATAGGTTTGTTCAAGGGGATAAGGTTGCTAAAAGCGACATGCATTACATTGACAAACAAAAACCAGATGATTTTTTAGATCATATCATTGGTACGTCGCCCGAAAATCCAACAGCCGCAACCATTTCAAAAAACATAAGAGCCTTTAAAACAATGGCGGTCTTAGGGAATGTATTACGAGCTTCTATCCCAGATATTGGGCTTGCGACAACAACGCTACTTAATAACACAACAATGCCAGCTATAAAAATCTACGCAAAGCTACTAGGCACAGCACTCACTCAGTTTGGCAAAAAGCAAAAAGAAGAGTTTGCTCAAATGATAGGCCTGGCAAGCCAAAGTGCGCTGGGGGGTGCGTATGGGAGGCTTTATGATGAGAACCTGGTAAGCGGAACCGTATCAAAAATGTACGACATCTACTTTCATGCTAACCTAATGAATTTTTGGGACAGGACTTGGCGAGTAGCAACAGGAACTGTATTAACAAACAATTTAGCTAAAATAAGCTCTATGCCATATACCGAGCTATCTCCGCAGCTCCGGAACTTGTTATCAGGCTATAAAATTGGAAAAGAAAATTGGCACCAGGTAAAAAGATTTAAAACCTCAGTTAACGGAAAGGATTACATTGTAGCAGGCGGAAACAGTGAGCTAGCTATGAGAATCCGGGATTATGTTCAGGATCAAGTGGGTCATGGGGTTTTAAACATTGGTGCTAGAGAAAAAGCAATGATGTATGGTAACACAAAAGAGGGAAGTGTTTTTGGAGAGGCTTTAAGGTTTTTTTGGCAGTTTAAGAGCTTTCCGCTTGCGTATGTGACAAAGGCGATGAAAGCGTCAACAGTTGGTAATATCCCTCTTCGGCAACAATCTGGTATTCTTTTGGACGACGTAAGGCAAAGCTTTAGTCACCGGAATACCTTTAAAAGTATGTCGCATCTTTTAGCATCAACGACTTTTCTTGGTTTTTTTGTTACGTGGTGGAAATGTGCAGAAAGGGGAGAAACATTAGATCCCGCAAGAGATCCTTCTAGAGTTTTGCTATCTTCTATGACACATGGAGGGGGGTTTGGTTTTCTTGGTGATTACTTGTTTAAGGAATATGATAGTTATGGTAAAACAGTATGGGCTAACATGGCTCCCGCTGTTGCAAGCGACCTGTCCCTTGTTCACAAAGCAACCTCTAGGGCGATGCACGCAGAATCACCAAGTAAGGAGCTGGAAGGTTTACGCAGGGGCTATACCCCAGGACAAAACTTGTTTTATAAAAGACTTGCACTGAAAATGTTATTAGAAGAAGAAAGGTAAAAGAAAGTTTCTTTGAACAGACAAAAATGATATAATAAAAAAGAAAAACAAAAAACATGTTAGCATTACTTGGAGGGGTGGCAGGGTTTTTTTCCAGCCTCGTTCCGGAACTTTTAGCGTACCGCCGCGACCACAGCGACAAAAAACATGAGCTGGAGGTAATGCGTCTCCAAATTGAAGTAGCAAAACACAATAACACATCTAAACTAGAGGAAATCCGGCTAGTTGCCGAAAGCGAAGAAGCGAAAAGCTTATACGGCCAGGCAAAACCAGTAAGCGTTGCGTGGGCGGACGCCTTACTAGTGACCGTTCGGCCTATTGTTACGTATACCCTTTTTCTTATGTATATAATAATGAAGCTAATTGTTTTTTATAAATATTTTACGGGAGCTTCTCCTCTTTTATGGACCTCTGAGGACGAGGGGCTTTTATGTGGTGTTATTGGATTTTGGTTTGGGGTAAGATCAATGAATAGGTTGAAACATACAAATGGGAACTGAGGCATTTGAGGTGGCCTCGGCCTTTATAAAAAAATTCGAGGGATTAAACCTAAAAGTTTATAAATGTAGCGCAGGTGTTAGAACGATAGGCTACGGGCACGCTGTTAAGGCCTCTGACAACCTGGGCGACGTTATCACCGCAGAGAAGGCGCAGGAGCTCTTAAAACAGGATATTTTAAGAGCGTGTGGTTGTTTGCGCAGAAACTTAAAGGGGGTCTTTTTAAGTTTCAACCAAGTGGCCGCTTTGGTTTCTTTTATTTTTAACCTGGGTAGCGGTTGTTTCCAAAGCTCTGCTTTGAGACAAAAATTATTACGCGGAGAATACGAATTAGCAGCACAAGAATTAAAAAGATTTGTTTATGTTGGTGGAAAAAAAATTAAAGGGTTGGTAAGCAGGAGAGAAGCTGAACAACGATTATTTAAAACCATTTAAAAATGTATTATAGAAAATATGTATTATAGAAAATATAATGCTAAACCAGTTTTTGTGGATGGCATCCGGTTTGATTCAAAAAAAGAGGGGAGCCGATACAAAAAGCTTAAGGAGTTAAAGGAATCTGGGGAGGTGATATCGTTTGAATTACAAAAACCCTACCCTCTAAATGACTACGCAAAAACAAAAAGGGAACAAATAAAATACTGTTGTGATTTTTTTATAAAGTGGAAAGACGGAACAGAAACAATAGAAGACACGAAGGGATTTAAAACACAAGTGTACAAAATTAAAAAAAAATTATTTGAAACAAAATACAGAATAAAAATCGTGGAATCTTAGGGTCATGACCTATCAAAGAAAAAACTACCTGGGGGGGTCTGACATAGCCGCCATATTGGGAATTTCTTTTAAAAAAACCGCGCTCGATGTGTATCTTGATAAAGTATGCCCAAGCGAAAAAAAAAGAGGGACAAAAGAAACTGACCGAGGAAACAGAGCGGAAGCCTATGTGCTTGATACGTATACAGATGAAACAAAAAACGATCTAACTCGCGGGATCAAAACTTTTTTTGACCAACAGTATCCTTTTTTAGCTGGAAATATAGACGCAAAGGTTAAAAATAAAAACATTATAGTTGAAGCTAAGACTACCGCTGAGTCTTTAAGCCAGTGGGATGACGGCATCCCAGAATACTACAAGACGCAGGTTGGGCACTACGCCTGGCTTCTAGACGCAGAAAGGGTTGATATTCCTGTTGTGTTTTCAGCCTGGAAGTATAAATGTTTTACCTATGAAAGAGATACAGAGTATGAAAAAAATCTAAAGGAAAGAGCTATACAGTTTTGGACTAACCATGTGCTAAAAAAAATACCTCCTGACCCCATATGTTTAGAGGATGTTATAAAGCTATACCCTGTTTCAAATGGTAAAAAAATTAAACTTCTCGGCTCATTAAAAAAAACTTTCGAGAATCTAAAAAGCCTAAAGGCAGATATTAAAGAAAAACAAGAAGCTTTTAAACAAGGAGTAAAAATAATCCAAGAATATATGGAAAAAAATGAAGTTTTGTGTGACAATGAAAAAGACCTCGTAACCTGGAAAACCCAAACAAGCAAAAGGTTTGATACCAGGGCGTTTGCGGAGGACTACCCGGGGTTATCGGACCAGTACAAAAAAGGAATAACAATTAGAGTATTTAAAATTAAATAGGAGCTAAGCATGAACCTTTATGCTGAAAAAAACTATAAACCAGAAAAAACAAAGTTTCCACCTATGTTTCTTTTATATGGGGAAACGGGAATAGGAAAGTCCACATTTGCAAGCACGTTCAAAGATCCCTTTTTTTTCGACTTTGAAGCTAGAACTGCGCATATAAAAAACATAAAAAGAGACCGAGACTATGGTTTATCCGTTGAAAAAAACCCTAGCTTTAATGAGTTTCTAACCGCCATTAGGGAGCTAAAGGACACTTCGTTTCAAACGATAGTATTTGACGGAATAAAGCGACTACAGGCCTATATATGGAGTACCGTTGAAGGGCACGCCTTGCAGCAATCAAAAAGCTCCAAAGATCTAAAGAGTTCTTTTGTTCAAATGAGGCTATACACCGATGTGTATCGTTTGTTTTCACAGGTTTTAAACGAAGCGAAGTTGTTGCAACGACAATATGAAAAAACGGTTGTTTTTATTGACCATGAAAAGTGTAGCGACGACGGGGGTTTTAAAAGGTACCAACCCGAATGTCTTACAGGCGTGCTAAAAATATTTTCAAAAGAAACAGATTACATCTTTCGACTAATTGAGGAAATAGCGGAAGAGGGAAAAAGTAAAAAAAGGGTGTTTCGTGGCTTAAAAATCTTAACAGATAGAAAAATACACCTTGATAGCGTTCTAAAAAGTAGCATGCCTCTCCCCTCTTCAATACCAGCCACCGCGTCGGCTTTTGGAAAGGCCTATAAGTTAGCGTTAGAAGGTTAGAGAGTAACAATGTTTGGTTTAGACTTTTTGAATTTTTTTAAACAAAATGCGGGTAATTTACTAATGACAGGAACCACTCTAGTTAGTGGATATGCCCAGCTAGAAGCAAACAAAGCCAGAACCCGCGCAACAATAAACGAACTAAATCACAAAAAAAAACAACTAAATCTCAACAAAGAGTACGATGAAGGCATCACAAAGGAAAGTACGAAAGACTATATGGCGTTTTGTTCTTACGAACTTGATAAAATGAAAAAAGACCAACTTCACGATAGAAAAACATTAACTTATGCAATACTTTTAAGCGGTATTACCATTAATGAGGATGACACAGCGGGAAAACAGCTTAAAGCCCGGGCTTGTCAAGACGAACTGGCTCTTAAAGCCGCGGAAGCAAAAACACAGTACGGAAAACCCAAACCTAGAATCAACTACGGCGCGATTGACCTAAGCCATGACAACCTATCGAGAGAAACAAAAGATGTCAAGGGAGGCCAAAAATGGATGGAGGGGGCCACCGTTGTAAACACGGCAAGGCAAACTTGGGACATATGGAAAAAATAACGCCCTCCTCTTAAAAGGCTTGACCAGGCAAAGGGGGTGTGTTGTAATACTTATTTGATTAGTAAGTAATAAGGAGTTACAAAATGTTGAATGGGAAGCTAGCAGAAGAAGACAACAACGACCCTACCTTTAAAACAGCACTTGAGGAATACTTTAATGGGCACATTCTACCTAACTGTACAGAGAGAACAAAAAAAGATATTTTTCCTCGTTTAACTTTTCATGCGGGTCATCTTTTTTCAAGGCGACTTAGTACTTTTACCACACTGGATTTTCAGGAACTACACTCAAAAATATCACAAAGAGGAAACTATATAGCAAACCGGGTTCTAGGGGATTTTAGAGCAGTTTACAACCATGCAATAAAAAAAGGATATCCGGGGTCTAATCCGTGCTTGGTTAAAAAACATTACGAAGAGGTGAGAGAGGGAGTTTTGAACGAGGTAGAATTAAGAAGTTTTTATGAATCTGTTGCAAAGGAGGGTCATCACGTCAAAGACTACGTGATGACTTGCTTACACACAGGGGCAAAAAGGGGGTCCGTTTTATCCATGAAATGGGAGGACGTTGACCTAAAGCTAGAAATTTGGAACAAAAAAACCCCCTTGGCAAAGAAGGTGATTAGGATTCTAAAAAGACTAGAGAAACAAGCAAAAAACGAGTACGTGTTCCCAGGCGAGAAACTAAAAAACAGCACTTGGACAAGAATACTAAAAAGAGCTAACCTGAAAAATGTTAGGTTTAGTGATTTACGTAGAACGCTAGCAGCGAAAAAAGCTGTTGAAGCTGTTGCTAATAAACTGGAATGCCTTAAAAATAAGCTAAAGGACGGCTTTTCAATAAAAAACAAAGAAATTAAAAAACTAGAGAGGGGGTTAGAGTGACAGAAAAAACCCCAAAGGCCGAGAGAGAGAAACCACTAGCTTGGAATAGAGTAAAAAAAGATATAAGAGACAACGTTAAAGAAGGGAAGTATATTTGCAAGAACTGGCTGGAAGATATTAAGGTAAGGGAAGATGGAAAGGCAATAATACTTTCGGGAACAAAATCGATCACAATTGACTATGTTAAAAATAATTTTGAAAAAATTTTAAAAAAAAGTTTTTTCAAAGAAGGATATACCCGGGATCCGTTTTACACGGAAACAATCCGGTTCCTTAAAGAGTAACTCGTGCAAAAGCTTAAGGTCATAGATGGCGTTGATATGCTCAATTACAACGTCCCGTCAAGAGAAATGTTGCTTTTACCCTGGTTAAGCGGAGAGAGTATCAATCTGTTATACGCAAAACGAGGGGTTGGCAAGACACAGATGGCCTTGGGTCTAAGCGCTGCTGTTGCTACCCAAACATCCTTTTTAAACTGGGAAGCTCCTTCCGCGCAAAAAGTACTCTATGTAGACGGGGAAGTGCCCATTAGTGAGTTAAAAAAAAGAGTTTGTAGATTACAAAACAGCGGAAGAAAATTAAGAATACTCAACGGGAGTATTCAGTGTTTCGGAATGCCTAACATAAGAACAACAGAAGGACAAGACTGGCTTGAAACCGTTGTCTGTAAAGACACTAAATTAATAGTGATTGATAACCTTTCTTGTTTGGTTGGCGGGAATGAAAACGATGCCGAAAGTTGGGATAATATTGGGGAATGGGCTATGCGCAAACGCTCACAAGGGGTAAGCGTTTTGTTTGTTCACCATGCGGGAAAAGAAGGACAACAAAGAGGAACCTCAAGAAGAGAAGATCTCATGGATTGTATAATTTCCCTAAAACATCCTAAGGATTATGAAGCGAAACAAGGGGCTCGGTTTGAAGTACGTTTTGAAAAAGCAAGGTTTCTGTCCGGCACCGAGGCTACCCCGTTTACCGTAAATCTAAAAACCGAGAAGGGAAAGGATATTTGGAATATCGAAGAAAATCCAACACAAAAAGAAAAAAGGGCCATTCTCTTACAAAAGGTTGCTCAATTATTAGAGGAGGGGCGGAGCAATACAGAGATAGCCATTGTTTTAAAAAGAAGCCGTAAACATATATGGGAACTAAGTAACAAGATTAACAGCCAGCATCCGTTACCAAACGTTGTTACCAAAAAACCCCCCACCCCCCCTTGGTAACGACGGGCAGAAAACCAGTTGACAACCCCATATCCCTTAGTGTATTTATAAAAAGAATAGAGGGCGGAACGTAGCGTGATGAACTAGTGTTTTAGCTCCAGTCTGCAGATTTTTAGTAGACAGGCCGATCGGCACGCCCCCGCGCCCTTATATATATAAGGATGTATAGGGGGAGATCTATTTTTTAAGAAAAAATCAATTAAAAGTACCCATCATAATTTTTTGCAAAGGAAATAAGATTTTTTTGGGTTGTTTGGAGACCCAAAAATCTTATTCTTGAGTTCTTACCGAAATATATTAGTGTTCTTGCTACAATTTATTTTAGTAGAAACGGTTTGTTTACCTATTTTTATAAAAGAATTTTAAAATATAGATCCATGTTGGGACTAAAAAAAGGGGGAAGGGCTAGAGTTATTGGTTGGGAGTTGAAATAGTAAAATAATAAAAACCCCCCCCCACCGGGTTTTTAGTTTTTTCGTGGGAATTGGAGGAATTTTTAAAAAGTCCCTTTTGAAATAAAGTGGGAAAAAGGAAGACTTTAATAAATAAATAAAAAAGTTGATGAAGTTTATCGCATTTAAAAAAGGTAGGTAAAAAATAAAGACACTTGTTATCAGTGACAGAGATACAGCGTTAGTGTTTCAGCAATATACCCAATAACTCAAAATATTTTAACCGCTTTAAACGCTTAATTATGGTTAAAAGTTTGTTAGTAAGGTTTAAAAAGGTTTGATGTATGCAGGGAATTTTGCTATAATTTATTTAGTAGAAATTAGCTAGTGCTTGTTATGACCTCCCTGTCCCTAGCTGTTTCTACTATAAATTAATAAAACTGGAAAAAATGAAAAGACAAGAACAAAAAGAGAAAAAAATTGATAAAATTTTAAACACGGAAAGTATAACTTCCTTAGCAAACATCCTTTCGTTGCCAGAGGATAAAAAAACTATAAAAATAGCCACTGAGCGAAATAGGGGGGTTAGGAAAAAAGACTTTAAAATCAGCGCTAAAGAAAGTGGGTTAGATGAAAGATTGGTTAGTGAAGATCTTAATATCCCCTCTGAAACAAAGACAATTGTTTCAGAACCAAAGCCAGTATCAGAACAAGCGGGTCCTTTAGAATTAGGGAAGTTAGAAAAAAAGTTAGAAAAATTAGCAGACGTCCTGCAAGAAAATGTTGAAGCTATAAAAACAGGCGGTGATTTTTTATTCAAGCGCCACGAAGGTCTTATAGAAAGGGTGGAAACTAGATTAGATAAATTTGAATTAAAAACCCCTAAGGAAGAAAAGGAAGAAATAGAGCTTGAAAAAGCCCCTAAGGAAGAAACCGAGGTTTTGTTAACCGAACAAAAGGAAGTAGCTCTTGAAAGGGTAAATACTTTAAATGTAGAAAGGATTCAGCGGGCAGATACAATCGTATCGCTACAAAAAGAATATGAGAACGTAAAAAAAGAGGAGTTGGGCGAAAAAAATGAAATACTAAAGCGCCTAGCGACGGAGTATGAGGGACAGGCTAAAAACTATAAATTTCAAAGAGACATGTATAGGGAAACCATGGGTCACTTTGAAAAAGAGTACAAGCCTATCGAGGAGCCCGATCTTTATTCTCACGTAAAGAGAAATAGACGCGGTTTAAAGAAATACCTTGCGGGGACAAGGTCGATGAGTGTTGAAGAAAAATATGAAAACAGGGGAGCTTTGTACTCACATCTCACGGTAATGTCTAGCGAGGGTTATATTTCTCGGGATGAGATCTGCGACAGGATGTTTTTAGCATCTATTTTAGTAGAAACTCTTGAGCAAAGGGATGATTATATTAAGATGTTGTTAACTACCAGGGTAAACCCGGAAGAACTTCTTGCTGCAATGGACGAGAGAGAGAAAAGGAGGGCCCACGGAGAGAAGATTGGAATGGACAATGCCTAACGAAATAAAAATAGAGGTCCTTGCTCCTAAGGCGCAAGGAGTGGTAAATAAAATAAGGAGCTATGCTAGGCTTTGTGGGGGGGGTGAGTTCTTACCTTTTCTTTCTAAAATTTTAACCTATAAGCTTCTTTCAGATCGGTTAAGTAACATAAAAAAAGTAGAAAGGGTCATTTATTTTTCGGAGAAGGACTTAATAAGCTGGAACAAAGAGCATGAGGCTCTTTACCCTCGATTATTAGAGGGGACTCACACGGCGGCAGGCTATTGTATTGAGGAAGGTTGTTTTTTTGAAGATACCCGCAGACTTGCTGAAATTCTTTCGGCTAAAGAGTTTGACCGTTTGAAGCTAAAAAGCGGTCTTGAAACAATATTACAAAACATCGCAACCTCTGCCGAAGGAGGGGAATATACTGAAGTGCTAAAAAGAACATTCGGTATAGAGTCGCTTGTTAGTTTAAACGCGAAAATGCTGCAAGGTATTATTGCCGAGGTAGGGAGTGTGGAAGAGTTGTCCTTTAGTGGCCCCGAGTCGCTAGAAAATCTTTTAGAAGGTATTAATCAAGAGTCAGAAAAGGACCCATTTGCTCTTCTTATAAATTAAAAAGAGTTTTACGTTCCTAGCTGCAACATTAGGGGCGCTTTTTGTTGCCTTCGCCACCTCCTGCTTTTTTTTTAAAGATGCTTGACCAGACAAAGGGATGTGCTATAATATTTTAGGCCGGGAGGCTTTAAAAAACCTGAAGAACAAGAATAGGGGGTTAAAATGAATAATATAATTGGATACGCAAGGGTTAGTAAAAAAGAGCAAAGCTTAAACTTACAGCGTGACGCTTTAGAAAAGGCGGGATGCAATAAAATCTTTACAGATAAAATCTCGGGAGCTACAGAAAAACGGCCAGGGTTGGATGCTTGTTTTTCCACACTTAAGCCAGGTGACCTACTAGTTGTGTGGAGGCTGGATAGGATAGGGCGCTCACTTAAACATTTAGTTTTGCTTATGGAGGAGCTAAAAGAAAAAAACATATTGTTTAAATCCACCTGTGAAGCAATTGACACCACTACTACAACGGGTATGTTAATATTTAATATGTTTGCGTTAATAGCAGAGTTCGAACGAGGTCTTATAAGAGAAAGAACACAAGCAGGGCTTAATGCTGCTAGGGCTCGAGGTAGAACAGGGGGACGAATTCCAGTAAAAAGTACAGATCCAAAAGTGCTAACAGCAAAAAAGATGCATAAAAATCACGGAATGAGCATTAAAGAGATTTGTAAGACGCTAAACCTATCAAGAGCCAGTGTTTACCGTTATGTTGCTTTATAGTAAAAATATGGGCAGCGAAAAAGAGGCCCCGTGTATGGGATCCGTCGTTAAGTAAACTTTTGGGCCTCTTTGGTCCTCTATGGCGGTTTTGGGTATGAAGAGACAGAGGGAACATGACAAAGTTTGAATATTTTAAAGACAGGGAGAATTTTAGTAAATGTTTGGGTGGCGTTTTAAAAAGATATTATTTTGAGGGTGAAGACAAAAAACAACTCTCGAGAGGTTTTAAAAGATTAATTAAAGCGAAAAAGTGTTGGCTGGAGTGGAAAAAAGAGTAAGAGTCTCAACCCTGTTTTTGGGGTTGGTTTTTTTTGTTGGTGTTGCGTTAATGGTTTTGGGTGTTAGTTATTATGGAACTCTTTTGAAATGGGGGGAACTTTTTGTTGTCGGCTGCTTGTGGTGGTGGCACTACAAGATGACGTTGGTACGGAGCGCATCTTTTGTGTCGTTTTTAGAGAGGCTGTGTTTGTTTGTGGCAATACTTTTGTTGCTGTGGATGTTGTGCTTTGAAATGTTTTTATTAATAGTTATGGGGTAGTGGTTATGGGTTTTTGCGTCCTTGATTTTTTTATAGGGTTCCTTATGTTTAGTGTGGCTGGTAGGTTGCGGAAAAAGTGGCAAAGGGTTTTAGAACAGCGGGGTAAGTTTTTACCTTGGGACTTTATTCGGAACTCGGGTTATCTTATAGGAGAAAGTGTAGTGGCATTTGTAGGTTTGGGTGTGGTGGCGTATCTTGTAGTGGTTGGTGGTTTACCTGTTTATCTGCGTATTTTGGGAGGACTTTTGGGGGGCTGGAAGTTTGCTCGGTTTACTACGAAAGTAATCGTCAAAAACGGTTGGACAAAAATTAAAAAGAATAAAAAAGATCCCGAAGAGCAAAAAAACCAAGGAAAGGAGTAAAAATAGAGGTGAGTAGATGAAAGAGGGGCAAAGAGTGGTGTATGGACAATTTATGCCCCTCCACCCTACTGTAGCACAGGCACCGTGCCCCGGTCAAGTGTTTTAAAAAACACACGAGGTTTTGCGTTGTTTGTCTGTCCAATTTAACCGTGGTCTGTTGGGACCAGAAGAACAACCCCTTAACCTATTGAAATAATGCCTTATATTCCCGTCTCAAGAAACAAAATCCAATCAACTCGTTGAAAGAAAGGTAAACGAGAACAGTCCCCTTTTTTTGTTTGGTTCAAAAAGGTAGGGGGGGGTGTTTTTACTTTTTAGAGGGGGAGGGGGGGGGACAATCCCCCAAAAACTCTTGATTAATCCCCCCCTACCAAAACATATTTCTAAAAAATATAAAAAAATTTTTTTTAAAAAGGAAGATCAGAGCTGTCATGTAGTATTTTATCGTCAGAGGCTACCACTATCCCCCCGTCGGGTTTGGCCCCGAGAAGAACTAAGCTAGATTTAAAGTTATTCAGCACAACTTCGGTAGCAAAGCGTTCTTGGTCTTTGTCGTCAACCCATTTTCTAGTTTGTAATTGTCCTTCAATGCATAGCTTTGTGCCTTTTTTTGCATAGTTTTTGATTATTTTCACAAGGGCTTCGGCGAACACCACGACCCTATGCCAATCCGTTTTGTCTTTTTTTTGGCCTGTCATTTTGTCTGTCCAGTTTTCGCTTGTTGCGAGGCTGAGAGTAGCAAACTCTTTATCGTTATTTAGGGTTTTTATTTCGGGGTCTTGGCCTAAGTTCCCGATTAGAATAACTTTGTTAAAACTACCTGTCATGATAGAGCTCCTTTTTTGTGAGTTAAGAAAAATTATAAGTTATAACAAAAAAAGCCCGAAATAAAGTTTATAATAAGTTTTTAAATTCCTTAACAAAAGAAATCAGGTGGTGTATACTAAAAGAATTATGAACGATCTTAAGCAAGTTGGAATTCCTTTAGATTTAGACATTCCCTTTGAAGAGTTAAAGCCCAAGACCTTAGAGTTTTTTGGCTCTAATGAAAGAGTGTTAGAGTTCCTGACTTATGTCTGCAGAACGAGTACAACGGGCTTAGCTGGAACCAAAATGGGAATAAACTTCTTTTTGCTACCTTCGGTAATTAAGAGAGACAAGTGTCTAAAGAAATACGTTGGAATGGCAAAGGAGGTGGCAACTGAGGTGGCCGAGGGGCTTTTATTTGAAAGGGGGGTATATGGGTATAACGAGGATGTATACGACGAGAGCGAGAAGAAGATAAAAGTAATTCATAAATATTCAGACAGCGCTTTACGCGATTATTTGAGGGCAAACAATCCGAAATACCGGACTAAAAGCAATGGGCAGGTTGCGGGGAGTGCAAAGAAAAAAAACGCTTCTGTAAGGCTAGAGTTATTAAATTTTAAGGAAGAAAAGGCGGGCGATGAAAATAGCACCTGATGAGCCTTTAGAAGAAACTGTCCCAATGCCCACGGTTATAAAACCTAACGGGAATATATTGTTATCATATCAGCTGCAAATTGACTCTTTAAAGGGGACGATTGGGGCGCTTCAAGAAGAGAGGGAGAGCCTAGCCGGGAAATTAGAAACAGCAAACAACTTGGTGTCGACCCTTTCGGAGGAGGCGGATGTACAAAAATACGAGGCTCTAGCTCAAGAGTCTAAAGAGGGGAATGCCCGGCTAGAAGCTGCCTTGAAAGAAGCGCAAACTAGAAACGAGGAGGGGGAGAGAAGAATCGAAGCAGAGCTTGAAAAAAACGCAACTTTACAACAGAAAAACAACGAAGCTATTGTCGAGGCGAAGAGCAAGGAGCTTAGGGAGCAGAAGAAGTTTCAAGAGCTAGCTGCTAAAAGCGAAAACATTCAGAGGGATCTCTGTGAACAGTTGGATCTTAGCAAGGATCTGAGCTTGCAGGTCAAAAATATCCGACGGGAGCTAGAGAAGGCAAAGCTTGAAAACCAAGAACAAAAAGAAACCGTTAGCTTACAGGCTGAGGAGATAGGGCGCCTTGCGGAGGAAATAGAATCGAGAACTGTAGACTTCGGGAATCTTCTAGCGCAACATCATGCTGACAAAGAGGAGGGGAGGGTAGCCAAAAGCGAAATGCTGGAGGAAAAAGAAAACATTCTTAGTCTCTATAGCGAGGAAATAGAAAAGTTGGGAGTTGAAAAAACGGAACTCCTCCAGGGAAAAAAGAAATTAGAAGACGAGTTGAAAGCAACAATAGGACTCTTTGAGGGGTTAGAAAAGGAATTAAAAAAGGGGGGGGTAAGAGAGAGCGAGCGCCTTGCTGAGGGTTTAAAGCTAGAGAAAGAAAACAAGAAAATAAACAGGGAAAAAGAAGAACTAAAAGAAAGGGAAAGTAACCTTGAAGAACTTAGGATAAAGCAAGAAAAAGAGTTAAGAAAAAACGAGGCAGATTTAAAGGGACTGGGCGAAAAAATAAGCGAGATGGAAAAAGAGCTAGAAGAAAAGGAAAGTAGCCTTGAAAAGCTTAGGATGAAGCAAGAAGAAAAGTTAAACAAGAAATATAAAGCAGGGAGTTTATATTATACCATTGTAGAAAGAAGCGAAGAGGAGGAAACGATTATTTTGCATGATCCTTTTGCGGCACTAGGGGCAAAACGCCAAGACGTACAGGGTACGCGCAAGACTAACAAGACTAAGAAAAAGAAATAGAAGGTAACAATGAAAACAAAAAACGCTAACAGTGACGAAAAAGAGGAAGAATATGCGTTGGGGCACTTTTACCACGGAAGTATAAGAAGAAGAATCAAAAAAGCCGTAGATGAAAAAAACATGGACCATATCACCCAGTACATAAGTTCTGAGAAGGATATGTTGAGAGTTATGGGGGCCGAATTGTTGATCACAGATAAAGAGGACAGGGAGGGGGATTTCTCTGTTGACACAGGGTTTAAACCGGTTGTTAATATTATGGAGGACCGGACGGTTCTAAAAATCTCTCCGTTCGATATTAACAAGGTTACAGAAGTAGAGGCATATGCGTTATTACACAACCTTAAAAAGTTAAAAGAAACTCATTTTTTAGAAGTAAGAATAGAATTAATATTAAACAACGAAAAGGAGACCGTTTTGTTTGGAAGTCTCGGGAGCCCAGACGAAGACTATATCTTACCAGAAAAAAAAGAAAAGGCAGACAAGGAGAGAGGGCTCGAGCCGCTTAAGAGCTTGACTAAGACTAAGGAAGAAAACAAGGAAATAAACAGGGTGGAAGAAGAGTTAAACAAAAACGAGGAAAGTTTTAAGAAGCCGGACGAACAAACAAAGTTTTTGATAGCCCGCCTAGAAGAAGAAGAAAAACAGACTAAAAAAGGAAAAAAGTTTAAACATTTTTTAAAAACAGGATTCAAATGGGCAAGAAAAAAGTTTATTTAAAGAGGTGAAGTTATGAAGTCAAAAGAATTGTCTCCTAAAAAAGAGGAAAGAGAAATAGTTAGTGCGATATGTCCTCTTGGAAAAGATGCAAGAGGGAGAATAAAACGTGCAATAGACGGAAAAGATCCAGTTCCCATTGGTCTGTGGCTTACGCCCGAGAGTGACGTGGTAAGAGTTACGAATACAAGGTTGTTAATTATAAAAGAAGATACCGAAGAAGAAATAGACATAACCGGTTCAGCTCCTGGTTTTATACCTGCAACAGAGATTTTTGGTGGTAGGTTTGTTAAGATTCATCCGATTGACGTTAACAAAGCCCAAAAAAAAGATGTTTATGCTCTGTTAAGAAGGCTTAAAAATTTAAAAAAAACACATTACTTGGGGATAGAAATAAGCGCAGAAACGGAAGATGATGAGGATGAAAAAACTTTCTCCGATGCGGATGAAAGCTATGAGTTACCTCCGGAAGAAGAAAAACAAATTGAGGTCTTAAGCAAAAGCAAAGAAAAAGGTTTTTTGTCCGATCTAGAAAACAGCAAAACAGACAAGGAGAGTTCGCCATTCCGCGAGAAAAACTTACTAGAAAACCAACTATCTCCAAAACAAGCAAAGGAAAACTTAGAAGGGAGTAAAAGCCCTAAGGAGGAAAAATAAATTGAGTAAAAGAACAGACGGACTAAAACCAAAAAACCCCGCTTATCAAAAAGTACTAAAAGAAACAAAACCGAGCGCTTTGGTTTAAAGACCTCTCGATCTAAATCTTTAATACCAAGCCTTAAAAAAAGAGAGGGGGGGGAGTTATAATAAAAACAAAGACGTAAAAAGACAATCAGACAATCTTGAAAAAAAGAAAGACGATGAAGGAAATTAAAGAAGAGACTCAAAGAGATGCTGTTCTCGTGCCCACGGTTATAAAACCTAACGGGAATATATTGTTATCATATCAGCTGCAAATTGACTCTTTAAAGGGGACGATTGGGGCGCTTCAAGAAGAGAGGGAAGACCTAGCCGGGAAATTAGAAACAGCAAACAACTTGGTGTCGACCCTTTCGGAGGAGGCGGATGTACAAAAATACGAGGCTCTAGTTCAAGAGTCTAAAGAAAGGGCGGGGAAATCAAAGGTCCTTATGGAAAGATTAGATAAGGTTCAAATAGAATTAGGAAGCTTAAAAACAGAGAACCAGAGCTTGCAAGAAAAAAACCTTTTTCAATCTGTTCAGTTAGTAGATGTTGCAAAAGAAAGGACGTCTTTACAAAAAGAAAAAAAAGAGCTGTTGGAGCAAGTAGAAACTAAAACTGAGCTTTGTAAAAAAATCACAGAGGAGAAAAGGGGTTTGCAACGCCAAAGGGAAATACAAACCGAAAACTACCTACAGAATGAAACAGAGTGGGAGGAAGACAAAAAGAGAAAGCTAGGGCTAACAAGCTTGTATTTTGACAAAATAGGGGAGTTAGAAGAAGAACTCAAAGAATTAAGAGAAGCTTTTAACTTTCAGGCAGGAGAAGCTGGGCAAAGGGAGAACGGGTACTTTTGTAGGATTTTAAAGCTAGAAAAAGAAAACAAAGAATTAGCAAAGGAGGTTGTTGAAATAAACAGGGAAAAAGAAGAACTAAAGGAAAAGGAAAGTAACCTTGAAGAACTTAGGATAAAGCAAGAAAAAGAGTTAAACAAAAACAAGGCAGATTTAAAGGAACTGGGCGAACAAACAAAGCTTTTAAAGGCGGAGCTAGAAAAACGAAAAAACCCGGGCCAGAAGAGAAAAAAATTTAAAGGATTTTTGAAAAAAGCGAGTAAATGGTTCGGATTTTAAAAAGAGGGTTGGATTATGAAGTCAAAAGAGTTGTCACCTAGTAGAGAGGGACTAGAAAAGGAATGTACGATTATTCCTCTTGGAAAAGGCGTAAGGAAAAGAATTAAAAATGCGATAGATAAAAAAAACCCGAACCTTGTTGCTCGGTGGCTTATGCCCGGACAAGATATAAAAAAAATTACGGGGACAAGGTTATTAATTGTAGAAGAAGAGACCGAAGAAGAAATAGACATAACCGGTTCAGCTCCAGGTTTTACTCCTGTAGTAAAGGTTTTTCATGAAAGTTTTATTAAGATGCACCCGATTGATGTCCATAAAGCTAAAATAGAAGATGTTTATGCTTTGTTAAGAAGGCTTAAAAGATTAAACAAAACACATTATTTGGGAATAGAAATAAGCGCGGAAACGAAAGAGGGCGAGGAGGACGACCTAACCTCTGATGACGACGAAAGCTATGACCACCCACCTTTAGAAAAAGAGAATCAACCCGGTAGTCCCGTTAAAACAGAGGACAATGATCCTTTTTTCTTTGATCTAGAAAACAGCAAGATAGACAAGGAGAGTTCGCCATTCCGCGAGAAAAACTTACTAGAAAACCAACCATCTCCAAA
The DNA here is from genome assembly GCA_024231025.1 of Candidatus Omnitrophota bacterium. Classification (GTDB taxonomy): domain Bacteria; phylum Omnitrophota; class Gorgyraeia; order Duberdicusellales; family 4484-171; genus JAAEQW01. The sequence continues at coordinate 25,215 of JAAEQW010000360.1, forward strand.
ACAAGCAAAGGAAAACTTAGAAGGGAGTAAAAGCCCTAAGGAGGAAAAATAAATTGAGTAAAAGAACAGA
>JAAEQW010000361.1 GCA_024231025.1 Candidatus Omnitrophota bacterium
AATGATATAAGTGTTGTAGCCACACGAGGTACATACATTATTGTTAAGTTCAAGCAAGTAAGGCCTTACTACGGACTAATAATAGTACCGTATCTTGGCGCACATTTGAATAGAAATAATACAAAGAACAGGAGAAACAGTGGTACAGGAATTCTTTCCCAACATATTATCAAAAAAATGCAAGGTTTCTGTTCAGGAGGTTTTTTTGAATTTCCCGCCAAACGGCAGAAAGTAGAACAATGCTTTGTAACGCTAATATACCAATCAGTTCGTGTAGACGAATCGATTGGTGCGAAGAATGACGATCTCTGTCAGATAAATGGGCTGAAATACCTTGCCTTTTTTGATAATTTAGAGTACATTACTTCTCGTGGCCTGGAGTTTCGATTTGATTCTTGCTTGGCGGAGAGATAAAGGTGTGTCTCGATTGTGAGCTTGCTGATTTTTCCTGAAATTGGTTCTTCAGTTCTCAAGTTATAGGAGGATTGATCTTTTCTGTCCATTTTCGCCATTTTGCCGATTTTTGACGATTTTTCGCAATTTCAGATGCATTTTTTGGGAATTTTAGCCAGAGAATTTCAAATTCCAATAAACCATTTGAATCGCACGGATGCGTAGATTCGAAAGATGTAAGTCTCATTTTTCTCCGATGTTCCTGTAAAAAGCCGATTTTCCATTGGTCTGACTTTTGGCGCGAATTTAAAAGTAACGTAAAACCTGATAACGTTTGGGAACAGGCTCGATGAGCCTAATAGATTCGTATATAATTTCGCATCGTTGTGATCACCGGTTGCAAAGATATCCTCAAAAAACCCTCAAGTCAGATCATTTTTACACAGACTTTTGTATTTTTTAAGAGAAAAATGGTTATTTCTCCAGCTGTGGTGAAGCTACAGGGGTCA
>JAAEQW010000362.1 GCA_024231025.1 Candidatus Omnitrophota bacterium
AATGGCGCTGGTGGCAATAGAATAAAGTTCCGGTAACTAAAAAACTGTATTGTAAGTTGAATACATGAGAGAAAGTGGTTTTATTTCAGAAGTATTGTTTTTGGGAAATAGCGTTTCCACGCAAGACAGCGGTCGTCTTTCCAAGCGTTTTTATTTACCTACCAATGACTTGTCCAATCATATATTTCTTACCGGAGGAGAGAAATCCGATATCTCAATTTTCGGTAAGGTTGCGATTGAAGAATTAGCCGAGAAAAATATACCATCAATAATTATTGATCTAGATGGAACTCTTTCATCGGTAGGCTTATTGTTCGATAGTCCTACGCTAAAGTATCTGGATCTTTGGAAAAAATTAGAGTCTGATCCGAAAAAATCTCGAGATTTGGCTCAAAAAGGATTCACTCAGCACTTAAAGCAAATTACTTCATATGGTTTCACCGATGAGCACATTCGCAGAATAAAAAAATGTAGCGAAACGGTGGTTTTCACCCCTCGTAACGGTAAAGGGGTTCCGCTGGCGACATCTTCTCTGATTAATCCACCAGCTAATTTTTCTCAAATTTATTTGGATGATCCTCAACTCGCTGCATCAATAGTTGATTCTTTGGTAGAGTCGCTAATACAGCGCTTGTATTTAAAACAAGCGTCTAGTCATGAGAAGGAAAAGAAATTTTTAGCTGAATTACTTGTGTATGCTTGGCTAAACGATATAAACGTTGAGGGCCTTACTGGCTTGGTTCGTTTGATCGAGTTAACCGATGATCCGCCGATTGGTGATGTTGAAGGTGTTTCGCTCGATGATCATATTTCCGTGTCTGAACGTGCTGATTTAACTCAGAGGCTGTATAATTTTTCTGTTGTCGAAAAGCAATTATGGTATAAGGGGATCCCCCTTGATGTTGATTTATTACGGGGTGATAAATTCGAAAGCGATAAAACCAGAATTTCTGTAATAAATCTTAGTGAGTTGGAGAGTTCCAGCGAACGAACTTTTGTTGTGTCTCGCATTCTTTATTCAATTTATAATTGGATGAAAAAAAATCAGCCTTCTAATGTGCCTCGATTGTGCGTGTATTTAAATTGTCTTGGTGGCATTGATTCAATGTATTCGTTTGATCCGGCCTCACATGTTACTAAATCTCCAATCAATTTACTCTTGAAAGAGGGCAATGAATATGGTGTTTGTTGTATTCTCTCAACTCAAAAATTTGACAATGTTGATTATAAAGGGCTAGCTCAGTGTAAAACATGGATTGTTGGTGGCTTTGAAAAAAATGAAAGCGCCGATAAATTGCTAGAGGGCATTGCTTTGGCTGAGATTGATTCTGAAAGGATGGATACACTGATTAACTCTTGTGGAGAGAATGAAGTTGCCGCTAAACTTTGTTCTGGAGAGATGCTGAATGTGCGACAGAAATGTTTAGCTAGTTTTCATTGTGTTTTACCGATCTCCTTTTTATCTAGAGTAACCGATCAGAATTTAAGAGAGGACTTTAAACCGTTCTACTTATCCGGTACTACATCCGGTGCGGAAGTATTAGCTAAGCTAAAAGCTTCCGATTTGACTCCTCAGGTAATTTTTCAGAATTTCGAATTTGGTTCTGACAATAGAGAACCATTTATTTTAGAAGTTGAGCCTGAAGAAGCAATCATGATCTGCTTGCGAGAGCTAGCTGAAGAAGAAATTTTTGTTGATGAAGTAGAGTTTAAAAATTGTCAGTTAACCGTTGTGCGTGCTCACAAGGCTAATTGGAAGATTGATGCATTAATCCGCTCACCGCTTGGTCGAATCATGGAGCACATCAAAGACGCGGGGATTTATTCTCGTTTCGATTCGTTTAAGCCACTTAATGATGAAGAAGAGGAAAAAGTCGTTCAACTATTAGACAATCACTTCATTAAACACTATTCTGAAATATGTAAAAGAATAGCTGTGCTTTTTCCTGAACCAAAAATTTTTACTAATCGTCAGGTTCGTATCAACGTTGGGCGGCAGATAAACGCTCCGGCTAAAGATATCCAAGTTGCTATGCGTGAGCAGAATGTTGCAACGGTGTGGCGATTTACCGTTGAGTATAAAAGTCGGCTCATTGAGTGCAACATTGACATGATTAACCGTAGTGTGCGAATGAATTTTCCTGCGTTTTCTCCGCTAGATGCACTAGAGGCAGTTAAAAAGATTCATCCTGATTTTAAGATAAAAGAAGAGGATGTTATTTCTAGAGCGTTTTCTTATATGGTTAATTATACATCTGGAGATAGGGATTATTTATTTAAAGTGAATCGACGATCTTGCAAAATATCAAAAACGAAAGCATCAATCACCGAAAGTAAAGCTCGCGAGATTGCGTCAAGTAAAACTAAAGAAGAATCGTTTATGGTTCGCAAATACAGGAATGCTTGGAATTTTTATTATCCCAACGGTGTACGGCTTATTATTGACGAAAAAAATGGAAATGCTGTTTTCCGTGACATGATTAGCGCCGACGAAGCCGAAGCGCTTGCAATTGATGCTTTAAGCCGAAGAGCCGGGGAGAGTCATTTTCTTATTGAAAAGAAAGAGTTTAAGGAGGGTAAGTGGTCGTTAAGGCTTAGTTCTAAACGGTGGAACGTTGAGTTGGAAATAAATGAAGATGGAAAAGTTTTTTCAAAATTAAAGTTGCGCCGGGAGCATTGCCTTAGCGAAGCCAGAAGGATACTAACCCAACAAAATATAAGTGCGGCGATGTATAAGAATTCTGATGTGTGGAGTGATGGCTGGACATTTGATTTTTTATCATCCTTAGGTGACTTCACAATTAATATTGGTCCAGAAAGCGCTGAATTTATAAAAAAACGGCTTACGCCGGAAGGCATAAGGCATTTTGTCGAGCTTGAAACAGGCGGCAAAGTAATAGGTATTAATGATAAAAGAATATTCTGGAGTGTTTTATTTAAGAAAGATGATCTAACTTATGATGCCCAGATGGATAAGCAAAGCGGAGACATAAAGTGTGTTAAAGTTAAAGGCATATTTTTTTGGCGGTCAATTAACATAAAAAAGTTAAAGCGTAAAAGGTAACACTTACCAAATAGATTCCCTGTTGATAGCAAAGATGAAAAAAAGAATTTTGTTTTTTATCGTTGGAGCGGTATTGGTAGTAGTTTTATTTGGTAATTTTACTGCAAAAACGTTAATCACGCGATATATCGAAAGTCGATTTGATTCTAAGTGTAAAATAGAAAAATTAAAGTTTTTCGGCAGTGGTCTAATTGCTGATGACATTATGTATGATGATGATTCTTTTAATCTTTTGATTAAAAAAGTTGTAATTATGCTTAATTTTAAAGAGATTTTTTACTCAAGACAAAAACTTAATTTTTCAATTAATCTAGAAAAAATAAAGATTACAAAGAAAAGTAAAAATGCAGCGAATCTCAATGAGGGCCCGCCTTTTTTTTTACAGGGAGAAGTTGCCTTTAAGAATTGCAGTACGGGGTGTGCTAATTTGTCACTGCGTAATTTATCTCCATCGACAGTTGTTGCCATAGCCTTAAAGGATAATCGAGACTTATCTTTTGGAGGGCTATTTGCCGGGAAGGTGCGAATTTGTTTTTTAAACAAAACTGTATCAGCGATTAGTGCAGTTTTCGAAAATAACGATGATGGCTTTATAAATATCAAAAAAAAGACGGCGTTAGATTTTTTGAGGGGCTATTTGGACGACCAATCGTATGAACTTTTGATTGATAGCTTGCAGAATTATAAGTATAATGAGGGAAAGGTAGACGTTGCCAAAAACGGCCAGGATCTAACAGTTACGATGCTTTTCGATTCTGATCAGACTGGTGAGAGAAATCTAACGGTTAATTTGTATAACGTATTGGGAGAATAGAACAATAGATCAATAGACCACAATCTATTTTCCCTGCCCGCAGGCAGGCAAGGATTGTCGATTTTCTATTGCGCTATGCCGGCAAAAGCCGGTATAAGGGGGTAAATAATGAAAAAAGTATTTGCGGTGTTTTTTCTTATGATCATGATTGCCTGTGCGAAGGTTAGCGTTGAAACCACAAAGCCAATAAAAGTGGATATCAATTTACGGGTAGATATTTATCAGCATGTCCAAAAAGATGTCGATTCAATTATGGATGAAATCTACAGCGATCAGCAGTCAAGGTTGAATTCTATTTTTGTTTTGCCTTGTGTTTACGCGGCTGATTTTTCTTCGCAAGTGAATGAAGCAATTCAAGGGATCAAGTCACGTTTGTCTAAAATGGAAAATTATTTTGCTAGCGGCTATATTGGTGAGAATAAGGACGGCGCACTAGAAGTTGTTGCGGATGTACCCGATAGTGTTTCGGATGAATTGCTCACTGACTTAAAGAAGGAAAATGCCGATCGAGAAGTTCTCTATCGGGCTACTGCCGATAAGAATGGCGCTTCACTAAGTGATGTGCGTAAAATATTTTTTGAAAAGCATTACGAAAAAGCGGCCGATGGCTCGTTTTTTGAAGCTTACGATCAAGCGACGGATGCCTATATTTGGAAGAAGAAATAAAATGATTTGTATGTTGAGGAAAGTTTAATGAGTACAATTTCTTTAGTAATTATTGTAGCGACTATTTCATTTGTTATCTTTTTACTTAGTTGCGTTAAAGGTCGCGAAAGAAAAAAAGTTTTTAGCGAATTATTAGAGCAGGATTTTAAAATAGTCGATAGCAATAGCTATATTTTAAAAAGTAACCGTTTTGGTAGTATAATTCGCCAAGACTTCTTAACATCAGAGATCAATAGTGCCAATATAAAAAAAGGTGTCATAAAATATAATGTTGAGGAGACTATTCTATTCTGTGAATGTTGCCTTGCGGATAGCGGCAAAAAATCTAAACAAACTAATTGTTTGGCGATTTTACATTTGTTTAATACGCCGATCGATCGGTGCGTGAAGTTTAGAAAGAAGGATTCTAACCGCAAAAAAAGCTGCACTTATATGCGTGACCTAGGGCATATTCTAGATATGGGGGGTAGTTATTCGGTATCGAGTGACAGCGATATTGATATGAGCATATTTTCAGAAAAATTTCAAAAAGTGCTACTTGACTTAAAAAATAAGTTTCCGGATGAGGGAGTTCTGATAATTAACCGCAAGGGGTGGCTAATGCTAAATGCGTCTAAAGGAAACAGAGAGATGCGTAACTTATTTTTTAATTTTGATCAACGAATATTGAACAGTTTTACGTAATGCTATGCCAGTAGTCCTTAAAGCAACTATATTCTTAGTTTTATTTTTTTCGGTTGGTTGTTCAGGAATTAGGTATTTCCCGCAGATTCTTACGCTAAGAAAATATGGAAGCAGTCAGGAGCAACTTGCAAAAGATGTAGAAAAGCAAGCTAGTTCTTTTAAGGTTTTGCAGGATGACATTGAAAATGGTCGGCTTAAAGCCGGGATTTCCATGCGAGATGTCTTTAGCGCTTACGGGGATCCAATATTGCTTTGTAATGCAGACGGAGACAAAAGCACGACCAAGCAGCTTCTTTATCGTCATCCTACAAAATACTTTTCAACCGATAAGGCTTATTTATACTTCAATGAGTCTGATGTGTTAGTTTATTGGAGATGTGAGTTTAGTGATGATGAGGAGGGCGAATGAACAAAATATGTATTTTGATTGCCATACTGCTCAGTGTATTGATTGTGTTTACGGCTAGTTTTGTTGCAGCCGATAATGGCGAAGGTTATGAGGAGTTTTTAGAAGAGCGAGGTTGGTACTCTGGTGTTGTAAACTATTTAAGGTTAGAGAAACGTACGATTCCGGTTCCCAATCTAACCATTAAGGAACACATAATTGCTTTTGTTGTAGATTTTGTTTTTTCATTAGCTTGCCTCTGGCTTACAATATTAATACTTAGTGGAGTAAAGACTTTATCACCAAGAAAATATCTAAAATTTTTAGTTTCAATAAATCTTACATGGTTGTTTTTTTTGTTTTTGTTTAGTTTCACATGGAAACTTTTTAATTTTTTGGTGCTTACTTTGCGTCCTACGTTAACGGCGGCTTTTGTTGATGTTTTTTCAATTGCGATTATTTTTACCGCAAGTGCAATTTATATTTGGCTGATTGCGCGAAATTTTAATTTAACTTTTTGGGGGTCAGTACAGGCATTTTTTATATCGCATCTTTTTTATTGCTTGATCGCTTTTTCTTTTGCTCTTACTGCATCAAAAGATAATAATATCGCAAATGCGATTAGAAATACGATTGGGTTACGACCGATAGTGCATACTTATCTTTCTGATCTTAATCAAGTAACTACTGGCGAAGGATTTTTTGGACTTATTCGTTTTCGTCCGTTTCATTTATAGAAGATAAAAGAATGTCTATTTTCCCTGCCTGCCGGCAGGCAGGCTGGCCTGCCGGCAGGCAGGGAT
>JAAEQW010000363.1 GCA_024231025.1 Candidatus Omnitrophota bacterium
AACAGGGCGTTCCCCAGTCGTGAACCGCAGGACTGACGAACGTCCGATCTCGCTGCCGCCGGTGCTTACCCGGACCTGCGCTCTCAGCGCAACGCCCGGCTCGAGCACGGGCAGAACGGCCACGTGGACCTCGGACAGCATGGTGGCGACGCGGACGTCCTCGGACGTCGAGTCGAGGACGAGGGACCCGGTTTCGGCAATCCCGAAATCCGTGGGGGTGAAGGCGGTGTGGATATCGTCGGCATGCTCTCTAAGCGGCGGCTCGATGAATCGTAGCCCTGCCGCCTCGACAAGATTCTTCAGCGCGGCCCGATCGCTCCCGTTCCAACCGGCGGCAGCCATGGACGCGCCTTCCATGCGCCGAGTTAAATCGACGGCGTATCGAAACGCCTCGTCCAAGTTCGCCACATCGACGACTTGCGCCTGGACGGCCTCCGCTTTTTTCTTCATGGAACCCACCCCCGGCAAAATTAATATGCCGGAACCTTTCAATATGAGTATTTTGGTTTTAGTATTTCTCATTTCATTAAACACCGATTTACACAGCCGTTTTAACGGACATCAATTACGCTGTCCACTCAATTCGCAACGGCTTATTATCTAACCACGGAACTTCTACTGATTGATTTAGTTTTTTTACACTTTTAAGTATTGGAGTTGTAGCTCGTTTTCTTATCTTTATAGTAAATTCTTTGCCGTCATAAGATACGCGTCCGGGCATATTTATAAATTTTTTGAAAATGCTGCTTGCACGCTTCTTTTCAAATCCTTTTAATTCGCGTCTTAATGTTGCGTAAATTGTATGAGCTATTATTGTCAAAAGCATATCAAAATGTATGCTTACCATTATTGGCGATGACAACGCATTCATCTTAAAAAAATGCACCAATTCAGACAGCGTGTTTTCTATGTGCCAGCGCCTGGCATAAATCATTAAAATTGTTTTCTGTAACATTTTAAAATCGTTTGTTATTACAAACGTTGGTTTTTCTCTCCCGTTATCGGTAATTACAATTTCTCGCAGGTTTGATTCTATTTTATCTAATTTAATTTTACGTTCGTGTACTCGCAACTTTTTATATTTTCTTTTTGGAATATCCAACTTTATTTTTTCCCAACCATCCTCCGATATTTCATCTGTATTATCATAAATTTTATTGCCGCGTCTGCGTAATGTTATAAATTTTATTCCTTGTTTATCCAATTCATTTAACATAGAATAGTTTGTTAATTTTGAATCAAACACAAGCGTTTCTTTTACAACTCCTTTTATATCGATCCAATAATCAACAAAATTTTGAATCTCACAGGAAGCTGTTTTTCGCGGAATATTAGCGCTGCTGTAAACAATACAATCGCTATTTCCATCTTGCGCGAGAAAAGTATTTGAACCTTTTATCACTTTATTTTTTGCACCGCTCCAAACCTTTTCTAATTCAGATTCTTCGCCGTAATGCGGGATTGTATGGAAATCAAGATTTATTGTGTCTGCTTTATAAAAATCATACTTTTTGTCAAAATTTGCAATCACTTTTTTTTGAAAATTATTGCATTCTTCCTCATTCATCCGGTATGACCAACTTGTTATATAGCTGGCTTTCGGCAATAAATTTAATCCGGCGAATATTCCAAGTCCGTTATCTGAATCGAAAGAACTTATTTGACTTAAGCGTTCCCATCCAATTAATTTTAAAGCTAACATACTCAACGCAGCATTTGTTGCTTGTATGTCATTTGATTCCGGTAAAAAACAATTTTTAATTACAGATAAAATTCCGCTTTCAATAATGTAAGGAACAAAAAAGAACAATCCCGCAATTTGACATTCGGTTGTAAAATTTTTTAAATTTTCAACATCTAATTTTCCTGATCGTTTCGAAATTAAAGTTCTGCTTTTTGTAATTCCCCGTTCAATATTTGTTCGTCTTCTTAATTTTGGAAACCCCGCATCAGTTAAGATTCGTTGTATAGTTCGCGCTGAAACATTTAATTTTTCATAAGTTAATTTATCAGCAATTTCGTTTGAATTCAGTTTGAGTTTTCTGCGAATGTTAATAATTTTTTCAATAATTTCAGAAGAAGTTTGCCGCTTTTCAGGTCCTCTTTTTTTCTTCGGGAATAATTTTCGTTTGCCGGTTTTAACTTGATTGATAAACGATTTTAACGAAGCGGGTTTATAACCGAACTTTTTTGCAGCAACACTAATTTTTTTGTTTTCGACAACTACAGCTCTGATTGCTTCATACTGTCGTTGTTCATCTGACATTTTATCAGCACACGCAAAGAAACTAACAAGATTTATTTTCATTTTAAAGCTCCAAAAGGTAAATGGAAATATGACTATTAAAATACTGTGTAATTATATAATAAATTAATATAAAAGTCAATAGTTTATCGAAAACAGGAGGTATATGGTTATTTTATAGCACAAAATGTAACTATACGGCCTGATATACAATAGACATTAGAATATTTTAACGGACAGAATTGTGTTTACTTCAAGATGGAAAAATGGAGCTAAAGTCAATGATAATAAAGTGAGAAGGAATTTGAGAATGATGGCGGAGATGATTTTTCAGGCACTGTGTAAATCGGTGTTTAAAGTTAATGCAGAAATGCTTCAGCTTTATTGGGAAATTGGCAATTCTATTTTAGAAGTTCAAAATACTGACGGCTGGGGTGCTCAAGTGATCGACAACCTTTCAAAAGAGTTAAAATTAAATTTCCCTGATTCAACAGGATTTTCAGTTAGAAATCTTAAATA
>JAAEQW010000364.1 GCA_024231025.1 Candidatus Omnitrophota bacterium
AAAATTTCTTTGCGGGTCTGGCGGCGCTTGCTGGAAAACTCACTATCGGCAAAAGTTAACTGTTGGCTCATGGACGGTAATGGCTGTAATTTACTATGCAGCTATGATCTCACATCGGGGACTTATTCGCATCTTCCCTAATACTTGATCTATTAAAGAATTTATTTTTTTGTATGAAATACTCATTTTTGTTTCATCAACTCCAGAAGATTAGAAACTAATAGCAATCCACCATCGCTCGATGCGGAATTAGATGCTAGCTCTGTAAAAAACTTGACACGTATATATTCGCCCTTGATTAAGGACTCTAAATCTCTGTCTAAAACATCATCCTGCAAAAAAGGTAATGCAACAAAATCGTAAATGATTGCCTCTCTTTTTCCTGTTGCAGGTGATAGTCTTAATACCCTACCGAGCCTCTGAATCCATTGACGTCGGACTGTATTGTTTGCCAATAAGAAAGCATTTTCCGTTTGTGGAACGTTGAATCCTTCATCTAAGACTCTCATTGACGTAAGAACATTTAAATTCCCATCGTTAAAGTCTGAAACTATACTTTTTAAAAGCTTTTTATTTGAAGTTTCTGCTTGTGTAACCTGATGAAACTTTTGCTTTTTACTAGTTAAAATTTCATTGATATATTGTAACTGTTCTGGTTTTTTATCTGAACAAAACACCAAAGCACGAACTAATGATCCAGGTTTTTCATTGACAAGAGATTTAAACGCTTCAACTTTGTTTGAAGCAGTTTCAATTATTTTCCTTCGTTTCATACAAAGAATCTTCAATCTCTCAGCTTCCTTCGAGTCACTCGGAGAGTTGAATGCAAATGACAATTTTTTAATTTCGAATGTCAGATCTGCAAAATCGTCTTGTTCTTCAGGCGTAAGATAAACCGTTTTAGGAAAATATTTGTATGTTACCAAACAATTCCCAATCGCTTCATCCAATCCATACTCAAAGACCACCCCTCCAAAATACTCTAAAAGGAAATTAGAACCATCTTCATCGTATTGTCTTTCGTGTGTCGCAGACAAACCTAATTTGTAATCGAAAAATTTAGGAGCCACTTCCCTAAAGCCAAGACTGCCAAGGTTATGAACCTCGTCAGCGATCAAAAGTGTTTTAATCTTTCGTTTAGATACACTTATTTCTTCTATCGCTGAAGACTTCAAACCTTCGTGCGTAATTATTATGCATTCTGAATTTGATACACCTAATCGCAAGTTTTTAAAACAATTTTTAATATAATTTTTAATCTTAATTTGAGGGATGTCATTACAAATTATTGGCTTTATGCCAAATTGCTCGACTTCTTCAGCCCATTGATCTAGCAGGGGCTTAGTTGGAACAGCGATAACCAAAAATAACTTGTCATTTATTTGATTTAGCAGCGTTGCGCCGTAAGCGATCAATATAGACCCGGATCACCCCATTTTATCTAAGTCGCTCGTTAATTTTTTGTCCGCGAATCTCTCTTTCCAGACTCTTGGCGTCAGGTCGAGTACGTCTTTGGCCGGATGCAGTGCTACACGCTGCAAT
>JAAEQW010000365.1 GCA_024231025.1 Candidatus Omnitrophota bacterium
GATCGATATAGTACAAATCCTCACATATATAGATTAAAAACTGCTATAACTCCAAAAATTGCCTTAGAAAAGGGATACTACAGCCCCGAAATGGTACGCATTACTCATTTTAACCCCGAAGCGCCTTTACCAAGAGAACCACCAAAATCTCACAAAAGAAACATTTAAAAAGAAAAGACTACTGTAGGTTAGAGTCTAGAGTTTAGTCCGGGTGATCGACGTAGTAGAAAAACGTTGCAGTCCTAGCATAGTAGAAGATGCTGAACGTCCTTCGCACGCAACATCCCGACGCTCTTCCGTGGCGGCCAACAAGCCGAATGGTAGAAAATTTTTTCTGAATCGAATACGAATATTACCTTCGTAGTGATTGTTAAAAGAATTTTCTTACTTCCCTCGAGAGAGACCGAAAGACAAAACTCGCAAAATGGAAAACCTCGTTTATTATTCATTAGCTAATTCGAATGCAAGAGTCCCAACTAGAGGAACAACGAGAAGCGCTGGCTTAGATTTATACGCAATCAATGAATTGGTGACAATTGCGCCGAGAGAAAATCGCGTTTGTCAAACCGGAGTTAAAATTTGACTACCTAAAGACTACTGTGGTTTAA
>JAAEQW010000366.1 GCA_024231025.1 Candidatus Omnitrophota bacterium
TGACCATTTGATTGATTATTCTGCAAAATCGTTAGCCTAGGCCTACGTACCAGGATTGTGACCAGCATCATCGAAAACATTATGCAATTCTCTGCACGCTTGATTTCTGCATTCGATACAAACAGACAAGGCAATTAGTTATACAGAGTGTTTTTATTAATATGGCACATTTATGTCTGGGCCAAATGCATACCTAACTGCCAAATGCTACCTTGATAGTGTGTACGCCAAAAATGTGTACGATAAATTTTGAATGTCAATATTTTTATGATCAAAAAAGATTTGACCGTTTTGAATAGCTGACGTGGGAGGGCAGGAATTGAGGTTTCATAAAAGTATAAGACGTTTTTAGATTCATTGCGAAAATATGTTTTTTTTTGTTGGTACGCCACTTCACTGTGCGTACCTGTCTCACGAAGAGCGTACTTAAGGGATTTCCAAGTAATCCCATACAAAATTTTCGAAAATTTTGAGTTTTAGGCATGCTGACCAGTTAGGTACGTAGATCAGATAGAGATACCAGGTACGATCATCACTTTCTGCGTACTTTATAGGTTTTTGGCGTACTTAAGTAAGTAACTGCGTTCCAATGGGAGTATTAGCATACTTCGAGAGTTATTTGCATACTTAGCAGCGTATGTACGTGTTGTTGTTACCATACTCAACAACGTACTAAAAACAGGGCTACAGCGTACCTTTTTTTTAGGAAAAACTGCAAAAAGCGTTAATTATTAAGAAAATGAAAAAATTGAAGTTAAAAACTTTTCTGTAACGTTTCTGTATCTTTGTTCATAGTGGAAGGGTGATTTTCTCATGTGTATAATAATTGAACGAGATACTGTATAGAATTATGTTTGACCCTGGCGTAGAAGCAAATTTACCCTTTCTTTACTTTATCTCTCTCGGACAATTTGCGTACCTTTAGGAGCAATAACGTACATACAGTACACCATAAACAGCGTATATACAGTACATTTTCTAATACAATGACACTAGCAACACTCCATATTCCCTATTAATGCTATCACCCCTCTTCTCCAAATTACCCACTGAAACTTTGTCAAGGTACGCCAACTAGTACGGGATTTACACAGTACAGCACTAAGCACGCTGTCCCCACTGGTACGGAGCTGCATACGGAAAACGACCAACATAAATTTCCATTTCCGTCAGCGACCGGTAAACATCATCAGCGTTTGCTGTTAAATTCCTTCAGACAGATCCATATAATATGAAACGACATTTTAACCTTCATAAATTAGCACAAGGTTAAACTATAATAGGTATGCTGGGAGGTACAAGGTATGTCAATAGGTACGCTATACAGCCCTTAAAAATGTAAAAAGGTCGAAATGTTTCATATCATATAAAATTAAATTCTTATTCCATTAATATTTTATCAACCTTAAAGTACTCACAGGGACTAAAGGTATCCAAAAATGGGCAATTTGCTTTAATGAAGTCACAAATCTAAAGGTACGCACATTTATTTTGGGGTACGTTGAAAACACCATTTAGTACGCCAAAATCACTACTTTTCCGGCTTACCGTACCTAAACAAGAGTAGGTATTTTTTTAGGTACGATATTGACCCCATTACGCCAGAAATATATTTTCATCCTATCTTTTACACATGGCATGCCTTTATATTGGCGTACCTAACCAAAACTCTTATAAGTGAAAGTCAAATGAAAGAACTTGTAACGTATATATCTGGTACGGCGCGCCAGCGCCGTACCAAATATGTTTCGTGTAAGGCCAGTGCGCGGCGCTAGAACCCCTGCCGGGCCATGGCTACCCCTTGAACCAA
>JAAEQW010000367.1 GCA_024231025.1 Candidatus Omnitrophota bacterium
TGGTAATGATAAAGGGATTATCCTAAACCGTGGAGTTGATGCATTTCGGTTCTTTTCCTATAAGCTGCGCACCAGCATATTTTAATCATATGCATCGCCGAAGAACTCCTTTGACGACTATTACTGGGCTTCATAAGTGAAAGCCCTAATTTAGCCCAGGGCTTTCATTTATGAAGCTCAAAAAATAATAAAGATTAGCTCATGCTCCTTTTCAATTTTTAGGATACACAACGATCTCGCTGGCGGCTGCATTACAAACTATAGAAGCGAAGCCAGCTCAAAAGTGTCATTGTGAACTGAGTCTTAGTAAGAGGAGATGATTTTCGCTTCGCACCTTCCAGATGTTTATATTCTGGACAGATCTTTCTTAGAAAGTGGTTATAAATGGAAGAGAGATAAAATATTTTGTCAAGATTTTCGGTTTTATTGATGGGTACCCTATCATAGGCAGACCGATCTTTTCCACTTCATAGAAAAAAGAAACTCGTTGTTGGTGCATACGTGTCATTCAAGAACTCACCTCTTTTTGCAAGGCTTTTCACACAATTTTTACTGACTAATAATTTGATTGAGCGTAGCATCCGCTAAACATGGTTGTAAACATAAGCATCTCAAAACCATGCCTCTCCAGTGATGATTATCCCATTTGTTCCGGGAATCGGCGGTCGTCTCAAAAGCGTTGAAACAAAA
>JAAEQW010000368.1 GCA_024231025.1 Candidatus Omnitrophota bacterium
ATCCTAATAGTATGCATACACTACTATTATAAACTATAATAAAACAGGAAATAGCTCTGCAAATGGGCGCAGTGGAGCCTTCCAAACTTGGCAAAAAATAAAAAAAGCTCACGTTCAGGGCGCTATTTCTCCATACGGGAAAGACATATCGAGGCAACGCTTGGAAGAGTGACTGACACAACTCTCCTCTTTAATTACCCCAAGCCATATGGCTGTGCATCGTTCCTGGTTGCCGCAGTAGATTTTTGATTTTGATGTGTGCTAAAGTACGTCTATCTAAAAAATGATGTGACTTGGGGTTTTTTGGCGATAACTTTGCAGCCGTAGCAGGAAACCAGACAAAGTTGTGACCAATCTGATCCCTGTGAGTATCCCCATTCTATGGTGCTAACGCATTTTTTGTCACTTTTAAATTCGCGCCAAAAAACGGACCAATAGAAAATCGACTTTTTTTCGGGAATATCGTAGAGAAATGTGACTTTGATTGTTGAAATCTACAAATCAAGACGATCTTAATGGTATATTCACTTTTC
>JAAEQW010000369.1 GCA_024231025.1 Candidatus Omnitrophota bacterium
ACTAGTTTCATATTTCGCTTGCTAATGACCAAGGAATTACTGAATTGGTGGAGATGAGGTTTCTCAGTTCTTACAAAAAAGCCTGTAAAGCTGGGTGAGTTGATTACCTTCGGACGTTGTTTGTCTTTCTTTGGGCAGAGACGCTTTTGGCAAGACTACTTTTTGTAGGGGATTCTTTTTAGGGTCCCACCTGAGAACTCGAGTGACAATGACGATGGTTACAATGACCTACGTTTAAAATTCAGCAACTAAACTGTAACTCTTTTTAATGGATCAAAAATTTAAAACAAACCACATGCATAAGTTAATCATTCACCATGGTGACAAACGGTTGCATGAACATAGATTCTAGTGTATCGATTGTATCCACCCATCCATCTATCTGCCCGTCCATCTGTCCATTTATCCATTCGTCTATTTCTCCAAGGAAGAAGTTTTTATTTCTTTAAACATTACACCTGTATCCCCCAAGGCATGTGGTCAACATAGGAAGTCATCAGCCATGCTTATCTGCAATTAGACTATGGTAGTATAGTGTCAATCTTACAAGCCTGTGGTAAATATAGGAAGTCGAGGTATGGACATCTAGTTTCTTTCTGTAACACACCAATCCCACAACACCTCAACCCTTCAACACCAGACCACAACTTTTACTACTAAAAGCGTGGACATCCAAACTTTTACTACTAACAAAACATGCAAATACACGCCTTAGAAATGCTTCTAAAACTACTATGCTCACATGTAAAAAATCGGTTTCTCAAAGCCCGGTACATTACTGGCTATAGCAACTGAGGCGGGAACTAGTTTTGGCGAAAAAACTCACTATTTTTCAATATTCTTAGGCAAATCCTTTTTTGAGTAAAATATCCCAAAATCAAACATCCTTATAAAATCACAAAATCGTAGGTTGTAAGGCACAAAAATTCCTAAACACACTAACTCAACAAAACAAACTAGAATGACTATTACTAAACCAACCATCTCAGGATAAAATAATTTTTTGGTTTTATCTTGGCACACGTTTTACTATGCCTAACATGTTTTCTGCGAGTCAAAAACACTTTTTTGCATTTTTCACAG
>JAAEQW010000370.1 GCA_024231025.1 Candidatus Omnitrophota bacterium
CCAAACAAAATCAATAGCATGTTTCGGACATTAACGGTTCTTATTCTTTGGTATTGTAATTTTGTAATTTGGTATTGTTTGTAATTTGTAAATTGTACATTGTAATTTATGTTTGCGTTAGGGGATGATATGAAAAAAGCAAGTATGCTTATTTTTACAATATGGATGATGTTACTTTTTTCTTTACTTGCTTTGGGTATCTATCGCATGGCTGTTGCGCGTATGCAGGTTGCTAAGCGTATTGAGCAAATAATGCTTTCTGATAATGCTGCCAAGGCAGCTTGTGAATACATGGTTTTACAAATCGCCAACGATTCAACATATTTTGATTCTCTAGAAGAATTAAAAACCCCAGTTAAAATCGAATTAGGCGTTGTTGAAATGGAAATTTACCTTAATGATGAAGCAGCAAAAATAAATATCAATACGGCATCACGCAATAATTTTGAAAAACTTCCCGGATTAAATGATGATATTGCCGGGGCAATAATTAAGGCACGTATGGATCAAGGAAATTTTTCTTTTATCGAGGACTTACTTTTATTAAGTGAAATCAGTGAAGAAAAATTCCAAAAAATTAAAAAGTTTATTACCGTCAACAACAGCAGTAAGATAAATATTAACACCGCAGGGCGGGTAGTTTTGGCAGCGATTGGATTTGAAGATTGGCTGATTGATGAGATTATCTATTATCGCAAAGGCAAAGATGGCGTTGAAGCCACTACTGATGATGGGAAATTTCAGGATTTAGATAAGGATGTCTTATGTGAAACGCTAAATATCAGTAGTCAAAATTGGTTAAAACATCATAGAGCATTTGGTCAACTTGTTTGTGAGGGTGGTGCGTTTGAGATGTGTGTCGCGACAAATGTATTAGGCAATAATGTTTTTAATTATGCTATAATACTTAGCGAAGAGGGGGTAATAAAATGGCAAGAAATGTAAGAAAGAAATGCTTTACTTTAGTTGAGTTATTGCTAGTTGTGATTATAATGGGGGTTTTAGCCGCAATGGTAATACCACGTTTGACTGGTCGCTCTCAAGAAGCGCGGCGTGGTGTAGCGATTGCCGATGTTAAAATTAACATTCCAACTGCACTTAAGCTTTATGAATTAGATAACGGAGCTTTTCCTTCAACTGAGGAGGGCCTTGATGCTTTAATGAATGAGGTACCATCGGCAAAGAGATGGAAGGGTCCTTATGTTGAGAAAAAACCGATTGATCCTTGGGGGAATAGCTATCAATATCGTTGTCCCGGAACGCATCGCGTTGATTATGATCTATATTCTTTAGGGCGCGATGGTGTTGAAAGTAGTGATGATGCAGCCAATTGGCAAGACTAATATATAAAAAGTTCTATGGAAAAATGAAGTCCCAAATCACAAATCCCAAATTACAAACAAATTACAATATCCAATACCAAATAATAAAACTGTTTGGTTATTTGAATTTGGTCATTGGTTATTGTTTGGTCATTGTAACTTGTAGCTTGGTTATTAAACAATAAAAGGAGGGAGTATGAAAAAATTAGGATTTGTTATTTTTTTCTTGATGATTAACGCAGCATTTGTCTACGCTGGGCCAGATAGCATTAGCGGCAGTGTTGGTGTGTATGGTAAGATTCAAAATCAACTGCAAAAGGATATGGGCAGTCAGTCTAAAAAGTTTGACACCCCGCAGATGACAACTCAAACGGATAAGGTATCAGGTAAAGGTAGTACCCAGAATAAAAAAAAACTGCAGGGAATAGATGATGAAACGCCTAATCCTATGGATCCTGCAGGTAAAACAACTTCAGTTAGTGGGTTTAAGGTTGGTCCTAATGGCGAGCCGATAGATCCCTTAAGCGGCGAGTCAGTTAGCATGGTTTTAGGCCCTGATGGCAAGCCGATCAACCCTATTTCTACACAAGGAACAACAGCTGCGGGTATGGTTTTAGGTCCTGATGGCAAACCAATCAATCCAGCTGGATGGGATCCCACTGATATGCCGATTGATCCTTATAATAGTGCAGAAATGCCGCCTGATCCTTTGGGCAAGCAGTAAAATTTACAATCGTAAGCAGGGGCGGCAGATCTGCCGCCCTTATTATGTATCCTGTGTTTCCCTTTGACTCTAGGCAAAAACATGGTATTCTAGTTATGTATAAAAGTTATACATTGGTAACCTGAGGAGTTACTTGCTATGAAGAGAAATACAATAAGTGCTTTAGGGAAAAAAGAGGCTGAAATTGTTGCTCGTTTATCATTTGAAGAAAAGGACATTGTAACGGCGCAAGAATTGGATTCCTTTTTACCTGGTAATTTTCAATATCGGAAACAGCTAGTTTATAACCTGAAAAAAAAGGGAATTTTAACGCCGATTAAAAGAGGAGTCTACATATTTGTGCCTTTAGAGGCTGTGCCAACCGGGCTTAGAGTCAACGAATTTTTAATCCCGCCGATTTTTTTTCCCGAAGGTGGCTACTATATTGGTTATTCAACCATGTTCAATTACTATGGGTTTACTGATCAACAGTTTCAGGTTGTCTGCGTACTTAATGCTACTCGCTGCATGAAGAAAATTATAGCGGGAGTATCATTTAAATTTATAAAGATACCTCCTAATAGATTTTACGGTTTAGAGAAAATAAACATAAAAGACAAAGAAATAATTGTTAGCTCAAAAGAAAGAACGTTAATAGACCTTGTCTATTTTAATAAATCTGTTGGTGGCATTGAAGCGGCGAGTATAATTTTTAGGCGGTTTGTAATTGAAAAAAAATGTGATATCAAAAAGTTGATTGAGTATGCGGTTCGATTTCCCAACATTAAAATAAGAAAAATAATAGGATTTAATCTTGAAAAAGCAGGGGCAACAGATGACTTGTTAAAGCCACTGGAAAAGAGCGTGAATAATACTTCGTTTATTTCATTTTCAAATTCTCGTAAAGGCACTCTTAATAAAAGATGGAAGGTTATTGTTAATGATACACAGAGATAAGGAAAAATTTTCTAAATTAGTATATCGCATTGCTTCTCTGACAGGGTTTTATGCTCCATTGATAGAAAAGGACTATTATCTAACGTTTTTTCTTTCTAAAATCAATGAGCTTTCAGATAACCTGATTTTTAAAGGGGGAACCTGTCTAAATAAGATTTACTATTCCTACTATCGCTTGAGTGAAGATCTAGATTTCAGTATGTGCCTTCCGGACTATACGACTACTCGTGGTAATAGGCGCAAATGCATACAGTCGGTTAAGGATAATATAGGAAATTTCGCGAAACAATTTGATATGCGAATAGATGGGGCAGAAAACGCAGGGCGTAACGTATCAAAACAATATGTATATTATCTTGCATATGATTCTGTGCTTTTGCCGTCAGAACAAATGGTAAAATTTGAAGTAAGTTTAAGGTACAACCCAATTTCAAATCCAGAGATCAAGAACGTTCAACATAAGTTTCTTAATCCTTTTACTCAAGAACCGTTATTCGATGGCGGTAAGGTGAAGTGTCTGTCTTTAAAGGAGATTGTAAGTGAAAAATTGAGAGCCTCAGCAATCAGGCAGGTTATTGCGCCGCGTGATTTCTACGATCTTGACTTCATTATTCGGCAAGGTTTTAATTTAGCGGATGAAATGGTTATGAATCTTTTCAAGAAAAAATTAAAAGAAGATAATTGCGATCCTGATTTGGCAAAGTATAAATTTAATCTTGGACGGTCAGATGAAGAAATAAAAGGCATGGAGTTACGTATTGAAAATGAACTGTTCGATGTTTTAACCGTCAGCGAGCGGAAGAATTTTGATTTGTGTATAGCGCTTAAGAGGATTAATAAGGTAATGGGGGAAGTTGCTTAACTAATGGAGGTATTATGAAAAAAGAGAAGATTTTGCTGATTGTCGGTTTATCGTTGTTTTTGACTGTAAACTTATTTGCTTTTGACTTGGGATCTTTTCTTACCGATAAGTTATCGGGTAATGCTAATACCCCGGGAGCCCAACAGCTTAAGCCATCGCAACCTGCAATTAAATCTGGATCTGCTCAATCATCAGAGACCAAAGGGGTTCAACCTGATGTTATGGAGCCTGTTTCTGGCAGTTTAGGGGAAGATTCGAATTCGGCAGGAAATTACATTGGCGCTTGGCTAAGACAAGGTGTGTATGTAAGTGGCAAGTTGCAAAATCAAACTCCGGCAACATTGATTTATAAAAAAGACACTTTTTCAGCTAGCGGAACCTGCTCTACCAGCGGGACAATTGACGTCTCTGGCAATACAATTAAAACCATTATGACTCAGACAGATTGCCCCGGAGGGGTAAAGGCGCCATTAACGATAGTTTATAAGTACCAATTGACTGATAATGGTAAAAAAATGATCCTTACAACCGGCCCGGTAAAAGAAATTTACCTCCGTAAGGAATAATTGTCGAACAAGTAGAGAAGGAGGAAAATGATTAATAGTAAGGAAGTAATTGATTTAGCAAATGCGGTGAATTATCAAGATGGTGCAGTTGTTAGTAAAGAAATTATAAAAGGTAAAACGGGCAGCGTAACTGTGTTTGCTTTTGATGCGGGGCAAGGGTTAAGTGAACATACCGCACCATTTGACGCATTAGTTTATATTACTGATGGTCAGGCAGAGATAATGATATCGGGAGATATTTTTAATCCGAAAGTAGGAGATGTCATTGTTATGCCGGCAAACCAGCCACACTCTTTAAAAGCAATTGATCGCTTTAAGATGATGTTGGTAATGATTAGGTCGTAGTTTAGCGTTTTAAGTAATGCTTGGTGAGTTCTGTTTTTAAATAATCAAATGCGCTATCGACGTCGTCAATAATTTTAAATAATTTTAAATCTGCGCGTGAAATCATTCCCCATTTGACCATTTCATCAAAATTAATTAGTTTATTCCAATACTCGCTACCGTAAAGAACAATTGGCATATATTTTTTTGATTTATTTGTTTGAATGATGGTTAGTAGTTCAAAAAACTCATCTAGCGTTCCGAATCCGCCAGGAAAAACAACGATTGCTTTTGCGGGATAGAAAAACCAGAATTTGCGGATAAAAAAATAGTGAAACTCAAAGGTTAATTCCGGTGATTGATAAGGGTTAGGGTTTTGTTCCATTGGTAAGCTGATATTTAAACCTACCGATTTCCCTTTTGCTTTTTTTGCTCCGCGGCTGGCTGCTTCCATAATTCCCGGACCGCCTCCAGAGCAAATCACAAACTTTTTATGCGAAGTTTTTGGTTGCTTAAACCAAAGTGTGAGTTTTTCTGAGAGCCGAGAGGCGTCCTCATAATAGTCTGACATAATAAGATCACACTTAGCTTGTTGACAATGAGCATTGAGCTTGCGATTTGGCTTTTTAGACTTCGATATTTCTAACTCAATATTTTTTAATTTTTTTAAGGCGGTTCGTTTTGAAAGGGTACGTGCTGATCCGAAGAAAACGACCGTATTGTGCAGATTTTCTTTCTTAAAGCGTGTTTGAGGCTCAATTAGTTCGGATAGTACGCGGACAACCCTGGCACTGGGACTGTTCAGAAAATCATAATTGTTGTATGCCTTTTTTGGCCATTTATCGTTTTTCTTCATTGCATAACTATAACATAGTAAAGCGATTATAACAACAACTTTTATGGATTATAGACTATAGACCATAGACCTTTTGAGTGAAAAATATCACCAAAACTAATGCCGGTTGTAAATCTGTATCTATTTGGAAATCAATGAGTAATAGAATAATGGTTGTTTTTGCAAAAAAATATAAAATTTATTATTGACATTAGATAAAAAAAATTATATAATTGGTGAAAGATTTCACTAAAAGGAGAACAATGAGCATATCTAATAACACAATCGAACGAATTTGCCGAATTTTCGGTTATCTTGATTCAATCGAAAAAGAAAAAATTGAATTTATTTCTTCTTCTGAATTAGCAAAAGCAATTGGAGCAACTGAACATACAGTTAGAAAGGATATTAGCCAACTAAATGTTATCGGCTTTACTCGCAAGGGTTATGAGGTGAAATCTCTTAAAAAAGAATTGGGCCGTAAACTTAATCTAGATAAGCACCGGAAGGCTTGCATTGTTGGTTTGGGTAGATTAGGCACAGCTTTACTTGATTATGAAAAGTTTCAGGATGACGGGTTCCAAATTGTTGCTGGCTTTGATTGCAGTATTAATAAAATTGAGCGAATAAAAAGTGATATTAATGTTTTTCAGGTGAATCGCCTCAAAGAGATTGTGAAGCAGCAGGGGATTGAACTAGGCATAATTGCCGTACCGGCTAAATCGGCACAATCTGTAGCCGATAGATTAAGTGAAGCCGGAGTGAAAGGCATTTTAAATTTTTCTCCGATTAAGGTTAATGTCGCAAGTGGCATTATTCATTTGGATATGAATTTTACCAGTGCATTGAGAGTTATTTCAGCACAGTTTAAATAAAAGGGGTCAGGTCTTTCTTGTTTCACAAGAATTAAAAGGGGGCAGGCACTTCGGGACGGAACCCTCAGTGCCAATAAAATTTAAGGAGTAACCCTAAATAATTACAATTTTATTGGAGGTAGAAAATGGCGAGAGTATATAATTTTAGTGCAGGACCGGCAATGCTACCGGAAGAAGTTTTAAAAACTGCTGCAATTGAGATGTTTGATTATAAAGGAAGCGGTTCTTCAGTGATGGAGCTTTCTCATCGTAGTAAAGATTTTAAAAATATTATTGATACCGCAGAAGCGGATTTGCGCGAAATTATGGCAATACCCAATAACTATAAGGTATTGTTTTTACAAGGTGGAGCATCATTGCAATTTGCAATGATTCCTTTGAATTTGCTTAAAAAAAAGGCAGACTATGTTCATACTGGACAATGGACAAAAAAAGCAATTGCCGAGGCAAAAAAATATGGCACGATTAATGTTGTTGCTAGCAGCGAAGAAGATAACTTTACATGCATTCCTGCACTAGATAATAAAACGTTTTCTAAAGATGCCGATTACTTCTATATTGCAAGTAACAATACGATATACGGCACAGTTTACGATCACATTCCTGATACCGGAGATGTTCCGCTTGTTGCTGATGCCTCATCAAGCATTTTATCGGAGCCGATTGATGTGTCGAAGTTTGGGATAATTTTTGCTGGGGCACAGAAGAACATTGGGCCAGCTGGGGTAACGATTGTAATTATTCGTGATGATTTGGTTGGTAAACAAAGAGAGTTTACCCCAACGATGCTTAATTATGAAACTCATGTTAAGGGAGCGTCAATGTTTAATACGCCGCCTTGTTATTCAATTTATATGGCTGGGCTGGTATTTGCTTGGATTAAGAAAAATGGTGGCCTTACTGCAATGAAACAGCGTAATCAACAAAAGGCAAAAATTTTATATGATTACTTAGAAACTTCAAAACTATTTAGTAGTCCGGTTAAGAAAGAAAATCGTTCGTTAATGAACGTGCCTTTTATAACTGGTAACCAAGAGTTGGATGCAAAGTTTATTGAAGGTGCAGCAAAAAAAGGATTAAAAACACTTAAGGGGCATCGTACAGTTGGTGGTATGCGGGCTAGCATTTACAACGCAATGCCGATTAATGGGGTGCGAGCATTAGTTTCCTTTATGGAGGAATTTGAAAACAAGTTATGAGTTATAAGTTATAAGTCCTAAGTTGTAAGTTTTAAGTTCGGCAAATCCCGAAAACGGGAAATCCTTAATCCCTGCGCCTGCCTGCCGGCATGCAGGCTTATCACTTAATCCTTACGACCTGCCTACCGACAGGCAGGCTTATCACTTACGACTGAACAAAAGGAGGTTTACAATGCATAAGATAATGAAGCTTAATAAGATTTCACCGGTTGGACTAGAAAAATTTCCGCTTGATAGGTATGAGATTGGCACCGAGATTACTTCTCCTGATGCGATAGTTTTACGTAGTTTTAAAATGCATGATATGAATTTGCCGGATTCACTCTTAGCTGTTGGTCGTGCCGGTGCGGGAGTAAATAATATTCCAATTGATAAGTGTTCGAACAAGGGAGTAGTTGTTTTTAACACACCCGGTGCCAATGCAAATGCTGTAAAAGAACTTACGATTACCGGATTGCTTTTGGCAGCGCGTGATATTGCCGGAGGGATTAAATTTGCCCAGACGCTCAAAGGCAAGGGGGTAGATGTGCCAGCTCTTATTGAGAAAAATAAAAAGAACTTTGCCGGGTCTGAAATTATGGGAAAGACTCTCGGTGTAGTTGGTCTTGGTAAAATTGGAGTAATGGTTGCCAATGCTGCACTCGATCTAGGCATGGAGGTTATTGGTTATGATCCTTTTATTTCAGTTGAGTCTGCTTGGGGGCTTTCGCGTGAAGTAAAACGCGCTCCAGGTTTAGATGCTTTAGTCAGTAGCGCAGATTACATATCACTACACATGCCATTAACTGATGTAACGAGAGGGTTGATTAATGCTGAAAAGTTTAATCGCATGAAAAAAGGTGTGCGTATTCTGAATTTTTCTCGGGGAGGAATTGTAAATAATGATGATTTAGCAAAAGCGATTAAAAGCGCGGTGGTAAAGCGATATGTTACAGATTTTCCTGATGACGAGATTCTGAGCATGGAAAATGTTATTACAATTCCTCATCTTGGTGCATCAACTGAGGAGGCAGAAAGTAACTGTGCGATTATGGTTGCTAAGCAAATACGTAATTTTATTGAACATGGTGATATTAAAAATTCAGTTAATTATCCCAATTGTAAATTAGAGCAGAATTCCGGGTATCGATTATTAGTTATGAATAAAAACATCCCTAATATGGTGGGTCAAATCTCTACCATTTTAGCTGAAGCCAATATTAATATAATTGAAATGTTAAACAAAAGTAAGGGTGAAAATGCCTGTAACATTATTGATGTATCTAATCAACCAACAGAGGGTATAGTAAAAAATATTTATGGTATCGAAGGCGTTGTTAAGGTAAGGGTTTTGGCTCTGGATAAGTAGCACTCCTTTGATGTAGTGTGATACAAAGTTTGAGATTGATGGATAAAAGTCTATATTTAGTTTTGAGTAGTGAGTATCGCAAGGATTTATTACCTTTGGATATTGCAGAGCGGGCAATTAATGGAGGAATTAAAGTCCTGCAAATGCGGGAAAAGAATTTAAAACATAAGGATGCAACTGCATTAGCCAGAGAGTACTCTCTCTTATGCAAGAGGCATAATGTTACTTTTATTGTTAATGATGACCCTCAACTTTGTGTTGATGCGGGGGCGAATGGCTTGCATTTGGGTCAGGAAGATGTAAAAAATATTACCTTAGCTAAAGCCAGAGAGATTATTGGTAAGGATCGTATTATTGGTTTATCTACTCATTCTTTGGAAGAATTTAGAATAGCTAATGAAAGCGGTGTTGACTATATTGCTTTTGGGCCTCTATTTGAAACCAAAACAAAATCGTATTCAATAGGGTTAGGCGATATTGATAAAGTAGTAAAAGAGGCGAAAAAACCGGTAGTTTTTATTGGAGGAATTAATGTCGGCAATATTGATGACATTCTTTCTTTAGGCGGGCGTAATATTGCTGTGATTCGCGAAATTATGTGTGCCGGCGACATTAAGGCTCGGGCAAAAATGTTAAATGCAAAAATGCAAGAGAGATTCAAAAGAGCGGTAGGAATAGCAAAAGGAGGTTTAGGGGGGTGAAGTTAAAAATTAACGGAAAGGAAGAATTAATTGACAATATTATTACGGTCTTTGATTTGATCACTTTCAAAAATCTTAACCCTTTGACTGTTGTGGTTGAACATAACCGTGATATTATTCCTAGAGAAAATTGGAACAAAACTATTTTAAAAGGCGAAG
>JAAEQW010000371.1 GCA_024231025.1 Candidatus Omnitrophota bacterium
AAGATTCTTATTTCAACACTCGATGACTATAAAGGAAGGGCGCAATCTTTAATTGATGAAGTTGATTCTTTGTCGGTAGCGAATAAGAAATTAAAAAATCTTTTCGCGAAAAATAAGACCGATATGGTCGATTTAAAATCTCAGCTCTCTAGCTTAAGAAATAAGAGTGATGCACTTACGTCTAGCCTAAATCTTCTAAAAAAAGAAAAAACAGCTAAAACTGTATTAGCGCAGAAAAAAATTGCCATTTTAAGTAAGAATGTTAATAAGTTGGAAGAAGTAGTCGCCAGCAATAAAGCGATATCTGAAAAGCTTGCAACTAATGAGAAGAAGTTGATAGAGTCACAACGTATGATTGTTTTTCTGGAAAAAGAAAAAAACAATATGCAGCAAAAAAATGTTAGTCTCGGCAAAAAGATAGCACAGCAGAGTAAAATAGCTGCACCGTTTAAAACCGAAATAAAGAATATGAGAGCTCAATTGGCTACTTTTAAAAATGAGAGAGCAAAGCTATCTAAAGAGGTCGAAAATTTAGAAAAGGATACACAAGATTTGATAGTATTGAAGGAAGCTAGCCAAGAGCTAGTTTCAAATTTAGAAGCAAAAACAAAAGAGGCTAAGGATTTAAAAATAGAGAGGGAATTTTTGCAAAAAGAAAGAGACAACCTATTTTATGCGAAGGTTCAACGCGCCAAAGAAGTAAAGGCATACGGAAGTCAGGTTTATCAGCTTAGGTGCCAACGCGATGCCTTGACTCAAGAGCTAAACGGTTATAAAGAGAAGCAAAGAATTTCAAACATAGAAAACAGCAAGCTTACTAAGCAGCAAGCTAAAAAATCAAAAAAACCTTTGGCTTTTTTGGAAAAAAAGGGTAATTGGAAATATTTGATATTAGGATTATTATTGCTTCCGACAACATTAATTGTGAGACGGTGGCTATATTTTTAAAGGGATAGGAAAAAATGGCTGATGATAGACAAAAAAGAATCGGTGAAGTATTCATTGATGAGGGTTATATAACTCATCAACAGCTCGAAGAAGCCCTAGGCGAGCAGAAGGTTACTGGTGAAAGGTTGGGTGATCTTTTAATCAGAAAGGGCTTGATTACTCCTCAAGACCTTACGCATGCAATGGCAAAGCAAACCGGCGTTAGCGCTTTTGATTTATCCAACTATATTATTGATCCAGAAGTGGCTAATCTTATACCGGAAGATGTGTCAGTAAAGTATAAGGTTATCCCTGTATTTAAAATGAATTATATTTTAACGGTAGCGATGACTGACCCAACGAACGTTTTTATTATTGACGAATTGAGCCGTATTACTGGGTGCACGATCGAACCTGTTTTAGCTGATGAGTTGGCGATACGCAAGGCTCAGGATCAATATTTTGGTGGCGCAGGCACAATTCGCGAAATAGTTTCTTCAATCGATACTGAAGCGCTTAAAGAAGGGGAGAAATTAGGTGAAGAAGCGCCAATAGTAAAACTAGTGAATATTTTGATTGTCGAAGCGGTTCAAACTAATGCATCGGATATTCATGTTGAGCCAGAAGAAAAGTTTGTTAGTGTTCGCTATAGAGTTGATGGTGTCCTAACAACGCATACTTTTTTGCCAAAAGATCTACAAGCAGCGATATTATCACGATTCAAAATTATGGCGGGGCTTGATATTGCTGAAAAGCGTGTTCCTCAAGATGGAAGAATCATAATGAAGGTTGGAAACAAAGACATTGATTTTCGTGTATCAAGTTGCCCTACAGTTCATGGTGAAAATGTTGTTTTAAGAATTTTGGATAGAAGCAGCATGACAGTTGGTTTAGAAAAGTTAGGTTTTCCAAAAGATCAACTAAAGTCTTTCGAAGAAATAATTGCTCAACCTTACGGGATAGTTCTTGTTACCGGTCCGACAGGTTCGGGAAAAACAACTACACTTTATTCTGCACTGTTGAAGATCAACAGCGAAGATATTAATATAATGACAGTTGAAGACCCGGTGGAATATCAGTTTCCAAGAATACGCCAGGTTCAGGTTAATCCAAAAGCTGGGTTGGTTTTCTCTTCGGCTTTACGTTCTTTTCTGCGGCAGGATCCCGATGTAATAATGGTCGGTGAAATTCGCGATTTGGAAACAGCCGAGATTGCTGTACAGGCTGCGCTCACTGGTCATTTAGTTTTATCAACGCTACACACTAACGACGCTCCGACAACTTTTACAAGGTTGGTTGATATGGGAGTGGAGCCGTTTTTGGTATCTACTTCAATACTCGGAGTGTTGGCTCAGCGCTTGGTGCGTAGGGTTTGTAGTAAATGTAAAGAAGAGTACACTCCAAGTGCAACTTTACTAGAGTCTTTAAACCTTAGCGAAAAAGAAGTTGGCAAGCATAAGTTTTTTCGCGGAAAGGGTTGTAAAATCTGTAATGACAGCGGTTATAAAGGCAGAGTCGGTATATACGAATTGTTAAAAGCTACTCCTGAAATTCAGGAGATGATACTAAAGCGTGCGTCAGCTGATGAAATTCGAGAAATGGCTAAAAAGCAGGGGATGCGCATTCTTAGAGATGCCGCAGTAGAGAAGATGATTGCCGGGATAACAACGCCGGAAGAAGTAATGCGGGTTACCCAGTCGATCGGTCTTTAATTTGTCTTGCAATTTTTTACGGTTATGGTAAGTTTAAACGTAGTAAAATTTATCTTGAATTTAATAGACAGTCTTGATATAATTAGTCAGATAATATAGGTAGTCCTATAAAAACATATTGGAAAAGGAGGTATTCGTGATGAAAAAAGGTTTTACTTTGATCGAACTTATCGTTGTTATTGCTATTATTGCTATTTTAGCTGCGATCATTGCACCAAATGCTTTTAAAGCCATTGAAAAGGCAAGAGTCTCCGGAACCTCGGGAGACTACCGAAGCATTAAAACCGCAGCGATGTCTTATTATGCGGATACTGGAGGCTGGCCGGCAAATGCCAATACAGCAGGTTTTATTGGCGATGATGCTGCTAGCGGATGGGACGGTCCTTATTTAGAAAAATGGCCTACAAGGAATGCCTGGGGAGGAACTTATTCTTGGGTAAACAGCAATAGCGGTTGCTTTACAACCGCGGGAACTGATGAAAGATTTATTTCTATTACCACTGTACCTGCTGCTGCAGCCGGAAAAATAGATACTGCTTTAGATGACGGCAATTTGACCGCTGGTAACGTAAGGCACGCTGGTACTACCTTGATAATGCACGTTTCTGACGATACATACTAGTATTTCAAGCAATTAAAAAAAGCTTAACCGAAAAGGTTAAGCTTTTTTTATTTACACAAGTCTTACGAACTACACACGAATTTGCGAATCTAACCATTAATAAGTAGGTCTTGGTCAATCTGGACAAATTTGGTATAATATTTGTTTAGCGAAGGAGTAATATGGGTAAGTATCTATTTGATTCAGTTATTTTCGATTTAGACGGAATTATAACAAAAACAGCCATTGTTCACGCTCAGGCCTGGAAAAGAGCCTTTGACGAATATTTGCAATTGAGGCGTCAACGTGACGGCGAACCTTTCAAGGAATTCACTCACGAAGGCGATTATTTGCCGTTTGTTGATGGTAAGCCCCGTTATGAGGGGGTAGATAGTTTTCTTAAATCTAGAGACATAAGCATTCCTTTTGGTGATGCCTCTGATTCGCCTGATCAAGAAACAGTTTGTGGTCTCGGTAATAAAAAAAACGTAAAATTTCGTGATTATCTTGATAATGACGGAGTCGAAGTGTATTCATCCACAATAGAATTAGTAAAAAAGTTAAAAACAGAGGAAATTAAGGTTGGGGTTGCTTCTTCATCAAAGAATTGCAAGGTGATTTTGCAATCTGCGGGAATAGAGGATTTATTTGAAACTAGGGTTGATGGGATGGTGTCAGCTGAGATCGGACTAAAAGGTAAACCCGAAGGAGATATCTTTGTTAAAGCGGCAAGCAATCTTGATGCTGCTGTTTCGTTGAGCGTTGTTGTTGAAGACGCCGTATCCGGTGTCTTGGCTGGGCGCAATGGTGGCTTTGGCATGGTTATCGGTGTAGCAAGAGAGGGCAACCGTGATGAGCTATTGAAAAACGGAGCAGATTTAGTAGTTGAGGATTTATCCGAAATCGACATAGATTACATCAATAATTGGTTTCTGAGAAGACCGCGACCATTATTTGATTCTTGGGAGAAAGAGATCGAGCAAGATAGTCGATTAAACCCAATCTTTGCACGCTGCGCAAAGTCGGTGTTTTTTGGTCTTAAAAAACCAGTTTTGTTTTTAGATTATGATGGTACTCTTACTCCAATTGTGGACCGTCCTGAGTGGGCCGTTATATCAGATGAGATGAGAAATACCATAAAAGAGCTTGCGTCGAAATTTACTGTTGCGATTGTGAGTGGGCGAATGCGCGAGGATGTTGAAAATCTTTTAGGCATTGATGGTCTTTTTTATGCAGGTAGTCATGGTTTTGATATTAATGGTCCGGGTTTTTCTATGATCGAGCCAAGAGTTAAGGAATTAATTCCTTTGGTCGATAAAATGATCGCAGAGCTCAAAAAGGAATTAGGCGATATTCAAGGAGTGATAATCGAAGAGAAAAAACTTTCAACAGCAGTACATTACCGTCTTGTTGATGAAGAAAAATATTTAACTAGAATAAAGGATTTCGTTGATAAAGTAGTTAGTCAAAATAGCAAGTTCCGTTTGTTATGTGGTAAAAAAGTTTTTGAAATTTTGCCAAACATTGATTGGGATAAGGGTAAAGCGGTGCGATGGATTATGCAGGCGTTTAATCTTTCATGGAGTGAGGCTTCGGTAATTTATATTGGTGATGACACAACTGATGAATATGCTTTTCGTGTGGTTCGCACTAGAGGTACGGCAATTTTAGTTTCTAAAGAGGGCAAGGAGTCATCGGCTGATTTTGGAATGAGCACGCCAGATGATACAAAAAAATTATTCGAAATGATTATCGCGGAGGCAAAATAACATGGCAAAAAAGAAAACCTCTTCGCCTTGGACTATTGGTTATGAACGATTTGAACCAGCTGAAGAGGGTTTGCGTGAGGCGCTTTGCACATTAGGCAATGGTTATTTTGGTACAAGAGGTGCGGCTTATGAGCTGGTTGCGTCGAAAATCCATTATCCGGGCACCTATATTGCGGGTCTTTATAATCGGTTAGCAACTAATGTGGCCGGACGTACGATTGTTAACGAAGATTTTGTTAATTGCCCAAATTGGATTTTTCTTACCTTTAAGATCGGTGATGAGGATTGGTTTTATCCTTCAACAGTTAGGATTCTTTCTTATCGCCAACAGCTCGATATGCATAAGGGCGTACTTAGTCGCAGAGTTAGGTTTCAAACCAAAAAGGGTAAAAAGACTTTAGTAGAAACCCGTAGAATTGTGAGCATGGATGATCCTCACTGCGGTGCTTTTGAATATATCATAACTCCAGAAAATTACAGTGATTTAATTACGGTTCGCACTATGCTTGACGGAACCGTGCTTAATGCCGGTGTTGAACGATATCGCCAGCTTAACTCCAAACATTGGAAGCCGCTTTCTTTGGGTCGCTTTGATAAAAATGGAGCATACCTTTCAATGAGAACTACGCAATCAAAGATAGAGGTGGCTCAGGCATCAATGATTCGCTTGTTTTCTGCCAACCGCGAGAAAAGAATCACTACCAAGAGCTTAATGAAAGGAAAAGAAAGAATTGGTCAGGAGTTTCGCTTTGTTGCTCGTGCGGGGCACTCTTACAACATAGAGAAAACAACTTACATTTATACATCCAGAGACGAAGGCATAAGTAAACCGATTGCACCAGCTATAGAATCTGCTAAAGGCCTGCAGCGTTTTGGTTGTTTGCTAGATAAGCATCAACAAGCTTGGGAAGAATTGTGGGATAAGGTTGATATAAAAATAGATGGTCATAATTTTACTCAGCGTACATTTCGTTTTCATATGTTCCATTTACTACAAACTGCGTCTTTGCATAATTCGAAGATTGACGCTGGTCTTCCGGCAAGAGGGTTGCATGGTGAGGCATATCGTGGCCATATTTTTTGGGATAGTGTTTATGCGATGGCTTTTTACGATTTTCACTTTCCTAAAATATCAAGAGCTTTAATAAAATACCGCCATCGTCGTTTGCCGAAGGCTCGCGAATATGCCAAAGACAAAGGGTACAGCGGGGCAATGTTTCCTTGGCAGAGTGGTTCATCGGGACGAGAGGAAACCCAAATTGTGCACTTAAATCCGATGTCTGGTAAATGGGGCCCAGATCATTCTTCAAATCAAAGACATGTATCGTTTGCCATTGCTTATAATGTTTGGAAGCATTGGGAAAGAACGCGTGATCATAATTTTCTTTATCGTAATGGTGCGGAATTGTTTCTTTCGATTGCTCATTTTTGCTCTAGCCTTACTAAGTATGAACCAAAAGATAAACGTTATCACACCAAAGGTGTTATGGGCCCTGATGAGTTCCATGAAAAACTTCCCAGTTCAAGAAAGGCGGGATTAAAAGATAATGCGTATACCAATATAATGGTGGTTTGGATTCTACGTAAGGCAAAAGAGGTTATTAGTGCTTTGCCGGATGGTCAAAGAGAACGCATAAAAAATAAGTTAAAGCTAACTGATAAGGAGCTTACCCGTTGGGAAGATATTACTGAAAAAATGAAGATTATTGTTGATAGTAGAGGAATAATTGCCCAGTTTGATGGATATTTCAGTCTTCAAGAATTAGACTGGGAGGGCTATCGTTCAGAATATGGGAATATCCATCGCATGGATAGAATTCTAAAGGCAGAAGGGGAATCTCCAGATGCTTATAAAGTTTCTAAACAGGCCGATGTTCTAATGGCTTTTTATTTATTATCATTGTCGGATATGAAAGACATTTTTCATGGTCTTGGTTATCATTTTGATAAGAGCATGTTGCGAAAAAATTATAATTACTACGTTCAAAGAACCTCGCATGGTTCAACTTTAAGTAAGGTAGTGCACTGTTACATCTCTCAGCTTCTTGGCAAACCGCAGGAGGCATGGCGGTGGTATTTGGAGGTGTTGAAATCTGATATTCATGACACTCAGGGAGGTACAACTCCTGAGGGGATACACATGGGGGTTATGGGTGGTTCAATTGACATGATGTTTCGTGGTTTTTGCGGACTTTCTTTTCGTGAGGATCGCGTGGTAATTAACCCCGATTTACCCAAGAAAATCCAAAAGGTGAAATTTAAATTCCTTTACAAAGATCGATGGGTTTGGTTAACTGTTACTAAGAACCAGATTACAATTTTTATTCAGGGTATTCGCGGCCTTACTTTAGGCTTGCCTGTAGAAATTAATGATAAATTACATTACTTTCCTTTAGAGAAAGTTCATAAAATATCCGTCAAGTCTAAGCGTAAAAAATAGGATGGAAGGTGACATAATGGGTGTAATATTTTAAGCCAAGGAGTGTAAAGATTATGAGAAAGTACAAAATATTTTTACTGGTTTTGTTTATCTCGGGATTTTTGTCGGTGTCAATTTTTTCTCAGACGCCACCTTCTTCACAAACCATGGGAGGAGTAATCAGGCAATCGGAACAACTGGAGAAAGGGAAAAAGCTTAAGCAAAAAATTGATAAGTCCCCAAGGAAGCTTACTGATGGTTCACTTGGCGAAATTATACCCGAGGAAGAAGGGGAAAAAGTTCTGATCACGAAAATTACCGTTGAGGGCGTAACCCTTATATTTCAGAAAGTAGTTGATGAGATTATCTCTGAATTTAAGGGAAGAGAGTTGTCTTTAAGAGAAATGCAAAGAGTAGCAGATTTAATTACTGATGAGTACCGAAAAAAAGGCTATGCTACTTCTCGAGCGTATATTCCTGCCCAAAAAATAAACAATGGAGTTCTGATAATTAAAGTAGTTGAAGGAAAATTGGGGGCTTATCAAATACGTGGTAATCGCCACTTTAAAACTTCTCTGCTGGAGAAGAAAATAAAATTAAAACCTCATGATTATTTTGATTATTCTTCTTTTCAGGAATCACTAGTTCGCATAAATGAACATCCCGATCGAACCGCAAAAGCAACGCTAGTTCCCGGTAAAAAGTCTGGTACTACCGATATAATTATTGATGTAGAAGATAGGTTGCCGGTTCATATTAGCTTTGAATATGATAATTTCGGTTCCCGTTATATCGAGAATGATAATTACGCTATTGTTGCTGAACACAATAATATTTTAGGATTTGATGATAAGCTTTATTTTCGATATCAACGCTCAGAATCGGATTTAAGTCGACTTCATCAGGTGCGCTATTCTATACCACTAGATGTTACGTTGGATTTAGGGGTGTACTATTTAGAAACTGAGATGAAAATGGGGCGTGAGTTTAAAGATGTCGATGCTAGAGGTAAGGCTCGGATTACTGGAATTTTCTTAAACAAAGCACTAATGACCGGTAAAGAGCTAGACTTAAGGCTGAATTTTGGATTTGACCATAAACGCATTCGTAATTTTTTGCTTGGTGCTCCATCATCAAGAGATGATGCTCGAGTAGTCAAAACTGGTTTTGATCTTGATTATCTTGATCAGTGGGGGCGCAATCTTTTTGCTTTAGAATTGGACTTCGGTATCCCCAAAATTATGGGTGGATTGAATTCTAAAGATTCTCGCGCTTCTCGTTCTGGTGCCGGGGGTAATTTTAATAAGATGGTCGGTAGCTTTTTCCGTCTTCAACCTGCCCCTTTTGATTCGAATATTTTATGGAAAAATTATTTTCAGTTCTCTAGCTACAACTTGTTGGCATCAGAACAATTTCAAATTGGAGGTGCGGCTACGGTTAGAGGATATCCGCCGGCTGAGCATGCTGGCGATAAGGGGTGGCACACAAGTGTTGAATGGTCTTTTCCTATATACTTCATTCCAAAGAAGTTAAAAGTGCCTTTTTCTGGTGATCATACTTTTTATGATTCTTTGCGATTAGTTGTTTTTTATGATTGGGCTACGGCTCATGCTAATAAAGTTTTGGCTGGAGAAAAAAAACACAGAACCTTAAAAGGTACTGGTTTTGGAGCAAGATTCAATTTAAGCGAACAATTTTCTGCCCGCATAGAATTGGGTTATCCTTTAGGGAAAACGCCTTCGGATAGTAATCATCTCCATACTTGGGTTGAAATTATCTGTAAATTTTAGCAGCTAACCTTAATTTTTGCTTCGTGGTTGTACTCATAGTTGATCTTGATTAAAAACAATTGCCAACGTGGGGTTTTTGGCTGAAATCGAGATGGGCTTGACATTTACCTATATATATGGTATTTCTTGGGGATACGGACGATAATTGTCGGATTATTGAAATTCTCAAAAATTCTGGAAAATTCAGATAAAATACCAATGTTTTTCAAAATATGGAGGAAAAAATGACCAAAAGCAAAGTACGTAAGTTAATTTCTTTATTTATGATCGTGGCTTTTACTTTGATGCCTTATCATGGATATGCGCAACCAAATGGTGCCAATGTTGTTGTTGGCGATGTTACTATCTCAGAGCTTTCGAATGGGATGGACATTAATATCGATAGCAATAAAGCAATTATTAACTGGCAGGGTTTTTCTATTGCCAGTGATGAATTTGTTAATTTTGCACAGTTGTCACCGAGCGCGGTAGCCTTAAACCGAGTTGTAGGCTCTGATGTATCAAGTATTCGTGGAGCGCTTAATGCCAACGGGAAGATTTTTTTAGTTAATCCTAATGGGGTTTTATTTGGTGCGACAGCACAGATAAATGCTGCTGGTTTAGTCGCATCTACATTGAATATTTCTGATGATGATTTTTTAGCTGGTAGATATACGTTTTATGGCCAAGGCGGATCAGTAATCAATCGGGGCTATATTTCGTCTCCTGGAGGATATGTAAGTCTGTTGGGAGCAAGCGTGGAGAATGCGGGTACAATTGAGGCTGAGTTGGGAACAGTTGCGTTGGCATCCGGTGAGATGATAACCTTGAATTTGGATTCTCAGGGATTAATGAGTGTTGCTGTTGATGAAGGGTTGGTTGATAACCTGACAGGTAGTGAAAGTGCAGTAAAAAATAGTGGTACGATTTCTGCCAACGGTGGAAAAGTTGTGTTAACCGTTGAGACGTTAAGCGGAGTGTTTGACAATGCAATAAATAACGAAGGAATTATTGAAGCAAATACGCTAAATGATCGCAAGGGATCAATTGAACTTATTTCAAACGGCGCGATAAATTCGAATGGAATGATGTCTGCTGATGGCGGAACGATAGAGATTTGCACCGAAGATATTCTAACTCTTGGTGGAACATATAAGGCCCAAGAAATTTTGTTTGATCCAATAGATCTGGTTCTTGGAGCTGATGGCCCGTTGTATTTAGATGGAGATGCTACCTTTTGGGCATGGCGTGATATAACAGTTGTTGATGATATAAGCAATGTTGGCGGTGATTTGAGCTTTTTTGCTGATGCCTGGCCATTTGATAATGGTGTTGGCGATTTTATTCAAAGTGGTGGAACGTTGATTTCTGCGGCAGGTGACATATTTATATCTGGTGCAAACATTACTTTAGCCAATCTTCTTTCTGGAAACGATATTGGTGTTTTTGCAAGTAATTTAGTTTCTCAGCGTTTGGGCACTGATATTGCTGCGAACAACAATATAGGTATATATGGAAATAGTCTTTCTTTGGAAAACGTCTTTTTTGGCGGAGATACTTTCGATGCTGTTGCTAATAATGGATCAATTGATGTAAACGGACTAATCCAGTCTATCGATGTTTTGCTCAATTATGGGACGGTTGATACTTTTGAGGTAGGGCAAGCGTTATTGTTTCCGACAGCGGATGCTCAGGTTTCCTATAATAGTCGACACAGAAGCGTTGCTAACAGTAATTATGGATATTCTTCAAGCCTTGATACATATTATAGTTCTGGCGGATGGTTTTCGCCAACAACTCGTGGTAATTCTTGGTTGAAGTTTGATTTATCTAGTTTGACCGATGTTGTTTCAATAGATAGTGCGATTCTTCAATTATATGCATCTTCGACTCGATGGGGAAGCAACAAGATTGGTGCGTATCACTCTTCTAATGATGTTTGGGCAGAGAATGGGATTACCTGGAACAATGCGCCATCAGCTAATGGTACGCCAACTGCGATAAGGCAAGTAAATCGAAGGTGGAATGATTGGGCGGTGACCTCTGATGTTAACGCTGATATTGGTGATGGGTACAGTAGCTGGGTGTTGAAACCGATTGGTAGTGGCGGCGCAAACTTTCGGTCTCGTCAAAGAAGCGGAACAACTTACGATCCGCGGTTAAAAATAAACTACACTTATTTGAATCAGATTGATATGATTTACGGATATGGCGTGGAGCAATCTCAAAGTGGTGCAATTAATTTAACAGCTTCCGACAATATTAATTTCACCAATAGTGGGGCACTTTCAACTTTAGGGAATGTAAATGTAACTGCGCAAACCGGATCGATCATTGATCAAACCGGTCCATCTGTTAATATTTCTGCTAACAATATTAATCTTTCTGCAGGTCAGAATATAGGTTTCGGTGACCCTATTGACACTGATGCCGAAAGTATATCTGCTTATGCCGGAAACTATATCAGCATTGCTGATGCCGGAGAGGTTATTTTCGCTGAAATAATAAATGGCGCAGGAGATGAAGAATCAGAACCCGAATCGGTGTACCTTACTAGTCAAAATGATATGTACGTGGGTTATGTTAGCGATCCATTCGACGTAACCTTGACTTCCAATGCCGGATCAATCATCGGTTTAGACACCGAAGGCGTCAACGTTCAAACTTTAGACCTTACGATGGATGCCG
The DNA here is from genome assembly GCA_024231025.1 of Candidatus Omnitrophota bacterium. Classification (GTDB taxonomy): domain Bacteria; phylum Omnitrophota; class Gorgyraeia; order Duberdicusellales; family 4484-171; genus JAAEQW01. The sequence continues at coordinate 11,886 of JAAEQW010000371.1, forward strand.
CAGTGGCTATAGTAGGCGAGAGTG
>JAAEQW010000372.1 GCA_024231025.1 Candidatus Omnitrophota bacterium
ATAATGAAGATGAAAGAGATGAAATTGTCCTTCATTCCTGTTTTTCGAAAAATGTTTTTCATTTTCATTATAGAACAACAATAATTTTTGGAGGTTTGCCAGACAAAGAGCATGCTAAACCACCTGATCAAAACGTCATAAACCTTCTTCGATCAGGCGATTTGGCGCACCTTTTATTTGACAAACCTGCAAAAGTCGTTGTTGTGCTATAATGAAAATGAAAGCATCCTTCAAAAAGCGACAATGAAGAAGAGAGAGATGCACTTCTGCACCTGCACCCCTCCCCTTCACCCCTGCACCCTTCAGGAAAAAAACTAGATCGGGTGGTTTTGACGCACCCTTTATCTGACAATGAATATCAAAATATTATTAGTGGCGAAATATGCATAGTGGTATATTTAAATATTGTATGATGTATCCCGTGTGCTATACTAAAGGAATTAGGCGTAAAAATTCCCAAAACGGGTGATAACGTTTAAATAAATAAACATTCTTCCTTTGAGAAACGGTTTAGTTAGAGTATCATTTATGTGAATTGATCCACCACCAGAGAGAGATGGCGGACCACCAAGTGAAAAGAGGGGGTTCAATCTCTATTGATCTTATAGTGAATAATCACTGGTGAAAAAATGGAAGATCCTAGTGCATTAACAAGAAAATTTTCTACCTTCGTGGATGACAATAAGCAGAACTAAAACTCCTGTCCTGAACTCAACCGTGTTCATGATCAGCATCATCGAAACAATCGCTGCAGTGGAACAAAATGATAAATCGATTTCTGATTAATCAATCAACAATTCTGGCAAAACTCCAAGTACTCCTGAACTCCACCATGTTCATAATAAAATATGTTGTTAGGACAGGAGGTTTATTTGTGAACCCAGCACCACAGATCTTCATATGTACAAGTACATAGCGGCAACGTTTCGCGACCAAGAGGCCGCTTCTTCAGGCCAGGCTTACCCTACAACGAAAGCAACAAGTAAGCATAAGCAAGAATTAAAGTCAAGAAAGTAAAGACAATTCCAAAAATACGCGCGCGCCAGGGACAGGGATAAACCGTGCACAGACGAACGAAAATTTCATACACCGAGTCAATCCCAGAGGACAAAACTAGAC
>JAAEQW010000373.1 GCA_024231025.1 Candidatus Omnitrophota bacterium
AATGATTGATGCAAAAGTAAAGACCTGACCCCTTCTTTAACTTCTTTAAAGTAAAGACCTGACCCCTTCTTTGCACGCCACATTTCTACCCGACCCCGGCGGAGATCGCGGCAGCCGGGTAGTGTGTTCGGCCCCCGGGCTGCATAAAAAAAATTATATTTTACTGGTAAAAAAATGGAAGAGAGAAATAATTTTTGGACAACGATAGCGGTTATTGGTTTTATAGGTGCTATAGTTGGTCTTATGGTTGATATTCCCGCTTTATTTCAAGAAGACACTCCAAGATTAAAACAGCTTGCAAGAGAATTGGAAGCTGAAAAAATGCGTATAGTTGAGTTAAAAAAAGAGAAAGAACTTATTGAAATTAAGAGACAAAGGGAAATTGAAGAAGAAAATTTACGTATAGAAAAATTAAGAGAAGCTGAGAGATTGGCTAAAATTAATAAACAAAAAAGGGAAAATCCGGTGCCGGTACAAAAGAAGCCTTCTGCACCGACACCGATACAAAAGCCAATTATTCCAAAACAGGCATACAAGAAATCACCAGACTTGCAACCAAGTATAACTAAGGAGTTTAAAACAAAACCTTACCTAAATCGAAAAGAGCTTTACCGCATCAATCAAGATTATGATCATAGTTACCGTATATCTTTATCTTATGATGAAGGTAAAAATGCAATAAGAGAAGGAAAAATCATTCATGAACAATATTGTGAAGTGTGCCATAAGAATTATGGGACTCAAGGAATAAAAAATATTCCTGTTTTAGCTGGTTTAAATGGTGACACAATAATAAATTTTATGTACTCTTTTTCAAATGGTGAGCGAAAAACATCGCAAAAAAAAGAAAATATAATGAAGTCCTGTTGTAAGGATGATGATTGGGGAAAATTAGCAATTTTTTACGAAAGTATGGATGGAGAATTATATACATTTAATGAAGTTAAAAAATATAAAAATACTTCTAAAAAAGGAGGGAAATTGCACAATAGATATTGCGAAAAATGTCATGAAAATTTTGGCACAATAGATGTTGATGGTTCTAATCGTTTAGCAGGACAGCCATTAGAATATTTACAAAAGGCAGTGAGAGACTTCTTAACAGGAGAGCGTCGTATGCCGAAAAAAATGGCAAAACGATTAGTTCGGTTATATAGAGATAATGGAGAAGAAGGAATACAAGCAATTGTAAAATTCTACGCTCATGAATGATTTTTTATAATAGAACAAAGGGGACGCTGCCCTTTGTTTACGAAATTTGAAGTAAAATCATGGCATAACACGGCGCTGCACCCGACGGCTTCGCCGCAGGTGAGCTTGAACGTTAGCGCGCCACGAAGTGAGGCGTCTTTTGTCAGGTGAAAGTCCTGATCGGGAAGGGGCGGCCTCCCACCCGTACCGAGTGTTGCGTGATTGGGAAGGACAGGTGAATCCGCACTGAACGACCCACACGAAGCGTACACAGGGAACCATGTAGGCCACAGGGGCAAACACACTGCCC
>JAAEQW010000374.1 GCA_024231025.1 Candidatus Omnitrophota bacterium
AATAGCCGTTTGTAATGTTCTAGGTTTTGAACATCTTTTGGCGAGAAATTCAAAAATTGCTTGTTATACTCAAAAAATACTGGTGGGCCGAATTTTGTTAGGTATGCAGCTAAAGTGGTGATTAGCATGAATCAATTCATCTTGAGGAGCAGAAGAAATTATTGAAATAGTCATATGGGCATTACTCTGACTTTGCAGGGGTTGGGGAGGGGTACCATGCGCACTGATTTTGAGAACTTGTTTTAATTTTTTCCTTATATGGAAATTTTTTTGACTTTTTACAAGATGCGTCGATTTCAAAATTTTTTAAAGATTTGAAGAGTTCTCCTCACGCTCATCTCGAAAATATGTAAAATGTTTGGTTTATGGTACATTTTCTAGATTTTATTTATCATGATGCATCAGAAGCTAACAATAATTGTTTATGGCTTTGCAAAACTTGATGGGTAATAAATTGCAAAAATGCAGAAAAACCAACATTTTACACATTTTTTGGAATCAGCGTGAAGAGACCTATTCAAATCTGTGAACAAAAATGGGAATCTCGCCATTTTGTAAAATGTCAAAAATGTTCGATATGAAGGAAAAAGCTAAAATAATCAGAATTTTTAAGAGCTCAAGGATTTTCCCGAAAATAGGCATTTTACAAAGCATAAACTTGCAGTCTTTCGACCAGCTGCAGTAAAATTTTATACTAGCTGGACAAAATAAATTTGTAGCATTGAAAGGCCTAACATACATACGTCCACTTCTGTGCCAAAGGACGCCAGCCAAATCGCGTCCATCCGTCCGTACTCAAATTCCCGGACCTTCATTGCATATTGCTTGTCTAATCGGTGAAGACATACATATACCAGGGAAAAATGCTTCCTTTTGGAGTACGAAAAAAGGCAAATATGTTTTGTTCCTCGAAGCGCAACAAAGTGAGCATAAGCCTAAGCCTAAGCCTGGGGTAGATGTCCCATCATACAGTTCTGATTGAGAACAAAAAACCTAAGCCTAAGCCTAAGCCTAAGCCTAAGCCGAATCGGCTTAGGCTTAGGCTTAGGCTTAGGCTTAGGCTTAGGCCTCTAAAGTTATAAAAATCCTTTAGGATTTTTATATCCTGGGAAAACACACAGACATACAGACACACATGCTCACTCAAACTGACGTTAAGC
>JAAEQW010000375.1 GCA_024231025.1 Candidatus Omnitrophota bacterium
CTTTATAGCTTAGACGTTGGCTATACCGGATTTCTGATGGATAGTCGCCTTGTTGTTAATCTTGATGCCTACATTAGTAGTCGTCATGATCTTCGAACATGGCATTCTCCTCAGGGGTACCCGGCTTTTCTACAAAATCTAGCGGTCAACAACGGCAGCATGGCCGGTAAGGGAATTGAATTAGCGTTGAAGTATTCCATTACCGATAACATTATTGCCATGGCTGATTGGACCTACACTAATCTTACACCTGATATAAACTTTCTTTCTCATCGTGTTGACGTTAAAGGTAATGCAATCCACAAACACTTAATTGGAACTGGTTTCAGTGCCACTCACGGTAGTTTTAAATGTGATTTTTACTTGAGGTATTCAGATAGCGGCGAAATAAGAAGAAGTCCGCTTTCAAGGTTTCAGGGAAGGACAGATAGAAGCTTCAAGCACTTCTTTAAAACTTTTGCCCGTTTCGCTTACACTGTGGATTTACCTTTGTTAGGTGACTCTGAAACTGAGTTTGAATTGGTCCTAAACGATATCGGTTGCAATGCTCACCAAGAATACGGTTATTACATTGAGCCGGAAGTTTATGCGGGAATGAAAGTAAAGTTCTAAGTAGAAATTAATTAGCGCGCCAATAGATTAGTTAATCTAATTTGTTGGCGCGTTTTTTTTATGAAAGGGGTCTTTCTTGTTTCATTGTGTGACCTCTTGTTACAAAACACGGAAAGCTATCTAATTACTTCAATGTGACTGCTTTGAGCAGGATATTGCCATTTAACTATTTGTACTGAAAACCGCAGGAAAGGAAGGATTAAGATGAAACAATGGTATGAATCATTATTCGAAAATTACGCACAGAAATACGACAAAGAGTGCTTTGTTCAAGGCACGCTTGGAGAATGTGATTTTATTGAACAAGAACTAGGCCATGCGAAGAATTTAAGAATACTTGATGTGGGATGCGGCACCGGAAGGCATGCGATTGAGTTGGCCAAGCGAGGCTATAAAATTACAGGGATTGATTTATCAGAATCTCAGCTTATCAGAGCAAAAGAGAAAGCAAAACAGGCTAATGTGGAGGTTGATTTTCGCCAGATCGATGCCCGCAAGCTCCCCTTTACTAATGAGTTTGATCTTGTAATAATGCTCTGTGAAGGCGGATTTTCTTTGATGGAAACGGATGAAATGAACTTTGAAATACTTAAGAATGCCACAAAGGCCTTGAAAAATAATGGTAAGCTAATATTTACTACATTAAACGGTTTATTTCCGCTTTTTCATTCAGTTAAAGAATTCTATGCGTCAGTAGCAAAAGAGGGCAGCGCCGTATGCCAAGACTGTTCGTTTGATGTAATGACATTTCGCGACCATAACACTGTTGTATTTGAAGACGATGCCGGAAATAAAAAAGAGCTAAAGTGTAATGAACGATATTACGTGCCTAGTGAAATAACGTGGCTTCTAAAAAGTCTTGAGTTTAAAAAGATCGACATTTTTGGCGCGAAGCTAGGGGCTTTCTCAAGACAGGATAAATTAACCACAGAAGATTTCGAAATGCTCATTGTCGCGGAGAAATAGCAACAATCAAGCACCTTTGTTGCAAATCTTGTGTGCTTTTTGCAACAGTTAATTAGGTGTTCTGCCCCTTTCGAATTTTATAAAAAAAGGATAAAGATTATGTCTAGCCAAAAGAGAAGAAAAGATGTTCGCAATATTGCAATCGTTGCTCATGTCGATCATGGAAAAACTACCATGGTAGATGCTCTGCTTAAATATACCGGTGCTCATAAGTTTGAGGAAGGAGAAACAACGATTATGGATTCTAACCCTTTAGAAAAAGAGCGAGGTATTACAATTTTTTCAAAAAATGCTTCGTTTAACTATAAAGGCGTGCAATATAATGTTGTAGACACTCCAGGGCATGCTGATTTTGGTAGCGAAGTTGAACGTATTCTTGAAATGGTCGATGGCGTGCTTTTGCTTGTTGATGCGGTAGACGGCCCGATGCCTCAAACGAAATTTGTATTAAAAAAATCACTAGAATTGCATTTAAAACCAATTCTAGTTATCAATAAAATTGACCGGCCTCATTCACGACCTGATGCAGTCGCAGACATGACCTTTGACCTTTTTTGTGAACTTAACGCATCAAATGAGCAGCTTGATTTTCCTATAGTTTACGCGTCTGGCAGAGAAGGGCACGCGACTCTTGACCTGGATGAGCCTAACGATGACATAAAACCTTTGCTAGACACAATTTTGCATCGTGTTTTACCACCGATTGCCAATCCTGACTTACCGTTTCAAATGTTAGTAACAATGATTGATCATAACTCTTATTTTGGACGTATTGCAATAGGACGGATCTTTCATGGGGCGATCACCGTTGGTAGCCAGGTTTCTTTAGTTCGGCGCGATGGGACGATTGCGACTTCTAAGGTAACAAAGATTATGAAGTATAGAGGGTTAATTCCGGTTGATGTTACTGAAGCGATGGCCGGAGATATAGTAATGATAACTGGGGTTGAGGATGCATCAATTGGCGAAACTCTTGCCAGTGTTGATGATCCCAAAGCTCTACCAGCAATAAAAATTGATGAACCCACAATATCGATGAATTTTTCACACAATACAAGTCCGCTTGCCGGTAAAGATGGTGGGGTTTTTTTAACGTCGCGGCATGTTCGTGAGTATCTTGAACATGAGGCAATGGTTAATGTAGGGATAAAAGTTGAAGATGTTGATAATGGGGAGCGATTCAGGGTTTCGGGACGGGGGGAGCTCCATTTGGAAATCCTTATTGAAACGATGCGTCGTGAGGGGTACGAAATAGAAGTTTCAAGGCCGCAGGTTATTTTGAAAAAAATTGGCGACCAAATTTTAGAGCCTGTCGAAATCGTGATAATAGAAGTAGATAGCCAATACCAAGGTGCAATTATTCAGGCACTAGGAGAACGCAAAGCTCAGATGAAAGATTTAAAAGTTACGGCTTCTAATGGTGTTCGTATGGAATTTACTATTACGTCACGCGCATTAATCGGGTTTCGAAGTGAACTGTTGCTTTTAACCCGTGGTAGCGGCATTATGTGTCAAAACTTTCTTGAGTGTCAACCATATAATGGTGACATGCCATCACGCCGTAAAGGGGTTTTGGTTTCTAATAGTAATGGGAAAGTGGTTGCATTTGCTTTAGCTAATTTACAGGAACGAGGTGAGATCTTCGTTAAGCCGCAAGACGTTGTGTATGAAGGGATGGTCGTCGGTCTTTGCAATCGTGGTGGAGATATGGTTGTAAATCCTCAAAAAGCAAAAAAACAGTCGAACGTTCGCTCAGTTCTTAGTGACACCGCAACCACTTTAATACCGCCGCGTAAAATCACTCTTGAATTTGCGCTTGTGTTTATTGATGATGATGAATTGGTGGAAATCACCCCAAAAAATATACGAATCAGGAAAGAGATACTAAAAGAAATAGATCGAACGCGAATCGGCCGCCAGTCTCGATTTGATAATCTAAAACAGGATAACTAAATTCCGGGGACAGATACAGATGGGGTCAAGTCCTGACCTGTGACCTGCCTACTCTAACAATAGAAGACTTTGAAATGCTTGTGGTGGCAGAAAAATAAGTTAATGTATGAAAACAGTGAAGATATATTTACGTACATCCGGCTGCCAGATGAATGGCAATATCTAATATGGTATACCCGCCAGCGAAATTTAATCATTGCAAAATAGCAAATTTTTGTTAATATGGTATAGAGATAAAAACTACCTATACCATATTAAGGAGGTTTATGAAATATAAGTATATCGATGGGTTACTAGCTGCCAACATCGCAGATAAATTAAAACAGTTGAATAATTTACGTCCTTTGCCTGTGATTGCCGTGAAGAAGCTTCAGGAACAGTTCCAGATTGAGATGACGTATAATTCCAATGCAATTGAAGGTAATCGATTGAGCCTGAAAGAGACCAGCTTGGTTATTAGTGAAGGTATCACAATTAAAGGAAAACCCTTAAAAGATCATCTTGAAGCTAAAAATCACAAGGAGGCTTTAGATTACCTATACGATCTTATTTCTGATAAAAAAAGACATACTGTCTCAGAAAGACTTATCCGTATGCTTCATCAATTAGTGGTTCAAGATACTGATAAAGAATGGGCGGGCCGGTATCGTAATAGCAATGTTTATATCACCGGCACATCACACCTTCCGCCTGATGCGTCTAATATTGCGAATCATATGCAGAAATTGGTTAAATGGTTCATTAAAGCAGAAAAAAAATTCCATCCAATAGAGTTTGCTGCATTATTTCATCACAAATTAGTTCATATCCATCCATTTTTTGACGGGAATGGTAGAGCAGCGCGCTTAGCAATGAACGTTTTATTAATGCAGCAAGGGTATCCATTGGTAATAATTCTAAAAAATGACCGCAAAAGATACTATAGAGTTCTTGAACTTGCAGATAGAGGAAAGTACGAAGAGTTAACGTTGTTTATTGCAGCAGCCGTAAGGAGATCTCTGGAGATTTATTTGAAGACGTTAACCCCAACATCAAAGAAAAGAGAGAAATTTATTTTATTGAGTGAGGCTGCCGGTGGAACGCCGTATACATCTAAATACTTAAATTTATTGTTGCGGCAAGGTAAGCTGGAGGGGCATAAAGAAGGAAGGAATTGGTTGACTACAAAAGAGGCGGTTTTAAGATATATAAGTAACCGCCAAAGAAAAAGGTGATAGGTGTCTTGTTTACGGGCTTACGGGGTCAAGTCTTGACTTGACTACATGTCAGATTTAGCTTTTTGAGAATCCAATCAAATCAAACCTTCCTTGGAAAATAACAGGGTCAGACACTGCTTATCCGCCTCTGGCGGGAAAACTGAAAATATTTCTTTTGCTGAACAATTCTTAGTAACTCATATTGATTCAAAAATTATGACGAATGCGATTAATAACACTTTGTATTGGTGGCGACGGAGTTACAAAAATACCTATACGATTAGCTAGACAATACCTATACGATATGGTATTATTGATATATGTTTAGGCCAGATTACCGAATAACAGAACATTTCCTTGGGTTTGTAGAGAAAATAGCCAGCATATCAGCTAAAATTGAGGCTAAAAATTTACGATTTACCTTGATAGCAAAATTACAGGCTGAGGCATTAGAGCGAAATGCTCATTCTTCAACATCTATTGAGGGCAATTTATTATCCTTAGCTCAAGTTTCAGCCTTGAATCATAATCAGGATGTTTTTGTTGATTCTAAGCATAAACAGGAAGTACTTAATTATTTTAAGGCTTTACGCTGGATAATTAGAAATCCTAATAGAAGAATGATTAAAGATAATTTATTAAAACTTCATGCGATTATAGTTAATGGTTTATTGCCGCAAGAGAAAGTAGGTAAGTTCAAGAAGAGGCAAAATTTTGTGATTGACGGTAATAAAATAGTTGTTTATACTCCGCCAGCCCCAAAAGATTGCTCAAGATTAATTTCTGAGCTTTTGGAGTGGATTAACCGATCTTCAAAGGTACATCCGATCATTCTTAGTGCGATTTTTCATCATCAATTCGTTACTGTTCACCCTTTTTCTGATGGTAATGGTCGGCTAGCACGCGCCGCATCCCAGTGGCTACTTTATCAAAGAGATTTTGACCATCATCATATTTTTTCTTTAGATGATTTTTATGCCCAAAATCGACAAAAATATTATAGCAAAATTCAGCAAGCTCGAGATCTTGATTATGATTTTACCTATTGGATTGAGTATGTTGCCCAAGGAATACTAGAAACATTACAAAATATCTATTCGCGTATAAATAAGCTAGTCTATTCTAGAGGTGAAAAAATAGTTATCACGCCTAAGCAAGAAGAGGTAATTAATCTATTAAATATGCATGGGGCACTGGGGTCTAGCGAGTTGGGTAGGTCATTGAAAATTAATAGATCTAGAGTGAATCAGCTTATAGTTCCTCTTATTGAAGCTGGGATTGTAGAAAGGCAAGGTAAAGCCAGAGCAACAAAATATTATTTAGGTAAATAAAGAGTGCGAGGTCAAGCCTCGACTTGACTACATGTCAGATTTAGCTTTTTGAGAATCCAATCAAATCAAACCTTTCTTGTCTCGGCTGTCTGTATATTGAAAAAAGCTTACTTGTGTTTTTTAGAGTAGGCTTGTCGTACTGTATGGTATAATATCAATTTATGGAGAGAGCTAAGGGGTTTTATGTGTATATTCTTGAATGTAGCGATGGGTCGTATTATACTGGATATACGAATGATTTGGAGAAGAGGGTAAAAGAGCATAATTGCGGTGAACGCGGAGCAAAGTATACCCGGGGTAAGAGACCGATTAAGGTGGTTTGGAGTAAGGGGTATAGATATCATGATTGTGCGTGGGTATTGAATGTAAGATGAAACAGTAATATTCCCTTCATATCATCTCATCGTAACATCCCACATTTACAGCTTTGACAACCTCATTTGTCAAGGATCTACGGGTTCTCCGGAGGTGGAGTTTCCGTTCCTCGACCCTCCTTTGGAAGGCTTGACAGATGAACCTCTCTGGATGTTTTTTATTTTAAAACTGAAAGGAGGTCTTCAAGTGAAAATTAAAGTTTATAAGTTAAAAAGAATTCTTAAGCGTAAAGTTTCGTTACGCAGAGCTGCACAAATTTTTCATAATGTAACAATACGTCGGAACAGTTTTTTAAAAAATTTGAGGCAATCCCTAAGCAGTTTTTTAGTAATGTTGAAATATTTTTTACCTACCGAATTCCTAACGTGTTGCTAAGCTAAAGTTTGATCTTGTATTTTATTTTTTGAACTTTTGTTGCTATTGATTCAAATGTTTTGTGAAAAAGAGCGATAGCTTAAGTGTTTTAAAAATAAATTCATACTATTTTGAATAAACTTCTGTAGTTTTACGAGTGAATGTGCTTGGGAGTATGATCCCAGGAAAAGGCATGTTTGCTTGCGATTTTCCTTAAAACCAATAATTTTTTGTCCCAAAATAAGGTAATGTAGGGCTGCGAATTCATGTATTTATATGAAATACCCTTGAAAAAACCATTTATATATACTATATTTAAAGTGGAAGAAAAGGAAAAGTGAGAATTATGAGAAATAGGAAACAAAAGATAAAAAAAAAGATATTGGGAACAAGCGATGTGGCTAAATACTGTGATGTTGATCGACGCACGGTATTAAACTGGATCGATGAAGACAAAATAAAAATTCATCGAACACCTGGAAGACATGTTCGAATCGAACCTGACGATCTTGTGAAGTTTTTGAAAAAATATAACATGCCGGTTCCGCAAGACTTGGTATCTTGTGGTGAAAAAAAGAATAGGATTCTTGTTGTTGATGACGATAAAAATATTGCCAACTCGCTTAAGCGACTTCTTGGGCGTAATCAGAATTATGAAGTTGAAACTGCTTACGATGGATTTGAAGCTGGAGGGAAGTTAGTGACGCACAAACCGCAGTTGATTGTTCTGGACATCTGCATGCCGGGAATGGATGGCTTTGAAGTTGCAAAAAGCATTCGAAGCTCCGTTCAATCGAATATAAAAATTATCGCGATTTCAGGTTACCTTAATAAAGAGAACGAAGAGAAAATGATTGCGTCCGGTGCTGATGTCTGTATGGCCAAACCGGTGGATGCAGATCAACTGCAAAAAAAGATCCAAGAACTTTTGGAGAAAGAAGCTGGAGGGCAAAGGTAGTTTTCTATGAGAAAGAAAATGACAGCAAAGAGGATGACCCAAGACTCGCTCAAGAGAAGGGTTTGTCCATACCGAACTCTTATGAGCCTGGTTGTGCTATGTGCGCTTGTCGGGGTTAACTCTTCTTTCTCTCTTCCCGAGGGCGGAAGCGTCGAGAGCGGCACAGCCGAGTTTCTTCGGCCCAGTCCAAATACGATGATTTTGAACGCGTCATCTGACGCGGTAGTTAATTATGACTCTTTTAGCATTTCTGCGCAGGAAAGCATGATTATAAATCTCCCATCGGTTAATGGTAGGATATTAAACCGTGACTTAGGGGGAGATAGTAGCCAGATTTTAGGGAGTTTAACGTGTAATGGTATCTTTATCCTGTTAAACGAGAGCGGGATTCGTGTTGGTCCCAGCGGTCAA
>JAAEQW010000376.1 GCA_024231025.1 Candidatus Omnitrophota bacterium
AAAATTTCTTTGCGGGTCTGGCGGCGCTTGCTGGAAAACTCACTATCGGCAAAAGTTAACTGTTGGCTCATGGACGGTAATGGCTGTAATTTACTATGCAGCTATGATCTCACATCGGGGACTTATTCGCATCTTCCCTAGGTCACTAGACGGCGTTATAACCTTGCTGCAAAATCTTAAGGAACTGTTAGATAACGCTTATGTAGACTGCGAACCATTAAGAAGACTGATACGAAAAGTTGATACTTCAATCAAATTAACCTCAAAATATTCCTAACCTTTAGAAGGGTATTTCAATTGTGGCCTGTCTATCCTTGATAAGGTAGGCAGACTGGACTTCAATAACATTTACTCGCCAGCCTGAACTAGACAAACCCGAAATTGAACAATACCGCCCTTCTCATACTAGCTTTGTTGTTTCTTTTTTTTCAACCTTTTAGAAGAGATAGAAGATTTGTCTACCCCGTTTTCTATCGGTTTGAGCTGTTTAACAATTTTATCCTTTCCATCCTCAACCGGGGTCGTCTCACCGAGCTCATATTTCTGCCCCTTTTGAACCTTAATACCATTTACCAAAAGAAGCCTTGTTGTTGAATCCAGCATACCGAGCTCTTCTAGCTCGTTTAATATATTCCGATAGTGTGTCCTCGACTTTTTCAAGCTTCTGATCATGAAATTCATTTTTCGAACTTCTGAAGCACTACAAATTTCGTATTCGTCTCCAAGTTTATCTAAGAAGCTTTGACGTGTTTTCTCGCCAAAAAACGCTTGCCTTTCATCTAGAAAGTCCATCACTTCTCGTTCGATGGTAACTCTAGTTCTCTTACTATCCTTTTCTTTCTGTGATACACGCTTTACCCATGCATCCCAATCACTCGACTCAAACCGATTTCGCAATTCGTTTAAAAGCTTAGTAACAAAAGTCGTTAGTGTAGAACTCGCCTCGTTTTCATAGGCAGCTTTTAAAATCGGTAATAAAGTCTCCGCTGCATCCTTTGCCGTTTTTTCGCATTTGTCATCATCAAAGGACAATAGGTAGTCGCTTAACGCCTTGTACTTGCTTTTCTCGAAATCGTTCAACTTATTAAGGGTAGCCAGAGAGCTCTGTACCTCTTTCTTAATATCCTGTGCGACAGGATTATTCACAAATACTCGATGACCTTTACCACAATGCTTAAGAAGGTTGTCACCATTCTTGTACCAGTAGTCACTATTTTTACTACGCTTTCCGCTCATCCAAATCACCAAACAAGTAGTCCTGAGTTTTTCAAACCATATCCAATTTAGGATATAAAAGCAACCAAATGGTAGTCCTGATATTTAAAAAATGGTAGCGGCGAGAAAAATGTTAGTAATCACTAACAACAAAAATCCTTTATTGCAGTGATAAAATTGTTAGTCCAATGATGGTATCCGTCCGGTGATCCCACCTAGTCTTTAGCAACCTGCCATGGTAGTAGTGGGTCGACATCGGCTTCCGGTTGGCTCAGCAACTCCAGACTTTTCATCACATATTCGAACACGTTGAGGTTATTGGCCTTGGCGGTTTC
>JAAEQW010000377.1 GCA_024231025.1 Candidatus Omnitrophota bacterium
GAATGTAATCACCAAAGACGGAAAGACTTGTAGTATCCAAATGAGCCGATTTTCCAACAAGGTTCTGGGCGACGGCAATGGCAAAAGCGATCTCGGAAAACAGCTTGGTCGTGCCATATTCCGCGATGGTGTCCAAGGCACGCCCCAGACAGTCGTCATTCAGGTGTCCGGGTTCTATTCCCGGTCCAATCAGCCTTCCCAGCGGTTTGTTTTCAAAAAACAGGGGGACTAAATATAAACGCTCGTTTGTAAATCCTAACCCATTGAGAATCATGGCTAAAACGCGTTGCCCCATGGACACATGGCTTTTGTCTGTTACAGGTATCCGCTTGTCTATTTCTTCAACAATTTTTAGGTTAAATACAATTGCCGAGATAATTCCCTGGTGATCCAGATTTGTACTTCTAATCTCTTTGATTTTCATAGGTCTAAATTCCATGCTTTAAATAAAATTTAATTATACTATATTTGGAGTGATTTTGTCAACGGTTTTTAATAAAAAATCGCCGCAACAACTGCGGAATGTCGGATTTAAAAATTAAAATCCTTAAAAATCAATAACAAAA
>JAAEQW010000378.1 GCA_024231025.1 Candidatus Omnitrophota bacterium
AGTGCTGGTGAATGGCGCCAAGACTGGCGCGTCCGAATAGCCCTAGCAGCTGCAAAATCCAACCAGAAATCCTCTAATAGCTCCCCCTGAATGTGCTGACTTTACCCGGAGCTAATAGAGGATTTACGGTAGGATTTTTGCAACTGCCAGTGCTGGTGAATGGCGCCAAGACTGGCGCGTCCGAATAGCCCTAGCAGCTGCAAAAATCCACCCGTAAATCCGCTAATAACACCCCCCGGATGTGCTAAGGTTACAGGCCGCGCTGAGAGCGTTTACGGTATATTTTTAGCTTCTTTTTGTATACTTTATTGTCTTGCTTTTTTTAGCATCAAGTTTTGGTTCTGCAATGACTACATCTATTTTTGCAACAAGTTCTCAATTTGATTTAAAAGAAAAATCGAATTTGAATTTGGTACGCATTTTGCAAAATAAATATTAATATACCGTAAAACCTCTATAAACCATGATCAAAGCTTTCCAACACAATTCTCATTTAATAGAGGTTTTATGGTGAATACTACAAATATATTTTCTTGTTTAGGCTTTGAAAATCGGAATTCCATTGGGAGTGTTAGGTTTTTTTGGGATTATGGCACTATTGACATTTTACCTGCGTAAGTGTAGGAAGCAACGCATTGTTGAAGATATTCAGATGTCAGATTTTACAATTTCAACGGACGATAATCCATATCAGGCTTGTGAGGTGTAGAATGTGCATACCATAAATGCTAAAATAAACGTTGCATAA
>JAAEQW010000379.1 GCA_024231025.1 Candidatus Omnitrophota bacterium
CTAAGTTTTCATTGCAATCACATAAAATGATAAATCGATAATTTATCAATCGGTTTCTGATCATCTAATCAATCAATAATTTTGATAAACCTCTAACATATTCGTGATCAGCATCATCGAAAACTCATATGTTAATTTCGCGGTAATCGCATAAAATGACAAAAATCGATAATTTTATTGATCGGAGATTAAACTTAGACAAAAACGCGCCGTTTTCTTATATATGTGAGAAATCTAGATGTCTTTGTCTTTTGATATAGAAATTATTCTTTGAAAAATTATTCATTTTGCAAGAAACATTGACTTCGCAATATCGGATACGTTGTTGAGAATTGTCTGAATCGGATACATTATTGAGAATTGTCTGAAGAATTCTGCGGATTGACATGATGTTTACTAGGTCAGATCCACATGCTGTAAGATGCTATGCTAGCAATGCACATTCGGTATATTTACCCAGTGTAACGGGCATGCATTTTGCGGCTAGCAGGCTGGCAACTAGATTTTTAACACCTACTACTACCCAGCTTTAATATGTCTCTTTCCTCCTCATAGGTTAAATTCCTCCTCATAGCACCGCCTACCTACCACGCGATTCATATTATTTATAGACACTTCCTAAAAAGCAACTTTGCAAAAATAAAAAACATCTAAAATTTGCGGAATGAGGATCACCCTCACCCCTCTTACTGGGATAAAACCGATTCAAACTGTATTTATATCACCCAAAAACTACATAAAACTCACGGGTTGATCATTAGCTTAATCATTACCAAAACCAAATACTAAAATATTAATTTCATTGTAAACGCTGACTGACATCTAGCGGGAATAAAGCAAACCACTCAATTTTCGTAGCATCAATTACCTACCACGCGGTTTGTGTTACTAAGCAAATTTTCACTCTAAACGCTGACTAAAAACTCAGAAAAGAA
>JAAEQW010000380.1 GCA_024231025.1 Candidatus Omnitrophota bacterium
GAGATATTTGAGAAAAAAGATTCCATAAGTTTCCTTTTGTGTGTGCCCGGCCTAATATTCCTTAAATTTGTCTCCCATGCCTCTGAAAAATTACTTGAAGAACTAAAAAAAGGAAATATCGACAGCGATGTAAACCAGTTCCTGGATAAAGTACTTATAATCCCCGCGACAGCCAAATGGAGATATATCCTGGAAAGAGCTTCCAGCAGAGATATAGGCACCTATTTAGACGAAGCCATGCAGGCAATCGAAGAGATGAACCCCCCCTTTAAATTACCCAAAGAGTATTCATCCCCAAACATTAATGTATTTGCCCTCTCAAGTTTCATTGAAAAATTAGGAGAAATGCCCGATTATTTTCACAAAACCGGTGCAATTCTCAGTTATGTGTACGATTATATCGTAAGAAAATCATTATTACCGGCCCCGCTTACCAGCCTGAGAGAGACAGTTTTTGCACCCGGGAGTGTAGTAAAACTGATGGTATCTTTGTTAGGTCCGAAGAGAGGAAAGATATTCGATCCCTGTTGTGGATTCGGTAGTTTGCTGGTAGAGAGCATCGAATATTTAAAGGAAAAAAGGAAATCTTTGAAAAGAATTAAATTTTACGGCCAGGAAAACAGGCTTCCACTTTTTCAACTCTGCTGCATGCACCTGGCCCTTTATGGAATCGACATCGAAAATATGAAGTGGCACACTGATATTAGTATAAATATGGACAAACAAAGGGATTTAAAAGCCGATTTTTTATTATGCGCGCCGCCCTATACCGGCAGTGTTTTATCCTGGATAAAATATGCCGAAACACATCTTTCACCCATGGGATACGCAGCACTTTTGCTATCCAGGGATTCAATATTCCTTAAAAAAGGGAAAACCAACCAAATTCATAAAGAATTGGTCGAATCAAACAGAGTAGATTGTATCGTGAACTTACCCGGCAAAGTGTTACCGATAGCAGGAATATCGTTATCGATTTTGATATTGGCGATGGATAGGGAAATAAAAGATGGGAAATACAGGTATAGAAAGGATGAGATACTATTTATCGATGCAGCAGCCCTTCCATCTATGACCAATATAAAGAAAAAAGAGTTTACAATAGTCGATATAAATAAGATTGTTTTTGTTTACCGCGAATGGAGAGGAAAACAAGGTAAAACCATGAATAAAAAAGGATACGGTAAGATTTTAAAAATAGAAACATAGGATGCAGCAATGAATATTTATATAGAAAATAGATATTTTTTCGGGGAGGTAAAAAATGAGACAATCGGCACCGGGACTTAGCGTGGAGTTACGGCAGGAAAATCATAGCCCGGTTAGAATATCACGATTAATTAACTCCATTTATTATTTTATCGAAAACGTTTTTATCGCAAGTGAAAATGAAAGCTACCGGTTGGTGGCGGTTCACCATGGGAATTTGTTAACAAATGAAACCTATAAAACTGCAAAAGGCGCAAGAATCGCTTTTTTTAAATTCTGGAGTTACAGGGCCTGGGAAGAAGGCGTCAAGCCAAAGTGGAGCCGTTTTTACCCGCCGGACCCCGAATGGCTGGAGAAACAATTAAAAGGTAAAACCACGTGATGGTCTAAATCAAATAAACGGATGAAAAAATGAAGTTAGAAAATTTAATTCAATTGAATAAAGAAGTATCCCAACGATTCCGCGATTTCATGAAATCAATTAAAATAAGCCATGAAGCATTGGCCGCAGAGATGAAAATGCCGGTTAAACTGGTCGAAGACCTTGAAGAGGGAAAAGAAGTTCCTTCGGTCAAAAACCTGTTATATTTTCAGACCAATTATAATCTTGATCTGAAATGGCTGATAACCGGTGCTTCGACACCGGTGGATGAGGAAAAATTCATTGGAGGACTATCGCCCGTTTTAGCAGAGAAACATTGTAATGAGAGTGAAATTCCTGTAAAAGAGGAATATGAAGAGCTTTTTAACTTTCTTCAAGTACCGCAGATTTCTCACCATATTATCTCATTATATTATTAACTGAGAATGAGTAAAAAATGAATTCTAACCGGGTGAAAAGAAAAAAAATCGTCATTAATGATCAGGATATAATAAGTACAAAAGAGGTGGGCAGACTTTTCAAAAAATTCAGGGAGAGTATCGATAAAGACCAGCATGAACTGGCTTCGGAGTTAAATAACTCGCAAGGTTCAATTTCAAGAATCGAGAGTGGATTTTGTAAACCCAAATTAGGATATTTGCATTATTTATATAAAAAATATAGGTTAAATATCAACTGGCTTTTATCAGGCAAAGGTGAAATGTTTATTTTAGAAGGGCGGCAAATTTTAGTAAAGGATAAAAAATATATTGAACTTATCAAACTGATGCAAATGCCTGGTATAGAATTGCTGATTTTAGCAAAATTGGCTGAGACGAAAATAATACTTAAAGAGAATATAGAGAATTATAAAAAAAACGAAAATTAAAGAGATCACATTATTCAGACGACCGGGATAGGTGTGGGTGTAGACATAGTTACGTGGTTGCTCGTTCGTGGCCAAAACGTTATAAAAAACCTCGAGAATGTATCCCCGGTATCGAGCGCCATGTGCTTATACTTTCCTGGGGCAAAGAAAATATAAAGATAGTTTTAGAGTAAACCACCA
>JAAEQW010000381.1 GCA_024231025.1 Candidatus Omnitrophota bacterium
GACTTCAACGATCCTTTTATAGTGAGAGCGATCCCTTTATTCGGCATCCGTATGAAGCATTGTCGGCAACATTTCCCGTTTTAATTTTTTTGAAATTTGTAATAATTATCCATTCTTTCCAACATCCTAGAAAAAACAATTAAAATTGATTTATTATATAATCAAAAAACTTGGAAAAACTAGAAGAGCTACTCTTCCGAATGCCAGTTATTTCTTCCCATATACGTAACTACTATCTACAACCCAACGCACGCATCACTACTGCAACAAAATGGTTAGTAGCCACATATGTTAAAATAAGTAAAATCCAGCCGCCAACCGCTAGCCACAAATGCACAACCTTTACACTGGGTAAATATACCGAATGCGCATCACTAAACTAGCATCTTACAACGTGCAGATCTAACCTAGTAAACGTCATGTCAATCCTCTCTTTCCCATTAGAAACCAAGCCGACTAGTGATATTGGATCGTACAGCTCCATTGTCATTTTTTAACTCGTTGTTTAATTCACACAATATATGTATAAAATACAATGCGTATTACACACCTAGTATTATCATATTCTAATTATAAAACCAACAAAAATTGTCCTATTAGTGGTTTGTTAAATTTACCTATTTAAATTTGACATCCCTAAACGTCTATATCCTACCATAGTCTTATATACTCAGAGTTAAAAAATAATTGCCTGTTACCGAAATAAAATAGCTTAGAACGTTTAGCAGAACGCTTGCAAATGCAAATGTCCATCAATTCAGTAATTCCTTAATCATTAGCAAGCAAAATACGAAACTATTGATTTCATTCTAAAGGCAAACTCACATCTAGCGAGAAATGTTGTCAACAGCTTCTTCGCTAATCGACTCTTTTTACCCACTCAATTTTCGCAGCATCAAATACCTACCGCGCGATTCATAGACGAACAA
>JAAEQW010000382.1 GCA_024231025.1 Candidatus Omnitrophota bacterium
AGCAAAAAATCTTAAGCAGGCCACGTGGGGGTAGTTTTTAGCGCTGATATAAAAAACGATATCAATTTTTTGCTGGAATTTCATTTTGTTCCTCGTTCAGAGCAAGATCCCAATTTGCTCATTTCTTATTCATTTTTATGACCAAAATGGAGCTCTAGCAAAAAATTGATATCGTTTTTGAAATCAGCGCTAAAAACCACCCCCATGTGGCTGGTTTTAAATTTTTTGCTCAACTTTTATTTTTTGACCTGCAGTTTGCCTTGAAAATGAGGTGAAATTTTGAAATCGCGGCTTTTAGCAGTTTACACAATGTGTTATATCTCGTTCGAAAGCTCGTCGGGAGAGGCTTCAAACGCAGTTAACAGGATGAAAATTGGTTGCATATTGGTGGAGATACAAGACAAAACGTGTTGGTGTTGTGTCAAAAATACAAAAATCGATTTGTCCACTTTACTTCGGACAAAGCAGGCTGGCAACGTGTCTATAGTAATAAACCCTATTGAAGGTGTCTTCACCGTAATGGAATAGAATTTCGATATTTGCCCTACTGGTGGAGATACTTCATTAAATAGATGGTGACTCAGGTGGTCACAATGAGGTCCATGAGCAGTTTTAGTTTAAATTCGCGCCAACGGAAGGCATGACCAGGCCAGTTTAGGTCTCATTAGATGTGCATGGGTCCAGCCTATAACTGCTCTAACTTATTTGTCTGGCAG
>JAAEQW010000383.1 GCA_024231025.1 Candidatus Omnitrophota bacterium
TACAAATCCTCACACGTATAGATTAAAAACTGCTATAACTCCAAAAATTGCCTTAGAAAAGGGATACTACAGCCCCGAAATGGTACGCATTACTCATTTTAACCCCAAAGCGCCTTTACCAAGAGAACCACCGAAATCTCGCAAAAGAAACATTTAAAAAGAAAAGACTACAGTAGGTTCGAGTCTAAAGCTTAGAGTTTAGCCTGAGCCTAAACCGACAATCAACTAAAAACAACGCCGTAGCATAGTAGAATCTCAGCATCCTCCGGACGCAATGTCACGTGACCACCCGACGTGTTCGCTTGGCTAAAAGTGTGCTCTTCCGAACCAAACTCGGCATCATACCAACTACATCACGTTACTAAGCATAAGGCTAAGCAAAAAGCTGAATGGTTACAGTAGAAAATTTTTTCTATTATTTGAATAATATACACGAATATCCAAATACTACTACTACTAGTGTATAATCAACAAAATTTACTTCCTTCGAGAGAAAGACCGAATGTAATGGGTGCAACAAAATGGAAA
>JAAEQW010000384.1 GCA_024231025.1 Candidatus Omnitrophota bacterium
GAAGGTCTACGGAATCACAACTTCAGTACAAAATTTATTGACCTTCGAATCAGTTTTAACAATGAGCTAGAAGATGAGCCGCTCATGTCAGCCCTGCAGATCTTGTTCAAAATATTGAACAACATTTACACACTGCTAACAAGAAATGCAGGTGGTGAAGACTTGGTGAGGTTTGTATTGATGTCTGATCAGATCAGCTATCCGATCGAGGTGCCGTTTTTTGACAAAAAAAAGCAGCATTCAGTGCATAATGGACCAAGTCGAGTGGGTTCTTGAAAGCTATCGAAATTTTCGACTCAATGGAAATGTAAAAATTAACTTTATTCACCAGCTAACAAAACGTAAAGAGGTGCAAATTTTAAAATTTCTAAAGAAAAAACGCTGCATAATAACACTAAGGAACAAAAAGGATAAACTTTGCATGGCGCGTTGCTTAGCTATAGGAAAGCGCAAAGCTGACAATAATTATCCGCGTCAGTTCCATACATCTTCAACCTGTACTAAAGACGCTCGCGAGCTTCATCACCTTTGCAACATTGCTAAAACAGAGTGCGGATTAGGCGAAATTCACAAGTTTGCTAATCACA
>JAAEQW010000385.1 GCA_024231025.1 Candidatus Omnitrophota bacterium
AGTGATGCAATGATCCAGTGTGTATACCCCCTCCCCCCTCAAGGCAAAAACCTCGTACACAGTTTCACCCCCATCAGCCTGAAAAAAAATTTGGTCCCAGATACACCACCACCACGCCCCAGCTATACTAATGCCGCAGTAGGCTAGGCATTTAGCTCTGAAAATTCCCTCAATAATGACATTTTTTTGCAGATAAAGAAAACAACAGATCTGCACAAAGAAATTATACCCAACTAGCATCCAATCGAAAAGCTTCAATATCCAATACATCCAAATTTCAGAAAAATTGACCCCATTTTTGGTAGCATATGCCGCTATGTTGCTTCTTTCTCTGCATGGACTAGGCTATCGGACTTATCTATAGGCTATATAGGCCTATCAAATTATTTTTGGTCCATAAAAACGGGAAAAATTGCAGTCTTTTCTGTCATGAAAGTTTACCTTTTGAGTGGATGCTAAGAGCCGGTTTCTCGAAGCGTCTTTAAAAATAAAGTCGGTTTTATCTTTAAGTGCCATTTAAATGCGCTGAACGGCATTCAGCTAATTCGGAATGTTGGGATTCCTGTTGTCCGCCTGTACCAAAATAAGAAACACTCATAGTACGCGTTCACCTTGCTGCAACACACCGAACCATGGATTTCTAGATAGGGTAAAAATCCATGACACACCTTACCGATTATTCACAATAAGACTTCCTTATGTTAGAATGAGTCACATAACTTGATTCAAACATTCATCATGCTTATCGAAAATCGATTATTCCGATTCAATGATCGATCGAAACAGAAAACACCTGATACTTTGGATAAACTGTACCATAAACCAAGATGGTGCAAAGTAAAGTGATATCATCATGGATAATTTATGGAAAATGCAATATTTTTGAGCAAAATTTTACATATTCATAATCTAGCGGACGAGAGGGATCCGAATCTGTAAACAATTCTGAATTTTGACAACTTTTGAGAAATGCCTTTGATCTAAACAAATGCTAAAACGGGTTCTGAAAAATATTTTTGACATCGATAGATAGCCCTTGATCAGACGAATCGATCAATGTATAGAATGTCAAATCTTTTTACTTTTTCATGTTTTTTTTTGCCCAAAATCCCCAAAAATTTCATTTATTTTGCATTCAGAGCAACCATTATTTCACCAGTAAGGCTAGAAATACAAATATTTCAGAAAACAAATGGCAAAAATAGGGCTTTCAATTGAACGTAAAAACATCGTCTAGGTTCAGTGGTTGCTGAGAAATAGGCGTTTACTTTTCGGGGCACATCTCTGAAACACCCTGTATGTTAAAACAGATTGAAATTGAACATTATGGTGGTGACAGTCCAAACAGAACATCAAATAATACACTGCAATGCGAAGAGCCAATGCTAGC
>JAAEQW010000386.1 GCA_024231025.1 Candidatus Omnitrophota bacterium
ATTTATAAAATATTCCGAATGATCCCCAAATTAATTGTTTTAAGGTTATAATTTCCAAATAAGTGATCTGCAACTACTTATGTACTCAGTCTAAGGTTACTAGGAGGAAACTGTAAAAAACAATAGTTAGCCATTTCGTTTCTGCTTTTATGGGCACCTTTTCAGAAATAAACACAAAGTTTCCATCTATACAAAGAACAATACAATGAAAAAAAATTGCCACAGCGTTGCTAACTAAGAATGTTTTTGTTCTATCGAGTTTTTCAACTCGAGTGCCTCTTGTGCTTCCAAGTACCATTCTCAACCTAGTTTTTTTTTGAAACTAGGTAAAGTACGGTATAATTACCTATACTTGTTTCTGAAACTAGGTAAAGTATAGTAAAATTACCTAGTTATTTTGAAAACTACCGGAGATTATCGCTTATAAGACCGTGGTGTTGTAACTGAAAAGTTGGCATTTAAAAATGTTTCAACACTGACTTTTCAGTTCCAAGACCCTGGTCTTATAAGCGATAAACTCCGGTGGTTTTGATCTTGGAGCTGCTACAGTACCTGGCCTGCACAAGCTGATCATGACGAGACAGCGCCACGATTCCGAGTGCGACCCGAAATCGAGCTCGAATGTCAAATGCCCAATGCCAAACCCCCTGGAGAAGCCCGACTCCCCTGCAGATTTTCCAC
>JAAEQW010000387.1 GCA_024231025.1 Candidatus Omnitrophota bacterium
ACTGATCCAGATGTCTTGCAAAAACAGATCAGCTGTCAAAAAAAATACATTCCTACTTTTTGGGAATGCTCCCTTTGAATCTGCTTCTTACGAACTAAACAATATGGTCTTTTATGGGCTATCAACTTAAGGCGGGACAGCCTGCAAAATCAGGCAATTGCGCAAGCCGTCGCAAACTGTTCATAGCGGGGTCTTTGCCGAATTCGGAGACCTTAGAACCCGAATTTTTGTCCCGGCTTAAGCTGGTAGCCCTTTTATGAATAGAAATTTCGTCGGAAAAGAATGGTAGTTAACAATTAATCTACAACAGTAAATAGATTTTATCAAGTTCTGGAAAAAAAGTACAACTCGACTATACTGCTCCAACTTAGGTTTTTTCTGGCATGCTTATTGCTTTTTGAGCCCAGCAAGCAAACTGCAACCCCATGAAATAACTTGTTCATATATACATAAAATCGCAGGGCGCAGGAAAGATGTTGACTTTTTCCTCAGAGCTGATAATGGCACCAATCGTGCCAGAAAAAACCTAAGTTGGACGATTATATAAACGTTTTTCAGCCTTACGGGTATCCTCTTTTGCTTTACCGCGTTTTCTGCTGAATATTTCGGATACGCCTTCTTTTAACTGCTTTTTCCAGGTGCTTATCTGGTTGGGTACAATATAAAAAAGTAGCAAATCAGATTGCAAATGGCACAGCGAGCAAGTAGTTGAAATCACAAAACAATACATTACACTTAGAAGTCCGGGCAATTCCTTTTTTCGGCGTTCCGCAACGAAAAACAATTGCTCGGCCTTCTAACGATGAATACATTATGCCATAATTTCAAACGATTACTAGCTAGCTCACTAGGGACCTGATTTGCTACTTTTTTATATTGCACCCTACCGAACCACAGG
>JAAEQW010000388.1 GCA_024231025.1 Candidatus Omnitrophota bacterium
CGCTTTAGATCCAATCAAATGATGTTTGACCAAAATTCGCAAAACCTCCTGCCTAAGCGCAACTGTTGGTGCTGAATTCGAGAATAATGTCAGTTTTTTATTAGAAATTAATTTTGACCTTCATGTTGAACAACATGGAAATGGCCACTATGTATCATGGTCAAAATTAATTTCTAATAGAAAAACTGACGTTATTTTCGAATTCAGCACCAAAAGTTACGCTTAGGCAGAATCTTTGCGAATTTTTGGTCAAACATCACTTGATCTAGATCTGGAGCGAGATCTTTTGAAGCAGTTAGATCTATTAGATCCCTGAAGCCCTCTCTCTTCATGGGCGCTATTCAGTGAAACCTCAGCCGATTTAGTTGCCCTTTCTTAAAATGGTTCTTATTCGCCTCTACTATATAAGCGTGTCGAAATTTATGAAGATTGCTTCAGGCGTTCCAGGGTTATTCAAAAAGTTTCCCTTTTTGGCATTTTGCGATTTTCGGCATTTTCCACTGTTTGGGCTGCAATTTTCAAGATATTCCTGTGGGTTAAAATGAAAAGTAAATATACCGTTAAGATAGTCGTGACGAGTAGATTTCACCAATCAAAGTTGCGTTTCTCTACGATGTTCCTGAAAAAAGCCGATTTTCTATTGGTCAGTTTTTGGCGCAAATTTAAGTGACAAAAAATCAATTTGGAACCTTAGAATGGGGTTCCACACAAGGATCAGATTGACCATAACTTTGTC
>JAAEQW010000389.1 GCA_024231025.1 Candidatus Omnitrophota bacterium
CTATATATACGATTCTGAAAATCATTGTTTTGGCAAGGTGCAATGGTGTGCCGGATCATACCTACGATTAGCTCGATTATCCCATCCTTCTGTTATGCAGGAGGATTTGTGTTTGGCAAGCTTTTGTCGTGACGCGGAGAGGGTGAATGGCAAAGAGATGGACAGAGTCATCGTCAGAGTCACGGTTAAACTTTGAGCAAATACAAATACAAATACAAATTTTTTGTTTTCGCCTGCCATTCCTTGCTTCGTTTTGTCAGTGCTCAAAAGCATCACCGCTAGATGTCAGCCAGCGTTTAGAACGAAATCAATATTTTTGTAGTCCGCTTAGTAATGATTAAGCAATTTTTGAATTTGTAAAGTTGAGGTTTCATAGTTCTTATAAAAAAAGGCTGCAAAGCAAGAGCCGCATGCCGCATTGAAGCGCTTTCGGATTGTTCTCAAATTGGTTCAAACAGGACTTTTACTTTTTGCGGAGGATTCTTTTTAGAATCCCATCTTTGAAAACTGTGGCATAGTCCGGCTCAGCCATTTTCGATTTTGATTCTTCCGGTAAATGCTTTACAAAAATTAAAACTTTCAGGGCACCAGATCAAAACAAGTTAAAAGAACCACTTTCACATTTACTTACTTACATATGTATATACATACAAACATACCTGATACAAAAAACGC
>JAAEQW010000390.1 GCA_024231025.1 Candidatus Omnitrophota bacterium
GTATATACGTAAACTCAATTTTAATTGATTGTCTCTTGCAATCTGAATTTCACACTGTTGGTTTTAGTGATCATAAAATTGTTAGCTGTTATTTTACAACTGATCCTTTACATGAGCCCAGGGGACCCTCATATTGGAAGCTAAATACTTCCATTTTAAATTCCGACCAGATTAGGGAGAACATATGGGCTTTGGTGGTCCATTCTGCCCTCTGGGAAAAAAGAGGCGATGCCTTTTTTGAAGGGTGGGAAAAATTAAAGTCTGATATGAAAAGGGTTTTGATAGCTTTTTCAAGACAAAGAGCTGGAAAAATAAGGGTCCAAAATAAAAATTTGGAAAAATCTCTGGCTAAGGTTAAGGATAAGCTGCAAGAGAAGCCTGATAATGAAGGCTTGCTCCAGCAGCTTGATGATTTGTATGGACAGCGAAAACGGAGTGAAATTGAGAAGGTTAAAGGCATTTTACTCCATTCGA
This sequence comes from Candidatus Omnitrophota bacterium, assembly GCA_024231025.1. Classification (GTDB taxonomy): domain Bacteria; phylum Omnitrophota; class Gorgyraeia; order Duberdicusellales; family 4484-171; genus JAAEQW01. The sequence continues at coordinate 475 of JAAEQW010000390.1, forward strand.
ATTATAGGGATATTTGCTTTGATCGTTGCAATTTGTTCACGGCGAAAAAATTGCAAA
>JAAEQW010000391.1 GCA_024231025.1 Candidatus Omnitrophota bacterium
GCAGTCATCTTTTTCTGCCGTCTATATTTAACAGTAACGTCTACTGTTTTTCGCGGTCGTTTGCATGAAATCGCGGCGTTGTCTCATCAAGGCGACCGTAGGCGTTATTTAGTGAATAAATATTAGGTAACGCGTCGTCTAATACAGTCGGACACGTAGGTAAAAGTGACGGAGTCGGATTTACTATTTTCTAATAAACGCCCCCTCTCAAAATAACACCATAGGTGGCCATAACTCGAGATTTGCTTGTAATTTTCTTGAAGTTTTTGCTGCTGAGTTTTGCCGCCGCGACAGCGGCGGCAATTGCATAATATTATTGGATAATCTGTTGTTTCCCGCGGTTCATTGTATATTTTAAGTCCGAAGTTTTACGCCTTTTAAATTGTTGCGTCACCCAGCTTAATTTTACCCTTTCGTCAATCGTTAACTATAGTATTTTCTTTCCATGGAAAGTCTTTTGTTGCCAATGTAGTTTTCCCTACTGTGAATAGTAGTTCTATGTTTGCAGGTTGCACTTGAACACAATCAAAAGGAGTCAATTAATTGGCGTCGTCGCATTTCGGTGAGCCAAATTGCAAAATAGCTGCCGCGGCGATTTCACAAATCCTTCAGGAGTTGTCAACGATAAAAGGGTAGACAAATTGAAACGCCGAAACTGGGGTGTACGTATAAGTGAAGTGCACAATTCACCAATAAGACTAGAATAACTTCGACAATGGATATTGTACACAAATTAAGATTAAGTTGACAAAGTTGCCCTTTTTAACCGAGAGCTTGTTAGCTTTGACATTTTGAAATCGGACATGATGCCAAAGTGAGTAGTTGGGGTCGGAGAGTAAAAAGGTTTGTTTTTTAAAATTTAATAACAGCCAAGATTACCGTAAATTTTTCGATTATAGTTAATTTTAATTAAATCCTCGAAATTTCAAACTATTGATATCAACATGGGATTTGATACCAAGCTGTGTAGTCGATGTCGGGGAGTATCACTGTTACTTTTAATATTTTTATAAGTGCCAAAAATACCGTAATAATTTCGATTAAAGTCGATAATTTTTAAAAATCGACAATCAATTTAAAAATCAAGAGTCGTTATTCGCCATTTATAACTACAATGTAGCAGACTAAAATTAAGAGCCATCCAATGTTTTTCGCAGTCGTTTTTGTCCGTTTACCATCAAAAGGGCGTCGTACCATTA
>JAAEQW010000392.1 GCA_024231025.1 Candidatus Omnitrophota bacterium
TCATTTCATCTTCTGAAAAAAAGCTAAGTTTTTCTTTCGCAAACCCCCATTATTTCCTATCTTTAACCTAAGCTATCATCAGCCGTAGGCTTGATTGATACAGGTGCTTTGCACCGCCCACACGGTAATTGTTTGAAAAACTAACATTTCAACAATTGGGGAAAAGCTTGGATAGGCAATGGCGGGCCTCAACTTTTCGAAGTTCTGCTTGCAGACAGAGGATTACAGACCCGATTTGGCAGCCCCAACCATGGTATTTTAGAGTTTTTCTAAACTCCAACGCTGTGTGGGTTTTCATTTAAAATTCAACCCTGACTCGGTTCCAAAATCGACGTCAGGGTTTCTTTTTGACTTCAAGTTTATTACGGAAAGTAGAAGGGTCAAAATCAGGATCAAGTCAAAAAGTTGTGGGGTAAGTTGATAATTCTGATTTTTGGTGTTTAAACGAAGATGATATGGAGAGTGAAGGATTGGTGAGTGTAGCGAAGCTTTTGTTACCAGAAGTATTGGTGGAGTATTTTGAGTTAACTGAGCACCAAATTGTTGGAGAAGAACTTCACTTCCACTTTCGGGAGAAGAACGTTGTCCCTTCTGGATTTAGTGGAGAAAAACTAAGCTCAAAAGGTTTTTTTGACACAGCAAAGGTTCAAGACTTCCCAATTAGGGGGAAGCATGTATATCTATACATAACACGCCGCAGGTGGCTTAATGAGAGTTCTGGTAAAGTGGTTTCTCGCAATTGGGATTTAGTGGCAAAAGGAACAAGAATGACGAATGACTTCGCCACTTTTTTAAAAGAAATCAGTAGATACTAACCCTTCAAGCACGCATGCAATAGCAGGCTTTTACGGTGTTAATGGAAAACGTTTTCAAGGTCAGTACAAAGACTTTCTAAGTGACTTTAAAACTTGGGATCAAAAATCTCACGCAGAATCTTGGCTTGTTTTTCCTGAGAACATCGGGCCACGCCTCTCAATTGACGAGACTGCCCTAAGCAATGGCGAACTCTACACGATCATTACCAACAAAAAAGCTAAAGGCAAAGCAGGTTCTATAGTGGCCATGATCAATGGAACCAAATCCGAAAATGTAATTGAGGTTCTGAGAAAGATTCCTGTTGCAAAGCGTAACAAGGTAAAGGAAGTAACCTTGGATATGGCTGGAAACATGGGGTTAATTGTAACTCGCTCGTTCCCCAAAGCCGTAAAAGTTACAGATCGGTTTCATGTTCAACAATTAGCCACAGAAGCAGTTCAGGAAATTAGAATCAAACATCGATGGGAAGCCATAGATCAAGAAAATGATGCTATAGAACTTGCTAAAAACAAAGGGGAAAAGTACAATCTTATACTACTTGAAAATGGAGATACTCTAAAGCAATTGTTGGCAAGGAGCAGATACTTGCTCTACAAGAACCCAGCGAATTGGACCCAGAGTCAAAGACTTAGAGCAATGATACTTTTTGATCGATATCCAGATATTGAAAAAGCATATAAGCTATCTCAAAAACTGTCGTGGATCTTTGAAAAAACTGATGACAAAACAGTTGCTCTAACCAGACTTGCACAATGGTACGAAGCAGTAAGTCAGGCAGGGTTCAAATCTTTTAACACCATTGCAAGAACAATGTCAACACATTATCAGACGATTTTAAACTACTTCGATAACAGGAGCACAAACGCAGCAGCAGAATCTTTTAATGCAAAAATAAAGGCATTCAGGGCACAGTTCAGAGGTGTCAGAAATATCTCATTCTTCTTGTTTAGACTAACCAATATTTTTGCTTAATCAGAAAATCCCACAGGTTTTAGGTATGATCCCAAAATCAGGACAAAAGCCTGTGTGATTTTAGATTCAAGATTATGGTATAAAGAAAGGTTAAAGAAAAAATTCTGATTCCGCACCAAAACTGGGTAATGGTTCGGAATCAGAAA
>JAAEQW010000393.1 GCA_024231025.1 Candidatus Omnitrophota bacterium
AAACGAACGAAATTTATCCAAACTTATCTTATATATATATTACTAATGTGAAGGAAAAAACTTTGCCATAAAAATAGACCTATGTACATGATTGCCATTTCTGTCTTCATTTTTTTAAAAGATGTACTTCATCTTCAGGTACTCTATGAATCCCGCAGTGCTGGACACCCATGAAAATTTTCGTCCTACTGCAGTTCGCCATCTTTGCCACATACCTTGTTTGGTATGGTTCGTTTTTTACTGGTTTAAAGTCGAGAAGAAAGGGGGTGGCCAAAAAGTGTGACTAATTAAAACGGAAGAATACGGAGGTAGCTAAAATGAATCGATCTAATCCGCGTAGTCTTTTCTGCGTACCGGTTCGATAGGCTGACAAAAATCTGACTTGTATGCAAATTTCTTGTTTTTTGCCTGCCATTCCTTGCTTCATTCCGCCAGCATTTGAAAACGTCACCGCTAGATGTCAGCCAGCGTTTAGGATGAAATCATTATTTTCGTAGTCTGTTCGGTAATGATTAA
>JAAEQW010000394.1 GCA_024231025.1 Candidatus Omnitrophota bacterium
CGCTACGATTTCCGCGGACTTGTTCTGAATTTGCGTGAGGCCGTGGTAGACGGCGCTGTAGCTCACGTCTGAAGATTCATCCTGCGCGAGTTTCACCAGCAGGGCCACGGCTTCGGGATTCGGGGTTTCCTTCCCCTCGACAAAGTTCAATAGTAGAAATAAGAGCATATGGATTCCAATCAAACTCATTATACGTCTGATAAATTCTTACTAAACAATACACCCTCCGGGACAACAAACGCCATGCTACCGCCTTTTTTCGCTGCTTTAAAACAATGTACAAAACAAACACCATCACCGCTATTCTTAGCTATTCCATTATAATATAAATGACTTTCTTTTATTTTTTGTGCAAAAGGCATATTGGTAATAACTATGTCGTATTTATTATCAACTGGATTTTCTAAGCTATCTAACTGCTTAACTCCACTATGTCCGTCTCCGTGTAAAATCATATTCATTTTAGCAAGTCTTGAGTTTGTGGTTATTTCACTGCCAAAAATTGTTTTTTCTTTTAA
>JAAEQW010000395.1 GCA_024231025.1 Candidatus Omnitrophota bacterium
CCTCAAAAACAAACGCATGTTTCTCTGCAACTGCCGAGGTGAAAGTAATAATCTGACATTGTTTTTATGTTGATTCAGAGTTTCAAATGGAGGAACAGCTCCTGCGAGGGTCAAAACAGATTTTTCAGCAAAAAGATGATTGCTAACGTCTTTAAAATTGAAGACAGAGATGGCGATCGCATACATAGACCTATTTTTATGGCGAAGTTTTTTCTCCTTTCCATCAGTAATATGTGTAAAATAAGTTTGGATTAAATTTCGTTCGTTTTTAGCAGTTTTAAAGTCGAGAAGAAAGGAAACGGTCAAAAAGCGTGACTAAATTAAAATGGAAGAATACGGAGGGTAGCTGAAATGAATCGATCTAATCCGCGCAGTCCTTTTCAAGTAACGATACCGATACCAATTCGATAGGCCGATGAAAATCTATCTGTCTTGTATGCAAATTTCTTGTTTTCGCCTGCCATTTTTTTGCTTCATTCCACTAGTGTTCGAAAGCGTCACTGCTAGATGTCAGCCAGTGTTTAGGACGAAATCATTATTTTTGTAGCCCGCTTGATAATGATTAAGCAATTTCTGAATTTGTAAAGTTGAGGTTTCACAGTTCTTATAAAAAAGGCTGCAAGCTCAGTGAGCAAGAGCTGTA
>JAAEQW010000396.1 GCA_024231025.1 Candidatus Omnitrophota bacterium
AAAGGGGTCAGGTCTTTCTTGTTTCACTTGTGAAACAAGAAAGACCTGACCCCTTTTACCTATTCGGTGTCTTTTGCTATTGAGTGTTCGGTAGATTTTCTTGCTTCAAAGTAGATTTGCGATATCATTCGGTCTAAATCCTTATTAGACATTTTTTGTTTGAGCATTCCATCGAGAGCAGATATTATTTTGTTTTTATCCATTGGAAATTTAGCTTCCGGATATCTTTCGTTGATCATCTCACCAAAATAAAGAGATAGGCTTAGGCGAATTATTTCCGAAAAACTTAAATCATATTTTTTGGCCAAATGACGAATGAAGTCGGTTAGCCAGTCGGTAAGCAGCACTTGATGACGTTTATACATGTAACCTCCTTGAAGCAGTTTTAAAATTTACCATAAAGCATACTACGCTAGTAGGTTAGGTTAACATAAAGTTGCTATTATTGCAATAGAAACTGTAGTTTATCAAAATTGAGAGCTATTGACTTGTTAGCTAAAAAAAGGTAAAGTAAACATTGATTTATTGGCTAATAAAATTATGAAAAGTAAAAAGTTATACATTCTTCTTGCCTGTTTAATATTTTGCGTATTTTTTTCAAATAGTTACGCCGCAGGCGACGCTGCCCTGTACAAGCGCGGTGAAAAATCACTTAGAAATGGCGACATCAACGTGGCCTTTAGCGACTTTCGTCTTCTTTTGGTGAGTTTCCCTGATTCCAGGTTTTACAAAGGGGCATTGTTCGCGGTCGGTGAGTATTATTTTTTTACCGCTAACTATTTTGATGCTGAAAATGCTTTTAGTGAGTTTGTTGATAAGTTTGATGAGGCAGAGGAAAAACTTTTTGCATTGGCTTATCTTCTGGAGATACATCGAAAAAGAAAAAATGAAAATATAGTAACGGAATTAGAGAAAGAAATAATAACATATACTCAGGTGAGCCTTCTTTTTCGGGAGTTTAAGGAGTGTGAATTTGCATCACCGTTGTTGAGAAAACATAAAGCTATTTATTTTATCGATAAAGTGGAATTTTATGTAGATGGAGAATTACTCACGACCGTATTTTACTAAACCCCTTTTAATTTTTATTGCTGTCGCGGTTGCCGTGATTGTTAGCATTTCTTTTGGGGTAAACATTTTTTTATCAGTTTCCAAGGATGCTATCGCCAGCAATCTCACTCAATTCCTGGACACAAAAGTTTCTGTTGGGAAAATAAGCTATTCTGCTTTTAACTCGATTACGTTAAGGGATGTTTGCTTGTTTGAGAGTCGTCTTAGTGAGGAACCTTCAATATGCTTTGGAAAAATTAAGTCATCGTTTAGCTTGTGGCAAATTCTAACCAAAAAATCTTTATCTATTAATGATATCGGTTTCTATGATTCAACCATTCAAAATGAAAAGATGCAATCTTTTTTACGTGTGAATGGGGCAGATCTCATAAATCTAATTTATTCTTTACCAAAGAAAGATTCGTTTGCACTTTACTTAAAAAACTTATTTGTTGTTTTTGCCTCTGAAATAGGGGATACCGCTCGTATTAGTATTGATGGCGAAATGAAAGTAGAAAAGAAACAAATTTCTGGTTTTGTGTTGTTTGTTCCTGGGCGATTATCTTTTGATGATGGAACAGTGCGCGTCGATATTCCTTTAACGTGTAGATTTACTGGCGATGTTAAGGGCGGTCGCGTTTCTATTGATAACCTAGAATTTAAGCGCAACAATACTTATACCAAGCTTTGGGGAGCTCTAGAGGATAACGCATTAAGAATGAATGGTTTTTCTTATACTAGTGATGTCGAGTTATTGCGTGTTCCAGCGCAATTTGTTTTTAACTTGAAAGATAATCTTAAAACTTTATACAAGCAACACAGCTCAGCTAAAATTATTAATCGAACAAAAGCAAATTTTGATATTTTTGATATAGATTGTTTAATGAAATTTAATTTCCCGAAAGTCCAGATAAAAAAACTAGAATTTTCCGTCAACAACATACCGATACTCATAAAGGGAGATCTCACTTTTGAGGATTCTTTGGTGGCTAATCTTTTTTTGTCATCTTTTCCTCGTCAGTCGCCTGTCCTTCGCAACGATAATCCAAACCGCTTTGACGGGTCACTATTTGCTAATTTGCGTAGGGATGGTTTTTCTGGAGGGGTGCACATTGATTTAGCCCGGCAAATGGCTGTAGCTGTTTCTACCGATCAATTAACGGCAACTTTTAAGGGGTTTGCTTTTAAAACCGCACAAAATGGGAACACGATAACATTTTTTAAGGAGGTTGATTTATCGTATTTAACAAAAAATAACAAATACGATTTTTTGTTTAGTGAGTTCAACGCTTTGTTTAATTTCGATAATGAAGTTTTTAAAGCGGTGAGTATCGCATCTAAATTATATGACGGATCATTCGATGCCATTGGGCGTCTTGACACAAGGCATAAACCGTTGTCGATTAATTTTGATATGAGCATAAATGGTATTACTGCGGTAAAACTTAGTTCACTTTCATCGCATTTTTCAAAGGTTGAAGGCAAAGTCTACGGTAAGATTAACTACCACACTTACCCCGAAAGCACGTTAAGCGGCAAGCTACATTCTGACAATGGAATTTTAAATGATTTTCGTTTTTTTCAATGGCTTGCTAATTCTTTCGATATTCCTACACTTAGAAGGATCAGATTTGACAAACTAGGAATTGGTTTTTTAATAAATAACGAAGAAATGAGTTTAAAAAATATTACGCTAAGATCAAAAGACGTAGGCTTAAGGGGGTATTATACGGTGCGCAGTAACGATTTAATTTCCAGCAAGCTTTCGCTGTTTTTATCAAAAGAGTTACTATCAACGTCGCCAAAATTCAGGCCATTGATTAAAATCCTTAGTCGGGAGGCGTTTTTCCCTGATTTTGATTTTCAACTTAGCGGAGTATCTTCGGCCTTAAATTTTAAGTGGTTGGATTCAAAATTTAAACAGCAACTGCGCGATCGTGTGCCAAATTTTGTTGAGCGCGGAATTGAACGAAAAATTGAAGCAATAATCAACCCCGACTAGTAAGCTCTGTATAGTCATAAGTCATAAGTCATAAGTTGTAAGTGTTGGATTTCGTGCTTCGGATTTTTTGTTGTTTCTCTTTAATCTGAGGCAGCGGAGTGGGTATATCTGTTCTCTATGAGACTATGGTTTTTGGTCTTTGGTCTATAGTCTATGGTCTATGGTCTTCTCCAAAATTATACTATTGCTTTTATCGCGTTAAGTTGTAAAATAATGCTTATGGGAAATGTGAAAGTGATAATGAAGGGAAAGCTATTGGGCGTGACCAAAGAGCAAAGGCGTCTTCCCAATGGTCATACTTGTGATTTAGAAATCGTTCAGCATCCGGGGGCAGCCTTGGTGGTTCCTTTTGTTTCAAAAGATAAAGTCATACTATTAAAGCAGTTTCGCCCCGTGATAAACTCTTATATTTACGAATTGCCTGCCGGAACTCTAGAAAAAAAAGAAACTCCGCTTGCATGCGCAAAGCGAGAGATGATTGAGGAGATAGGCTATTGTGCCAAAAAAATTACGAAACTCGGATTTATTTACCCGCTTCCTGGCTATTGCACCGAAAAGATTACTGTTTTTAGGGCGGATGGTTTAGAAGCCCGAGAAAGAATTTTGCAGAAAGATGAGATAATTTTTCCATATGTTTTTAGCAAGAAGCAGGTGAAAGAATTTTTTAGAAACGGTAAAATAGTTGACTCAAAAACAATTTGCGCGTTTGCTTTGTGTGGCTGGTTGTAAAAGATATGTTTAGAATTGGTTTGTCGGAATTTATATTGGTTGTTCTGCTTGCGATTATTTTATTCGGTGCGTCTGGATTTTCGGAGTCGGCACGATTGCTAGGAAGGATTGTTGGTCAGCTTAAGCGAATAGTGCAAGATATCCGCGCGCAAATGCTTGAGGCACCAACCGATAACTACGATTGTGGAAGATAAAAACCTTTCCTTTTTAACCCATTTTCAAGAGCTTCGCTTAAGAGTTATAATTTCTTTGGCGTGTGTTGCTTCTGCTTGTGCTGGGATGTATTTTTTTTCTCCATCTATTTTGGATAACTTTATTAAGCCGGCGGGGAATCTTGTATTTATTCATCCCGGTGAGGCTTTTTGGGCAAACGTTGCTTTAGCTTTTTGGGCAGGACTGGCGGTATCTTTGCCGGTTATTTTTTTTCAGATATGGAAATTTATTTCTTCTGCTTTGCGAAGCAGTGAAAAGAAATATGTTCTGCTCTTTGGTGTTATGTCTTTGTTGCTTTTTATTGGAGGAGGGTTGCTGGGTTATTTTTTAATCTTACCGATTAGCATTAAATTCCTTTTCGCTTTTGGTAGTGATTCGCTTGTTCCAATGATAAGTGTTGGTAATTATATAGGTTTTGCTGGAGGTTTGATTTTTATTTTTGGATCAGTTTTTCAGCTGCCTCTAATTATTGTGTTTTTAACTAAGATAAGTTTGATTAAGCCAAAAACACTATCTGATCGTCGCAGAGAAGTGGTTTTGGTTATTTTTATCACAGCGGCATTTTTTACTCCGCCTGATGTAATAACACAGATGCTGATGGCCGGGCCACTGTTGATTCTGTATGAAGTGAGCATTATTTTGTCTAAACTGGTAGTTAGCCCTAAAGGGTCAGCAGACAAGGAGAGATCTAACAGAGTTAAAGATGAGAATTAATTTAGCTAAGTCAGCAGGGTTTTGTTTTGGAGTTAAACGGGCGTTAAAGATAGCCCTGGACTCTGCCAGTTGCGCCGACGATATAGAGATGCTTGGCGACATTGTGCATAACAACAATGTTGTTAAGCAGGTTAACAAGGCAGGGATAAAAACAATTACTCGCCTGCATTGCGGTAAAAACAAAAAGCTTTTGATTAGAGCTCACGGCAGTAGCCTTAAGACTTTAAGGAAAGCGCGTAGTCTTGGCTATGAAATAGTTGATGCTACATGTCCGATGGTTTGTGAAATTCATAAAATTGCGATTAAGATGGAGCGAAATGGATATAATATTATTGTTATTGGCGACAAAAAACATGACGAAGTTTTAGGCATTGTTGGTCAACTTAAAAGTAAGGTTTTAGTGATTGATGCTAAAGAGAAAGTGCCTTTTGTGAAGTGGAATAAAGTTGCGATTGTTGTTCAGTCTACTCAGGATACCGACAAGGTGCAAAAGGTAGTTGATCAGTTAAAGAAAAACATAAAGAATGTACAATTTTTTAATACTATTTGTAATCCTACAATAACAAAACAAAAAGAAATTAAAAGCATGGCTTGTGCTAATGATGTTATGGTAATTATTGGATCAAAAACCAGCGCGAACACAAAAAGGTTACACGAAATATCAAAGTCAATTAACAAATGCAGTTATTGGATTGAGTCAAAAAGTCAAATAAAATCAAATTGGTTTAGTCAGGTTAAAACTGTAGGTATCACTGCTGGAGCCTCGACTCCTGACGATACCACATCTGACGTGATAAAATATATCAAAAACCTGTAGGGGCGCAGCGCGCTGCGTCCGCTATGGCAATTAAAGAGGAGGTTTACATGAAAAAGTCTTTTGTTTTTGGTCTTCAGTCTTCAGTCTTTGCCATTTTTTCCTTGGTTTTCTGTCTTTTTGTTTCTGGATGTGCTTTGTTTTTAATTGGTGGGGGGGTAGCCGGAGGACTTGCTTTAAGTAAGGATAGGGCTCGCATGCAAGAAGACGTTACCTATAACCGTGCTTGGGCAGTTACCCGTAAGGTGATTGACTCAATGGGGGTTATAATTGCAGAAGATAAAACTGCCGGGAAAATACAAGCCTTAGTGCAAGAGGCTAAAGTTGTTGCAAGAATTAAAAGAATTACCAAAAAAGCAACTCAGATTGACATTAAAGCCAGAAAGAATCTTATGCCGAATATAGATCTAGCAGTAGATATAAGTAATAAAATAATGGACAAGCTGTAAGATTTTCTGAAAAAGTTAAACTGAATGTATTAGTTTGTTGCAAGTATCAAATAGTAGCGTTTTGTATTGGGTTTTTATTTTAGAAGTTTTTAGTATTTGTTTTGCCTGATTGCCCAGTCGAATAACTTCCATCTGCGCATATTTTAGTGCGCCGGAATCGGTAATAATTTTTTGCATTAGCAGAAGATCTTTTCTTGATACGTTTTTCTTTGAAGATATCTTTTTGATTACGGTTTTATTCTTTTTTGTTGTATTGCAGTAGGCATACCAGATAAGAATTGTTTTTTTGGCTTCTTGTAAGTCAGAAAGGGTAGATTTTCCAATTTTCTTTTCATTGCCAAAAATACCGAGAATATCGTCCATTATTTGAAAAGCTTTTCCGGTTAGCATTGCGTAGTTGATTAATTTTTTAACTTCTGCTTGTTTTGCACCAGCAAGAATGGCTCCGGTTGAAAGGGGCGCCGCAAACGTGTAGTAGGATGTTTTATAATCGTAAATGTGGTAAATATCTTGCTTGGTTATTTTCTCAATATTTTTTGCACCTAGGAGAAGTTCAATAAATTCACCACAGCCTGTGCGATAGGTTGCGTCGATAAAATTCCGCAGTGCTTTTTCTTTACGGGCGTAATTCTCATTAATTGAAAGGAACGAATTGATTGCCATTGCATAAACCACATCTCCGGCTACAATCGCTAAATCTTGACCATTAAATTTAATACCCTTTTTACCTTTTAAATGATTATTAAAAAGCTGATGCATTGATAATTTTCCTCGGCGGGTGTCTGATTTGTCAATTATATCATCATGGATCAGCATAAAATCATGAAGAAGTTCCAAGGCCGCAGCGCTTTTATAAAGATTAGCAGCAGGTTTTTGTGAAAATCCAAGATATCCGGCTACAAAAAGAGTTGGACGAATGCGTTTTCCATCACGCAGACAAAAATCTTTTATGCTCTTAAATAGAAGAGGGGATATTGACTTAAGATCAGAACTTTCAATTATATTTTTAAGTTCCCGGTCAATGCTAGTTTTAATTGCTTTAAGCATTATTCTCCTACGCTTATACTTTTAGCTTCAAAGCAATGAAACTGGATATCCCGCGTTGCGGGTAGAGTTAGGTATTTCACTTAGATTTACCCTGGTTAGCCACCTTCTCCATTAACTGTTTAATTTTTTCAGGGTCACCAAGATAGTAGTGCTTAATTGGTTTTAAGTTATCGTTGAGTTCGTAAACAAGAGGAATGCCGGTGGGTATGTTTAGTTTAACTATCTCTTCTTCAGATATGTTGTCGAGGTGCTTTACCAGCGCGCGTAAACTGTTTCCGTGAGCAGCGATTAAAACTTTTTTACCTTCTTTGATGGCGGGAGTTATAGTTTGGTGCCAATAGGGTAAGAAACGGTCAACGGTAAGCTTTAGGCTCTCAGTTGTTGGAATATCTTTATCATCAAGATCCTTGTAGCGCGGGTCGTGCCCTGGCCAGCGTGAATCTGACTTTTCTAAATTCGGTGGAGGAGTGTCATAGCTTCTTCTCCAAACCAACACTTGTTCGTCACCGTATTTGGCAGCGGTTTCAGCCTTGTTTAAGCCTTGCAAGCCGCCGTAGTGACGTTCATTAAGGCGAAAGCTTCTAAAAACGGGGATCCACATCAAATCCATATTGCTAAGCGTAATCCAAAGTGTTCTTATTGCTCGCTTTAAAACTGATGTGAAAGCAATGTCAAAAGTGTAACCGTCTTTTTTTAAAACGTTACCGGCTTCGTTTGCTTCGGCGATTCCTTTTTCAGATAAATCAACATCGGTCCAGCCGGTAAATTTATTTTCTTTGTTCCAGGTGCTCTCCCCATGCCTTAGTAAAACTATTTTGTACATGTTATCTCCTTTTATTGTTTAATAACCCATTTCTTGCATCTTGATGCTCGGTTATTTTATTAATATACTATATTACATAAAAATACCCATTTTGCAACGAGTTATTTGATGTAAAATTAATTAGTACCAGGTACCAATTAAATCACCTCCTAATCCTTAATCCTTACTACTTACCACTTACCACTTACGACCTGCCTACCGACAGGCAGGCTTACTACTTACGACTAGACCAACGGTCTCCGGTCTCTGGTCTATAGTCTATGGTCTACTCAGGTGGTATAATGTATGCTATGCAAAAATACGACGTTATTGTTATTGGAGCAGGGCCTGCCGGGATGATGGCCGCAGTTATGGCTAGTGAGCGAGGCAAGCGAGTTGCGATAATCGAAAAAAACGCAGTCTTGGGTAAAAAACTGCTTATAACCGGCAAGGGTAGGTGTAATATTACCAATAAGGCCTCGATCGATAGCTTTTTAGAAAAGTTTGGCAAGCGCGGTCAGTTTTACAGAACGGCTTTTCATTCTTTTTTTAATACCGATCTCATAAATTTTTTTAAAGAACACGGCCTTGAAATGAAAGCTGAACGCCAGGGTAGGGTGTTTCCAATTACTGATGATTCGCATTCGGTGGTTGGGTTATTGCAAAAATGCTTGAAGGATCGCAAAGTCGAAATTTTCTACAATACAACCCTCTTAGATCTTGAGAAAAAAGATGAGCGTTTTTTTGCTAAATGCGAGAAAAAAACACTAAATGCCAAAACGGTAGTTTTAGCCACCGGAGGGGATTCTTTTCGCGTTACTGGATCAACCGGCGACGGGTATCGAGTCGCTCGAAAATTAGGGCACACCACAACTGCTCTTCTGCCTGGGTTGGTACCTTTGAAAACTAAAGAGCGATGGGTTAAAGACCTACAGGGTTTAACACTAAAAAATATTCGAATCACTTTTAAGTCCGGTAAGAAAAAAATAGTTTCCGGTATTGGTGAGTTGCTTTTTACACATTTTGGGGTTTCTGGTCCGTTGGTCCTAGACCTAAGTGCAGAAATAATGTCACTTAAAAGCACAAGAATTGAGTTATATATTGATCTTAAGCCGGGGTTGGATGTCGAAGGACTCAAAAACCGATTGCTAAAAGAGTTTAAAGGGGCCAGTGATTTAGGAAATGCTCTTAAAAAAATGCTGCCTAGAAGGTTGATTAATGTTTTTGCTGATAATTTGGGGTTGGACCTTAAGCAAAAAGTTAATCAAATCTCTCGTGTTGATCGCCGGCTTATTGCCGATAGCTTGAAGGCTTTATCTTTGTCGATAAGTGGTTCGCTTTCTCTTGAGGAAGCGATGGTTACTTGCGGAGGAGTTTCGCAAAAAGAAATTAACCCTCGGACGATGGAGTCAAAGATTATTTCCGGTTTGTATTTTGCCGGTGAAATTATTGATGGTGCGGCCGCAAGTGGAGGTTACAACTTGCAACAGGCGTTTTCGACAGGTTATTTGGCAGGAGAAAGTAGCGCAAAGTAAAAAGGGGTAGTGTAAAATTAAGAATAACCAAGATACAAGAAACAATAACCAAATAATAATCAATAACCAATATCCAATCTCCAAACTACTTGGTTATTATTTCTTGATGTTTGGTTATTGTCTGGTTATTGTATCTTGGTGATTGATTATTATTAAAGCAGGTATCAAATGCGAAAGATAATTTTGGCGTCTCAATCTGAACAAAGAAAAAAACTTCTAAAACAGATCGGAATAAAGTTTAAGGTGGTTGTACCAAAGGTAAGGGAGTGCAATAGAATAAAAACAAACTGTAAGGATCTAGTTATCGCGAATGCGTTATTGAAAGCAAAGGATGCAGCCTGCCGGATCAGGTCAGGAGTTATTATATCTGCTGACACGGTAGTTTTAGTCGGGAAGAGAATTATCGGTAAGCCAAAAAGTAAAAAAGATGCGTTTAAAACTTTAAAGCTGCTTACTTCTAAGCCGCAATGGGTTTATACAGGAATAGCGGTTAGCGACACCGAAAGCGGTAAAATCTTTACCGATTACGCAAAAACAAAAGTTTATATGCGTAAGGTAAATGATTGTCAGATAAGAAATTATCTGGATAATGTTTATGTAATGAATAAGGCAGGCAGTTTTGATATTCAGGGAATGGGGGCGATTTTTGTTGAGCGCATTGAGGGCTGTTTTTATAATGTTGTTGGCTTACCATTGGCTAAATTAGTAAAAATTTTGGATGAGTTAGATAGTAATATTTTTTAGTTTATCGGCGAAAGTATGATATAATCGGTAAAACTATGGAAAGCAAAAACAAGAAACCACAACTTTCAAGAATACGCAAGCACAGTAGGGCAATTGCCTATTTTTCTATGGAAATTGGCATTCACCCTAAAATTCCAACCTATAGCGGCGGTCTTGGAATTTTGGCTGGCGATACAATAAAATCATGCGCTGATCTTAATGTTCCGATTGTTGCGGTATCGTTGCTTTATAAGAAGGGATATTTTTATCAGCAGTTGGACGAACACGGCAACCAGCAGGAGTTACCTTATGAATGGGCGCCGCGTAAATTGCTTAAACCGCTGAAAAAACAAACAAGTGTTCTTATCGAAGGCCGGACAGTTCGTATTAAAGCCTGGTGTTACAATGTTATTGGAGCAACGGGTTATCATGTTCCGGTAATCTTTCTTGATACTGATGTTGAAGGCAATAGTGAGGATGATCGCGGTCTTTGTCATTATCTTTACGGTGGAGATAGAAAGTATCGCCTGGCCCAAGAAGCTATTTTAGGTATTGGCGGCGTCAGAATGCTTAAGGAGTTAGGCTATCACCGGATAAGCCGATATCACATGAATGAAGGGCATGCGAGCCTTCTAACTCTTGAACTGCTTAACGAAAAAAAACGCGAACAAGATCCAATATGGGATATTGATCGTGTAAGGCGGATGTGCGTGTTTACAACTCATACCCCTGTTCCTGCGGGGCATGATAAATTCTCATACGACTTAGTGTGGCAAGTGTTGGGCGATTATTTTCCGATGGATTTTTTAAAAAGCATTAGCGGAGAGGAAGAGCTCAACATGACGCTTCTTGCCTTAAATTTGAGTCACTACGTTAATGGGGTTGCCAAGCAACACGGTGAAGTTTCTCGAGAGATGTTTCCCGGTTACGATATTGCGTCAATCACTAATGGCATTCATTCTTCGACATGGATTTGCCCGCACTTTAAGGAACTTTACGATCAATATATTCCCGGTTGGACTAAGGACCCGTTTGCTTTGCGTTATGCTTTAAGTATTCCTAAAGATGCGGTTTGGGACACTCATCAAAAGGCAAAGAAACTACTAATTGATCACATAAATCAAACAACTGAAGCAGGAATGGATTATGATACACTAACGATTGGTTTTGCTAGAAGAACCACTGCTTATAAACGCGCCGATTTAGTTTTTTTCGATGTTAATCGATTAGTCACTATTTCCGAAAACATCGGCAAAATACAATTTGTTTTTGCCGGAAAAACTCATCCCAAAGATTGGCCAGGCAAGGAGTTAATAAAAAGAATTTATTCCGTTTCCGAACAGCTTAAAGATAAAATCAAGATAGTGTATTTGCAGCATTACGATATGGAGCTCGCCAAGCTGCTTGTTTCGGGGGTTGATCTCTGGTTAAACACTCCACGCAAGCCTAAAGAGGCATCTGGTACGTCGGGAATGAAAGCCGCGCACAACGCGGTGCCAAGTTTTAGCATACTGGATGGATGGTGGATTGAAGGATGTATTGAGGGTCTTACCGGTTGGGCAATTGGCTCGGCTTTAGATAGTGATAGCGTTGACCAAAGAGATGCGTATTCGTTGTATGAAAAATTAGAGAAGACAATTGTCCCTATTTTTTACCATAATCGTCAAATGTGGATCGATGTAATGCGCCATGCTGCTGCTATGAATGGCTCATTTTTTAACACTCACCGCATGGTTCAGCAATATGTGCTTAGTGCATATCTTTTATAACACGCTACACCCCAATATTTTATAAAAATTTCTAAAATAGCCTTGCTTTTCCTATCAAATATATGGTATATCCATATGAGTTGATAGATCTGCTTTTGGAGCAAATCAAAAAACCTAGCCGTGGCAAGCTAACCTGACTTTCTAGTCCTTCTTAATTAAAGTGCATAGGTGTGTATTATGAAGAAAAATATCTGTTTAATGCTAATGACTCTTATGTTTATATTCGGACCATCCACTTTAGGAGGGTTTTCTTTTGATCGTGGTCGGTCGGTAAATGGAACTGCGTCTTGGTATTCTCAAACCGATCGTGGCATAAAACGAACAACTGCAAATATGGAAGTTTTTGACGACCACCAACTTACTTGTGCGATGTGGAACGTTCCTTTTGGCACTCTGCTTAAGGTAACTAATTGTGAGAACGGTAAATCAATAATGGTTCGCGTTAACGATCGGGGTCCTGCTAGAAGATTGGTCAAGCGTGGTCGTATCATAGATTTAACTAAGAAAGCATTTGCTGAAATTGCCGATTTGAAAAAAGGCTTGATCAAAGTGAAAATTGTTGTCCACTCGTTTAATTAAATTCCCGTCAAAAAAGTCTTCACTATTGTCATTTTTTTATCTTCTGCTATAATAACCGTATGGCTTGCAAGGAGAAGTGTAAAAGACTATCCGCATTATGTTTATTTCTGAGCGCTATTGTTTTTTCTTCGGGCGTGGCGTTTTGTGAAGAGATTTTTAGCGCTCAAGATTCTACATTCCACGTACAAACTACAAACGTTAACTATTATCTCAATTCCTTAATTGGAGAAGGTGAATATTACGCTGATAATTTTTATGACGATTATCTTCTTACATTAGAAGGTCGGCCGGTTGTTCATTTTACTAAAAAATTGGGGAATATAATCGACTTCTATTTTTATGTGGAGAACCCTAGTAATTTAGAGGTTGTTGAAAAGTTTTTTGCTGCCAATGAAGTAGTGATTAACGAGGTTTCACCCAAAATAATACCTGCTTTTATTGAATACAGCAAACTAAGGCCCCGTTACGATAAGCGAGGGGTTTATAGCGATGTTAGCCGAATCATTGAAAAGGTTTCTCAAATCGCTATTGAGCCGATGTTAACTGAGCATTCACGCGAAAAGCTGGATGGTGCACTGTACCGGTACTTATGCTCCAATGGTGTAGTTCGCTTGAAAGACATAACCAAGCGTCCGGAGCTGTTTAGCGTTCTAGTTGATAAGTTCTATATGCTAAGCACAACTTGTTTTTATCGAGCCTGGGTTGCGATAGATTCGGCCAAGCCGTATATCCTAACTGCAAAAAAGAAAGCGCTTGATAAGGGGCGCCCGTTTAAGGCAAAAGTTTTTGCTTGCTCAACCGGCGAGGAGGTTATTACTTACGCAATAGAGTTTCTTGAGGCGGGGATAAGAAATTTTACCATTCTTGCTTCAGACATTAACGACTCTAGTTTACGGTTTGCAAAAAATATGAAATATTCTAATGCTTCGTTTGAGCAATTACCGCTGCATGCCCAAAAAAAGCTGAGGAAGTATTTCGAAAAAAATAAACAACTGAACATCTGGGAACCAAAAGATCCAGATTTTTTTGAAACTCGCATAAAATTTATTAATCATGATATCCTGAATGATCTTCCAGGAAATCTTGATAAAAATTTTGCTCCGCCGTACGATCTTGTTTCGATTTTAAACGTCTTACTTTATTTAGAAAACGATGCCATTCAAGGTAAAAAAAATTATTGGAAAAAGCTGCTTTATCGTGATGGTGGAATTTTAATTTTGCATGACAAGAATCATTCAATTTTACGCAGAAAATTAGGAGATAAGTGGGGGTTTGATAATTTTTTCATAGTCAGCGACTGGACAAATATCAGAGATGTCAGAATGACCCCTTCGATAAAAGTTGCTCGTTATGAAGATGAGTACAAAATTAAGTCTGAAATTAATTTTATGCGTTTAACTCATGGCTATGCGCAGTCAGGCCAGAGAAAAAAGGCACTGGTGATTTGCGAAGATTACCTACGCTTTAGTCCGTATTCGTTTATTGCATTACCTCTAACTCTTGAGCATTACATTTTAGAAAAAAGATTTGATGACGCGCGCAAAATAATTAAAAAAATTGCACGCACTTACATATATCCTGAACGAATGCTAAGCAGCCTTGCCTCTTTGGAGGTTGACCGAAAGGAGGAGAAATTTTTAAGCAATTTAAAAACGCTTTATCAGGATTTCTTTCTCAATCACAAAACCGATCCAAAGCGATATGAAAAATTGTTTGATTCAGTACGTCCGACATCAAAAAAATGGGGTGAGCTTCGTCTTATTTTGAAAGCATCCTCTTTTACTTTTTTGCAAAGATATTATATCGCCAATCAGGATACTGAAAATATTGATCGAATTACATTAAAAAGCCTTGCAGTTATTAAAGAGGTGCTTAAAGAAGATAGCCGCTACCTTATTACCGGACGCTTTTTAAACGAGATATCTCGTCGTTATGCGCGTTATTGCATTGAAGCTGGGCAACTTGATAAATTATTAAATTTCAACAATCGAGCAATTGCGTTGTATGAGGTTAATTTTCCCAATTCAAATTATATTTATGTTACAGATGGTCTTGCGTTTCTTAATCTAAATAATGCTGTTATTTATGACACATTGGGTAGATACGGAAATAAATTTGAGGTCGCAGTTGAGAACGCGCTCGTGCAGTATGAGAAGGTATTGCGTCACAAGGAGAATCTTGGTATGTCTAATCTGCGAGTTTTGTATAGGGAGGTTGGGCATTGTCGATTGTTTAGAGGGAAATTGAATTTCCGCCGTGGTAATATTGCAAAAGCAAAAGAAGATTTCTCAAAAACGCTTATTTATTTTGAAAGAGGTCTGGAAATTGATCCGGTTTATGGGCGAGAATTGTTAAAATTGCGCAAGGAGTTATTTACTTTAGCCGAAGTTTATGATATTCCTTTAAAACTTAGGAAGAAATGAGTGGTAAAGTTAGTTTTAAAAGAGATTTAAATTGGTGGGATTGCTCAGCCATAATTGTCGGTATTATTTTAGGTACCGGTATTTTTAGTGTTTTTCCTGCGCTTATTGCCCAACATAACGTATCTTTTGCCCTAATTATGCTTGCTTGGATTTTTGGTGGACTTTTTGCCTGGTTTGGCGCAATGTGCTATGCCGAATTGTCTTCATTGTTGCCATGGGCCGGAGGAGATTATACTTTTTTGAGCAAAGCATATTCGGTTAAAGGCGAGGGGCTTGTGTCTTTTCTTTTTGCTTGGGCCCAGGTATTCGTGATACGTCCCAGTTCAATAGCTGTTCTTGCGCTAATTTTTGCCAGTGAATTAGAGAAGGTTCTTATGTTTTTTAATCTTGGAGTTGGGAGAAGCGCACTATTGTTAGCGATCGTTGTTGTTGCTTTTTTTACTTTTATTAATATGATTGGTATCACGATTGGTAAACGTTTTCAGAATGTAATGACTCTGGTTAAAATTTTGATTTTGTGTTTCATTATTTTTTATGGATTATTCAAAACACCTGATACGCCGATTAGTTATGCTCCGGTATTTATTCCTGAAGGTAAAAGTTTGTGGGGCGTGATGGCTGGTTTTTGGAGCGCTCTTGTGCTTACGATGTGGGTTTATGGAGGGTGGAACGAGGCAGTTTATGTTGCCGAAGAGGCCAAAGATCCATATCGCAACATTCCTAAGGCGCTTTTTACAGGAGTTTTTTGGTCGGTTATAATTTATCTTGGAATAAATCTTGTTTATGTGCGCTATTTTACGCCGGCCGGCCTTGCGCAAACATTTAATCCGGCTTCTGATCTTATGACGATATGGTTTGGCGTAAAGGGTGGGATCATTATGTCTTTGGTGATCGTTGTGTCAGCGGCTAGTGCGATTCATGGGTTAATTTTAACTGGTGGAAGAATGAGTTATGCTGTTGCTGATGATTTTAGAGGTCTAAAAGTGTTTGCGCTTTTGCATCCTAAGCGCCGAACGCCAGGGATGGCTCTTTTTGCTAATTTTGTGATTACTATACTTCTTTTAACCTTAAGCAGAGGGGGGATACCTTTTGTTGAAAATTTAACCTTTTATACTGCAGGAGTATTTTGGTATTTCTTTGCTTTAGTGGTTATAAGTTTGATAATTTTGCGAAGAAAAGTGCCTAAAGAAGAGATTCCGTTTAAAGTGCCTTTTTATCCATTTTTGCCAATTCTCTTTCTTTTTATAACTATCGGTTTGATTTGCGGGTCAATAAAATTTAAACCTTTCGAAACACTTGCTGGTATTGCCATTTTAAATTTAGGCATTCCTCTTTATTACCTTTTATCAATTAGTAAAATTCATACCCCAAAAGTTGATAGCCAGTCGTAAAATTAATTTGTAATATGTTCTTTAATCCAGGAAGTAGACTTCATAATGAACTTTTCTTTGTCCATCATAAGGGTTCCGTGTCCAATACCGTCAAAGATTAGCGTGTCTTTAGCGCCTTTGGCAAGTTTGTAAAGAGCCATGCCGGATTTATAAATAGTATTATCCGTAGGTGATGGGTCGTGTTTATCCATAACAAAAAGCATTGCAGTTTTTTTGCATCGTTGTATTGAGACGCTTGTTGTTACACCGAAATAATTTTTAGCGGGAGAAACAAGGACAGCTGATTTTATTGGATTTTCGTTTGAAATGCTATTAATCTTAGCACATAATTTGATTGCGATGATCGCCCCAATACTTGAACCCATAACTGAAATATTGTTGTCGTCAACAAGCGGATCGTCTAATGCGTAGTGATAGGCAGCTTCAGCGTCATTGATCATTTTTGTTAAGTGAAACCTTAGACGTTTACCCCAACCTTTTTTAAAGTCGCTTGATCCGTGATTTCTGAGATCAATTGCCAAAACAATAAAACCATCTTTTCTAAGCTGGGGGATGATGTGTGCCCAGTCGTAACGGTTCATTTTCCAGGTATGAAAAAGGATTACAGCCGGATACTTTTTTTCGCTAAGTGGATCAATTTCCTCGGGGTAAAATATAGAAGCACCAATTGATACCTTATCCTTCGTAGAAAAGAATATTTTTTTTTCTATAGGAACTAGTCTTCGTTTTGCGTTGGCGTTGATGTAGTCGCGAAGTGTACCTGAGTGAGCAGATGTAATGCTAAGTAGTGACAGCGCAGAAATTGATATAGCTAGTATTGCTTTTTTGAAGCCCATTAAAATATTATATCGAAAAGGTAGCAAAAATCAACTATTTAAAGTTAATTGCGTTAAGTGTTTATTTAAATTTAAAAGTTTCTTTTGTGATAAGTTTTTCGCAAACAGTGACTATTGTAGGGTCGTAAAGGATTCCTTTATTTTTTGAAATTTCTTTAAGAGCTTTGTCCATTCCTAAAGCCGGGCGGTAGGGGCGATGGGATGCCATAGCCTCTACAACATCAGCTACAGCAATTATTTTTGCTTCCATTGATATTTCGTCATCAGTTAAGCGAAAAGGGTACCCTGAGCCATCAAGCCGTTCATGGTGTTGGAGCACGGCTTGTGCGATTGGCCAGGGAAACTCTATGGTGTGAAGAATGTCATAGCCCACTTTCGAATGAAGCCTTATTATATCGAACTCTATCTTATTTAGTTGGGCTGGTTTGCTTAAAATTTCTGCGGGTACATAAATTTTTCCAATGTCGTGGATTAAGGCAGCCATGTGTAAGCCTTTAATTCGACTAAGTGAAAATCCTAATTTTTCAGCGATTGCCGATGTTAATTGAGCGACACGCTGCTGATGACCGGCGGTGTATGGGTCACGTTTTTCAATAGCAAAGGATAGGGCCGATATAGTTTCTTGAATAATTCGCTGCAATTTTGCGTTGGTGAGTTTTAACTCAAAACTGCGCTCTTTTATAGTTTCTTCAAGATCATTTTTAGCTTTTTCAATTAGTTTTTTTGCATGCTCAACTTGAGTGATATCAACAATAACTCCGCGGACACCAATAACTTTATTGCCTTTTTTTATGTGCGTAGCTTGGATAACTACAGGAATCGTTGTGCCATCCTTTTTTATTCCAGTGTAGCCCATCGGTGCGCGAGGTTCCTTTTTTAGGATTCGCGCCATATTGGTTCTTAGTTTTTTATGCTCTTTTGGCGCAACAACGTCAAAACAGGTGAATCCTTCTTTAAGATCTTGCTTGGTTCGTCCAAATACGCGCAATCCAGGTAAATTCGCGAATAACACCTTTCCTTCTTTGTCGATTTCAAAAACTGCATTGGGTAAAAGATCGGCAAATTCCCACTTTCTTTCTTTTGCTTCTCTTATTTCTTCGTCGGCTTGGTTGTTGCGTGTGGTTTCTTTCTCGAGTTTGGTGAGTTTCTTATTGATTTTTGTAATTTCCCCAATTAGCTCTTTTTTAGTTTTCCTTGAATAGTCCATACCCACATTCTACTCATCTAATGAAAATATGTCAAATAACAAACACGGCGGAGTATGCTCGGGGACATGTACCGCCCGCCTGCCGGACGGGCAGGGAAGCCCCGAAGGGGATCGGTACGTGTCCCCGGAAGTTAAGCAAAGAGTAAAAGATTCCGATTACACTTTTACTCTTTATTTTCTGCTGCGAAAAATCACCTGGTCTGGCTTCGCTCCAGACCTACGTTACGCGCTGATATAAACATCGCTATTTTTCTCGCATAAAGCAAAGAGCAAAAGTTTCAATTTTATATTGCTATGAAACGGAGCGTGCTCGGGGACATGTACCGCCCGCCTGCCGGACGGGCAGGGAAGCCCCGAAGGGGATCGGTACGTGTCCCCGGAAGTTTGGGGAGAAGCTGTAACTAAGACCATTGACACCGGCTGGGTATTTGTTAAAATTATCTTAATGATGAATCGACGCACGATGATTGTTGAAGAATTAAGAAAACATGCACCATTTACGCTAATTGGCACGGCTAGCGGGGTTGTGTTAATGTTTCTTTTTAGAAACTTGCCTCAAGAGACGGCGCATAGCCTTTTTTATGTGTTTCATCCTGCGCATGTGGTTTTAAGTGCTTTAGTTACAGCATCAATGTATCGCAACTATAAGTGCAAGACTGATGCGAAGAAATGTAATATCTTTTCTGTTCTTTTAATTGGCTATGTTGGTGCGATCGGGGTTGCGACATTGAGTGATTCGCTGATTCCTTATTTTGGCGAGTCATTGCTCGGGATGCACAATCACCGTGTTCATATTGGTTTTATTGAGAAGTGGTGGTTAATAAATCCTTTGGCCATTTTAGGCATTACTATCGCTTACTTTAAACCATCTACTAAGTTTCCTCATTTTGGCCATGTTTTGCTTAGTACTTGGGCATCATTATTTCATGTTATGATGGCCAAGGCTCCATCGGCGGGTTTACCATTCTTTTTGGGTGTGTTTTTCTTTCTTTTCATCGCGGTATGGCTGCCGTGCTGTATTAGCGATATCATCTTTCCGCTTCTTTTTGTTCGCCCTGAACAAAAAACTACAAGACGTTGACGGTAATCGATTGATATTACAAAACCTGGTCCCGTATCTTTTTGTTTACAGCTTAGCCGACCTTTGTTATAATTCTTGCCACATTTATTTGATGAAATTTATATCAAGGAGGGAGTATGTATCGAGAGCAAATTAAAGTGTTGGATTGTACAATTCGTGATGGCGGGCTTATAAACAAGCATGATTTTGACGCGAATTTTGTTAAAAGCGTCTATCGGGCAATTGCCGCTTCAGGCGTTGACTATATGGAAATTGGATATAAAAATTCCCGTGAACTGTTTTCCGATAAGGAATATGGAGCTTGGAAATTCTGCGATGACGAACATATTAAAAGAGTTTCTGATGGAATAGAGTCCGATACGAAGATCTCAGTTATGGTTGATGTTGGCAGAGTTAATCTTGATGATGTTAAACCGGCAAGTGAAAGTCCGGTGGATATGATACGTGTTGCATCATATGCAAAAGGTATTGATAAGGCAATTGCTATGGTTAACCACTTTGTCCAAAAAGGTTACGAAACAACAATTAACATTATGGCGGTATCTCGGGATCAAGGTCCGGAGCTAGATGAAGCACTCCATCAGATAGAGGAGGAGAGCAAAGCAGATATTATTTATGTTGTTGACAGTTTTGGTTCGCTTTATCAGGAGAACATTGAAGATTTAGTGAAGCGATTTAAAAAAATAATTAAAACCAAGGAAATCGGCTTTCACGGGCATAACAATCAGCAGCTGGCTTTTAGCAATACAATCGAGGCGATAATCCATGGCGCTAATTATCTTGATGGCACAATATACGGAATTGGTCGGGCAGCGGGTAACTGTCCATTAGAACTTTTAGTTGGATTTCTAAAAAATCCAAAGTTTGATATTCGTCCGATCCTTGATGTTATTGCTAAAGAATTTATTCCGTTACGTGAAAAAATCGAGTGGGGTTACATTATTCCTTATGTAATATCCGGAATAATGAACGAACACCCACGTGCTGCGATGGCTTTACGTAATAGCGATAAAAAAGACAACTATCGCGAGTTCTACGAAAGTTTAGTCAACATTGGTTTGGAGTAGGGGCGCCGCTTGCCCGCGCCCGATACAATCCGATACAAATTATGGATATTAATAAATTCAGCAAACTACCGATTATGGGGATTTTGCGTGGTTTAAAACCAGAAATGGTGGCTCCGCTTATTGAAGCGGTGGTCTCGTCTGGTCTTAAGACCATCGAAATTACCATGAATACCGCCTCCGCTGCCGATTTAATTCGGCAAGCTCATAAGTTAGCTAATGGACGTCTAACTATCGGTGCTGGTACGGTACTGAACCTAAATAGCCTTAACCAAGCTTTAGACAGTGGTGCAGAATTTATTGTTTCGCCGGTTTTAGTGCCTGAGGTGGTTGAGAGCTGTGCTAAAAAAAGTATACCTGTTTTTCCGGGTGCACTAACTCCGCAGGAAGTTTATCGCGCATGGTGTGGCGGTGCAACAATGGTAAAGGTTTTTCCAGCTAAAATGTTCGGGCCGGATTATTTTAAAGAGCTAAAAGGGCCGTTTGACGATGTTAAGTTGTTGGCATGCGGTGGGGTAAACGCAAAAAACGTATCGCAATTTTTGTCTTGCGGTGCTTCAGCGGTTGCTTTCGGTGGCAGCATCTTTAGTGACCAGCGACTCAAGAACGGCGACTTTAATCTAATCGAAGAGGATATTAAAGGTTTGACGCAGGCAATCTCGATTATTGATCTATAGGGTTTTATAAAAAAATGAAAACAACACGGGTTATTCTTTGTTTGTTGTTTGCGGGGGCTCTTGTTTTGGCGATGAGCCCTTTTTCTTTTGCTGCGAAGGCATCGAAGCATAATATTGATGGCGTTAAATGTATGCGTGCTGGTCAATATGAAGCAGCAGTTGAGTTGTTTCAAAAAGCTTTAACCAAAGACAAAAACAATAAAGTTATAAAGAAAAATCTTTATCACGCTTTTGTTGGTGTTGCCAGCGCATCGGCTAAGAAAAAATCTTGGGAGAGAGCCATAAGCTTTGCGGAAAAAGCTTACAAAATGGACAGTTCGGATAAAATTTTAAAGCAAAATTTATCCACATTTTACTCTAATTATGGCTATCAACTTCTTGATAATAACATGCCTAGTGCAGCATTTTTAAAGTTTAGAAAAGCGGTTAAATACAATAAGGAAAATTTTGCTTCTTACATTGGTATGGGCAGTGTAACCTACAATAAAGGGGATATCAAGCAGACGGTAAAGCATTGGCAAAAGGCGGTAGAGATTAATCCAAATTTAACCGACCTAAAGCAGCGCTTACTTAAGCTTAAGAAAGAAAGCGAATTGGAAGGTAACTTTCAAGAGAAAAGACGCGGTTATTTTGAGGTAAAGTATGAAGGGCGAAAAAAAGAAAACCTGGCAAAGAATGTTCTAACTATCCTGAAAGAAGCATATAGCAACATTGGTTATGCTTTTAAATATTACCCGAAACAAACAATTCAGGT
This sequence comes from Candidatus Omnitrophota bacterium, assembly GCA_024231025.1. Classification (GTDB taxonomy): domain Bacteria; phylum Omnitrophota; class Gorgyraeia; order Duberdicusellales; family 4484-171; genus JAAEQW01. The sequence continues at coordinate 21,860 of JAAEQW010000396.1, forward strand.
CATAATCTACACTGATGAGCAATTTCAAAACATGACTGGTGAGCCTGGCTGGATCGGTGGAACTTTTGATGGAATTATCAGAGTTACTTCGTCCGACATTAAGCATAAAGGCACGCGTCTGAAGAATATTCTTTACCATGAGTATGTTCATGCAGTTTTATTCAAAAAGGTGGGGGCAAGTATTCCGACTTGGCTTAATGAGGGCCTAGCGCAACATTATGAATCAGGCAAAAGTAAAATCGATAAAAACGCGGTCAATTCGTTTAAAAATTACTACAAATCGGGAAAGATGCTGTCATTTGATCATTTAAACAAGGCATTTATTGACCATAACAATCAGGAGCAATTAAAACTAGCTTATTTACAGGCAAAAGTCCTGGTAATTTACTTGCACCAGAGGTATTATTCTAATCGCGTTCGATATATTTTGGAGAAAATTGGTCAAGGCAAGGACTTTAACGCTGCCCTAAGTGATATTTGTCATATCGATATTGCAAAATTTCAAAAAGATTGGATCCGTTGGCTCGATCGTTTTTAGAGTCTTTCTGCAATTATTTGGGCCAAATGGGTGGAATTCACCTTGCGTATTCTAGCTTAAAGCTATACAATATATGAGCTGTAAGTCGTAAGCCGTAAGTCGTAAGTTGTACGTCTTATGACTGAACTAGGATACGAGAGAGAGTTATAAGTTATAAGTAGTAAGTTTTTTCCGGATTTTCCGGACTTAATACTTACGTCTTACGACTGAACAAGGAGATGGATAGTGAAGGTTTATTTAGCAGGTTATAATATTGATGCGACAATTATAAAGGAGCTTGAGGGAAAGGTTGGCAAGCGCGACGACTTAACTCCTGAAGTGCTTTCGGCTGCTTATGCGCGTATTAGCCGCGATTCCCGACCAATCAATGAAATTAGAGCCACTTCCAGAAGTGAAGTTGAGCGCTCTCGTAGGTCCAATTCGACAATTATTTTTAAAATGGGTCACCATTCCGTTGCTGAACATGCTGTTTTTAATTTAGATATTTTAGGCGTTTCACGTTTTGCGATGGAAGAATTAGAGAAGTTTAGGCTTTGCTCCTACACGGAGAAGTCCCAGCGTTATATTACCCTAAACAATGATTTTGTTATTCCTGATGAAATAAAGAATACCCCCTTAGAAAAATCTTTTGTTGCCATGATTAAAGAGCAAAATATGATGTATTCTAAGCTTTTTGATCGATTAAAGGAACATGTGTTTAAAGCAAACGATGATTTGGCAAAGGATTCTAAAAACCATAATTTGCTAGAAGGATGGGCAAAGGAAGATGCCCGCTATATTACTGCGTTAGCAACGCAGTCACAAGTTGGCCAAACAATTAATGCGCGCAATTTAGAGTTGGTGCTGAGAAGGTTTGCTTCTCACCCTTTATGTGAAATTAAACAATTGGGGCGCGCGATTTATGAGCAAATTGAACCGGTTGCGCCGTCGATAATTATTTTTCATAACGAAAACGACCGGGATCGTAAAACTTATCCTGAGCTAAAAGAGCTTGCCTCACAGATTATTGTTAAACCTGTGGTTGGCGGGCAAAAACAAGTGCAACTAGTTGAGTTTACTCCTGATGGGGACAACGTAATTGCTGCCGCCTTGCTTCATACGTCATCTAATTTGCCTTTTGGGCAGTGTAAAGACATTGTGTCAAACTTATCACAAGCTAAGCGTGCTGAAATATTTAAGACTGCATGGAAAAACATTCAGTTTTACGATTCGGTGTTGCGTGAGTTTGAATATGTTAATCTAACATTTAATGTTTCAATGTCGTCGGCGTGTTTTGGTCAAATAAAACGTCACCGTATGGCAACGATTACTGCTCAGGAATATGATTTATCTTTAGGGGTTACAATTCCAGAAACAATTAAAGAGGTAGGGATGGAATCTGATTTTTTAGAAATAGTCAAAAAAACTGAAGAAGTTTATCTCGATATCAAAAAAGTCGCGCCCTTAGCGGCACCATATATTTTAACCAATGCTCACCGTAAGCGCGTACTTATAAAGGTAAACGCCAGAGAATTGTATCATATTTCTCGCTTGAGAGAGGATACTCATGCGCAATGGGATATTCAAAATATTTCCCGCGAAATGACCGATGCGGCTAAAGGGGTTATGCCGCTTGTATTTGGATTGAGTGGAGGTAAAGATAGTTATAATCAGTTGTATCAAAATATTTACGGACAAATGCCGGACGTTACTGAAGCGATTCTTCCCGGCGTGCGCAAAATTAATAATCAAGGAGTATAATGTTAGAAAAATTCGAAAAGTTAGGACTATCAAAGAATGCGTTGTTGGCGCTTGAAAAAAAAGGTTTTGAAGAGCCAACTGAAATACAGGAGAAAGTAATACCGCTATTGTTAAACGAAGATGTCGATGTTATTGGTCAGGCACAAACCGGAACCGGAAAAACTGCGGCTTTCGGTTTACCAATGATTGAGAAGCTCGACCAAGGAGCGAAAAAGGTACAAGCTCTGATCTTAGTACCAACCAGAGAGCTAGCCTTGCAAGTTGCCGAGGAAATAAATTCTCTTAAGGGGCAAAAGAGAGTAGGGGTCATCGCTATTTATGGTGGGCAGTCAATTGATCAACAGTTGCGCCGATTGCGTAAAGGGGTTGAAATTGTTGTTGGTACACCGGGTCGAATTAAGGATCACTTGGGACGCAAGAGTCTTAAAGTTGACCAAATTACATATATGGTGTTGGATGAGGTTGATGAAATGCTTAATATGGGTTTTATTGACGATGTTGAAGAAATTTTATCGCATACCAGCCAGGATAAGCGGATGTTACTTTTTTCTGCAACTATGCCTGACCGGATATTGCGTTTGGTTAAAAAATATATGTCGGAGTATAAACTTGTGCGCACTAAAAAAAGCCAAGAAACAGTTAGTCTTACCGACCAAATTTATTTTGAGGTTGCCCATGCCGATCGCCTGGAGGCGCTATGTCGTCTTATTGACAGCGAAGAGAATTTTTATGGGTTGATATTTTGCCGCACTAAAATTGATGTAGATGAACTTTATAAAAAACTTTCTGATAGGGGCTATGACGCTGAAGGTCTTCATGGAGATATGTCTCAGAATATGCGTGAGCGAATATTCAAAAGGTTCAAAGATCAAAAAATAAATATCTTGGTTGCAACCGATGTTGCGGCTCGTGGGATCGATATAAATGACTTAACGCATGTTATAAATTTTTCTTTACCACAAAACCTTGAATCATACATCCATCGTATTGGACGGACCGGACGTGCCGGAAAAGAGGGAACCGCGGTTACTTTTGTTACTCCCGATGAATATCGCAAGATTGCAGCAATTCGAAGAATAACTAAAACAGATATTCGTAAAGAAAAAATTCCGGCCATTGGCGATGTTATTAATTCAAAGAAAGCGCGAATACGAAATGATATAAATAATGTTATCCAGGCATCATCGGGCGATGAATTTATTGATTTCGCCAGTGAAATGCTAGAAAATAATGATCCCGAGAAGGTATTAGCGGCAGTTATTAAGTGTGCATTTTCAGATGAGCTAAGCAGAAGTAGCTACAACGAAATTCGCGATGTTTCAATTAACACAAAAGGGGTAACGCGTCTTTTTGTTGCTAAGGGTAAGATTGATGGTGTTGACCCTAGAAAACTTATCTCGATGATAAAGGATACCTCAAAGGTTGATTCAAATAGGATTCGTGACGTACGCATATTTGATAGATTTTCCTTTATTACTGTACCCTTTGAGGAAGCCGAAATAATCTTGCGTGCTTTTAAAAAGAAAAAGATCAGGCAGCGTCCAATTATTGAACGCGCCAAAAGCCCCAAGGATTCTAAACAACGAAAAAAACGATAAGTTTTCGTTTGTGGCGGAGTTCTGTTAAATATTAAGTTAGGGTGCGGGGTATCTAGGGAATCACCCTATATAACTGTTTTTAAATCTAAGGTACTTCGGGGCGGAACCCTCAGTACCAATTTAAAATAGGGAATCACCCTATATAACTGTTTTTAAATCTAAGGTACTTCGGGGCGGAACCCTCAGTACCAATTTAAAATAGGGAATCACCCTATATAACTGTTTTTAAATTGGAGGTGGAGAAAATGACATCGTACAAAGATTTAGGTTTTGCAAACACCAAGGAAATGTTTAAAAAAGCAATGGCTGGCAAGTATGCTGTTCCAGCGTATAATTTTAACAATATGGAACAGATCCAAGCAATAGTTATTGCTTGTACCGAAACTCAATCACCGTTAATTTTGCAAGTTTCAAGTGGTGCCCGCAAGTATGCCAATCAAACTTTACTTAAGTACTTAGGCCAAGGCGCGGTTGAAATGATGAAAGCTTATGCCTCAGAAAAAAAATTAAAAGAAATTCCTATCGCCCTGCACCTTGACCACGGCGATACTTATGAGCTTTGCGTTTCATGTGTTGAATCCGGGTTTTCCTCGGTTATGATTGATGGCTCTCATCACTCTTACGAAAAGAATGTTGAGCTTACCAAAAAAGTTGTTGATTATGCGCACAAGCATGATGTAACCGTAGAGGGCGAGCTTGGTGTTTTGGCTGGCATTGAAGATGATGTTGTGGCCGAGAAATCAACCTACACAAAACCCGAAGAGGTTGTCGACTTTGTTAAAAAAACTGGCGTTGATTCGTTGGCGATTTCGATTGGTACTTCGCACGGTGCCAACAAATTTAAGCCGGAGCAATGCACGCAAAACGCTGATGGTGTTTATATTCCCCCAGAGCTTCGTTTTGATATTCTGGCTGAAATTGAAAAGCAGATTCCTGGGTTCCCGATAGTTTTGCATGGTTCGTCGTCAGTTCCGATTGAGGCTGTAAAAATCATCAACGACAATGGCGGAGCATTAAAAGATTCAGTTGGTATCCCGGAAGATCAGATTCGTGGGGCAACTAAATCAGCAGTATGTAAAGTTAACATTGATTCTGATGGTAGACTTTGGATGACTGCTGCAGTTAGGCGTCACTTTAATGAAAAACCGGCCGATTTTGATCCACGTAAATATTTGGGTCCAGCACGTCAGGCATTAGTTGAGATGTATAAGCACAAAAATGAAAATGTGCTTGGTTGCGCACAAAAAGTTTAATCGAATAATTACAATAGCCCTTTACTATTAAGGTAAAGGGCTATTTTTTTGTAAAATCGTCTGGGGCAGCGCTTGCTATTGGCATATTGATGTTGTATACTATAAGTGTGTAGCGAGAGGGGAGGTATATGCCAATTGATCGTCGTCGGTATCCGCGTATCGAATTAATCAGGAAAGTTACTATTTTTGATTTTCCGCATGATGACAAAGATCCACCGGAAGGTAGTTTTAGTAGGAATATTTCTTCTGGTGGTGTTTGTGTAGCAACACGTAAACTTTTAAGGACACACGACCTAGTAAGTCTTGATATTGAATTACCCACAAAAACTTTTCGTGCTTTGGGAGTAGTGGCATGGACCAGTGGCAAAATGATGCTCGAAGGAGTGGGTGAAAATATATTTTATGTGGGCATTAAGTTTGTTGAAATTGATAACGAAGATAAATCAGTCATTGAGCGACTCATATTTAAAACCCTAAGCACCGATGCAATCCCCGGACTAAGTTGATCAAAAATATATCCAGATTTTGATTATTCTTTCCAAATTTTTTTAAAAAAATATTAAGAAAAGTGAAGAAAGTAAAAAAAAGACACATTACGCTTGACAAACCTAGCGAATATTGTGTAAAATAACATAGTGGCTGTAGTGATTCTAACTTGAAATAAAAGGAGGTCCGAATGGCTAAGTTCAAAGTGTTTTTGTGTGGTTTTATTTTGCTATCTTTAGTTCTCGGTGATGTTTTTGCGCAAGGCGGTTTCGTAGAAGAAGAAGAGCTAATGCTTTTTTACGAAATGCCAATCGTAACTAGTGCTGCGCGGCGTGAACAGCAGCTCGGTGATATTACCAATCCAATGACAGTTATCAGTCGCGAAGAGATTGAGCGCTCTGGCGCAACTCAGCTTGGCGATTTGTTTTATCGTGTACCCGGAGTTCAAACGGAAAGATGTGACGGGCAAAATTACGCGGTATCAATTCGCGGTAATCCTCGAGTGTTTACCGATGATATCTTGGTTTTAGTTGATAACGTTGTTTCATTTAACCCGGTTGCTAACGCGACTGCCTGGGGTGCGTTACCGGTTGCTCTCGATGACATTGAGCGTGTTGAAATAATCCGTGGTCCCGGTGGTATTTTGTACAGTTCAAACGCGGTAAGTGGTGTTATTAACATCATTACCAAATCGGCGAAAACTGAAGAAAATTATGTAAAAATGCGCAGTGGAACAAACAGCTACGCAATGGGCAGCTTGGGTATGGGCTTAAAGCCGTTTGAATCGAAGGATTTTTATGCGCGCCTTTCTTATCAATATGATGAAAGCGACGGTTTTGGTCGTGGATCAACTGGAAGTGGAACCTCGTCTCGTGATAATTTAGATCGCCATAAGGTGAGTCTTAATCTTGAGTACGACCTTAACGAAGACATCAGCATCAAAACAACAATGAAGCAGGATCATCATGAAACGTGGAAGTTTGGCATGAGTAGTGCTCCAACTCTTAAGCGGGTGAATGAATCCAATCATTTCGCACTTACTTACAATCAAACGATTAGCGAAGATTATAATTTCGATGTGCTTTTTGCGATTTTTAATCAAAACATGTCAATGCTTGCGACTTCCGATGTTGACGTAAACAGTTTTAACTTACGTAGTCAACACAACTACACTTGGGGCGATCATTTATTTTCTTTCGGTGCAGAGTGGGCATACACCAAAGAGAACGTTGCCGCAAACATTATGACTAACCAACATCAGACCCAAACGATTAGCAGTTGGTTTGCTCAAGATGAATATCGGCCTAACGATCAGTGGATTTTAACTGCCGGTACGCGTTTCGATAACAACTCTACCGTTCCTAATAAAAATTATCTTTTGTCACCAAGAATTTCAGCAATTTACAAGCCGTTTGAAAATCACACTTTCCGTGGCTCATTTAGCCGAGTTTATAAAACTCCTACTGCTGCTGAACGT
>JAAEQW010000397.1 GCA_024231025.1 Candidatus Omnitrophota bacterium
GACTTTGAAAAAAATTCAAGATCAAGTCGTAGATCCCGGACTTTGAGCGGGGGCGCGGAGAATTATGCGTGATGAGGCGTACTTGGCAGTACGTTGAACCGCTCGTAATTTTCCGTAACGCAGATATTGGACTTTTTACGAAGTCGTCAAATTTGGGGCACAAAGAAAACATTAATATATTCAATGGTATGGGCACTATAGCAATTGATTGACAGGTTAATTCACTGATTCCCTTGTCTTGGAGGATCGCGCTTACGTTGGAAAAGCCTATAAAGTGCACATTATGTTCGATCGGCCCAATTTTTAGTGCGATCAATTCAATATGAAAACAAAGTATAGATCTCAGGGCCCATCTCCTTTTTCATATCCGAATTCACATGTTACATTCGGTGAAAACCACGGACGATTTGGTGTAACCCACTGGTTTTGTTGCTATAGCGCATGATTATGTTTTAGCCCATAAAACCGGATTGCGCATAACGGTTTGTAATGGCAGCTTATTTTATCACTTAATAAGCAACCATGAACCTCCCCAAAGCTGATTGGCATCATAATTGCATATATCAAACATCAACATCAAACATCGAATGTTGTGGGCAGTATTTTTTTGTTGAGATTTTAGCATTTTTTTGTTGCATTGAGGTAAATACTCATTTATAATTCATTTACGAGTGTGTTTTCTGTCTTTTGTTAATCATAATTGTATCTCAGATTAAAGAAAGAGATTAGGGGGTTTGATAAAAGTTTTAGTGTTAAAGAAAAATTGATTTTAAAGTAATAAATTTTAAGGTATTATAAATCTATTTACTAAAGAAGGGGGAAAAACAATGAAAAAATCATTTATTTACTTATGTGCTGTTTCACTTGTTCTGTGCATGACAATTTATGTCAACCCAGTGAGCGCCCAGAGCGCGGATCAAAGACTTGTAATTAAGGATACAAGTGCGAATGGGGGGGGGGTAACTTTTACGGTGCGATCAGATGGGTATGTGGGGATTGGCACTACAAATCCCCAAAAGGAAATCGACCTGGGTGGCGGAGGAATTACGGCTGATGGATCAGATTATACGGGTTACGGCCTTCCGGAGGGCTATGTGGTGCCGGGTTCATTTTTTAAGCAGTCTGGTATGACTGGTAGACTTAATTTTGGTTATGGTGGTGCAGGTGGCGGAAACCTTGAAGCATATTCAAGGTGGACAGATACCGGCAGAAATGGTGAATTCAGATTTACATATGGCGGTGGTGCTTCAATGGGTTTCGTCCAGTTCATACATTACAATGGGGCTTCGTGGGACATCAGGATGACATTAGACTCCTCTGGTGATCTGGACGTCGCTGGCGATGTTACCGCTAACGGTACCGTACTTTCTGATTATGTTTTCGAGGACGATTATAAGCTAATGGCGATAAAGGATGTGGAAGCATACATTGAGAAGGAAGGACATCTTCCAAATGTCATGAGCGCCGTCGAGTTCGAGAAGAATCCTATCGGTCTTGGCGAAATGCAGACAAAGCTGTTGGAGAAGATTGAAGAGTTGACACTGTATACAATAGAGCAAGAGAAGGCTATTGAGCAGCTCACAAATCGATTGATAATTTTGGAGGAAACACGACGGCAGTAGCAAGAAGAGAGAAGACTAAGAAAACGAATCTCTTTTTGTCATGCACTGTTAGCAGTTCCTACGTAATTTATTTTGACCCATAACAAAAAATCCCCTACCTGGATTTTATACACTAGGCAGGGGATTTTTTTTGAACTCTTATCAGAAGAGTTGCTGGTCCAAAATTTCCATATCCGAACTCACCTCCCCCCCCCCAGAACATAATTTTACCTTTGTTGATTTCCAGATAAAAGTGACTGCTATTTCCTGATTATTTTATACGAAGTGATAGATTTTCAAATTATTCTGATAAAGGCCGATCATAAGACCGGCCCTAATCTTGTCTTAGAACGGGAAAGGTTCATTCTTGGATTTGTTTTTTGATTTTAAAAAGTCGATGTTCCTTTCCTTAATTTTCATTAAAGCTGAGAGCATTGCATCCAGGACCATTTTTTCAATATGTTCAGTGATGTGATCCATTTTTATTTCAAAAACCAACTCTTCTTCGTAGTTGCCTCTTTTGGTGTTGACAACAATTCAGAAATGGGCCAATATAATCAAAAGTTGTATTTGAGAGGTTAGGTGGTGGGACTGTATAAGCGCCGGATTATTGAGGGGAAATAAAGAGGAGAGATACTTGATTTCGTTGATTGTTTTATATTCTGATATTACGTGTTACGGCCCGAGGCTAATTTCGTCCTATCTAAAGGCGAACGGGATAAAAACGCAGATGTTGTTTTTCTTTGCTGTTCCTGGTGCCCGTATTCCTATGCTCAGTAAGGAAAAATTCAACGAAGTGGTGTCCTTCTGCCAATCATCAGAGCTTATTGGTTTGTCAGTGATGTCTCCGTATCTTAGTTATGCGCAGGCATTAACCACCAGGTTCAAAGAAATGTTGGACGTGCCAGTAGTGTGGGGAGGAGCACATCCAACTTTTGAGCCTGAAAGTTGTTTGAAATACGCAGACATAGTATGCGTCGGCGAAGGCGAAAATGCCATGCTTGAGCTAGTAGTTAGTATGGCTAAATATGGGACTGTTGATCATACCATAAAGAATTTGTGGTTCAAGACCGCTGATGGTATTGTCAAAAACGACATCCGTCCGCTCGAACAGAATATCGACAAATTCCCCGCGCCTGATTATGACCTGAAGAGTCAGTACATTTGTAGGGCTAAAAAGAAATACGGCTCTCGCCATGTGTTGCAAATGACCCGGCAACTCTTGCTTGAAAATTCTAGGGGTTTGAGAGGTGACAGAAAGTGGTATGCCACAACGACATCACGTGGATGCCCGCAGAATTGTAGCTTCTGCGCCAATTCAGCCTCGAAAATTCTCTACCGAGGGAAGGGAAAATTTAATCGAAAAAGAAGCGTTGCCTCCGTTTTGGACGAAATTGAAGATATGACAAAGACGTTTGCTTTCCAAGCGGTTTGTCTGAGCGATGAAAACCTGTTTATTCGGAACAATGAGGAAATAGACCTCTTTGCAACTGGATACAAAAAGCGGATTGGATTGCCCTTCTACATTGAGTTCAGTCCCCAATTGTTTGATCCTCAAAAGGCAAACAAGCTCATTGATGCTGGTTGTGAGGTGTTCCAGATAGGTGTCCAAACCGCTTGCGATAAAACTAACAATGAACTGTACTTGCGAAAACAAACTAGAGAACAGTTTGACCCGATACTTAGCTTTTTGAAAAACCAAAAAGCAGAGTTTCGTACTTATTTTGACTTTATTCTCATGAATCCTTGGGAGGAACCCGCGTCATTACTTGATTCCATAAAGTTCATTCTGTCCTTGGACGACAATATCTCTATTGTCATGTATCCGTTGACTTTTTTTCCAGGTACGCAGCTTTATGATCGAGCCATGCAGGAGGGTCTTGTTGGCGATTCGAAGCAATCCGCTACAGGGTGGGGTCCGCTACGATACATACAGGCAAAGGATATCGAGACCATCCTTTTTTTAATTGTCTACGTTTTGCGTAAGGTCATGGGTGCTCGTTTTTCGAGGTGGTTCATTGCACCCGCTCTTCGACCAAGACTTTTGTCATTCCTTCGTTGGAAGCCGAACCGGGTCGCACTTGGCTTCTTTCTTCTCTTTTTTCTTTATCCTTTTTTCAGGGTAATAAAAAGGTACTGTCTAAAATCAGGTTTTTGAATTAAAATAACCAGTATGTTTCCCATCGAAAACGTACTGTGATCCGCAAAAAATACTTTGTGTTTTATTCTCTTCTTTTCCTTGAGCCTGGATGAGACGATAGTAGCGCCCTTGCAGCCGTATCAATTCCTCATGTCTGCCTTGTTCCACTACCTTACCCTTGTTTAATACTACGATATTGTTCGCGTAACGGATGGTTGACAAGCGCTGGGCGATAACCAGCAGGGTACGCTCCTTGCCGTATAGATCAATCGCTTCCTGAATTTTCAGTTCGGTTTCCGAGTCGAGTTCATTAGTTGATACCATTAATAACCGATAAAATAGAATTCCTTATTTGAGTATACGCTGTCTATGAACTCGCTTATCGAATACGGCCTTTTACTTTTGAGCCATCTTTCCATAGAAGATATATTTAATCCGCATCGATTGGTCATGAAATCAAATACTTGCTCGGATGAGCTTCCAAACTGCTTGGCCGGCTTTGTCGCATGTTCAAATACAATTGTCGGTTTGCTCGTCCTTATTAGGTTCTCTCCACCACGCAAAACAAGCAACTCCGCACCTTCCACATCGATCTTTATAAAATCGATCTTGATGTCTTTGGGCATAATATCGTCTATTCGCCTAACCTGTACTTTAATTGTTTTTACTTGTTCGTTAGGATCAGGGTAAGCTTGTCTTTGAAGGCCGCTTCGTGCAGGACGACCGATCACATGGTAGAACGTGGACTCTCCCGCTCTGTCAGATAACGCAATATTGTGAATTATAGCATTTTGGTATTTCTTGGAGATGTGACGGCAGTTCTCCGCAATAGGCTCAAAAGCGAAGGTTTTCCCTAATGGAGCTAATTTTAACATATCGCGAAGAATCTCTCCTCTATACGCGCCTACATCAATACAGTTCGAATCTTTGTTAAGAGTTCTCCTCATGACTTGTCGGGTTTCTCTGTCATACTTAGACCCCTTATCGGAAGAAATAATGCCATACAGACGTCTTATTAAACTCTCAAAGGGTGAATCCTGAATTGTTGTCAATAGTATTCTTTGTAACTTATGATTCATTTTTTTATCTCAAGGATGTTTGATTAGGGTCTTCTGAAATACAGATAAAGCTTGTAAAAACAGTCAATTAAATGTAAAATGTTTTCCAAAAAGTGCAAAGAAATTTAATGATTTCCCCAAAAACCCTTGCACCTGGATGGAGGCACTTCTTTAATGCACAGGAATCTTGGCAGTTTGGGGTCCACCGCAATCAACACTATGAATACCGGACATTTTAATTTGCTATTGACACGTACTATTGACACGTATGTCATTCAACCTTGACACACAGGGCTAATCTTCTTATTCTCTGTACTCATACTGAAAAAGCAAGATATCTATCTTGATGAAGTTATATGTAGCTTGAGGTTTATGGGAAATGAAAAAATTAATGATTATTTCGCCACACAATCCTTTCCTTAGGTCAAATGGCGGAGAAAATAGAGTTTATTTAATTACAAAAGAATTAAGTAAGCATAATAAGATTGTTTTAGTTTGTCCTGCTGGAAAATGTGGAAAAGAAAGTTATAAGGCATACCAACCGTTTGAAGATAAAGCTAAAAATAAAGCACTCAATTTTAAACTATTAAACAAATTAAGAAAAATAATTAAAAGAGAAAAACCTGATGAAATACAATTAGAATTTCCATGGCAAGGTCTTAATTTAATTCTTTTAGGGAAGAGATATATCCTGGATGAACATAACGTTGAGTTTCTTAGATTTAAAAGAACTGGAAGTAGAATCTGGCCCATTGTATATCTTTATGAATTATTGGCTTGCAAATTTGCAAAGAAAATAGTCTGCGTTTCAGAAACAGATAAGAAATATCTAATTAAGTATTTTAGACTTAATCCAAATAAAATAGAAATAATTGAAAATCCGGTAGATACATCCATATTTTACCCAAACACTAAAAACAATAAAAAGGTTAGAAAAGAGCTTGGTCTAAAGAAAGATGAAAAATTCGTTTTGTTCTTTGGGCAATTAGATTATTACCCAAATGTTGAAGCTATAGAAATAATTAAAAAAAATATCCTTCCCGAATTAGAAAAGAAAAAGGCTAAATATAAATTAGTTATTTGTGGTAAGGGTAACGGAAAAGGTTCATTAAAGAATTTTAAACATAAAAATCTAATCTTTAAAGGATTTGTAGATAAAATTCAAGACTATATCAATGCATCAGATATTGTAATAACTCCATTAAAAAGTGGGAGTGGCACAAGGATAAAGATTTTAGAAGCTTTAGCTTGTGAGAAAAAGGTTCTCTCCACATCAATTGGTGCCGAGGGAATTAATAAAAATAAATTCTTGGAGCTTGAAGATGACTGGGAAAAATTTGCTGGGAGAATATAAATCAAATCCTAAAAAATTTTCCCATAATTACTTGAAGAGAAGGTATACATGACCCAATAAACCCAAGTAGATTTATCAGAATCTACGAGATAGAGTAAAAATGGAAGAATTTAATAAAAAATACTTTGAGGATGGAGACTTTAATAGAGGAAAAACTATTAGTTTCTACGATATAGCTTACTCGAGTTTCATAAAGAACAACTTAAAAAAAGGTTCTAAAATTTTAGAGATTGGATGTTCTTACGGTCATCTTCTTAGGGAATTAGAAGAAAAATATAATACTACCGGGATAGATATCTCTGCGTATGCAATAAACAAAGCTAAAAATATACTTAAATCAACAAAGTTAATCCAAATGAATATCGAGAAAGATTTTGAAAAATTAGATAATAAAAAGTTTGACGCTATAATTGCCATTGACGTATTTGAGCATTTTAGAAAGCCCCCGGGAGTAATTAGAAAATGTTTCAGCCTGCTTAATGAAGGAGGAATTTTAGTTTTAAAAGTGCCTAACAAATCTTCAATAATACTAAATTATCTAAAGATTATTGGTAGAGAGGATATGTGGGACTGTTATCAGGATAAAACACATTACTCACTTTTTGGCCTTAGAAAATGGGGAGGCTTATTTGAGAAAGAAGGTTTTGAAGTCAAAATACTTGCATCACCACCAACAAACAAACTAAAAACTTTATTCAGAAAAAATCCAAATATATTTTTTTCCCGATTTAACCTGAAAAAATTAAATCAAACTATTTCCCTTTTTTGCTATAAACCAATAAAAAATGAAACTCAAAACTAAAACCATCATTTCAGCAGTAACGCTCCTAACTTTAGTAGCACTATTCATCTACTACCTAAAAACAAACATCTCAGACTTCAAACAGTTAACTCTTGTGTCACCATACCTTCTAATTGTTCTAATAATCATCTTCGTATCAAGATATTTTATTATATCTCAAATCAGCATTATACTCTTGAAACAACTCTCCACCCGTCTCTTTTACAAAGAGGCATACGCACTCTCTGTTATAACAGGATTCTACAATCTAATAACTCCATTCCTCGGAGGCATAGCTGCTCGTGCAGTATACCTGAAAAAGAAACACAAATTTCCATATGTTAACTTCTTGGCAACTCTTTCCGCGTCCTACATCTTACTTTTCCTGTTTGCTTCTTTTATGGGTGTAATAAGCACGTTACTAATCTATTTGTCAACAGAAACATTCCCCTTGATTATATTCCTAATCTTTAATGGTATATTCCTAGTTCTTCTTTTCACCGTAATCCTCTCCCCAAAACTAAAAGAAAGGAAGAACAAATGGCTAAACAGATTTATCGAGGTAATAAACGGCTGGCACTTAATTAAAGACAACAAAAAAGTTGTGCTATCTGTGGCGGCGCTATTATTAGTTCAACTATTGCTTAGTTCCCTAATGCTCTTTCTCCAGTTCAAGATATTTGGAATTGATATTGGTTTTACTAAGGTAATCTTCCTGATTTCGATTGGAACCATTGGAATGATCTTAACGATCACTCCCGCAAACCTCGGAATAGACGAAGCAATCATCGTCTTTTCAGCAAGCACAATCGGAATAACCCCTGCACAAGCCCTCGCAGTAGCACTACTTGGAAGAGCAATATCCCTCGTCGTCCTATTCATCCTCGGCCCAATCTTCTCCTACACCCTAATTAAATCCCCTCAAAAACAAAAAACAAAATGAAAGACATAATAAAAAAACATGTTTTGGCAGCTTCTCGTAGTCGACACAATACTAATTGCACTGATTTGAAATTATGTGATTATTGAATTTTTATGATTTTCAATTAAGCTATAAAAAATCTTCAATCAAATATATGTACCTATCCCAAGAAAACTTTTTTTTCTCTTTTTCAACCCATTTTGAAAAATCAACTTTATCAATATTTTTATAAAACTTGATAACCGCTTTTGCTATAGCAGAAGGATTTTTCGGTTCAACAAGATATCCGGTTTTACCTTCTAATACTACATCACCTAATCCACCTACGCGAGTAGAAATTACAGGTTTATTAAAAGAAAAAGAAATTTGAATTATCCCTGATTGTGTTGCTGAAACATATGGGAGAACAACCACATCTGATACTAAAAAATACTTTCCAACTTCTTCATTAGGCACATAATTATCAACTAATTTAATATTATTTTTTATATTAAGCTGATTTATAAGATCAACATAGTACGACTTATCCTCCCAAAACTCACCTACAACTAATAATTGTAAATCAATGCTGTCAAGGATCTCCGGCATCGCTTTCAGAAGATAATCAAGCCCTTTATATTTCCTAACAAAACCAAAAAACAAGATCACATTTTTATTCAAATTTAATTTCTTTTTTGTTTTCTTAGTGTTATATTTGCCATCATTAAAAATATCAAAATTAGCAAAACCTAATTTAACTTTCGCTTTACTTTTAATTCTCTGTAAATTACTAAGGTCCTCTTTTGAATGAACAATAAAATAATCTACGGTACTAAAAAAAACCATAGCAATATATTTATCTAAAAAACCTCTTTCATGAGGCAAAACATTATGACAAATAAGTAGTATTTTTGTCTTTAAAAATGTCTTTACTATAATGGATATAAAATAAAAAATTGGAAATAGGAATGGTGTAACCCAATGAAATATCAATAAATCTGCCTTCTTTTTCTTTATAATTTTACAAGCTTTACACCATGTGAAAGGATTCAAACAATCAAGTATAAACTTAGCATCTGAAGATATTTTTTTCTTACTTGCCTTATCAAACTGCTCTGCTGGATACAAAAATGCAGGATATCTCCTCTTCCAACTAATAAGTTCAAGATCATGATATTTTGAAAGTGATTGACATAAAAGAGTATTATAATGAGAAATTCCTCCTTTATATGGTGCTGTTGGTCCGATGCAGACTATCTTCATAATATTTACTCGAAATTGATAAGGATTGAAATATTTCTACCTGCTTTTTTGAAAAGGCCCTTTCAGCTACAGTCGGATTCCCATCGTTGTTCAATCGCTATCGAAGAGCGGCTTACATGGCCGGTATGAGTCGTTCCGTTGGGAGGGGGTGGCCTTTAGGCCACTTGTTACCAGATTGCTTGAGTCTTAAAGGTTTTAGAATGGAGTTTACGAAAGTATATCTACAGGGATCAATCATCGTCGGCTTTGTGCCTCTTTAAACGGGATTGGAGGTCTTCAAGTAGTCTCCTGTTCACACTGAGCAGATCGGCGATAAAGGCAACTATTGCGGCCTGGAAGCCAAGGCCAATGAGGATACTTGCCAAGATGAGTGATTGAATTTTGCCCCCTCCCTGTCCGATAGAATAAAACCATAAAAAACGCCCGGCAATCAGGCTTCCAGCAGTGAACAGTACTGCCCCAATTGATATAAAGAAACGAAAGGGCTTATAGACTGCAAATACTCTCAAGATGGTAAAAATTGATTTTCGGATGTAGGCAGGCACGTTATTCATTAGTCGGGAAGGTCGGAGGTTTTCGTTCGTTCTTACCGGTACCCATGTAATGGGAATGTCTTTTTGGCCAGCTTGAATAATGGTTTCAAGAGTGTAAGTATAGTTGTCAAATATATTGATCTTGCGTGCGGCTTTTCGTGAAATAGCCCGAAACCCGCTTGTTGCATCTTGAATATCCGTGTTGCTTGCAAGTCGAACAGTCCAACTTCCCAGCTTTTGCAAGAATTTCTTGAGAACAGAGAAATCTTTGATCTGGTCGATGGGCCTTGCCCCAATAACTATTTCTGCTTTTTCCTTTAGAATGGGACTAATAAGCTTTGGGATATCATCCGCACAGTACTGATTGTCTGCATCCGTGTTGACAATAACATCTGCACCTAGCTTGAGACATGCATTGATACCATTCATGAATGCCTTGGCTAAACCCAGATTTTTATGGTGAGGTATAATATGGTCCACGCCATGTTTCTTAGCCACATCAATAGTCCGGTCTATACTCCCGTCATCAATGACAAGCCATTCAATTGTGTCTATCCCAGGCAGTTCACGAGGCAGTGCGGCAAGAGTAAGGCCCAGAGTTTCTTCTTCGTTGAAACAAGGGATTTGGATGATGAGCTTAATCATATTTTTTGCCTTTTTAGGGACGCGGAAAACAACGATCGTTCCAAGTAGCGCTCGGATTTAGGTTGATTTTTTCGATCGCGAATTTCAAAAGGTGAAGGGATAGTGAACTATTCCAAAACTTTTCCATAGCTCCGCCCTGTCAGTTAGATGCTGAATCGAAGTGTAACATATTGTATTTTTTATAAATTTAATAGAAAAATGTTTTAGAAATGAAAAAAATCAGCTAGTATTCCAGACTTACGACACTGTAATGGCTCACAGTGCTTACTCAGAGGCAATCACAGCTCTTTCTAGTGTCAGCAGTATAAGAAAATATGGCTTGTGTGTCAAGCTTGAATCTGCCA
>JAAEQW010000398.1 GCA_024231025.1 Candidatus Omnitrophota bacterium
ATATTTCCCTGGAACTGTGAGGTCTATATGCTTGAAACATCGCACAGTACCGGGTTTTTCCGTATATAAGACCCCCCAATTATAAGACCGAGGGGCTTATATTAGGGTTTACTTTCCTAATATAAGACCGGGTCTTATACAGGGTGATTGAAAAGTCACCTACACATTTTATCAACCTGTCACTTAATGAAAACTGCACGGATTGCCACCGAACCTGTTTTAATTAAGAGACAAAGGGCAAGCATTTTACGCAAACAGGTCATTCATTCAGGTCAGCAGTTTAAGGTTCAGAGACACCATTTATCTAACCTTTGGCTAAGTAAAATGGTCAAAAATTAGATGTTGACTATAATTTACGAAACTGGGCCACTAAGGGTAGCTTTTAATGCTGAATCCAAAAATAATGACGGTTTTTTGCTAAAATTTATTTCTCACCATTATTTCAGATGCCAAATAATTTAATGCCAAGAATTAGGGTGAAAATAAAAATTAAACAAAAAACTGACATTATTTTTGGATTTAGCATTAGAAGTTACCCCTAGACAGCTGGTTTCATTAATTTTTGGCAACATTCAATTTTTGACCCTTTACACAGCATTGTATGGTAAATGTCCTTTATGAAGCTACAAAATGTTAATCTGACTGGCTGAGCTGTCCGGATCCGGAGCTTTATCAAAATTGAGCTTTATTTGAGGTGATACCGCTGGTTCATTCAAAATGACCTCCGCTAGGGTGATTCAGAATCAGAGGGAACATCTTCCTTTTTGAATAACTCTCTC
>JAAEQW010000399.1 GCA_024231025.1 Candidatus Omnitrophota bacterium
ATTGCGCTTTTTCGTTGCCAAGTTTTAGAATTTTCCGCTCAGGTAAGGGTGACTTACAGCTGCAGATGCTTGGAGCAGGATCCACTCAACGTAAACGTCATCATTTGAGAGAAATTGTTGAAACAACAGGTTTAGGGATAGTTTTAGGCGTAGAACTCGAATGTGATATTCTATTTTCAATGTTTCGAAGTATTTCATAAAAAATGAGCTGTAACTCACTCTTACTTGAACGAAAAATTCGAAAATTTGGCGACTAAGGACTGAAAAGCACTGCCAATAAAAACCTAAAATTACAACTGTATCTGGTTGACTCTGAGAGAGTTGTTCAAAAAAACAAATGGTCCCATTAATTCTGAATCACCCTGCTTACGGTATATTCAGGAGGAATTTTAAGAAAACAGGCATTAGTTGGCCAAAAAGAGCTACATTACTATATAAAGGCTGTGAATATAGCATATTTTTATTTACCATATAAAGGTTCGGACCATTTGAATTTCGGACAGGCCAGGCTGGTCCGAAAAGTCCAAAAGTAAAACTAGTCCGAACACTTCTTGATTTACAGTATTAGCGCCTGAGATCTCCAAAATTGCTGCCTTGAATCTTGTTTTGCTTCTTGTTCATGTTCAAAACATAACCATTTGCTCCTGCACTTCCTTCCGCACGTGTTCTAACTGTACTGTTCAATACTGTATCGTACTATACATTTTGCATTGGTGTAGTATGCACACACACACAAGCGAAATGCTAATCAGTGATTACATTGTAAAGCGAACCAGAAAAATAATGAATATAGGTACGCATACTTTTAGGAAAAGAGTGGTTGCGGTTGGTTTAGCATGTTACTGTAGATTTGATTAATCTAATTACAAAATTGTCCACACGTAGAGCGGCCCTGTTCATTGGAAGATTGAAAAATGCACTTCGGGCAAAAAACCTATGTTTCTCCCCCCATGTAATGAAAGATGGAAAAGAAGGGTA
>JAAEQW010000400.1 GCA_024231025.1 Candidatus Omnitrophota bacterium
GAAGAAACCTATTAGCCAATTTCGTTATTGCGAAAATGCCGTTTATAAAGCGATACATAAACCTCCTAAAAAAAATTTTTTTTTTGTTCCTGACACAATGTTATACAATTTTTGAGAATGGCCCAATGAACTATCTTCCTCAAACTACTATAGTAAACGGACTGGTGAATTACTTACCAGTCACGATTCGCTTCTTAATGATTGACAAAAATAACTTTTTTAAAATGGTTTAACGTTAAGAAATTTGATATATCGAATAAACTGATAAACATTTTCGCAAAAAAAAGAATTCACGAGTACGAGCGAGCGGTTATAAAGCTCGAATAACTTTCACCAACGTCGAAAAGGGAAAAACATATGCATAATGACTTCAAAATTTTAACCTACGAGGAAGAAAACCCTATTAATTCTACCAAACGACGATGAAGAATAAAAGACTGCGGTAGATATCCCGTGAATACCCTACCTAATTTTGACCTACATATTTACGAACCCGCCGCACAGAAATCGTATCATAAGGAAAAGGGAAAGAATATAACCGCGAGAGCACCGCAATCATTGAGAATATATTCTACTACTAGTTGTAAATGATAATGATAAACATTATCCTATGTTGACGAGTTTAACGATATGAAAAGAAAATAAAAATTTCATCGTCGTATATCTACCTTCGATAATGGACCAGAATAAAACTACGTCCATGGGTTATAGTAAACCCAAGAAAGTGGATCGCAGCGATCAACGTTTCGAAAGGAAATAAATTAGAACTTCCATTAGAATTAAGTAAAAACTCACACTCGTACGAATTGGCATTAATCAATTACTCTATATCTTTCGATAAAAATATAAACGGACAATCCGTTGCAATAACATGCGATGGTCTACAAAACAATCAATCATATATGACAATGCAA
>JAAEQW010000401.1 GCA_024231025.1 Candidatus Omnitrophota bacterium
AACCCTGTCAAAAATGGCAGCCGTTGTTCTGTTGTTTCAATTTTGAACCCAATAAAGGTTGGCTTCAAGCAGTGCATGCATTCATCACAATGCGAGCACGCAATGTCAAAGGGGTTCTATCAATAACCTTTTTTAAAGCATGTTGATAGTTTATTTGCGATTTTCGACTTTGAAACGCTTGATTACATTTTCGTTTTTGTTCTTTTTTCATTTATCCATTGTACGTTTGGATTAAAAATGTGGGCCACGATGGCCCACTCCTGAAAATTTAAGTGGGCCATCCTGGAAAAATGTGGGCATTGGCCCGCTCTATGGACCAAAAAAAACTCAGGGTGTGGATGATGAAGGTATACGACGGAAGAGAAAGGATTCATGTGTACGACGAAAACGGAAGATACGTATGAATTATAAGCAGTGTCAACTCAAAAGTAAAAGACGTGTTTATTGAAACCATGATTCGATGATGAAAAAGGAACGAGTCCGAACACAACTGATTGTGTGGATACATAATCGAACGTCGTAGATGCGCGCGCGAAGAAAATGCATTGCAATGTGTCATAAAGCTACCGTTATAATGTGCTCTATACTATTTCGTCGTCTGACCCACAGGAATAATCTAACCTAAAAGTGGAATATTCACCCTGATTACACGGGATCTATGGGTACACAAATTCCTGTTACAAGATCTACTCATCCCTTACTTTTACCTGTTTTATCCCGTTCCTACACTTTTAGTGTAGGTTAGCTTGCCAACAAAAAAATGTGGTAGACGACATAAGTTGCAGACGTCGTTTGAAGAAGTGAAGACAAACAACTTTGAAATTTATTAAAATTACTGCTAT
This sequence comes from Candidatus Omnitrophota bacterium, assembly GCA_024231025.1. Classification (GTDB taxonomy): domain Bacteria; phylum Omnitrophota; class Gorgyraeia; order Duberdicusellales; family 4484-171; genus JAAEQW01. The sequence continues at coordinate 843 of JAAEQW010000401.1, forward strand.
ATAGATTGTCT